>NZ_JACXAF010000009.1 GCF_014773395.1 Neiella litorisoli | reverse complement strand
TGGTGATGATGAATCGGACTCAGGCGATGATTCAACTGGCGATGATGAATCGGACTCAGGCGATAGCTCAACTGGTGATGATGAATCGGACTCAGGTGATGATTCAACTGGCGATGATGAATCGGACTCAGGCGATAGCTCAACTGGTGATGATGAATCGGACTCAGGCGATAGCTCAACTGGTGATGATGAATCGGACTCAGGCGATGATTCAACTGGCGATGATGAATCGGACTCAGGCGATAGCTCAACTGGTGATGATGAATCGGACTCAGGCGATAGCTCAACTGGTGATGATGAATCGGACTCAGGCGATGACTCAACTGGCGATGATGAATCGGACTCAGGCGATGACTCAACTGGTGACGATAACGAATCATCGCAGGTGTCGATTCAAGAACTGATTAAGGCAGTCTTGGACGATAACGGTCAGTCGGGTTGCGAAGACATGCATGAAGCGGTTCGTGCATTGTTGGAAGAACTGGACGCTGATATCGAATCTGATCCGGAAGCGGAGATGATTATCGAGCCGATGATGGGTCGAGAGTTCAATGTTGGATCTGGTCCAGTCAGTCATGATGTTTGGTTGTCTCTGTCGAGTAAGGTGCGTCATCCACTGCAGCGAGCGCTACTAGACATTGGTCGTGTGAAAGTGTCGCATGATCGTCGAGGTACGCAGATTGATCAGTCCCGTTTGGTAGGTATTCAAACAGGCAGTGATCTGAACGTGTATCGCAGTGAAGCGCGCCGCACAGCGCCGACTACAGCAGTAAGTATTGTTGTAGACCGCTCAGACTCGATGAGTTGGCTAACACCTGCGGAAGAAGAAGCTGGCACCTTGACCAAAATGCAGCATGCCAATACTGCAGCGCTGGCTTTATCAATGGCCATCGATAAGCTCAAAGGGTGCACTTGCGAAGTAGGCTATTACCCATTCTACACCGGCGGAGATTGTCTTCATGTGGCGAAGAGTTTTCACCAGAAAACAAATCACCGTAAAGACATGTTTCGAGTGCCCGCGGGTTCTGATACGCCAACTGCTGAAGCCATCAGTGGAGCATTAATGCGCCTACTGAATCAGCCTCAGCAACGCAAGTTGATGTTTGTACTGACCGACGGTTCACCGAATGATTGGATGACCACTCAAAAAGCAATTGAACATTGCCGATTGATGGGGGTTGCGGTGATCGGTATCGGAATTCAGACAAATCGGCTGGCAGGCTTTGAGGACTGTGATTTTGTGAGCGTCAATGATGCTGCAGATTTACATATCGCGGTTCGAGAAGCATTGCGTCAGAAACTGTTCGAGGTGGCTGCATAATGATTTTAAAACGATGCATCGTAGTCGTCATGTATATGGTTGCGGGCCATTTATTGTTATCGGGCAACGGTTTTTGGTTGTTCGGACTGGCAGTAGGAGCTATAGCCAGCGTGATGTTCGATAAATGGTTTTGTAAATCACTTCACGGCGAGCAGTTGGTTTTGTTTGGTCGTATGTTGGAGCTCAATCGCCTTTGGCGAAAGTCGCGACGACACAATTGGCAAAACAAACAGATCATGCAGTTAGCTACCATGACCGACCAGTTATGTCAGTGCTTAGAACCTGATGATCGACCAGTGATATGGGACTCCATGAATCACTCGGTTGATGAGATGGTGAAAAAGTATTGGGAACTGGCTTCCAGACACAGCCCATAGGCTGTCTTTAATGCGTTTTCTCTTTTGAGAACGCATTTCCAAGCATCGAACGACGGTATTTGGAAATGCGTCGATGACGTAGACCAGTAAATCAACCTTCAACATTTGATATGCCTTTAGGCGTGAGAACATCTTGTTCTTGATCTGTGTTGATTGTCGGTGCAAGACATTGGAGACCTATTCCATGCTTGCTCGGTTTGGTGAGACTAGAAAATTCACCAATTGACCTGCTAGCAGGCAAACCCACTCGCAGCACTTCGCTGCATAACCCTATGCGGGGATACATTGTTCAATCTCCGTAAGGGGATTGGTGTGTCTTCGCAAGTTCTCTTGGAGGAGACAACCATGATTGAAGAAATCATTTCAATAGACGGCCTTTGGGTTCGTCGAGCATTAGTTCAGTTGTTGCCAGATGGTACTAAACGTCTGTTAGCAGCTCGAATAATTAAACGGCCTTGTCGTTCTTAACAAGCTCATTAGGCAGCGCTCTTCGTGTTGCCTGTTATCTAGGTTCACAGGAACCACCCAAGTTTCTGTGCGCGGATGCTTCGGTGGTTCTTGTGGGCTATCGATCAATCGAAGG
This sequence comes from Neiella litorisoli, assembly GCF_014773395.1. GTDB lineage: Bacteria > Pseudomonadota > Gammaproteobacteria > Enterobacterales > Neiellaceae > Neiella > Neiella litorisoli. The sequence continues at coordinate 181,807 of NZ_JACXAF010000009.1, read as the reverse complement.
AGAAGTTATGGACAGTAAGTTTGACAAGGTCAAAGCACTGGTCAGCAAAGCTGGTTGGCGAACTATTTTCGGCGCTTATGCACGAATGGAGCTCGCTATCGAGAAGGCTGACAAAAACCCTAATTGTCCCGGTCAAGTACCTTGCCCAATTACGGGGAAAGGAACGACAAAATACCGTTTGTTTCCGGACTGGGAAACTACGGGGGAGGGCTTTCACAATGACTTTGGCCGTCGTTTAGATGGCTATGAGTTAATAGCTGAGTTCGAAGGCAGCATGCCCAGAGCGTTGGATGCAATTGCAGACATCCTGGGCGGCGATCTTTCATCGGTTCGTTCAAGTGATGTGGCTAAGGCGAAGCAAAACAAACCGGAGCGAAAGCCAGTGGACGTCAATCGCGGCAAACGGCAGCTTCGGATGTTACGACAAACGGCAGAGAAATGCTTACCGGCAAAAGATTCTCCGCTGGTGGCGAAATATCTCGAGTCGCGCGGCTTGAAGGGCGATGTGTCAGCATTGCCTGACTGTCTGATGTTCAACCCAAACCTTTATCACAAGTCAGACGAAGGCAAGGTGAGTTATCACCCTGCGCTACTGGGCTTGTTTACAAATAGTGATGGCGGTTGGGTCACACTTCACCGGCACTACATGGCTGCTGATGGCTCAGGTAAAGCGCCAGTTGATAATGCGAAGAAACTCATGCCAAGTCCGTTTGGTATCAGTGGCAATGCTATTCGACTGGATGCTCCTGCGTTCCATCAAGAGTGTGGACTGTTGGCGGTGTGCGAAGGGTTAGAAACAGCCTTGGCCGTTCGAGAAGCAACAGGACTACCAACGTGGTCATGTTATTGCTCGGATGTGCTAGCGCTTGTTGAGATCCCCAAAGAAGTCACTCATGTGATTATTTGGGGCGATCATGATCGCTCTGGTGCAGGACGACGTGATGCCAATAAATTGGCTGAGCGTCTTCGGGCCCAAGGTACGCATGTTCGAATTCTCATCCCTGAACACGATATTCCAGAAGGTGAGAAAAGTGTCGACTGGCTCGACATGTATCGCTGGTATGGAAAGTCAGTTTTCCCTTACTACATGCAACCACAGTTTCAGGTCTATACAGGCGCGGAACAAGTTGCATAACCACCCACTCGGGACACATTTCGAAATTCCCGTAGTGGGGATTGGTGTGTCTCCGAGTTAATACTGGAGGAGATATTCATGTTAGAGGGTAAAGATATAACGTGGCGCAGCGCAGACGAAATCATTCGCACTGGAGAAGCGCTTTCAGCCGATGCGGTCGAGGTTCTGTATGACAAACTGAACTCTTGTGTCAACCCATCGCAACTTGAAGAAGCTCAAGCTGAAAACGATGAGCTTCAAGAAAAGGTCGAAGAGCTTGAAGATGATGTCTACCAGCTGCAGCAACAGCTTAAAAACGCGCCTGCGAACAGCGGCCACGCTTCTGTGCCAATTGATGTACTAGAGCAACTGTTGGCGTTGGTGTCCGATAAGCTGGAAGATTCGCTTGAATCGCGCAGCATAGTCATCACCATCAACGAAGCAATTCGCCAAACGCAGCGTGGGCACTAAGGAGAAAAATATGAGTGGTTTTTTATCTTTGGCGCTTCGCCAGCGTCATATCAAACGCTGGGCCTTGATGGACTGTGTTCATGATGAATCAGTACTGGAACATTCGGCCATGGTTGCAATTTTGACGGTGTTAGTCGGACAAATTGCACGTAAACAGGGTAAAGACTTGGATATCACTACGATGGTGGCACATGCGGTTTTGCATGATGTACCGGAAGTGATTTGCCAAGATCTCATTGCACCAATCAAGAATGCTAATCCGGGTATAAAGCGCGAGTATGGCAAGCTTGAAACCGAAGCGTGTCATACCGTGTTAACAACCCTTCCTGTTGCTATGCAAGAGCAGGTGGCATTTTGGTTCGCCCCTGGCGGTATGGAACAAGAACTGGTGAAGGCATGTGATAAGTATGCAACGCTCATCAAGAGCGAGCAGGAAGTCGCAGCTGGCAATCAGTTTGAGTTTGCCGATGCGTTGGCTAAAACACGGCAGTTGGTAGAAGAACTCTGTGTGCAATATCCGGAGATAGCGGAATTGCATCAGCTTCTTCATCGAACTGAACGCTGTGAGCTGGACTTTGGTACTCAGCAGTCGCTTGAGCACTGTGCAACGAGTTTACTGGCAGCATTGCTAGGTAGTTTGGTTTGGCAAGGCATGCAGTTAGATGCAGTGGCTAGTTATCTTGTCTATGTGGCAACCTCGCAAGTGATAGCTGATGAAATCGACTGTGAGGCAGATCCGACTACAGCGTGCTTTAGCAAAGCCATTCTGTTGTATGCGGATCACGTGCTCTGTGCCAAAAATGCAACGTCGTACCGAGGTACTCAACAAGCGACCAACCAAAAGTTGAAAGCACGAGTACTTGGGTACCGCGAATTGCCGCACGGTCAGTCGTTATCGACACTTGCGTTGATCTTCAGTGACTCCATAGGTTTGACTGTCGATCAAGTGCTGAAACAGCCAGTGAACACTTCATTGGAGGCGGTTTCATGAGAGTACCTTTACCGGAAAGCTTACTGAATGTGCCGACAGAACAGCCCTTGCCGAAGCGACCCGATCGCATCAAGGATTACGAACCGACAGAGTTTGAATTGCATCGCATTCGAAAATGCATGGAAGAATGTCGCTGCTCGGAGTTATCAGACAATCAGATGAACTGGATGTGCTATGTGCTCATTCCGACCATTATGAAGTATGGCCGTTATCCTATCCCCGACCTCAAAGTTGTGGTCTAACCCTGAATTGTTCGGTTGATGGAACATCACAAATCAAATTGTCTCTGACAGTTGATTTGGTTCCTCGACCGGCAATGCCAAAGCGCATGTCTATCGTGCTTTTTGGCATTGTTATTCCTCCCTATTTCCACCGTTACTGATTCTTCAATTTTTATTGAGTTAGTAGCACCCCGCACCTGCTTAGTCTTTAAGTATTGGTGCACCTTCCACCTATCAGGTGAGACTTTGTTCCTCTTGATAGGGGTTCGTTGCGTCTCCGTTTGCCCTGATAGTTCAGTTTGAATTGATCTGTAGGCAAACCAGATCTCTGGAGGAGACGTTATGCGGAGTTTTTTACCGCGAAAGCTCCCAGAACAGCGCGAATGGCTGTACTGGAACTTCGAGCGTTACACCAGCGACCACCCATCGTTGGTAATGGCTCGTCGAGTCGGAGAGTATCAAGATCGCAAGATCTTAGCGGCTCTCGAAGAAAATGGCAGACGCGTTGTTGTAATGGCGTTTGATAACAAGCGAGTGGTTTGGTTGTGGCACAACGGTCGTTGGGCTGGCGTCAATCAACTCGAAAACAATCTATCTGTGCCTATGGCTGAGTTTTATGCCAAAGAGCAGATGGAACAATGGGTGGCAGCTGAACAGAAGTTAACTCCTGAGCAGTTTGCGTTAATCGCCTAATTACCCCAATACCCAAAAACCCGCGCAGGGATCACTAATCCCTCGGGGTTGGTGTGTCTTCTGCCGGTATGGAGGAGACATGTTTGTAGAAGAAAGCGCTGGCCAATACTCGATTTCGGGCACTGTAAGTGCTGATGAAGTTTTGAAATTGGCTAATCAGTTGGTCAAAGAGAGACTCGCCAAAGGACAGGAGATCGATTCAAGTGTGGCTGCGATTGCATATTTGCAAAAGCGCATGGCAGAAGCGTCTCGGGAAGTCTTTAGCGTCCTATTTTTGGACTCTCAACATAGGATCATCAGCCTTGAAGATATGTTCTTTGGGACAATCGCTGAGGCGAGTGTGTACCCACGAGAGATCGTTGCTAAAGCAATTGAGTTAAATGCTGGCGGCGTGATCTTGACCCACAACCACCCCAGTGGTGTCCCTGAGCCGAGTCGAGCTGATCTCCGCATTACCGAGCGTATCAAAGAGGCGTTAGCCTTGATTGAGATAAAGGTTCTGGACCACGTCATTGTGGGATCAGAAGGAGCAGTGTCGTTTGCGAACCGCGGCTTAATTTAAAACCCCATCAGGGAGACTACTTATCACCCTGACGGGCTGGTGATGGTCTCCCCCATTTTGTTTCTTGGAGGAGACAACCATGAATAAACCGGATTTTAGACTGGTTCTAGTAACCGTTTTTATTGACGGTAAACAACTGAAACCTGGCAGTGAAATCATCACGCGCCCGGATAGAAGTGGTCTTTCCGTGTATATGGCTGCCAACAATTCTTTTGTTGGTGTTGCAATGCATGATGAGATCTACAGAAAAACCGCTCGGTCTATTCCGAAGTCCAGTCTTGCTGGATTTGGCGTGATGGATTTCAAAGTCATTCCGTCGACAAGTAAGGGTTTTGATGTAGCTATCAGAACGCCTGCTGAGCAAAAAGCTCGAATCGTCTTAGGCGTTTCGAAAGAGCTTGCTGTAACGGCCAAAAATCTACTCTGTGAAGAGTTAGGAGGTCGCCCATGCTAACTCAGCCAATTGCGATGGATTTTGCGTTGCAAAGCCATGTTTTAAGCGGGCAGGGAAGTCTTTCTCAAACACAAGTTGTTATTGAGCGCTCTCAGCGAGATATGAACTATTGGATGAAGGTATCGGATCGACACCCGTTTGATAGTTACATGCATCGCGCAGCAATCGAGAGAGCGTCAGCTCATGCGGTGACCATCAGTACACTTGGAGGGCGCTTGCAATGAATTGGTTGATTTATTGTTTGAGCCGCCAAATGTGGTGGAAGCCGGGTTGTTATGGATATACGGACGATCTGGCAGAAGCGGGTCTGTTTTCGAAAGAGCAGGCTGACAGCATTGCGAGGGATGCCAATGTGGTGACCGAGAACGAAGTCGCTTTGCCAGAGCATTTGGTCAAGCAACAGAGTTCCGAGCCGCCATTGCTCGTGTCTGAGCTCATTGAATTGCAAACACTGCAGCAGGGTGAGATCGCTGCTCGGTTCGTTTGCTAAAACCCCATGGGGACTTTATGAAGTGCCCTTGGGCCTTTGTGAAGTCTCCTTTGTTCTCTTGGAGGAGACATCATGAATACTGCATTACATCTACCTACAGCCACTTCGATAGCGACGACATTGAGCCGTTGTGTTGATTGGTTCCGCGAAATATTTACAGAGGATTTTGAATCGGAAGATTTGGAGTTCACGGTCGTGGAAGGCTCAACTAATCTTCGATTAGAGCAGTGGGAGCGCGTTCAACTTAGCGCTGACTGGCTGTACTTAACCGGCGATGTAGAAAAAGGCTATTGGATGAATCGGCGATTAACCCAAATCGCTGTATTTGTTCAAGGCCGAACTTGGGTCTATTGCTGCAGCAATTGCTACTCGTTTCAGGACCTCATTTCTAAATGTTATGAAGAAATGGGAGGACAGAGATGAGCAACGTGATTCAATTAATTGCCGAATTAGCGACATTGGAAGGAGACATTGCGGTGTTCAGGGCTTGTGATCGATTAGAGCTGATGGCGCCGCAGGATCCGTTTGAATTGGTGCATCGTTTCGAATCGCTAGGATTCGCTGCTGGTCAAACGATTCCAGAACTAAGTGATTCGCAAGTCGTTCTGGTGAATGACGTTTTGGATCATATTGGCTTGTTCTACGACAAGGCGAATGCTGAGTTCTGGCACGCTTTCAGTGAAGGGCAAATGGACCGAGTGGCCAATCAATGCCCAAATCAAGATCAGCACCAGCATTGTGTGGTCGAAGCATGCGAGGAGTGTGGTTATGCGCTCGTTGAATAAGCGACGACTCATGGTACTTGCAGTTGCCATCGCAGCCATTGGTTTGCCGTGTGCTGCTTATGCCTCACCTGCCGCTATCAATACCTCGTGGCTTGGTGCTGGCGCTATTGTGGTTTCAGCGATTGTCGCTGCCACCATCCCGCACTTGACTCGTTACTTCATTGGTAGACGTCAAGATAAACGTGCCGAACTAGAACGGAAGCTGAAAGATGCATTAAATGATCTTCAGTACTATATGGCGTTAGAGCAGTTCTATGTTCGACACCTAAAGGAGCAAACAGGGGAAAGTTACAAGAATCGAATCCGCCGTGAATTGATGGTGGAAACCGATTTGGCCTTAAGCGGACGATTTGATAGGAATCGTATTGCTCGAACCCTGGATAAACTCACATGAATACCTCTTGAAGCGACTAGAATTTCTTAGTCGCTTTTTTTTTGCGTAAACGACAGCAAATGGCATGAATAAACCCCATAACTGACCTGTTTTTAGTTCCCCTAGCGATACTATTACGTGGTGTTATGGAGGGTAGCCATGAAATTGCTACGGGCACTGCTGGTTGTTGGGACACTGTTGCCAACGATGAGCGTCGCAGTCGAAAGAGTCATCAACTGGGAATGCGACTTGGTTGATACCAATACATCGTTTGGAGAGGGCAAGCATGCGCTGACTCTGGCTGATCGAAATATTACGTTACATTTAATCACGAACACAAAAGTGGAAAAATCGTGGATTTATAAAGTAGTCCAAGCCGATATTGATGGGCGGCTCCGAGCCTATCGTGTCCTGAATAACCGATCGGAAAACACTCGGTTAGGCGGCGAGCTTTTCATTACAGGCGTTACCAAAGAAGGGGCCACGGTGATGATCTCGTATTCGGATTCAGACAAAACAGCGGTGGGTATTGCAACAGGTAGTTGTAAGCGGCTCGCTGCACATTTTTCGAACCTAAAATCATAGCGTTTTGACTAGCTTAATAGCCTATAGACGAACACCTGTTGATTTGATAAAACCTGTTAACATATTTGTTGAGACAACGTTTACATTTCGAAAAAAACGGAGGCATGGATAGGATATGAGTAGTGTGCATCCTGACATTAGTGTCTCGTCACGGGTCTCATCTGTTGTAAAAACCGAAGGCATGGACTTCTCGCCAGCCTTGTATTCCGCAAATGTGGAAACCTTCAAAGAAGCATTGGCAAAACACCCCGAATACGAATCGCTTGCTAATGAATATCCTGAGCTTCGAAATCTAGTGGAGCAGAACCTGTTTCGGTTAGATAGCAAAGAACTCATTCGAAATCGTGAACATCCCTATCAGATAGTTCGTGATCCCGAACTGCTCAAATACATGAATGAGGCGCCCGAAGTATTTCAGCTGATGTATGAGTGGCTGATTAACTCCGCGGTGATCACCGAAAGTATGGGAATGGCGTTATTCATCAATGAGCATCAATGGGACGTTGATAGTGAGCTGGTCAGCTGGACTTACATAGAGCCCGTTACAACAGCTATTGCTGCTGTGTTGGGTGATGGAATTGAGTTTAAGCAATTCAGAGCGACTGTGGCTCGCCGCGAAAAAGGTGGTTATACGCTGCTTGGGTGCGCGAAAGGCTTCTTATTGACTGGGGTAGGCCAAGCAGGAACGCTTGAGCAAATTACCAGCGTCTTGGCCGGACATTGGCGCACGCAAGCTGTTGGTGATGCATTGAAGAATTTGTCGGGCGACATGCTGGCCGGTAACACGATGATCGTGGACCGACTATGGCTGGCGAAACGCTGTGAGAGTGCAACGGTTCGGCGAGCGATATTGGACTTGCAATTGTCGCTGCAGTCATCGAAGCAGTTCGGGGTAGACAGTGACTCGAATAGTTCAATGAAGTTGCAGCTGCCCTCTATTGACCGTATTTATATCGCCATTCGCCAGCGGCAAGCGACGAATATTCGAACATTCCCCTTGGGAGAGCCTGCGCCATTGGTTAAGTCTCGGATTTATGACTTTGTAATGGAGTTCAGATCGACGTTGCCAGACAGCTTGCAGGGGCGATTTGAACCCCTGTTGATGAAAGAAGATTCGAATTAGCTATCAAGTGTCGGGTAGACAGTGCGCGGTATCGTAGTGCGCTGATGAAGCGGTCGTGCATCAGCGGGCACGTGTTGACTTGATGCATGAATCGCTTCGTTCCGCAGGCGTAGTAGATGAGTCACGATCTCTTGTTCATAGGGCACCAATAAAACCCCGCCCCGATAACCTAAGCGCCCCGTTACATTGGAACACCAAAATCGGCGGGACATGTGCAAGTATAATTGGATCTGATAGCGCTCTTTGAGGCTGTAGTAGCCTGAGAATTTGCGACTTTTGTATTCGCAAACGATCCAAGACCAGTGGAATGGATCGAAAAACAGCGCATCTGGCGATCCAATTAAGCCACAACTCCTTAACGTGATTTTCGAACGGGATCCCCCTACATCAGAGCCCACAAGCAGGCAATACCAAGGCACACGAAAAAGCTGGCGTATCCGGTAAGTTCGGATGTGAGCGTGAAGCACCGCGAATATAGCGCAGGCGAGAAAAGTACCGATGATTAGGTCATTAGCCATAGGAGCACCAGGGCAATGATGAAAAGGAATACACGTTCGGAAGATAGTAAGGATCCTGCTCGATTGTGTGCACGAGTGCCTTCGCGAGCGGCAGTTGGGTTATGAGCCTTACCTTTCGCGTTGCAATACCGAGAGGGATTTGCGGCGTACTCGGCGAGCCTGCTGACACCAAATTGTCGACTCATGAGCGTGTTGATTTTTTCGAAGTAACCCAGGCACCATTCATTCGTTGGTAAGCAATAAAGTGTCGATTCTGAACGTCTGGGATAAGTAGCCACTGCGTCGGTTGCTTATTCTGGTTCGTTTGACTTACAACAACCCCCTGATATTCAACATCTAATATTGTAAATTGCACCAGCTCAGCCTTGTCCAGCACAGACAAGTCAGGCATTGCTTGGCAGTCAGCTTGTTTCGTGTTGTAGGTGTCTCGTAGTGTGGAGTTTTCTGGTAACGTCGATAGCTTGATCAGGTTCGAAACGGAGAACCCTTGCTGAGACCAACCAGACTCATTCCACAAAATAGTGGCGATGTCGCCAGGCTCTTCGTTTGTGCAAATCCCGGAGTACGAGACCCAGTGACCATGGTACGGAGTGGTATGATCTGCACGGGATGGTTGAGCTGGCTCACAGGCTTGTAAGCACAACGCGCCTAAAACTGGTATAAGAACACGCATAATCGGATCTCTGCATAGAATGTAAGAATAATTATTCATTATTGATTAGAAATGTCAGGCCGAAAAAAATGATGAATTGGGAAGATAAATGGCCTTTTTTGTAACGCTCGAATTGTTAGGCTTTTAGTGATGAGCGTAGATAAGGGCGCGATATTGCGCTGCATAGAAGATAATGGATACTGCCGTCGAGGTGCTTTAGGGGCGGTAATCCAAGCAGAGGGCGCCGAGATTTTCGGAGTTATGGTGGTGTTGCCTAATCGAACGATTGGTCGATACGCTGTGACCGAACTCGCGCGTTTTTTCGAAATGACCGGTGAGTACAGCGAATTTGCTCGTGGGTACCATTACCGGTCGTATCTTGGTGTCATGAGAGACATCGAATTGGATTTGTTCGCGCCGTTAAAACTTCGGTAAAGCAAATGGACGAAGGCTTAGTCAGCTGGGGCCTAACTGTGTTGGGCTACATTGGCGCAATTGTGGTGTTACTGCAAATGCTCCAAGTGGCCACTCTTTCGTTGATCCGTGTACTGGTGAAGTACATGGGGCGACCTGCGTATCTCTTCATCGCCTCCATTGGAGTGCCCCTCCATGAACTGGCACATGCGATTGCCTGCGTTGTGTTTGGTCATAAGATCCATCGGATTGTTTGGTTTTCGCCCAGTCCTTCTCAGTACGCTAGTGGTTTTGTTGAACACAGTTGGAATAGACGACCGTGGCCAATGATCGGGAATTTCTTTATTGGTATTGCTCCTCTGATTGCGGGTATAGCGCTGATCTATTGCGCCGCATCGATGTGCCTGCCAAGAGTGGACTTGGTGAATGCTGCTGTGACGGGCATGTTAGAGTCGCGTTCTTTAGAGCAATATTTGGCCGATATTGGGAAGCTTTATCAATCAGTAGCGACCAATTTTCATATCGACAGCATGAGCACTGTATCGACGATAGTGGGTGTCTGCGCCATCGGTATGTTTATGGTGCCGAGTCGTGCTGATCTGAAGCATTGCCCTTCGGGATTACTGATGGTGGCATTAGCCATTGGAGCACTTGCGTTAATGGGTGGTGATTGGGCCGCTCGGGTGAACGGATTCCTGTTGTTGGGCCTGAGTTGGCTGCTAGCCTCGGTTATAGGGGTATTAAGTATTGTGGGCGGAGCAGCATTTGTTGTTGTTTTGGGTGACAAGCTCTTCGCTAGTGTTGGCCCACACGTTTTTCGAAAATTGCGGTTACGGTATTCGAAAACCGCATAACCGGCTAGCAACAGTTCGTTTTCGAATCAGGTTGTCAAAAACGCTTTTCGAAAATTGGTTGTGCTAACGGACAAAACTTTTCGAAAAATTGGCGGTTGCGCCACTTTAAAGCTGTGTGAGCATAGAGTGGTGCAAGACCATAAATAACGAAAGGTGACCATTATGCATTACAAAGTTTTAGCTATCGTGGGAGTTGGCTTCGCGCTGCTTTCAGGATGCAGTTCAACACCCACAGCAGAAGATCTAGTGAAACAGCAAGCGGACTTGGAGATGCTGCGGGCTGAGTTAGCAGAAGAGCGTCGAGAATTAGAGCAAGAGCGATTGGAGCAAGAGCTTGAGCAAGCACCGGACTGGATGTTGGATCCACCGAAGGCTGACGCAACTGGGTTTTATGGTGTGGCGATGAGCACTAGCTCCCAGTATGGGATGGCGCTTCGTAAAGCGAAGGTGTTTGCCGAATTTGAGCTGGCAAAACAGTACGAACAAGAGCTGTCTGGCTCTGAACGAATGTTTGTCCAAGAAGGTGTGCATGGTGATGTACATGAGCAAACGACGGTATTAATCGATAAGTTGGTGGCAGATGTCTCGGTTGTTGGTTACGACGTGGTCTCGCAAGAAGTCCGTGTCGTAGACGGTGCCTATCACGCATTTGTTATGCTGAAGTTGCCATATGATGAATTCAACCAGGTATTGAAACAACGCAAATCGGCTGCCCATGACACTACCATTAAAGCAGCGTTTGATGACTTACAAATCCGTCTTGAGCAGAAGCGTCAACGAGAAGCTGAGCGAGTCGCTGTGGCAGAAGGAACCTTAGTGGAAGCAGAAGGCCAGTCGATGCCTGATTCGGACCTAGCGATTGCAACGCAATGAATGAACAACTCACATTAAAAAAGGCGCTCTGACAGCGCCTTTTTTATATCTCATGCTTAGTACCAAGAGAGCTAGCAGTGCGGCTGAGGGTTTCGTCGTTCCTCAATCAAAGACCATGCAAAGCTAGCCAGCCATGATAATAAGCCTAAGACGCCAATTGTGAGCATCACCGTATCGAAAACGGTTGGGCTGAACGATAGCGACCAGTAACGACTCAGTACGCTAAGTGCTTCGCCCATATTTGCTGAGTACAAACTAAAAGCGAGTAAAGAGAATAGTGTTGGATGCATGTTGTAGTGTCCACTCCGTCGATCACCGTGGCTCTAGAATACTCCTGCAGTCCTCAAAAGTTAGGTCAACTAATACGCTGTTTTTGCCGGAAATGCATCCCATAGAGAACAATCGCCCATCCACGCCACGCCTCAGTTCCGGCAAGCGTAAAAAAGCGTCACCTTTGTACCTAATCGAAGCGATAACTGACCTCAATCCGCTGGTTGCCTCTCTAGTATGACTCGAGAAATTAATGCAAAAGGATTGACCAATGAACAAGTTTCTTATGAGCGTCATGGCCATCAGCATTCTTGGGGTGGTAACTGGATGCGGTGGTGGAGGCGGAGGTAATGGTGGCGGCAATTCGACCAATCCAACAGGTTCGAATGTGGCTCCTGTCGCGACGATTAGTATCGATGCCAATTATCAAGATGTCAGTTTTGATGGTCGTGATTCGAGCGATAGTGACGGCCGGATTGCCAGCTATGAGTGGGAGTTTGGTGATGGTGAGTCAGCAACGCGCTCCAGCGTTCAGCACACTTACGCTGAGCCAGGTGTCTATATGGTAAAGCTGACCGTTGAAGATGATGACGGGGCAAAAAATACGCTAGAGCAAGAGTTGACCGTCGAAGCCACACCGATCCCCGAAGTTCGGGTTTCGATGAGTGGCGACAATGTCACCGAAGGAAAGCTAAATGAGTTTTCAGAATTAATTGTCGGTTTGCGATTGGATTCGGTGGCTACAACGGAGTATCGAGTCAATGTGCGAACAGTTGACGACTCGGCCATTGAGAGCGTTGACTATGTCGGTTTTGACAAAGAGGTGATCTTCGAAACAGGCTCACGGCAAGCGACGTTTTCAGTGAATACGATTGGCAACGATATATTGCAACAAGATCGCCGATTGAAATTGCAATTGCACTCACCCAGTGAAGGGATGGTGATTACAAGCACCAACAGTGAAGTGTTTATCACCATTCGAGACGACGATCCGGTGCCTGCTTTAGAGTTTGTGGCGGAAGAATCGCTTGTCAGCGTGTCGGGCGGGGAGGCGCTCTTGGAAGTAAAAATGAGCCACCTTAGCGCATTGACTACAGAAGTCCGACTCAACACAAGTGGGACGGGTCGCAGAGGCGCTGATTTTGAACTGCCCAGCGACATTGTGACGATTCCACCTTTGACTCAATCTCTGTCGGTGCCAGTGACCATCATTGATGATGGCGTGCCCAGAGGGGGCAAGACGGTTGTATTTGAGTTAACCGCACCCCAATTGAGCGTTATTGGTGAAGATTCAAGTCACTCTCTGGTGATCACTGGCCGAGCCAAAGTCAACGATACAGGGGTGCAAACCCTTGTTGGTGAGCCGCTAGAGGATGCTTTGCATGGTCGCGATGCGACGGAGCCCAGTAGCTCAGATGGCACGGCAGGGTTTTCATTCACCAAGTTAGATATTCACGGCAACGTGTTGCCCAACTCGGCCAGCTCATGGGTATGCATTCAAGATAACGTGTCAGGCGTTGTGGCGGAGGTGAAACAGTCACCGCAAATGCTTCCTTCACGAATGACCGATGATGAATGGCGGTTGTACTTTAGGCCGGAGTTCGAAAAAGCCTACTGTCGAGATGGATCAGACGATGCTGATTGCACCATGGTTGATTATCGCTCTACACCGGACTATCCGGCGTTTAGTGCACAGGCGAGCGGACATCTTAACTGGCGAGCGGCTAACTATGGTTACTATTGGTACAGTGACGACGACACCAATAACGGTGGCAGCAAAGGCGCTACGGGTGATAGCTTTACCAATTTCAGTACGCCGATCAGTGAAAATTGTGCCTTCCCGACGCGCGACATGGCTTCATATGTCGATGTACGGTTCTGCACGACTGCAGAGTACATCGAAGCGATGAATGCTCTGGCGATTTGTGGCTTCAATGATTGGCGCCTCCCGAACGCGAGTGAGTTGAAGTCGATAATGAACCTAGAAATCAACAATTCTGACTTACTCGATCCGGAATTTATGCCGAACGACGCAAGAATGTTTGGCGCCTCTTCGCTGACCGAGACGATTTGGGTAACTGGTACCTATGGTCAGTTTGAGCAAGTCTGGTCGGAAGCTGAAACATTCGCGAAACCGGCTCAAACAGGGGCTTATCTAACCAGCTCCCCGGTGGCAGATAATGAAGGGTCCGTCTGGTGTGTGGATAGTGCGACCGGAGAGACCAAGTTATGCCATAAAGGGATTGCGCACCCTGTTCGCGCAATGCGAGCGTCAGAGTAAGGAGAGAGTCATGAAATTCAGAATTTGCACCTTGTTAGCAGTGACACTGATCAGCTCATCGGCGATGGCTCAGATCTGTAAAACCACCATCGCACCGAGTAATCAGCTGGAACAGTATGTCTTCAGCCATGACGGTATTGTGGTGGATGCTCGCACAGGTTTGATGTGGCAACGTTGCACCGTGGGGCAAACATGGAACGCAGATAATCGCTCCTGTGGTGGTCAGCCTACGCATTTCGAGTCATGGGAGGAGGCCATGAATGGCTATGCCGGTACTGAGGCGGAGAGCTACGGTGGATTTGACGGATGGCGTCTGCCCAACATCAAGGAATTGGAAACCATTGTTGAGCGCAGCTGTTACAGTCCCGCTATTAACGATACCGTGTTTCCGAGCACCCCAAATGCTGTCACGTATTCGTCCACACCGGATGATAAGGTCAATGACAGCTTGAATGGTCGAGTCATCGATTTCGTCAGTGGCGCTGAATTTGTCCGAGACGTGAATCAGCACCGCTATGTACGTTTGGTCCGAGAGGTTCAAGCACAGGACTTTGATAGCGAATAAATCGGTCGGTTGCGGGAATCTGTAGGTATGTTGAAATAGAAGCAGATTCCCAAAATCGGAGATTGTCATGAAGCATTTTTTATGGACGATGCTGTGGTGCCTTTGCAGCTCCGTTCATGCTGCTGAGCTGGTGGTTCAAGCACAGCTCAATAGCACAAATACTACCATCACCACCTCAGAGCGAGCCACGCTCGATGACCAAATGCGCCGCCAAGCAAGCCAGGCGATCACGACTTTGGCTGTGGATGTTAAACGGCTCAACGAAGGACAGTTGGCCAGCATTCAGCATCAAATAGCGAGTTATTTGGTGCGCCTTGATAATACGAGCTATCTCAGTGAGCAAATTGCAGACGGGCGTTATCGCCACGTGGCAACCGCGACAGCGCACTATGATGATTCACTTGCCAAGGCCTATCACAGCGCATTAGTGCAGAATGAATCACAAGCCATGCGGCAGGCGCAGCTAGAACAAGAAGTAGCAACGCTTCGCATTGAAAATGCAGCGCTTCGCCAAACGAACCCGAATGCGGCGACATCGTCGTCACCTTTGGCGTATCACGATATTCAACCTCGCGATTCAATGTCGTCAGTGTTAACCGTTCCGACGGCTGTTTCATCTGCTCAGGCATTGGGTGAAGCGCAGGACAAAGCCACGCTGGTGGCGCAACAGGATAAGCTAGCGATACACATCGCTCGGCGGCACATTATCATGCCGATTGTTGATCACATGATGGTCGCTGCTGGTGCCACTACCGGAGAGCTTGATGCTACTGTCCATGGTTCTGATCGGGTTCGTTGGTCAATTCCCGTAAGCTGGACATTCGATGATCAGCCAATCTTGTCCATCCTTTCGGTGGCAGGAATAGAGACCAAAGCAGGTCAAGACGGCTACACCCAAGATTGCCATGTTGCACATTTCTACAAATGGCGCATCGAAGAGCTTGAGCAACAGCTTGGCGCACACAAACCACTGTCCGACGCAGATTTGTATTACTTAGGGATGTATCGTGCGCTTCTGCAGGGAGCTGATGAAGGGCTGATCAAAGTCAATATTGGTGGCTACACCACGAGTGCATTGGCGGTTGCTGGTGGCAGCCTTTATGATCCGAATGTAGCAAGTCGTCGAACGTTTGCAGTTTGCTCGAACAAGCAGGTGACTCTACTAGCCATCTTGCCAAAAGAGATATCAGTTGAAACGGTTGCTGCTTTTCCTGCCCGCCAGCATGTGGTGCCGTGAGAGGTGTGAGCAATGCGCCTCCACCTCTCGCACTATTAAAACGAGCGAAAACACCTGTCGGTTGCAGTGGCCGGTATGAAGCGCTACTGGTTGAGCATGGGCGGTTGTAACGCTACTTCAGTTACTCGCTCACAGGGGAGTTGCACGGGATAATCCAATAACAGAGCAAGGCGCTGACAATGGTTATGGTGATCGTCGGGGGCGACTGACTCAATGAACCATGGTGACTTGTATCCGATCTGCCACCCTAGCTCTTTTTGACGGCTCATTGATGTGAGTTCAATAACTGGTGTTGTCAGTCGGACTTGCGAGCGCCGGCCGATACGCAAACCATACCAGTCCAACTGTTTGGATAAAAATTCACCTTTCCGATTGATGACAACGCGAAGCCCTGCCAGTGTTGCAACGACTGCCCATGGCGCGAGTACCGTCCATGAATGCGTACCGTAGTGGGTGTAGTTGACCAAGTACAGCCAGGTACCAATGATGCCCAAGATCAGGAAGAAACCTGCGACCCCCTTAACGATGGTGTTATGAGTGATCAGCCGGTGGTGATAAGGCATCATGAGGTTGGCTCCTTTAGTGTTGGGGCTTGAACGGCGTCTGCAAACGACAAGATTGGGCACGAAACTTTTGCCAATTGACGGGCATAAAGCTGTTCATCGTCGATAAATAGCAGGATGGCCGCGAGCTGACCGAACGCAGGTGCATTGGCCATGATCTCATGCTTGGTTAGCTGCAATTGGCACTGACTGTCCAAATGGCGTTGCAGATCGTTTGCAACCCGATGCGCCACTGATGCCCCAAGGGGATCCACAGAGGCGTAATCAGCGAGAGCCGTCGCGCTAAGAAGGCTCAGGTTTAAAAGGCCGCAGTTTATCCAGCGGCCCACGCCATGGTGTTTTTCGTTCATCTTCAACCCATGCTTCGTTGGTGGTGATGTCAATTCTGGTGACGGTTGCGCGAAATTCCTTGCCGGACTCAATTTCAAATAAGACTGTTTGGCCGATTTCCATCATCAACTCCTTGCTATGAGGCTATTACAGCAAAATGAAGCCTGACTAATTGGTGAACTATTCAACAATTTGCTGGGGTAATTGACCCAACCTTTGGCCAACGTGCTGGCATGCTATGGTCGTTGAAGCAAACGGGTCGTTGGCACAGTTATGATTGACATGCTTTTGGCGTTGGGCGTCGAGCCCTATGAACCCAATCCGCAGATAATGGAGCGCTGCATTGAGCAGCACGCCACGGCGTATGAGATCCCGCCAGCGGTTGCCAAGGCGATGTTGATGGTCGAAGGCGGCCGCGTAGGAACGATTAAAGCCAATACCAATGGCACCTATGACTTAGGTGTTGCCCAGATAAACACCATGAATCTGCCTCTGATCCAGCAGCATTTTCCGGATATCGATGCCAAATCCTTAGTGTTTGATCCATGCGCCAGCATTCAAGTGTCCATGTGGTTTCTTGACCGCAAGATCCAACAGCGCGACGGGTCGCTGTGGGAAGGCGTTGGTGATTACAACTCAAGAACGCCAAGAGTTAGAGTGACGTACCTGTATCGTGTGATGGAAGCTTACCAGCAGGTGGTGCTTTATGAGAAAAGCTATGATTGGTAGGTGTTGGCCAGTTGCAGTGATGGTCAGTTTCCTTCTGCTGAGCCAAACAACTTATGCCAAATGGCATGAAGACGCCGTCGTTCTCAGTGCTGAGACAGCCAATAATTATCTCAATGGGTTTCGGCGGAGTGCACTAGAGCAGATCTTGCGCCAGCCGATGACTCAGCAGCCTGAACTGAGTGACATACAGGCATCGCACCCGAATAGTAGCTGGCTCACATGGACGATGGTGTGGCTCGATCGGCAACAGCAACAACCTATCGCTAAGCTGTATGAATTACTGGGCGCAACGATGCCAAAACTTGCTCGGCGTTATAGCGGGTTAACGTTGGAAGAGCTCACCAATGGGCGCGGCGCGTTGGTGGTAGCGCGTCAAGCGATGTACACCTCATGCGGAGACAATGGCTATGCTCCCAACCTTGCAGCCATTAACGTCTTTGCCCAAGCGGCCGGCGATGATCGTGATACCAGCGGTCGGGCCGTCAGCCTCATGCTCGTCAGTTACTTGGTGATCCAAGCTCACCATCCATTCAATGTCCTTCGATATAGCAGTTGTGCGCGTCAGCCGATGGAGCAACAGCTTTGCTTAAAAGAGGATGCGGTGAGTTGCAAATTAAGCTTTGAGCAGGCGTTACGCTCCGGTCATTGGCCATCGTTGCCCGATAACCTTGAGTCGTATTCCTTGGATATCGAGTTGCAGACGGATGCCGGTTTTGATTTGCAAACACTGGCATCTGAATCCGTTGCACAGGCTCGGTTGCTGCTCAATGATGCCAAAGGCCAGCGGTTAGATACCTTGAATAGTCGATTAGTTGAGCGCCTTGCATTGGCTGGCCAGCGAATAGGCTACTTGCTTGGTGCAAAACGTTGGTTTGAACAGGACGAACGGCTAGGGGGAAAAAATGGCCTTGACCAGCAATAATCTTCGCCTTTATGTCAAGCAACCAAGTGGCGCATGCGAAGGGCCGTTTGATAGCAATACGATACGCAAGATGGTTTTAGAGGGGGAGATTGACGAACGCACCATGTTAGCGAAAAAAACAATGCTCAGCCGCGATGACTTTGCAGCAGCCTCTCTTGTTCTTGCTCGACATAAGTCATTAAGTGACATTGTCCATCGCTTATCCCATAGCAGTATTGTGCAAACAGCAGATAATGCGGTCAGTGAGCAGGTGGCACCTTCCGTGGAAGTGCCACACTACGATCTCCCACCATCAGTCCAACCAAGCTATAAAGAGCAACCCATAGCAGCGCTTGAGCATGCCCCAAATACGATCTCGCACCTAAATATCTCTGCGCCAGTGGGAGAGCCAACCTACATGGTTTTGGATAGTTTACCCAGTGGCATAACAGGCCCATTGGTTTTGTCACAGCTTCAAGCCTTATTCAATCAAGGTTACCTTTCTGCGGAAAGCAAAGTGACCAACATGAAAACCCAGGCCACAACGCTGCTTTTAAAGGAACTCAACGCAAAGCCGCGGGTGGTTTGCCGGACCATTGATCTTGGGTGTGAGCGTGTCAAAAGTGATCAGACGCTAAAGGGCCTAAAGTACGGGCTGAAAATTGACTTTGCTACCGCTAGAGAAACGATTGAATTAGAAGCAAACGCGCTAGCAGAGGATGGATATGATGTTGTATCTGTCACGCCAATCCATGCCTACGTTGCCTTTAAGGGTTCCGAAGATCATGAATCGGGAACCTCGACTGTTGGGTTTGTTATTACTGCCCGGCGACGTTAACGGGAATTAATTCGTGGGTGACTTATGGGCTAGCAAAGATTCATACTCTCGCGTTTCCTTACTCCCCCCAGTTTCATTGACTATTGTTATCTGAGTGTTCAAAAACGCTTTGAGAAAGGCTTTTACTGAAATTGGGGGAATAGCCTTGGTCGGATCACTCAGCAAAATACTTCACCCTCCCTCTGGCTGGAGACCAAAGCAGGCGGGGGTGATCACACCGAAAGAATTTCAAACCCTATTAATGCGGTTAGATCTAAAGGATAAAGATCCGGTGCTGGTGGCGCGTGATCAGTGCATGTTATGGATGTGCTATGGGTCTGCTTTTCGTGCTGTAGAAGTGGCTGGGTGGTTGATTAAAGAAGCTTTGTATCCGAACGGTCAGCTTTGTGCGATGACACGGATTCGTGCCGCAGCCACAAAAGGAAGTTTGCCCACTATTGCTCCGGTCGTCGTCCATCAACAACGTAATGCGCTAGAAGCATGGCTTAACCTCCGTTTAGAAAAAAGCATTATGGCCACAACGTCTAAACGCTATCGAGGGCTAAACCCCGATAGCCCCGTGTTTCCGAGATTTTATGCTGGCGCATGGGGGCATTGGGCTCCGACTCGAAAGGTGTCAAAAGGAAAAGACTATTTGGTTTTCACAAACTTACAAACTCACCTTTCCAAACTGCATCAGCATTTTGGGTTTCCACAATGCTCAAGCCATTCAGGGCGGCGTAGCGTTACTGATGCCTTACGACGAAAACAAGTAGATCAAGAAACAATTCAGGGGGTTTTAGGTCACACCTGTATTGAGTCACAGTTAGTTTATTCTGATTTGGATTTGGTCGCGTTTGACGCTGCACACCAAAATATTTACCAAACTAAAGCGCCAATAAAGATTTAACGCCTGCGCCTTAAATGTCGACGTTGCCACCAACTTTTAGTGTTAGTGGTACAGCTTATGCCATTGCCGCAAGCTTTCAATAATGCGGCCTTAGCTTCGCTTTCGCTTATGCTAAACCACTCTCCTAGCTGCCGGTTTTCACCAAAGAGTAAATGAAGCTCTTTCTCTACCTCTTTAGCTTCTCGTTTCGGAGTTCTAGCGGAAAGTAACCGCAGCCGATAGCCACAAGCGCTTTCAAGTGCTTTTTTTCGTTTGTGAGGATCGAAGCTGATACCAATTTTTATGAACCCATTTAGGTCATTAACTATCAAATAGACTTTGCAGGGCATTAACACACCAAGCCAATTTAGTTGTTTGTGGTTAATTGTAGTAGCCCACAATTTTGAATAGGGAATCAAGGTTATAACAATGTTGACACTCCACTCAAAGTCCGTACAATCACTAATGTAATAACAATGTTCATACAGGTGCTTCAATGAGAACCCAAGTGCGAAAAATCGGAAACAGTTTGGGAAGTATTATTCCTGCTGCTTTTGCTCGACAGTTGCAGCTTTCCGAAGGTGCTGAGATTGATGTGCAGATTCAAGCTGGAAAGCTTGTAATTGCGCCTGCACCAAAGGCTAAGAAACGTTTTCCATTTAGCGAGGCAGAGTTGGTTAATGGCTTGGATGCTTTTACGGCTCATGCGGATGAATTGGCGACAGTATCAGGCAAGGAGCTTGGCGAGTAGTGGCAGGATTTACCCCCAAACGCAACGACATAATTTGGTTTGATTTTGAGCCAACTAAAGGGCGAGAGATTGGCAAATGTCGGCCAGCTCTTGTTTTGTCGAGCGAAGAATATAACAAGCGCACCGGCCTCGTGATCATCTGTCCAATTAGTACCAGCGTCCGAGGTGGCCCAACTGAGGTGCCGGTGAAAAATTTAGATAAACCGTCGGTGGTTGCCGCTAGCTTGATTCAAACGTTGGCATGGGCTGACCGAAAAGCCAAGCTGATCACGACTGCTGAAAGTGGTGTGATGGATGATGTGTTAATGCGACTGATCCCGTTGATTGGTGCAGAAAAACTTTTTGAAGATTAGCGAACAAGGAAACCGGCAATGGGCCAAGAGCAAGGTGCTGTAATGATCAGCAAATCCACGAACGGCGAGTTTTTCATGAAAGTCGAAAATCGTGAAGGTGATGGCGTGTGTAAAGTCACTCTCACTGCCGAGCAGTTTGCACACGCAATCACTGGCAAGCACGTCAAATGTGACGTCGACGTGCTCAATCAGAGCAGCGTGTCTAAAGGAGCAGATATTGAGCGTGAGTCATATAGCCAAGCGGATTTGCAGCAGGCGGTTTGTTGCTATTTAAGTCAAACGCAAATCGAGGCGCTAGGCATGACGCGGGCAGTTGAAGAAGTCGCACTAACATTGTTTTTATCTCCAATCAAAGATGATGCGAATTCTCAAATCATTAAAGCGGCACTATTCGATCTAAGAGAGCGTGGCTCATTTAACTATTAACTATCAGCCTAATAATTAACAAGGAACCCCCAATGTTTAGAGCGTTGATGACGTTATCGTTACTATTGTTCTTGATTAGCCCTTTTGTTTTGGGCGATAACTCTAGACACTCCTCTATCGAACAAGAGCGCCTTAAGTTAGAGGCCATCATTACTTGCATACATGTTGGCGAAGTAATGAGTGATTATTGGGTGCGGGATCAACTCGAACTTCAGCGTTGGAACTACTCTTCTCAATATGTACCTCAAGCCATGGCGGATAAGCTTCTGGATGGCTATGAAGAAAGAATAGAACACCTTAAGCTTAACGACGAAGTAGGCTATTACGAGCGGTTAGTTAGCAGTCGGACAGAAAACCTGTGTGAACCAATGATTATTAGGCCGTCATTTGCGGACAATGAAAATGGGAAAACACTCATTACTTGGCTAGATAAGCATAAGGATGGAAGCGGACTTATGGTTGGTAGTTATTGGGCAGATTTTGAGTCAGGAGAGGAGTTACAGGAGGTCTTCTTTTGGGAATGTAACTTTGTGGGGGAACGCGATACCTATGAGTGCTTCGAAATAGAAGATGGGCCGAAATATAAGGTGTCAAAAGAAAGTATTGAGCAAGTGCAATTTGAAAACAATCTGTTGTTCGGGAATCGTGCGCACAGTAAAAATAGAGAATTGTTAGCTTTGTTTGCTAGTTGGAGATAGCAAGGGAATCGGGTATTTATGAAAATCATCATTCAAACATCTAAGGCAGAGCTGATCGAAGCAGGTCTTGGGGAAATGTCGCAGAGCGACATTGTAGATTATGTTATTGAATCGTTGGATAGCAACGGCATTGATCTGCCAGGCTATAACGTCAACGTGGAAATTTCAGAGTAAGGACTCCCCCGATATGCAGCTAGATTCGCCCAATCAATTCGAGTCGTATGCCATTCTGGGCAGGGCTTTTGGTTATCCCAACTGCTGCGTGGCTTGGTGGATAGCAGGCATGGATCATCGGGTGCCGTATAGTCCCGAACCATTAACAGATTGGGAAAATACTCAGTTTGTACCTTGCCCAAAATGCCGAGAGAAATTTGCAACAGATCTTATTAGAGAAATTAAACAACGTAGAACGGTGAGTGAACTTTTCCCGTTAGCTTCGGGAAACGTGCGCCCTGAAGATTTAGCAAAAGATTTTTCTCTCGCAGAGTGGGCAGATGTATTTGCAAGTGCATCAAAAGCAATGGCAGTTGTCAGCCAGCATCAGGATTAAAGGAAAACTAATGGGGCAAGGCTTACCAGTTAAGGTCGTAGAAGCGTCTTTACTTGAAGATAACCAGAACGGCAAGCGAGTCGTCAAAAGCGTATTGCTTGAGTTTGGTCGGGGAGGTGATTACATCGGTTCAGAACCAACACTGCGGAAAGAAATCAGCATTGAGGCGGCACGCGAACTAGCAGATCAGCTCAACAAGAGCTTGCAGTTCCTAGATGACAATCCGCAGCTAAAAATCAGCGAACGATAGACTAAGGAATACCGATGCGCCTCAACCAGAAAAAGAAGTTGCAGCTAATCAACTGGATTTTAGAAGGTCTGGAAGGTGGGCAATTCGAAATTTTGCTGAAAGAAGATGATTCAGGCGACTTAGACCCAACCCCTGTTTTTGATGTTGAAGCTCTGGTTAGCGAAGCCAGAATCGCCGGAATTTTGGATTTTTAAGAGAAAGGGTTTCAAATGGCAGATGTAAGCGATGCAGTTGATGAAGTCATTAATGTTTTAGAGGCACGATTTTCGTCTTCTGAAGACCAGAAAGAGCTAGTCCTAAAATCTTTAATGTTGGCTACCACTGGCGCACTGATGGCTACTGAAAATGACGAATGCGGCATGGTGTTTGATGATTACAAATCAACATTTAGCGTTGAAAAACTGTCCGAACAGGACTAAGGCAACCATATGAGCGGTTATAAATGGAATCACTTTGGCATCCTGTCCCAAGTTTCAGAGGATGAAAAATACATCTATATCAAAAACCTTGAAGGCAAATCTCTTAAAATGAGTAGGAGTTCATATAGGGAAAGCGCCGATCAAGTGCTTCAACAAGCATACGGACTAATCGGAAGCTCAATAGAAGCCAGAACAAGTCAAAACACAGCAAAATGGTCTGAAGATGTTTGGTTCAGTGCAGTAGCAAAAACGTCTGCTTAACATTTAGAGGTAACCATGCTTAAACGTTTAATCGTTCCTGCAATATTCGTATTCGTTAGCAACTCTGCCGTTGCTCAGTGGCAGCAAAACTTAAAAACTGATCCATTCACAGACCAGAAATACACGTCGTTTAAGTCCGAACAAGTTGATGGGAAATATCTTTCTTTGACCTGTGGTTTCAAAAAATATGCAAAATACCTCGCTCCCAGAGTCGTAATACATGACACCAAAGAGGGCTGGAGCCGTAATCTTCTTAGAAACCTGAAATTCAGGGTTGATTCTAATCAAACGCTCAGTTTCTATCAGCTCGGAGAAGTTAACAAAGAGGTTGAGCATTTGCGTTTAGTCATGCAAGAAGGTTCTACTAACAGCAACAAGCAAGGCGATATTGAGAAGCTCGCTCAGCAGTTATCCAGCGGAAAAAATGTTCTTGTAAAAATCGGAAATCAACAGCCGATTAGTTTTGAACTTAAGGGTTATTCTGAAGCAGTAAGTAAAATGGATTCACTCTGTAAAGAACAGGTTGGAAAGGATCAAAGGTTGACCAAGCAACACGAAGATTCAGATACCTACAATCCTCTTTGGATCAAGACCGATTAGACAAGTCGGAATCTTGCATACTATGGCCCAAGTCAGTTGGTGTGCGAGGCATATTCCTCTTAATGACAAACCTTTTCTATCAGTGGAGGCAGGAATTCAGTCGTAACCTGCCGCGCGTTTGGTGATGCAGTATGTGTATGGCAAATGCGGTGAACAATCCCATGAATGGTTGGAGCTGAAGGTTTCGTAAGCAATGCGCAGCTGCAAGCAGTAGAGGCAAATAATCGATTTAGTAACCACTACATACACCGCAAAGAATTTGAAAAGCATTGTTAGGACGACAGTTCTCCAATTGCACAGGGCGCCTTGAATATGACAAATACACTAATGGTTCCCGCCCCCACTAGTTGCTAAGAGTTGCCATTCAAGGAGGAGTTATGGCAAATGATGTATCAGTACACAACCATGCCAGCGAGCGCTTAGAAACAAGGTTTGGCGTCGACACCGATTGGCTTACGGGAATGTTGGAGCAAGGCCGATTTGTTTGGCTAAAAGGTACTGGTCATAGTTTCGATGCAAAGAGTGTTCGCTCTGGCCATCTCATTTTCATTCCTGAGAAGCACGAATATTGCGTTGCGGTGATGGATGATCGCAAACGACTTGCCATTACTGTGCTGACTGAAAAGATGGCGTTGAACTCCTCTTGGGGAGAAGGGCTCAACCATAAAACTAAACTCAGAGCCAAACGATTGGCATTAGACGAGGAAACTGTCCCGGATATCCATTTCCTGTTGATGCAGGCTCAAGATAATCAAGAGCTTGCTGTTACTGTGCAAGCACGAACCGTCTCGTATGACTGGAAACCTGTCGTTCGTAATCTTTACAAAACACGCATTACGCCTGAGCAGCTTGATGTTGATAGCAAGTGCTGCACACTGACGTCCGAGCAGATGAATGCTGTATCCAAAGCGATTCATGACAGATTAGAGAGTCAAGCAATGCGTCCATACTGCGAGTTGTTGGTCCGTTCGGCCAAGGGAAAGAAGGCGCTAATTTCAAACACACTAGATTCAGTGTCTGATCTGCAAAACGCCACCATAGCTATGCGTTGGGAGCAACAACTCGATACCCACTCTTAGGGCAATAAGGAAACGATCTCTTGGCAGAATGGCAAACCATCCAAACGATTTTAGCTGTCAATCAATCTCTTGATCTGCGCCGAAAGAGTGACAGAAAAACGATGCAAGATGCGCTCTGCGATGCACTCGGTGTCGCCAAAGAGCCCGAATATGTTGTGATTGCAAGAACACATCGCCGGCATGGGTACAATATCCAGTTACATGTAGATACGGTCGCGCTGGTTTTATCGGTAATGTCTGATGACCGTTTGTATGTTGAGTTTCGTAACGGTTCAACCGCATTTATTCGCCGCAGTTATACCGAGCCATTTAAGCCTTACGCCCCAGGTTCACTAAGCAGCATTAACAGCCAATATAAATATGGCCCTGAGTTCCTTCAAAAGCTTGGGGTGGCGGATAGCTAACAGCGTCATGGTTCTAGACCAAGGTAGTCAATCCACTCGCCCGCATTTGCGGGCCATTTGCCTTCGCTGCCGCCTGCTCTGAGTTAAGTAGGCAGAGATATGATTCATGATGGGCAAATACACTCGTCGATAATGTGAAACCCACACACCTTACATGCCGATCCCCCATTTCTTTGGATCACTATTTTGTCTGTACGACTCCGCCGTTAAGGGCTCGCGTTGCAGTTCAGCTGCTTTTTTTAGTCTTTCGTGGGTAATAACTGTATTTTCCCTAACATCGAATCCGCCAAACTCTTGGATAAATTGGTCTTTGGTTCTGCTCATTGGTGCGCTCTCAATTTCATTGCTTCGATTCATTTCGATGCTTAGTAATTTAGCTGAAAAGGGCGGCTTTTTACTACGTCATATTTAGGTAATTTCACGTTATTTCATGCTGTTACGTGTCTTTTTTATGCCGGGTTGTGCTGTGGCTCATGCTGAACGATGTCGAACTCTGCTCAACGGTGCTGAAATAGGTGTTGATGTGCCGTTTGGGCCTTAAACGCTGAAATGCTCCGAAGTGTGCAGTTTGGGGCAGATTTGTGGCCGTTTGTCGGTTACGTGGGTTTTGGTCACCATGGAGCTGTTAAGTAGCGAAGCTTCCCTATTGCGCTGCTTTGACTGAGTTGTCGCTGGAAACGGAGGCCTGTCTGTCGAGTTGCAGGCCTTCACTGCTATTCAACGGAATCGATCATCACATTATGATTTCGTACTGTAGTACATACTATGTATATACATACCATTCGAGATGTTGGGAGCACCTGTTCTCTTGCAAAAGCTCACAGTTGATAAATATGAGTTATTGAATGTTATGGTGCTTCTCCGTATAAATTCGACTTTGAGTGAGTACGAAACCCCTATAATCATGAAGTTATATAAATTTTGGCGGATTTTTCCAGAATGCCTGCCGCCCTCTACAGTGACTTACCAATCAACGGAATAGATCATGACAATTGAAGAGGCATTGCGTGCCTTAGAGCGGTTTCAAGGCGACTCACTGACGGAAAGCCTAGCCAAGATTGAAAGTGACGTCATCGGTGCATCTCAGGACAACATTGCGGACTTTTGTGCTACCAATCAGATTAACGACCGTTTTATGGATTCTGCCTTGAGCGTGAAACGATTGGCCGGACAGATCAACGTCATTATTCACGCAGCAGGCATACTCAAATCTCTGGACGGAATACTTGATGAGGGGGAGCTGGTTGAAAGTGTCTCGCTTGGGGCGGGAAACACAGGGCGAAGATTCGATCTGGAAACCAATTTACGAATTGCTGAGTACAAGTTCATTGACTGGCAAGGTGGCTCTGAATCCATCAGGCAAAACGGCATTTTCAAAGACTTCTTTGAGCTTGCTGAATATGAAACGTCAAAGCGAAAGTATCTCTATGTGGTTGGAACGAAATATCCATTGAAGTTTTTCAATGGCGGAAGGTCTCTAACGAGTGTACTCAGCCGTCATACTAAGATTCATGCCAGCATCAAGGACAAGTATGGCGCGGAAGTGAAAAAGGTTAGTGACTACTATTTGCTAAAAAAAGACGAGGTGGACATCGTCGATGTCAGCCCGTTCATCGGCCGCTAGCAAAAAAAGAGGGGTAAAAAGCCGCTGAAGGGCAGCGGCTTGTCGATTATTATTATGGTGCGCTAGCAATTACCGCCCAAATCGCTTCACTTCCAGTGTCGTAATAATCGAGAAACGCGTCACTTTTAGTGGATACACATTTTCCTAAGCCGGTAATGGTTACTTTGCTTTCGTTGTTCATTGCTTCTGAGCACTATCACCTTGGCCGAAATATCGCCTGCGGTATAGAGTGCAAACGGGTAGGCAACGTTGGTTGCACATTTTGGTTGGTCGCTTACTTTCCCGTCGAGTTTAATGAAAACAGCGTTATCGACGACTTTAATGGCACTAATCGTAACATTCTCTGCGCGACCAGCGGAAAACACTTGTGTCGCTAGCGACATCATGGCGAGTCCGGTTAAGAGTTTTTTGAACATAAACAATTCCTTATTCTGAGTGGATTCCTTCGCTCCTGAACTTATCAGAAAAGCATTTAACAACATAGGATAAGTGCCGTTCCTTAACTATCACGATCTGTCCACTTCCCCTAAGCTGAGGCAGATTTGATTGGAGTTTTCGGCAATGATGACAGCAGCAAAAAAAGACTGTGCCCAATCCTTGGTTGGCTTTGGTTTGAGTGTGCTCAAGGCGTGTAACTTCGCCAATATCAGCCGCTCAAGCTACAACCGCACCTGAAGTCGATCATACTCGGTGGTAAGAAATGCTTAATCCGCCACGTAGAGTGACAATGGCGAATACACAGACCGCCATTTAGCAGCTCGACCATCGTTCCTGACACGTCCACCGTTGGGCACGTAGCTGCGCATGAGGTTATAGCGGATCGGAGCGTCCGAACAAATCAACAACGGCAAGTGACCTGCTTTCATCTGTTTGGCGGGCACATTGGCCGGTACTGGGGCTTGGCGTTTCACATTAACCATGGGCACCAATACATCAGGGTAAAACTTGTAGACCATTCGGTCTTCGGCAAACCTGTTGAG
This sequence comes from Neiella litorisoli, assembly GCF_014773395.1. GTDB lineage: Bacteria > Pseudomonadota > Gammaproteobacteria > Enterobacterales > Neiellaceae > Neiella > Neiella litorisoli. The sequence continues at coordinate 153,657 of NZ_JACXAF010000009.1, read as the reverse complement.
CACCGTGATCGCGTCGGCAAACACCTGCTCTAACAGCGGATCATCGGTAGTCTCTTTCTGGATGGCGATCCGTGTGGTCATTTCACCTCGCGGCATTTTTTCCCTGACCGGTTGGCGCTTCCAGGTCCAGCCAACAGACTGAATGATGCTGTCATTGAGTAGGGCAGGTATCTGGCGATAGACATGCAAGGTCATGAGCAGCTCGCCGGCAAAGGCTTGTTCATGCACTAACTCCCAGCGCGCTTGACCTTGTTTGCGAGCGCCGGTGATCAGTGCTTTGAACTGATGCTTTTTGTGCTCAACTTGCAAGAGCAATGCAGCCAAGTCGTCACGGCAAGCAGCAGGCAACTGCACGACACCTGGATACAAACCGGAATAGCTTGTCGACAGATCGTTGGCCATAAAGAAACGACCATAAGCGCGGGTACAAGCGCTCACCGCAATGGGCATGGCAACCGGTGTCACGTTAATCGCGGTGGTGACATTGCGAATACCTTCGCGAGCCACTGGCGGAATTTCAAAAAAGTGACTGGCCACAACAGGCTGCTCAAGTACGTACTCACGCAGAGCCTTAACCGCCTCGTTCACTTCGTAAAACGCTAATTTAATCGCCTGTACTGTATCCATCAGGTTCGCCTCACTGGCCATCTACACCATAATTGTATACTAAGGTTCCAAGTAGGAAACAACCACTACTCTCCCTGGCTCACACCATTCCGCCCCGAAACAAAACCAAAAAATAATAAAAAATAAAAATAAATAGAAAAGGCGGCTTCGCAGGTGTCTCCGGTTTTAGATCGGAGTGGGGTTTACACTTGGGAGCAACATGGAACCTTAGTATATATCTGGCGGTAAGGACCGGAATGGGCATGCTTTCCGGATATTGCTTGGGGTTAAATCAGTGAACGGAATATTCGACTGTAACGCTTCAAGCAAGAACTTGCTGGAGTGCCAAGACAACTGAGTTGATGGCCTAACCGGCCAGCCGAACGACCGTCGCTCCGTTGTGACCATCAACAAGCGGATTAACCGTTTGACCATCATATAGCTGGACTTTGATGGAGTGCTCAGAGCACGCAGAGACAAGTTCAGGTAACAAGGCGAACCCTTCTTCCACAATCAGATGGCTTACAGGCCATGCCAATAAATTCTTGCCATTGTGAATTGGCACCCAAAGGGCCAAGGCCAACAGGTCTTGGACGACTTCGTAGACATCCGGGTTCGGGCGTGCCGCACGACGAAGAATGTCATGCAATACCGGACGCATTGGTTGGTCGACATCAAAGCACTGACGAATGGGCAGCTCGTCTGCATTCAACGGGGTTAAATTCAAGTACATGCGAATCCTCCAAGACTGTCGCTGTTAAGAAACTTAACGTGCGTCTGTGGCAGACAGCAATGCTTTTTGTCTCGGTACGACCAATTAGTTGACGGGTGTCGCGATCCGACATTGCTGCACTCGGCAAGCGTCAAATACGGACAAATCTGACCTGCCTACGGAGCAGAGCCTTACGAAATACCTCAATGCATCAATTATCGGAAAAATTGGCTCGATAGATGACCGTTAATTGCATTCGAATTGGCGTAGGGTCTGTTGCAATGACAAGTGGACTTTAAGGATAAAGCAATGCTCTATCGTCTGACAGCTCTGTTGCTCCTGTGCCTGCACAGCGTCGTAGCAGCCAATGAAATCGACATGGGTACGCAAGAGACCTTCGGCAAACCGCGCTCATTTAGTTATGCCAATGGCGAACCGATGGCGTATATCGAGGGTACGGGTTTGTCGGATGATAGCGGAGCCCCTGCGCGTGGCGAAAGCATTATGCGCGTTAGCCTAGGCGCTGATGCGCCATACGGCATTGTCGTTAATGGCGCCACGATTTGGCCAGGGCATGAAGTGCCTGTAACCATCAATGTCACCACCCCCGGCAGAGTCAAGCTGCCGATTTATCCTGCTAGCGATAATGTCACCGGCCGGCTCCAATGGGAAGCAACCATTGATGACATTATTGCCGACTGGTGCCGTGATGGTTTCACTGCGACAGGGTACAACGAGCAGAGTGATCACTGCGAAAAACTGTTGGTAGAAGCTGTTACATGGCAATGCGAAGCGGGCTTTGTCCTCGCAGAAGGCGATGAATGCATTCAGATCCATGAGTTGCCGATGCCCACATCCTGTCCTGTTGGTTGGATCGATTATGGTGGGGGCGATTGCCGTCAACAAGATGTTCAAGCCGCGACAGCCACTTGCCCTGAAGGCTTCATCGATGCCGGCTCGGATTGTCAGCGTATTGATACCGCACCGCTTGATTACCAGTGTCAGACTGGTTGGTCGCTCGATGGCACGCAGTGCTCGAAAACGGACACCGTTGCTGCAGACAAAGTGTGTTCAAGCGGAAGTCTGAGCGGTGAGCGGTGTGAGGACACCCTCACGGTCGCCTATAGCTATACGTGTGACACAGGTTGGACTCTCAGCGGAACGAATTGCACCCAGTCAAATACCGTAGCGGCCGATGAAAGCTGTCCGACTGGCATGACCAACACCGGTTCCGTTTGCCAAAAGATCACGACGCAGCCATATGAGTACAAATGCGCTAGCGGCTGGACACTCAGTGGCACCTCATGTGAAATGAACTATACGGTAGCAGCAGACCGGAGTTGTGACGACGCATCATATTCGCTCAATGGTAATCGCTGCGAAAGGACTGACACTCAAACCGTCGCATATCAGTGCGAATCGGGGTGGACACTTAGCGGAACAACTTGCACCAAAGGCTCGGTAACCACTGCCGCGGCAAGCTGTCCAAATGGCTACGCAGATACCGGGACAAACTGTACCAAATCAGAGGTCGTGACTACATCGATCACTTATAGCTGTAGTAGTGGTTACACGCGATCAGGTACCACATGCTCTAAGACAACGACGACAGCAGCGACCAAAAGCTGTCCTAGTGGCTACTCTGACTCCGGCTCGACTTGTCAAAAATTAGTCTCGACGGCCTATAGCCTGAGCTGTAATAGCGGCTATACCCTATCAGGCACCACCTGCTCCAAAACCAGCACAGCAGCAGCGACCAAAAGCTGCCCTAGTGGCTACTCTGATTCCGGCTCGACTTGTCAAAAATTAGTCTCGACGGATTATAGCCTGAGCTGTAATAGTGGCTATACCCTATCAGGCACCACCTGCTCCAAAACCAGCACAGCAGCAGCGACCAAAAGCTGTCCTAGTGGCTACTCGGACTCCGGCTCGACTTGTCAAAAATTAGTCTCGACGGCCTATAGCCTGAGCTGTAATAGCGGCTACACCCTATCAGGCACCACCTGCTCCAAAACAAGCACAGAAGCAGCGACCAAAAGCTGTCCTAGTGGTTACAGCCTCGCATGGGACTTCTGTGCAAAAAGAACCACTCAGACACCGACATATAGCTGCCCAAACGTCAGAATGGTTCTCAATGGAACCATGTGCGACTTGGTCCAACTATACCCAGCCGAAGGGCTATCTTGCCCATCCGGCACTCTAGTAAATGGAACTTATTGCCAAGAGATTATCAGCTCAGCCGCGACAGCTACTTGCTCGAACGGCTACGCACTCAATGGCGGAGAGTGTGAACGTTTCACCTTGAGAAGTATCTCTTACTCATGTGCTTCTGGTTGGTCATTGTCTGGCACGTCTTGTTCGCGAACCTACACTGCGACTGCAAATAAAGTTTGCCCAAGCGGCTATAGCCTGTCCGGTTCCACCTGCACAAAAACAGTAACCGATGGTTATGACTATTCGTGCGCTTCTGGTTGGTCATTGTCTGGTACGTCTTGTTCGCGAACCTACACTGCGACTGCAAGTAAAGTCTGCCCAAGCGGCTATAGCCTGTCCGGCTCCACCTGCACAAAAACAGTGACCGATGGTTATGACCATTCGTGTGCTTCTGGTTGGTCATTGTCTGGTACGTCTTGTTCACGAACCTACACTGCGACTGCAAGTAAAGTCTGCCCAAGCGGCTATAGCCTGTCCGGCTCCACCTGCACAAAAACAGTGACCGATGGTTATGACTATGCGTGCGGCAGTGGTTGGAGCCTCAATGGCACCAGCTGCTCAAGAACTAATACGATCGCAGCAACGAAAACCTGCTCATCGGGCTACACCCTCAACGGTACGCAGTGCCAAAAAACGATCATCAACAACGATTCTTATACGTACAGTTGCTCTAGTGGCTGGACCCTGAGTGGTACTAACTGTCTGAGAACGTTAACCACTACTGCCACCAAAACATGTCCAACTGGGTGGACACTTAATGGGACTAGCTGCTCAAAGCTCAGAACCATGGCGTACTCGGTCAGTTGCGACAGCGGGTGGTCTCTATCCGGAGAGCAATGCAGAAAGCTCGATACTGTCGCAGCGACTCCATCTTGCGCTAGTGGCTGGGCGACAACCGAATCTGGATGTACTCATACCGCTAGCAGCGCAATTTCATACAGCTGTGATACAGGCTGGTCGCTGGTGGGCACAAGTTGTGAGCAAATACTCAGTAAACCCGCCTATAAAACATGTCCAAGTGCTTACTCTCTTGATGGCGAACGATGTAGCCAGCTTGTTACGACGCCTTACTCGCTAACTTGTGATCACGGGTGGGCCCTTGTTGGAAGCTACTGCCAACAAACCAATACCGTAGCAGCCACCAAACATTGTTACGACGGTAAATCTGAAGTCGACGGGCACTGTGAACTGATCAGCACCGAGCCACACGGCTACGTGTGCCCCGAAAACTATACCTTGGATAAGCAAAATTGCTGGCGCTATGTATATGTTCAGAAACAAGAAGATGGTTGTCCGACTGATTATGCTGACCAGCATAACGGTTATTGTCGCAAAACGGTGACAGTTAGTGCACGTGCCGATTGCGGCAACGAAGGGCTCATCTACAACCGCGTTGAGGGTCAGTGCGAGATGCTGGTCACTGAGCCATTTGTCGCGATCTAACAAGGAGAAGTCAGTATGTTTCGCCAAATAGTCGCAGTTCTTACTGCATTGATGATAGGAACAACGTGGGCATCCGATATCGACATGGGAATACAAGATACCTTCGGTTTCGCGCAATCATTTGTCTACCAAGATGGCTCGCCAATGGCTTTTATTGAGGTTAATGACATCAAAGATAGCAAAGGGTTACTCGCCAGAGGCATCAACACACTGCGAGTAAGAGTCGCCGAAGACAGTCCATTTGGCATTGTGGTAAATGGCCGCTCGATCCCCCCCGGAATCACCCAGCTGGTCGATATTGAAATCCTGACGCCGGGGTACTTCAAGATCCCGATCTATCCAAACAGCGATCATGTCGAAGGCATTGCGTCATGGAAGGTGGGTATTGACACAGTACAAGCAACTTGGTGTCCATCAGGTTACGAGTTGAGCGATGAATCCATTTGCAAAAGCATCGATATTCAGCCTGCGATCTGGAGTTGCGAACTATTCGTCGGCTATTTCCTGAATGGTGACAAGTGTTCACGCGAGATGGCTATTAGTAAAACCAGTAACTGCGAAGGTAACGACACCTATCTCGAACAAAGCGATGAGTGCGAGAAGCGCACTGTGGTTGCTGCCGCCTATCGCTGTCCCGCCGGATACTCAAACACCGATGGTAACAGCTGCGAAAAGAAGACGTCGACGACGTCCTATGTGACTACAAACTGTCCGCCTGGTTACTCACGCGACTCCTATGCAAATCCTCCTCGTGAGCAATGCCACCTGATTGGCACAGTAAACTGCCCTGAAGGATACCATCCCGGCTATGTCGGCGATTGCGATGTCGACCGCATTCAACTTGACTTAGATGAACCTTGCCCAGAAGGTTGGTACCAAGCCAACACCGGACTTACGACACACTGGTGCAAAAACGGTCCCACGAATAACACACCAGGTTCATGTGATACTGGCTGGTTTCTCGATGCCTATCACGAGAACTGCTTAAAAGAGGCTAACACTAGACCCATTGCGTACGGTTGTTCAGTGAACGATTACACGTACAACGACGCCACGGGACGGTGTGAGAAAACACTCACCGCGAGCAAAGATCACTACTGTGATGATGGCGGCACCAGCGTCCAAGGAAACGCAGCACTATGCGAAGATGTCACTCGATATGATGCGGTTCCATCGAGCTGTCTTGAAGGTTATACGCTTGATGAACAAGCCAACGAATGCGTTTCGGATACATCATATAGTGCATCACCAGATTGCGGGCGAGTTGATTACAATTCACGTTCCGGCCAATGTGAAGGCTGGCGCCAGTATATTTTTGGCAATCACAATTATGATAAGTACCGCTGTGCGTCTGGAGCGTTTCCATCCGGCCATAATTCGTTGAATACCGATGATTATAATGGTGAGCTATGTTTTGAGATCCGGCAAATCGATTGCCCAGAGGGATATGGCCGGCAACCAGAAGGTGGTTGTCGGGCAGGGGCCACGCCGAAAAATCTAGACGGTAGCTGCCCTGAAAGCCACCCCCACGATGGAGGGCGCAATTATTGCTTTGTTGGCAGTCCGATAGATAAATCCGGAACATGCCCCTCCGGATGGGAACTTGAGACTCGATATGGAGGATTTACCGCCGAAAAATGCGTAAAGACGACCGGTGGAACCATGCCTCACGAGCAATGTCATACGACGCCATGGGAATTCAATAGTTCGACCAACCTATGTGAATTCTGGCTGGAGGAACCGCCGACGTGGGTCTGTCCTGATGGCGGTACGCTGAGCGGTTATTCATGCTTACAAATTGACCGGCAACCGCCATCGGACAATGGCTGCCCAGCAGGAATGGTGGAATCTGGCGATAGTTGCGTTACGACAGTGACAGAGCCAGCCTTGCGAACCTGCACCAATGATGAATATCAATATGTCCTAGCCGATGATCACTGCGAAAAAGTCGTGACAGCACCGATCATTCCCCTGCTTTAGAGTGGACGGGTACGAACTTGCAAGAAGGTGATATTCCTACTAAGGTCAAAAAGTGACCACAAGGAAGGAATATCACCATGTTCAAGGGACTGACCTTAGCTTGCGCAACAACTGTGGTATTAGGTTGCGCAACTGTGCCTCCCAACCTTGATCCGGCTGAGAATGCTGACACCAAGGATAAATACGAGAAACTCAAAACACTCCAAGATTACTGCTCGGCGTCACAGAGTATTAGCAACCGCCTATCACCGTGCTTATCCTACGAATACACAGCTCAATTCCAAAAAAACCTATTGAGCGCAATCAATGAAGCCGATGAAAATGAAGCCATATTAGATATGTCGATGCTGGCCGGTTCGTTGGTGGCTGCTGCAGCCGCCACGTTTGGCGCCCATGAAGATCTACTAAAGGCCAGTGGGTTGACGATAGCGGGACTCGCGAGCATCAAGCAATACAACAATCCAGCGGAACTCAAGATAGCGCTAAAAAATACTGCCTCAATGATGCAGTGTATTTTGACCACGCGAACCTTAGTATTGCCACGCGAACCTACAATTACGACGTTTCATGAGTATCGAGACGCATTGGGGAAGCGCCACTCTGACTTATCAAAAATCGATTGGAGCAGTGTCGTAGCACCTGCAGGGCACGAGCAACGACTGGAGCAATTACGAAGCGCCACCGAGAGTATTATCAGCAACCACGATAGCGTTCTTGATCTGCTTAAAAAGTATGAAATGGGTGTTGATGGTATAGGGCTAAACATACTCGATGCGACTAATGCTGCCTACATCGCTTTATATGAGGCTCGCATTAACTCAAGGCCAGACATTAGGGCGGTGATGCAAACATTGCAAACCCGTGTCGCTGAACTAAATGCAGAGAGCGCAGTCACAGAGCCTGTCGAATCGGCAGCGACTATAGCAAAACAGAATGAAAATAATGTCCCGATGGCAAAGGGCGCAGAACAGAACACGATTAACTTCAACGCGCAGATGAAGACCGCGATCAAACTAATTACTGAATACCGCACCACACTGCGAAACGCTCGGGATTACGGTAGTAACTACGCAACAGCGTCAGACACGATGAAATTATGTACCACGAGTAGCTAGCCAAGCAGATCACAATATGGGCTGGGTAGTTGATTCTTTAATGTCGCCACCAGCTGGTCAGCCGTCCGTTCATCACGCAACACTACAGGAACGCAAACCTGTACGCCGGCGATAGTGTTATCTGACAGCGTTTCGGGATCCATTCCTACGGCATTCAGCAACTCAACCAGCAGATCACTTTCAGAATCATAACCAAACAAATCGACTAAGGCGGCAATGCGCTCTTTGGTTTGAACGGTCACTGCAACTAATTTTGGTCGCTGGCCACGCTTAGAACGCCGCCAACTCCGTCGATTATTAAGCAGACGGGTAATATCCTTGGGATCGACAAAATGCGTACGAATCAACTCCTCAAGCTTCCGCGATCGCTCCGCTGAGCAGCTCGTTAAGTCTGACATTGCTCGCAGCGATGCCAGAAACTGCTCGGCATTCAAAATCGTGTATCGCAGCAGTTCATCGCCACGGGATAACATGAATTCCAATAACTCTTGGTCGTACGGATTGCGAGGCATAATCACCAACTTAATCTGAAATAAGACATCACGATAGCTCGCACAAAGCGCAGCTTACTCAACAACAATAGCAGTTTTCGTAAACGTGAACACTCACGTTACAGAACTTGCCACATTACAGCACAAAATGTATATTTTGCGGTGTAATGTCACTACAGCAGACTTCATGATGACCGACCAACTCCGCCTCAATCATGGCCAATCCATTTTGCTTCGCACTGACAGTGTGACATTGCCATCAGATGCGTACTTGGCCAGCCTTCAATCCAAGAAGTCGTTTGAGAACATGACTTATACGCTCAATGCGCTTGCTCGCCTACTCGGAGCCCGGGATCATCAAACCTTTCCATGGTCGCAATTGACCGCCATCGATGTGGATCGCATCAAGCAGGGTTTTATCGAGTTAGAGCATAGCCCTTCGACGATCAACGTTTATTTGAGCGCAATTAAAGGCGTGATTAAAAAAGCGTGGCAATTAAAATTGATTGACGCTGACCATTACCTTCAAATAAGAGAAGTTAAATCGATTACAGGACGCCGAATAACCACATCAAACACAATAACAAAACAGCAATTCAACGATATTATCCAGAATCTTACCGAGCAATCAGAATATAAATCATCACGTGATCAATGCATTATTTCCATGCTTTATTATTGCGGGTTAAGAAAGGCTGAAATAGCAAATTTAAACATGGATAAAATAAATATCCCCGAGCGATATGCCATTGTGCTCGGCAAAGGAAATAAAGAGCGAAAAGCTTTTTTCTCGGCTCAGTTGATGCCCTATATCGAGCGATGGCTATCCGTTCGCGGTAAGCAACCAGGGCCGCTGTTGTTTCGAGTTAATCGCAATGGCGATAAACACCCTTCTGGCGATCCAAGCACGGTCAATACAGTCCGCGAGCTGATTGAACGATGCGGCACGTTGCTTGGTATCCCTAACTTATCGCCGCACGATTTTCGCCACACGTTTGCGACGCGACTGCTGGATCAGGGTGTCGATCTATTTACCGTACAAGACCTACTGGGGCATGCGGATGTGAGCACCACAAAGCGCTATGATCAACGTCAAGACAACGCGCTCCGAGCAGCGGTCGAAACGCTGTAATCGGACTGGTGTGCCAATAATGCAGAGCACGGTGGTCACACCAATATAAGTTGCGGCTCACCTGATGATCCGCTCAGTTTCATTAGACACCTACGTACTCTCTAGGGCCGTACGCCGCGGGGCAACAAGTGATTGCACAGATAATATTGAACCTCTCACTGTTGAGGTTGCGACGAATCGCGCCAAAGCTCGCGTTGTACTCCGCTTTTTGCGCAACAAAATAGCGGTCATCTTCATTTTGCCAGTCAGTGTCGTTCAGAGAGCCATCATTTGCAGCTGTTGTTAATGCATTGAGCATCAGAATACGACTTGTATTGAGAGGGTTGATCCAGCTTGCTAGCGCGTAGCGCATAGTGAAATCGCTTCGATCGGTAGGGCCGGCCAATAGTTTGCGCAAGTCAAAACAGAGTTGTCGAGGGCTAACAACATCATCGAGATGCAAACCTTCAGGTTTAGTTTTCACTCCATCAATATTTATCAGTCTAAGCATCGTTTTTAGCCCTTGGAGGCAGCGCTCTTGTTGTTTCCGTTTCTGATGGCGTAGCTTTAGAATTTCGACTAAGTCGGCAATAACTGATGATTCAGCAATAGGCGCTAGAGCACTATCATATTCACATGCGCAGCGTCTCTGCATCGAGTCAAGCCAATACCCGGCAACATTGCCATTCACTTTCAATAATCCAAAGCTTGAAGATGAACAGCCAAATGTGTGAAGCACCATTTGGTCAAACCCTGCGCCAAAGTTGCTTACACCCTCTAAACCATGGCTTAGGCATAAGCCATGCTCTAAGTACTCCGCGTTAGCGTGATTCAACTCCACGAGGCGTTCAGCTTTAGCTCTTACACTGGCCAAGGACTGTCCTGAAGGAAGCAAAAGGTGTGGCTCTAGGTGAGTCATCGTTAGTGCTTCGGTCGCATAGGCGTCTGTGATTGTTGACTGACTCATAACATAAAGTACCGAGTGCAGATGTCGCATTTATAGAACTTATTGGAACTTAAATAGCTGATAACTCCTCCTCCAATTGCTCCGGGGATCAGTCCAGATATCGCTCCTAGCGGCCCACCAGCAATACCGAACCCTGCCCCTACCTTTCCTCCAACAATAGCGCCAGCAGTTGCCGCTGCAACTCCTTTCAGTGGAGAGCCTTTGAATGTGTTTTTACAATGTGGACATTCTACATTGGCCATGACATTTACCTTTTTTCGTTGATTAAGTAGGTTTGAGTGTTGGAAAAGATCATCAATCTGCGCCGACAATTCGGTAGATGTTCAGTGTCGCATGAGCATCATCACCCTCGAAAAACACAGGCAGCTGGAACGCACTTAGACGTTTTCTGACTTGGGATTTGCTTTGACGAAGCAAGTCTTCGTCAACCGAGCCTTTGAGCCCTTTATGAACAATAGGAAAGTGAACAGCCAGAACCTCTTGATATTGAGTTCCGATTGCAGAGTCGTCTAGGAGTTGGCCGCTGAAATGAATAGCGCAGGTGTGTGCGATGTCCCAGTTACCTATGCTTATCAATGTGGTAAAGCAATAAATATGAGGAGTGCCGGCCCAAAGCTCATCGCCCGATACGTTCGCCATGACGCGCATTTTGTGCGGATTCGTTCCGTAATGAATTAGATCCGATGTCATTTCAAGCATCCAGGGAGTATCGGAAACTTGTCGAGCGCGGGGCAACATCACTTCGTCGGACTTGATGTTAAAGTACTCCAAGCACGTCTCTGCGTTAAATATTAATTCGACCTGTTTGGGGTCATCCCATTCTGGCGGAAGCCTGTTATCGTCAGTTAGATATTCTCTGGCCGACTCCACTCCTTCTACTGCAAATTTAAAAGGTGTTTTGTAGCTACCTAAATCACATATACTGTTCATCATTAATTATCCTGCGGATTGACTAATTGTTAGTTCGTGGCCAGTAAGAATTAATGCTACTCACGGTGTATTGGCCAGCGCCTTGCGCTCAAAGCCCATTTACTCAAGAGGCCGTACCAATACAGTGATGCGTAATGAACGACCAGCCCCTCCGTATCGCTATTCTTGTAGACCGATTGGTATAGGTCGTGTGGTTGATTCAATTGAAATTCCCAGCTCGGTGAGGGAATTTGTAACTTCGCGTGTCAGCTTTTCTCTGAGTGCTGGCAGTTGTTGGAGCTCCCTCGCACAAATGGGTGAGCCTTTGCGGGTGCCATCTGACAAAGCGGCCTCATATTTTTTTAAGATAGCCAGCCCGCCTACTGCACATCCTAGCCGCAGGGTAGGATCAGCAGCCTCTGTGCTATTGGAGAAATTATTCACGAATGTCATGTAAAGTCCTTAGTTAACCTGAGTTAAACGTTGCTTCGTTGCCGATGAGTGTGAAGATAGCTAACCTTCGAAAACAAGTAGATCTGTTGTTTTTTTAAGAGAATGTATTGCAATATGCACGGGATTGTGAATTGACGGATTTTCGTATTAAAAAGGAAGATTATGAACTCATGTTGCGGCCATGGTTAGAGGCCGGAATCACGTACAATTTGATGCTGGGAGATGTTGCCGGTCAGCGAGAACTGGATGACTTCGAGGACAAGCTAAAAACACTGCCGGACCGTAAGTTGAACAAAGTGTCCGAGCTAGTTGTAAGAGCTTTTTTGCCTAGTGAAGATACTGCTAATGTCATAGAGCTTGTTCGGGAACAAGGTGAGGACTGTATATCTATAGCCGAGCAATTGGGTCACATCGTGAAATGCTGGCCGCACTGGTCGTGGGATCTACTATCTCAAAATACCCGTTCACTACTCTCGCCTTGCGAACTGTTAAAAGCGTACTATCAAATCCGTGAGCAGCTCGATCAATATACAAGTGATGTGGACATAACAAGGCCGATCTTAGCGAAGCTTCGTTGGATGACCGAATATCACCTATTGACGACAAACATGGTGTGGTGGGACCATCAACCAGTGACTGAGGGAGTAACGAATCACAACATACATGCTCACGACTATTTTGCGTCGGATACGCCAGGTATTCAGCGCCATATTCTTTTGATTGCACGTAAGTTGTCGCTAGGCGAGGATCCGTTAGATGATACAAAGCAGCCGCTGCTCAGTAACAAAGGCCTAACCCAGTGGGGCAAGGTGCTGCAAACATTGGTTCACCGTTTTTATGCCCATACTCGTCAAACTTTCGATGACACTTTTGACGACCTAGTCCCTGACGAATACCATGAGCTTGAGTATTGCGATGCTAAGACCATAAAGCGCCTATCAGCAGCTCTCAACAAACGAGAACGAGAGTTGCGAAACTTCATGAAGCCGGCGGAAAAATATTTCGCTAACTCCATACAGCAAGACGTCCGGAATCAGCTTGAGCGGGACATAAAAGAGAAAACAATCCTTGCTCATTACGCAATGTTTTATTTAAGCCTGCTTAAGCATTCAGCTTGGACCAAGCAACTTATAGAATTTCGTGATGAGTTTATCGGAATATACGGCAAAAATAATATAGAACAACGGTGGCTTTTCGATATAAATAGCTGCGATAGTTCGATGCGACATAAAAAGGACATTCTATGTGCATCAGAACCAGTCGGAATTCCCTTTTCTTTATACTGCCCTAACATAACCCCTTGCCCGATTGAGTTATTATCTGATTACTTTAATTACTCACAGAATACCTCCAATATAGAATCACACGAGTTTTCTAATAGGTATTTTAATTGCGCCATGATATTGCCAACGACTATCAAATTAGATATGTCAGATTGGCTCAACCCAAGCGTTATACTTAGTAGACAGAAATATTCAGACTCGAAGGTGAGAGTGAGGCAGTATGTATCTCTGATTGCGAGAGATGAAATTTTGCTGCCAGATAAGATTGGGGTGGCTGCAAACCTCGTAGCACAGAGCTCTACTTTTGCGAAAGTAGTCGAAAATCACAGCATGATTCGCTCTAATTTAGTCAATTTGATGATTGGGATTAGTTATCACTGGTACAAATTATCGGAAGAAACGGCGTCTATCGCTAAGTTTCACAAGCGCCTATCTAAATATCGAATTCCAGAACTGGATGAACGTACTTTGAGGCGTCGCATTGGTGATGCTGAAGAATGGTTGGCGCAATGGCCTAATGTGGAGCTATTCAGAAAGAGACTGAGAGATGTTCATAGCTAAGTCCCACACGCATTACATTCCTTTATTTTATTCTAGTGGCGGCTTGCTACCGTACTACAAAGAACATAATGGAATTATCATCAGTGATGCCGACAGCTATCGCACCATCAAAGACGCCTTTGCCCATTTCTAGCGCTCGCTGCTGCGCAAGATGTAATTCACTCTCAGAAGTGAGCCATTCCGTAACACCAAACTGATTAGCCTCGTTCATGTAGATCAAAGGGATCTCATTTGGTTTAGAGGCCAATTGGCGAGCATTCCCTTTGATGCTCATAATTTTCTGATCTGTCATTTCTATTACTCGTAGTTTTGCATTTTGTTGATAAACAAGTTGAGCGATACGGCTCGTTGGCCAGCATCATGCGTCACGCTTGAAACGATAGGACAAAGATTGTCTTGTTCGATTCGAATCGCCGCTCCCAAATTGCGCTCGTGGACGACTGCGAACACATGGTTCATTTGGTCGTTATCGACAATAGCTACATTCCACCAGCGTTCTTCGGACTCATGCAATTCACCGAGAATTAGGTGCTTGTCACCAAAATTGGCCACATACAGCACATGTCTGCCACGTTTGTTTTTGAGTTTGCCAGCGTAAACCGCGGTGTATGCATGGCTTCTAGCTAAAAATTGGGGCACGGACATTAGCCGAATCTTTCGGCAGGCTGTAACGGCCAGTCGCTCAAGGTTGCGCCAATCCTGGAGTCTAAGTTCACCATGGGCCAGTGGTTTTTTAGATCGGTTAAACAAGCCGGAGAAGGCATGCCATTGGCCACTTAGCGATAGAGAGCGAACCGGTTGTTTGATTATTTCAGCGCATGCATCAGTCGCGGATTGGTAGATGCTCTTGTTGAGTTGCATCGTAGCAAACAGCACTTGACCAATCGGGCAAAGAATTGACAAGTGCCGGCATACGTCAAGCACCTCCTGCTCACGGGCATCGCAAGAAAGGGTCAGTGGTGAATCGTCGAATAACTCTAAGTCACCATCATCGCGCTCAAGAATAACACCTAGCGTAAAACAATCTTTAGTCTGTAGCGCTTCTTCTTTGTATTCGACAAACAAGAATGCCCTCTTTATTACTGTGTGAGCTTCGTTGAGGTTTAGCATTGCCTTCGAGCAAATATAATCGCGCGCAGACCATGGCTTCTGCGGTACTTTATGCCTAACGATCATTAGCGGAACCACTAAAGCGTTAAGGCTGTTGGGCTGAATATCGCTTCGTTTGTTTGCGGCTGTTTAGTAATGAGCTGGAAGTCGAACCTTCCATGTTGGGGCGTTTGTGGTTGTTCGGCTAAAGATGGGTTGGAGCCTCGCACTAACCGGTGTGCAATTTCCTTAGCAGCGCATGAGCTGTGCAATAATGCGAATGCCAATGAATTCGGAACGTCGCTTTCAAAAGGTTCCAGCTCTTGCACCAACACAAGCAACACGCAATTGTTCTTAACTGCAATGTCTGTTAATTCCTCAACTTGCAAAGTGCCTGAGTGATACCATTCATCAACGATAACCAAGGAATTTTCCGTCAGGGTCGCATGAGCCGGGTTATCGACGTAATCAATGGACAATTGATCCGAATAAAGTGACTTGAGCCTATGCAGTTCAGCCATGCTTGGATCAGTTCCCACATGCACCGTTGCGCCAAACCAATGTACGTTTACATCATTGCGAAGTACCTCAGACGCCAACTGAAGAGCTGTACTTGTTTTGCCTGTCCCAGTTTCACCAACAATGACCGCAACAGGTTTTTCTTGGGTTAGACTCACGACCAGCTGGCCATGATTGGTTGGCAAAGAGAAAGAGATATCGTGGAGTGCCGGGCGCTTCAACCAATTGATAGCCCTACTCCAAGGCATATCTGCGCCATTCTGGAATGCAATTTCATCCAGAGCAGCAGTCAGCTTAATACGTTTAGCTGCTGCAACTTTCTTCGCGTCTTTTTTGAGTTGAACGACAGTTTTACCAGATGGGAAACGAAGGTGATCAGTCATCACAACAAACTCCGATAATAGGAAAGCGTACGCGCCTACTCATACACCTCCGAAAACGAAAGTTGTTGACTTAACCAATTAAAGCATTGTCATGACCTCAGCCGGTCTTCGCCGTGGTAGGCGGTGCGAGTACTGACAAGGTACTCGCTGCTAAATGTTGCACAAAATGTAGGCATTAGCAAGAGGCATGGATTCGAGTAGAAGATCTGGACAATCACAGGTCTAACGGCTGTAGATTCAATAGTGAAAACAGCTTACAAATAGAGAATGATGCCAGTTATCGCGCTAACAACTGATGTAAATGCTGTTGTTTTAGCCACTTGATGGCTTCCGAATATGGCTGAGCGACGTTCGCTGCTTGCCACTCGAACAAGTGTGTGAACAATTGCTGCATAACAGGGTGTGTTTTGGCTTTGGACTCGCGGTACTCCGGTGTATCCATGCCGGCGACCTCAATCGCAACGGAAGCCTGCTGATCTCGGACTAAGACGAAATCGGGGCGAACGTCACAATCATCAAACAGTGGTTTCTCCAAACGCACAGGCGCAAGATCAGGCATAACTTTTCGCAAAGCCCAGTGCATCGCAGACTCATACTGGCTTTCCAATGGGCACCATTCGGACTTGTTGTTGATGTACGTTACCGCGCACTTTGCCAACTGCACAAATGAGGCGTTCGGATCGGTTGCTTTATACCCGAGTTGAAAAACAAGGATAAACAGAAACGGACCTTCGCTTTTGTCGGTTAGGAAACCTGCATTTGAAAGTTTAGCTCGGCCGTAGTTGAAGATCGTAACGGGCTTACGATTTCCATTGTAGAGCAGAAACTTATCGTCCTTACGTTCGAACTTATCGCACGAATACAGCACGATTTGATGCCAGGTTGAGGTTGCGGGCCAGTCTTTTGGTGGCCGTCTCAAAGCTTCTTTTAGTCGAGGCAGATTCAGCTCATTAAAGTGCAACATTGAATCAAGCGTAATGTCGGCCGGCAACCTGTACTGCTGTGCTGCCGTTTTAATGTTAGCAATGGTGGTAGGTAATGACCGCTTGGTGCAATCGAGCTTATGCAGTTGAGCTGAGTCCAATACTTGAAGTAACAGCGCCAACAAGCGGCTAATACGCTTTGTTTTGCTTTCCCCTCTCGTCTTTCTTGGTCCAGACCCCTCGGTTTCACCGGGTGATACACTGCTAGTGCCACTCATCACATCGACGATTATGTCGGATGGACGCTCTCGGTTTCGTCGGCGCTTGATAGGCTGCGGACGATTATTTAAAGGGCACTGTTCGTTATGATGCTGAGAAGGAGCCCGAGCAACATGACGACGGTTTTTACCTTGGCGTATCACCAATGGAATACAACAATGTAAAGATAACGACTCATCACGCTGAACCCGTTCTAAGAAGGCTTCAAGGGCGTTGCCTTCGCCTTCAGAAAGCGCGATGCCGTTGTAGCTCTTCATAATTGCGATATGGGTAGTCGGTTTTAACGGCAGTCTTTTTTTAGCTTTACGCAGGTGAATCATTCGAGGCCTCTGGTGTGAAGAAATTAGGATGCGGGCTTGAGCTGAAGCATCATGCATTGCTCCACCAGCATCTTGGTGCGCGGTGATACTTTTGGATGGTCGAGCAGATTGCTAAGAGCGCTTTCATCGAGCGATGCCAGATACCCATTGTATTCATCCGTTGCTGCATTAAATCGCTTCGCGCCCCACCAGAAGCCGTAACCGATGGCGAAGACCAGCAAAGAAATACCAATAAACAAGAACACCATGCTTTGATCAAACGCAGTCACCGCAACAATAGAAGCGATAGACAGTAAGACCGCTGCGAGCATAGAGGCTTTGAGTTGCAGCGAGACAGGATTGCTAAACAAAAATGATTCGAAGGTGCGTTGTTGGCTCATAGTAGTGTCCATTAATTAGTCGTTGTCAAAGTTGTCCATGACGGACAAATCCCATAGCGCTCATTGGCGCGCTCCATCGCAGCGCTGGGCGGTACGCCCTGCCCTAGCAAATGACTCGCATAGCTGATCCACGATGCTTGTTTATCCAAGTAGCGATCGCGAGAGGCTGGTGATTTGGGGCAATGAGATAGAGAGTCCCATAGTGTTCGCGCTTCGGTATCGCGCATCAATCGCATCCGACTAGAGTCCACCAGCCGTTGCGCTATCGTGTCCTGCGGCAAGCAATGCCTGTGCTTGGCCGACTTTCCAGTTCGTTGCAATACGCAGGCGAAACCGCGGCTTAATAGATAAAGGGCTACATAAGGATGTGAATTGACCACGCCCCATTTGGAGTGTTTGTTAACGGGCAATGCGTTGAAAAACGAGTCCTTAGTCGGGAGTTTGTGGTAGTGATAATTGGGAAGATCACTCCATGACACCGGCGCGGCAATTGGGATGGTTTCGAACAATACCGCATTAAGGCATTTGCCATCAGCTAAGGCGGTGACTAGCGTATCTCGGGGCAGCTGCATTAAGAAGTCAATCTCTGGGAGGTATTCGCCACGCCGTTTGTAGTTCATCAGTTGCTCATTACTACCGGTTGATCCGAGATAGCTGTTGGCAACATCGCCAAGCGACCAGCCTGCATAACACAGTGACTGGAACATTGGTTCGTTTTCTAGGAGGAGCAATTGACAAAGCTGGTTGACTCGCGTGATTTGGGGCTTTACCGGAGCGGGCAGCAACTCACTCGGTATGGCAACATCGACAACGCCGGCAAGTAGCTTCATTGCTTTATCCTGAGTGCCTTCGATTACGGTCACAGCATCAATCAAGTCAATCGGACCACATTCGCCACAGACCAGTTGATGAACGGCGCTTAAGTAATTCGCAGGTTGACCACACATTGGACAAACACAACCGCCTTGCGCAGTGAATATAGGGCTCGCCGATGCCAATTTCTCAGACGTGAGTCTAGGATAGATTTCCTGTTGAATGAATGAGTGTGTTTGCATACGGAGCCCCCCGCTTCAATACGTAAATTATTGAAAAAACCGGCGCTCAATTCAGGTCGTTTGGAACTCATTTTGGAACCCTAACTGACCCATATGACGAAACGTTTTCGAGATAATAGGATCAGTTTTGTAGTGTTGAGTGAGACACAATGGTAGAAGAAGTGAATGTTTCCGAGGTTATTAGGCAGTACTGCAAGCATTACTCGAGTCAACGCGCAGGAACGATGCGATTAACCCTTGTAATTACTGAAGTGAATCAGCGCTTTGGATTTAAAGGCAGCGCTAGCTACCTAGGGGAAGTGAAGCATGGGCCACACAGCATCGTTAAGCTTCCACACCTCTGTCAGACCGAAGAATGCTTAATTGGTTTAATTGAATCAGCAGTAGTGACGCTGGATAACGTGAGCTTGCGCATTGATAAACGAATCCACGGCTATCAACCAAAAGCCGGCAGGGTGTTGGTATCCTAGTTGAGCCCCTAACCTAAAGCATCCAGCTAGTGATACACAGGCTACAAGCGAGGAGAGCTAGAACCCACAATATATCCATTGGTGCCATTAAAGCTCCTCAGCTTGAAGCTTACTCTGCCATTTTTAGATGTAGGCCACCGTACTTTTATTTTGTCATCACATATCACGACATTTCGCCCGCCTGAAAGCTTCGTCGCTCTAAACACGCATTCGCCAAATGCTTTGGGTTGTTTTTCCGGAGAAAGCCCGACGAGAGTTACCATTGCTTTGCTGACCGCAAACCCCACTCCCAGATCAATGTTTGGCAATCTGTAGCGGCTCTTCAATACGTCATTGACCAAGTCGCGAGCAACTCCAATGGCATTCTTTGCGGCTTCGTGCGCCGCATAGATCGAGGCGATCTGATTATCAGGATCCACTCGAAACAAGGCAAGCACACCATCACCTAAGTATTCGGTCACACTACCCTGTTGTTTGTTGACGACATAAGCAAGCGCAGGCAATAGAGCTGAAGTTTCATAGTAAACACGCTGGAGGCCAGATACCTCTGCATGTTTCTGGCTTATCGCGCACATTAAATGCTCGGTCGAATCGCGCATATCAGCGACAAAAGCGACGAATTCATCAATCACGGTCTCATTCTCTCGGACGAACTCATGGCCAGGAATCTGTGAGGGTTGTTCTTCAAAGCTAGTGCTCTGATCATTGGCGTTTAACGCTGCCTCTCGAATAGCTTTGAGCCGGTACCCGCCATCACGCCAGTGACGCTCTGCGTTATCAAGGCTTGTATCAATGATGGTGCGTAGTTCCTCTTTATCTGCATCATTCAGCATTCATTAGTTCTCTTAACAACAGGTAATAGGAATCCGTTCAGCAAAACATAAGGTTAAGCACAGCTGATTCGAACGGTAAGAAAGGCGATGGCGCTGATGACAAACCAAGCAGTGGATAACCGGAGTGACAGGTTCAATCGATGTAACTTAATGTCTCGGATATAAATGAGTTTCATATGCTCAAACGTAAGCTCGTTGCAAATGTCCTCGTCAGTAACTGGAAAGGTGCTTGAAAATGTGCTGACAGTTTGAGTGGCGCGACCATTCGGCTTGAGGTGAAAGGCGTCAAAAAGCCGAAATCGGTAGAGATCCGAACCGTAGAAAGATCCCTGGCAATCCGCGTCATTATCAATGTGCTTTGCTGGGTTATCGATTGCAGAAATAGTGGTAATTAGGGTGTAGATGGCAACAAACCAAACAACAAAGAAAAGCACCGTAAACACATGGCTATCGAAAAAGGTTGCGATTCGCTCCAAGGAATCCCATAAGCTTACAATATGAGTAAACGGGAGAAAAAGCGCAGCCAATAGAGCGCCAACCTTAACGTCTGTGGCTCGAATCGTAGCTTGGCAATCATGTATTGCGGCCGAGATAAATTGAGCCTTGTTATCCATGTTGTTTCACCCATTCGTTCATATTAATCTTCACAACGTCGGCACGAAAGTGGGCTAGTGCCCTCAAATCTATAGAATCGCCTAATCCCTTACCTAACATGGGGACTAACATGTAGAACACAAGGAATCTTCAAGATAAACCGTTGATGGACAACTTAGACACCACCAAATGTCCTTTCAATGCTAGCGAAGCTGCACCTGCGACGGGCCTACAGAACATAGCTTATAGTAAACAGGATAATGATAATGCTGATATAACCACACCGGACATAACGCCGCAGATATTGATTATCAGTAAGATCGGAAGAATCGATCTGCTTGGGGGCATCACCTGCCGACGGTGCCGAATTGTTGTGTTCAAAGGGATAGAGCAGCAGATAGGTAAACATCTCTGTCACCAACACGCCTACAGCACTTAGTACTGCAAACCAAGGAAAAGAGAGTACAAAAGTGTTTGTTGCCAGCATCGCGTAAAAATCCTTTTTACTAGAGATAACAAACCATTACCACAAACAAGAGCACAGCGACAACCTTAGTTATCAAGGTGTGACGATATCATTGAAATTACTAACACCCAGCCTATTCTAAGCGTTAAAAAAGCTTCGACATGCAAACTTCATCACACTGATTATGGCTTGTAATCAGCGCGCCGCTGTTCAAAGCCATCTACAAATGCTTGAAGCTGGTCGGCTTGCTGTGTATGCCCCTGTTCCCTGAGTACTGGCACGGTATTGCTCAAGACTTCCATACTTTCGGTAATGTGATTGTTGTGGCCTGACGCATCGGAAATATCAGTATTGGTTTCTCTGCTCAATTGGGATTCATATCGTTGCATAACGGTGTCCATTAGAGCGGAGTTGTCACCACCACTGGTATAGACTTTTGCGGCTAAATACTGTGGCGTTAGATCTTCGTCAGCCGAGATGGTTCGACGACTGCGAGAGGATGTATTGCGCTCCCAGCCGCTTTGAGTATCGAGCTTGGTGACATCAACATTGCTACCTTCAGTGAAGTTGCTTGACTGGATCATAAACTCGGTATGCCCGGTGAGCGCAACAGCCTCCATCTCGCCAGGACGCTCTAGTGCGTAGGTCGCAAAATCCGCCACGCCATCAAATGATGTGGGTGCATGCTTTAAGTTCTCCATCTTCAAGTCCGACGAATCAACACCGTAGTTTTCTAGTTTTTCAGCAAACGTACCTACGAATTGGTCAGCAAATGCAACAGCGCGAGGGGAGTCCATATCAAACCCTTTGTCGACTCTACTGTTTTGTCCACCTGATGATTTCTTGTCACCATAAAAGTCAGATGCAATTTCGGGCGCCATAGCAGAATAACCATTGACAGCCATATGGGCTTTGGCTTCGTGCCCCGCGGCATTGTAGATATCGTCCATATTCTGAATAGCATTGTCATAGGCAGCGACACCAGCGTTAACCGTATCAATAAATGCATCCACGCGAGCGGCCTCATCCGCAGGCATTGTGGATTTTGCCTCTTCGAGACGCTGCAACGTTTCCTGTCCTTGATCGGTTTTCCACATAGCAAGGGAAGTGACTAACTTGCCGCTTTCGGAGTTAGGGTAGGCGAGGCCATAATCAATAGCGGTCGCCAACACATTTTGGCCATGCGGGCCATCGCCGAGTGCCGCAAGATTACTAATCATGTCTGCATTTCGCGCTAAGGACGTGGATGGAGAGCCACTATTAAGGTCTTTAATCAGCTCGCCGGGCGATAGCTGGCTAAACGAGCCAACAAATTGAGCGAGGTAATCGTGCTCGCCAAGCGCCTCGAGCGAGCGTCGAAGAGCAGGATCAACACCTTGAACATCTTGTCTATCCAACGCGACTCTATCGCCACCCAAGAATCGGCCAACCGCCTCGGCGCTTTGTTGTCTTGCAGCATCGAGGCTCGCAAGGTTATCGGCATGTGTTTGCTCAATGTTAGCTTGCGGATCGGCCAAACGAGTTGGCAAGCCAGCATTGTCAGCTTGAGTAATTGTTGCGTCACGTGAGACGGTCTGCTCATTAATATCTCTCGCCGGGGTTGCACCTACACCGTCAACAGGGTTGTTAGCATTGGCGATGATCTGATTGTGGTCTCGACCAACATTGGTCAACACTTCCGCATTCGCGTTTGCTATACGGCCAAACCCATTGAACATCCCAATGTTTTGTCCATCTTGATGGATCCCTCGAGCATTGATATCAGCGACTGTCGACCAAACAGCTCCCACACCAGCCAAGTCAAGGTTGTTTTGCGTAATGGTGTCATCAGTGCCGGCAGTATGTTTAGATTGAAGTTCATCGAGCAAGGATTGGAAGGCCGTGGCGTGAACAAGACCATTTTCATTGACGCCTTGCGCAGACGCAGCAGGGCCTAGTTTATGCCGCACAGTGTCCAGATAGCCGTCCCAATCGAGATTGCCGTTGCCGTCAGTTCCAACTTTGTTTTGCAGCATCGTATCCAAACGATCCGCTATAGCGTTGAGTCGTTGGCCTTCGGCATAGTTCGCTGAGCCAATTGGATTGTCGGCCATTAACTGAGCCGCGTTGTCACGCATGTTGGCAATGGTCGTATCAAAAACGTTGTCGACGCCCATTCCATGCCGAGCAGCCGTCGCCCACTCTTTCATCTGAAGACCACCATCCAGCCGGTGCTCAGTGCCAAGTTGCGACTGAATGGTTGAGTCGGCAGCTACGGCTTCAACGGTTGTCTTGCCCTCTTGGTATAACTGCTCATATGATCTTCCTGTTTCATGGTCAACCTCTGCCGCTATTCGATCAATTCTAGCGTCGGATGTTGCCAATTCTTTGAGTCGATTATAGCCAGCGCTATCGACTTTATTTTCTCGATGGGTATCTTGGATGTGTTTGTTCACCACGTCCATGTCTTGCGATAACCGTGTCATATCGACAGAATTATTAACCTGTCCCTCAATACCTCCACCTAACCCTGCAACGAATTTACCAACCCCAATCGTGCCATCCGCTCCTGTGCTGTCCCTAAACTGAGGCGTTTGGAGCCGGAAATTCGCTTCGACTTTCCCCGCAGCCATAGCCCGCATCACATTATTAAAGGACTCCTGCTCCTGCTTGGTCATACCTTGACCGTAGGTTGTCACAAAATCGCTATTGACGCCTTCGAGCGATGTTCGTTGAGCCACTTCGCCATCTTTTGTTTCTATTTGATGCTGCTTGGTTTTGCCAAACGTCAGCGAGTCATTAATTGCAGCCATTTGTCGACCTGTAGCAGCCTTCATTTGTTGTTCAGCTAGTTGCGTATGCTGGGTCACACCTGAACCATAAGTACTGTTGGTGCTCATGCCAGCAAGCATATGGTGACTAGAGCCAGCGTAACTGTAGAGCATGTCGCCACTTGGCGTGGTATATGCGGTGTTTGCTCCGAAAGTACCTTTACCTGCTGTGTGGGGAGAAGTGACGTCGGGCGCGGAGTACTGCGTGTTAACTCGTGTATCTGGTGCCATCTTCGATTCAGCCTGAAGCAGCGTGTGCACACCACGATACAGGACAAAGAGTGCTAACACGGGAGCAAGGGTTGCTGCAGTCTGGGATACAGCCAGGTAAGTCTCGGTTGTGGCCATCGTGGCGTCGAAGCCGCCGTAGCTAAATACCGCCCTGCCCGATGCGCTAATATCACCAATACGATTCTCCAGCGTCATTTCAGTGAACAGATTCACAAGCACTAAGATGACGGACCACAGGTTGACCCACAGTAGAATTCCGAAATAGGTAATAGCGGCCGTAATGCCCTTACCACCCATGATTAAAATGAGTCCAATAACAGGCCCAAGGAAGAAGACGAACCCTTCAATAAAGGTGATGAGTGCTGGCGCCATTTCTAACCACAAATCAGAATCAGATGCCATTTGCACTCGCCGCTGTTGCTGTGCCTGAAATACAGCCAACTCGGCAGCACTACCTCCCGGAAATTGAGCTTGGGCTGAGTCGAGTGCTTCGTGAATAAAACGAGCCTTCATTAATTCATGAGCATCGCCGGTGACCGTCAACGAGTTTAGTTGGAACTGCAATAGCTGATCGAGGGAATCGACATTACCGCCCTTGGTTTCGAGTAGTGTTTGAAGCCCGCCTTCAAGGTTCTTACCACCGGCAGTCGTGTCGTTGTTAACGATGTATTTGGATAACTCCACGTAAGCATCGGGACATGTTTTGTATTCGATATTGTCGGTAACTGAGCCGGTTGCGGATGTCACATTTTTTAGCAGGACAGGAGTTTCCCAAGCAGCGTAATTGACCTGCATTGCACCCCACAAATCTTTCGGTTGAGCAGAATAAATCTGACTAAACGACGTTTCTTGATTGGGCGAGCTTAAAGAGCGATCGCGGTCCACGCAAAACACCAGATAGTTGATTAAGGACGCTCTTAAGTTGAAGGCTTTCGGATCATTACCTAGGGATGAAACTTCCGGCTCAGCATTATAAAACGAGCGCAGTGCGGCCATCGAGCGGGTACCAGATAAACGTGCACCACTTGCCAAGGAGTTACCCGATGGCCGACTTAATGCGACATCTAAATTCTCAGTGAGCGAATAGGCAAAATTGGTGAACATCGTGCCGCCCAGAGCAAGCAACAACGGAACGTCGTCAACTCGACCAATATAGGCGCCGGTCGTTGCTTCTTCGATGTCGACACTTTGAGTCGTCGCAGGCCCCATGAGCAGAATGAAAGCGATTAAGCCTATCGCCCAATCTTTTACTGGGAAAAATTTACCGCCCGAGAAAAACGTCATGTAGAAGCCGCCAAGCAATGCAAAACAGGACGCAAGAAAGAGCATTGCTGTGTAATCGGAGCCGATATTGTAGAAGTAGGAGATCCCGAGTAGGACCTCATACATAAAATCGCCATCGCCGAGAGATTGGAATGTCCAGTTCATGGGTGAGTAACCTTTCTAGTTGGCGGTGTTTGATTTAGTTCGCTGCTCGAGCATTTTCATGTAGTTAACGATATTGGTTTCCAAAGAAACGGTATCGTGGATCTTGCTAGCGTACTGGGCGTGAAATGATTCGATCTTCTTGATGGCTTCGGTTGCAGCGTGAATGAACTCTTTATGTTGCTGGGCGTTACCATCTTTTGGCTGACCGCTCATGCTAGAGGCAACAGCTCGCTTGACCAAGAAGGTTAAAAGTTCAGCGTCCTGTAACAGCAAGTAGTCAATGGCTCGCATTGCCATTGTTCTGCGTGCCGCTTCGTCGGAGCCAGCTGATTCGAGCATCGTCATTACGGGGACTGATGCGTGGTCCAGAAATTGCTGCTCGCTTGCACTGATTGTCTTGCTATAAACCTTGTTCATTAACCCATTCGTGGCATCAAGAATGTGGTCTTCATAAACTTTGCGTAAGCCTTCCCAAGACGACATTTCTGTTGGGGAAACATCAAGACATTGGCTGTAGCCAGTGGGATCGCCATTTGCTGTATCCGGCTGGCACTTTAATATTTCGAGTTTCTTGTCATTCGTTGAGCCTTCGAAGAAGTCGCTCATGTCGGTAATGGTTGCGCCATGCGTGTTTACTACGGCATTTTGCTTATCCGCGGTTGATGTTTCGTCATAGGTCAGTACTGTCGTTCCGATAACACTCATCAATAACTCTTGGAAAGCATAGCCAGAGATACTGGGTAGACTAACTGACCAGTTATTCACGTTAGCATTGCTCAAGCCATCCCAAACAACGTTGGTGTTGTAGTACTTGTTGATGGTATTACTAGTTGTGTTCGTCGAATCGACCTTGCCGCCAGAATTGAACAAATTATCGAGGCTGCCGTTGAAATCCGGAGATGCTCCCTCTAAGAATCCGTCGACAAAGTTATTGAAACGGTTATTTGATAGCTTCGTTTGCCAATCTTCTCCGAAGGCCGCATTGGTCACTAGCTCAGCGCCTTTCTGACACATCTCGCGACTATCAAGATTGAATTTGTTGAGCATTTCTTGGATGTCCGACATGTATTTTGCGCACGAAGGACAGATGGAATCCATTGCAAGCCCAAATGCGTAACTCGCAGCGCCTTGCATAATACCTCGGCCCATTTGAACCAATTGATCGCCATTAATAACCGAGAAGCTGCCTGCGTAGAAATCAATGCCCCCACAACCGGCGGTCATTGATGGCGGACGAAAAGCGACTAAGTTCTCTTGAACGAGATTGTTTCGATAGCGCGCGCTACCGAATGCGACTCCACGGCGCTTTTGAGATTTGTAGGAGGATCCACTGACAAATGAAATCTCTGCGTCAAACAATTCCTGCATAGGATTAGCAGCAACTGGATCGATGGCTGGCAGAGTGGCTAGGCCAAACATTAGTAAGAGCGTGCATTGCAATAAGGAACGTTTGATTGCATTCATTAGAATGTCCCTTGTGTGGGGGAATTGGTCGGAGCGGTACCGGGAATAGGCGTACCTTGTAGTCGCTGCAAGAGCGCTTCTGAGAACTGCTCTGGATCGCTGGCAACATCAGCATCCAGTTCGATGACGCCACTACCATCAAGGACGCTGTACTGTTTTACTGGTCGCATGGCATTGAACTGATTGGCATCAATCCATCCTTTGCGCCGCGCCGCATAAGCGATTGTTTGCATGATGTTGCCAAATGAACGAAGACCAGGCTGCAGCGGCTGAGAGGTGCCATTGAACTGATCGACTAAGAACAAAGATGGCGTGTATTGCACTTGGTAGCGCTTGGCCATCAGGCCATTGTCAAATGACCAATCAAAATCTTCGGTACCAGGAACGATATTGCCATCCATTGAAATCAAAACGATGGGGAGGTTGTAGCTGTCCTTGAGCATTCGAAGCGCAGGCACTTGCTTGAGGCAGAAACCGCAGGTCGACGACATGAATGCCCAAAGGCCCGTTTTAGATCCTAAGTCCGCCATGACTTCCTTGGTGTCACTCATGCGTTGTTCATGCGTTTGGTTAAGAACAAAGTTTGATGACGGGCGGCGGTTGTCTTCACTCATTTCAGGATTGAACATGAAAAATTCACGGGTGGCATCCTGGAACCGGCTGGACATATCGGCCGCGACTCGCTGAGCAATAAAGTAGCTAGCAATATTGGCGTCTGTCGGATTATCAATGGCAGCATCAAGCATTTTGGGTAAGCGTTCACGTAGCCAAGCTGTATCAATTTTGGTCGGTGGGGCTGGTGCCGCGGGCGAAGCAGGCGATGGTGGGATCTTTTCAGGCTCCGACTTCTTTTCCGGGGTAGGCTCTGTGCTGTACCAGTAATAGCCTTCAGGCTCTGGATAAGCTGTCAAATTGTCTGTTGCGAGCGCTGATGCGCACAGCAACGTTAAGCCCAAAGCAGCCATCGAGAATTTCACTGCATACTCCAATCCATCGTAATGGACAAAGTTTGCAATGAAATAGTGGTGTTATCAGGTCAGTTATGGATGTGTTTTCGAGGGAAAATAACCGCTTTAACGATCAGCAAATGCACCATATCCGTGGATGATGCGATATTCAGTCACATTTGGATCGGGGATGGTAATAATCCAACCTGTGTTAAGCCGTTGACGGTTACGATCTTGTCCAAGAGCATCAGCCATCCCCACCGCTGCGCTGCGACCACGACCACTGCGGGACGCAATTGGTAAATCCCATGAAGCCGCGACATACCATTGTTCACCGCGCTTGTATTGGACCTGACGTACATAGCGAATTCGCACACCGTCAATCTCATTGCTGAGCTTGTGATAAGCAGATTCCCACATGTAACCCGCTCGCGTTGCGGACGGCCGATGCAAATTCACCTGCTCGGTAGGCAGCTCCAATGTCAATATCGATAAACGATATTCAGGGAGCGATTCAATCGTCGCCATAATCATAGGGGGGAGTGCTAGTTTATCGACGAGAGGAGAGCTCAACGATGACTTGGGCAACGTTAAATAATTACTCGCAGCAATCATCAGAGCGCCGCCAGCAGAGGCAGGCTCTACAACACGACCATTAACGGAGAAGGCACTCGTTTCCCATTGCGGCTGTGATACAACCGGGACACTGACAGTAACCGTGCCACTGGATAACAACAGCACGGCACTGAAAAGCGAACCAACAATACTCATCGATCAAACCTCATGTATGTATCTTGGCTATAGAGATAACATGAGTCGTTCTTGGCGCAACTGACAAACTGCACCATAAATTTTGCTAAGCACTTACGGCGACCAGCGCCGGTGCAGAACCATCGACCACTTCATCTTGCGGTTTGATTTTTGCCTTCATCAGACACATCGGGCATTTTTTACGTGAAAAAGTAGCCACCGAAACGTATTTGACATCGCAACCATGAGTGTCGCATTTTTCAATCGAGAATTTAGCGCCCATCATGCCGTGCCGCAAACACGCATAGATACGGTTAATATCGATGATATTTTCAGCGGTCTTTGGGTCATCAGGCATTCGGAAGTAGGTCGGATACTTGCGACGAAACGCATCTGTCACGCGGAGTAAATCAGCCAACTCAAGGCGATCCCAGCGCTTGTGTTCATCAGTGCACTGCGCATACATCTGACAAATCACCGTTGCGCAGAACAACCCGAGGGTTGATTTCATCCACGAGAATCCTGTCGAGTTCGATTTAGTTCGTCGGCCCTCATCACTAGTGGCAGGTTCGACACATGACATAAACACAGCGAGTGCTTTTTTGTTAGCGAACGCGTGATACTCACGCAATACACTACTAACCAAGCCGAACTCCACGGCCTTAATCAACTGAACTTGTAATTGCAGTTTTTTGGACTGAATTACGCATGGCATTGTCATCAGCTAACTCCTTTAGCTCTGGGATTAACGCTTTGACGCGCAAACTCAAGATCCATCATCGAGGGACCTAAATTGTTGTCGACTACATGACTGACATATTGGATAAATCCCATCGGCGTGCCGGCGAGATTGGTTTTCGGAAACTGTAAAAACCAGTGGGTTGTATTGATCAGTTTGGATAGTTTGTGGTGAGGGATCGCAGCAAACTCTTGAGCATCTTTCAGAGACATTCCGAGCATGACTGACGCCGCCGCAGGATCTAGAACGCACATCTGGTGCATGTTGACTATGAGCTGATATTGCAACTCAAGTATGTTGGTCCAACTGTCATCAAGACCATCGGCCAACGCCAAATCACGAGAATTCGAATCTGTTGATGTGGTCACGACGCCACCTCCATGTTGTCAAATCTGCAGCACTCCAATCGCAGCGATTTGAATATCTATCAATACCTATTCTATCTATGACAAAATAATTATACCTAAAAACTGCATAATTATTCTACAAAAACAACTCATGCTAGGACCGTATCACTTAGGTCAAACGGCACATCTAGCAATGAGGCGCTAGCAGTATCAGATCTATCGGTTGAACAGCAATCATATTGGTCAGTTTTGTTGTCATCTATGTGATGTTGTCCAGAATTTGAACAATCGATCTCATTGGGCACTAGATTCTGCCGTTTCGCTAGCAACCCAATTCGTGCCAGCGCTCGGATTTCTTCAGCGCGTTTTCGTTTGTTAATTGGCGCTAAGTGCTCAAATAGATCAGCATGGTCAGTGGTGACCTTGACGTTAGAACGGATTAAGTTACCACTCATGATGCCACCGCTCGCAGTTGCTTCGATAGTTCGTTGTTCGCAAATATCTGCATACCTATCACGACAGCCTGCAGCGAGTTTTTCGCCATAGAGAGTTGATGTCGAGGGAATGCACGTTGCAGAGCTGGGCTATACAGCGATGCAGGCCCGCCCATCTGCGCGATTAAGTCGACACCACTACCATTCCCAATTTGAGATTTAAGATCGGTCATCGCCATATCACAGACAGATTGTATAGCCGTGGTCGCATCGAAACTGACATCATGTTGCTCGCCGGAGCAGATTGGGAACGGGTATTGTTTACCAAACATGCGGAGACTGCCGGTTCGCAAAGCGTCTTCAATAGCAATGGATGGAACGCTTGAAACTGAGAAAGCTTGCTTGATAACAGAGGAAACAGCATCAATCACTTTCGACAAACCAAATTCATTGCTGCCACTCATGCTGTCCACCGGCTTACCACGGTTCAACACGCACCAATCGAAGGTAAGAAAACCTGGATCAACGCCCAATACGCATTGGTTTCGCATTAAGTGGTTCATTCGCTCTCCGCCATCTTGTTGCGCATAGCAAAGTAAGCCTGCAAGCGGTTGAGCAATAACAATTGCTCGCTCCACAGTGATCAGCCGATCACCGACTTTATGCTGTCCCTGCATATAGTGCTCGAGTGCTTTTTTCTCACTCATTCGTTCAACCGGCAATCCGCCGACTAAGATATCGACTCGGTTATCTGGCAGGTTCATCAAGTTTAACCCCGCAGTAAACAAAGCCTTGTATTGAAGCGACTCCACATAACTACTCGACAAGTCGCGACAAACATCCGTTCCAGATGTCAGCCCGATATCTTTGCCCACCTCAACAAGTTGCCCATCAATGTTGAACACCATGTTCGCGCTTGTGTAGTTAGCAACTGCGAGACTGTCGTTAGAATGCTTGCGAGACACGATTGCCGGCATGGTTTCAACAGTTGGTAAGCCATTCTGCAGATCGGTTACGCATGACAGTGTTCCAAATCCTATGTCAATAGAGCGTGCAATTTGTTCCATAAATCACCTACTGAATACAGTTAAAAGTTCTACAGAAGTCCTGGCACTCTCAAATCAGCTTATTTTCAGCCCAAAATGCGTTAAGAGGTTCGCCAGAAGTCCTAAAGGACGTTTAGTGGTACGAATAGTAATTCAAACCAACTCCCAAAAATGGTCAATCGTCAGTCAAAATTGACTCCATAAATGACCTAATCAGTTCAACCTCGGAATAACCCACGTAGATTTGCTTAGGCGGAATTGCTGATACCGAATAATCGGTACGACACACAGCTACACGTCTCCTGCAGTCTTTGTTCGCAGAACCCCTCTTTCTGTAGCGAAAGAAGCCAGCAATACCACTCAAAAATGACAGTAATTAGGTTCCTGCGGTATTTGTTCGCAGAAACTGTACTTCTGAGATTTCAGTCGGTGAGCCTTCATCTGCAATTAACAGAAAACATAGTTCTGCGGTCTTTGTTCGCAGAAACACGTTTATTGGGAGATGAACACCTAAAACAGAAACCCATTCCTGCGAACAAACAAAGACGCAGAAACAAGTTTCAAGTCTTAAATTTATGACCCTTTCCTTTCTTCACCACCTACTCCAGAAATCGAAAAGTAGGGTTTAGGCAAATTGGCACGTGCAAAAACACGCTTAAGTGACCGCCTTTGTTCCAGCAACTCCGTCAGACTATTTCCACACTGATAAATGAGGCAGATATGAGACCGGAGATTGCAAGCGTGCTTGAAGCGCGCATGGAGCGGTTGCGAATTGACGCTAAAGCCATCGTCGATGAGTACTACGTCTGGTGGAAAGCAGAGAACAAGTTGCGCGTTCAGCTGATGGAGACCGGCGTCAAGGCGGATGACGTGCAAGGTTTAGGTTCGGTCGCGCCCGTAATGGAATACAAAAAGAATGTGGACAAGTGGTACATCACATGGAAGCGATTCGATGGAAGCGGCATTCGCAAGAATGTAAATCGCTCATACGGTCGACATGTGACCCCAACAAAAAAAGGTTACACACAAAAGCTTTTTGAGCGCATCTGTCGCCGATGGGAGCTAAGCAAAGTCATCCAAACAGAACAAAAGCTTGCGTCGATTCGAGGCGAGATGGATGCCATTCACAAGTTCAAAGTAGAGATTCGTCGAAACGAAAGGAGAGATGATGAACAGTCCTCAACAGCAACCAAAACGCAGCCAAGCACGCAGCCGTCAACCCGAGAAGCGCAAAGCATTGCTACAACCGCAGAACTTTGAGTCGACTGTATTGTATCGATTTCTAGACTCAAAAGGCGGCACCCTGTTCGGCGCAATCGAGCGTTCAGCCGTACTGCTTCGATATACCAGCGACACGCTTCCGATCAATCAAGATATTGAACAATTCTTAGACAAGCAGGTGTTCGCTATTGCCGAAGAAGAAATCATCAGCATTGAAGCTCAGGCCGATGAAGCTGAAGAAATGCTAGCCATGGAGCTACCGGAAGTTCAGTACCCAGATAACCAGAAATTAGTGATAGAGGTGACGCACCCAATTTTTTGGAAGCTAATTGGGTTAATGGCACGTGCAGATAAAGTGATGAGCCGAATTGAGCTACTTCACTTAGCTGCGGTATTACCAACAGAGCAGCACGAGCATGCACGCCACCAGCTAGTTTCGCTATTCAACCGAATCCAACAGAAAATCTTCATGGTGACGTCGCCAGGCAAGCGAGCAAACCGCCCCTATTCTGTCCAGCAATTCTTGGCTGCATTAAAAACCGACGGTGGTATGGAAGCACTCATGTCACGACTGTCGGGCACAGCGGCTCCCAAGATACTAGCTGGCGATACTGAGGTGGTCTCTGCGCAACCTGACACAGAGGAAGTTGTTGCACTACCGGACGAAGCTGATCCTATTCCGTCAGACAAAGACTCACAGGCAGCATAAATGAGCGTGACGGTAGTGGAGCGACTCAAGCAAGTGTCAGTCGAGTTCATTCAGCGACATTTCTGGAAGCAACGGGCTGATCAATATGACAACCCGCCCAGCGAGCTGATGGACGCAGCGGAAGCTGACACCATTGTCTTCGACATTCATGGGAAGCGGGTGACCGTGGCCGACTTGTTGAGTCATCCGCCATTGGCATTCGGCATCCCTGTTGTCGATGTCGACATTCTGCTGTCGAAACAGCAAGATTTAATTGCCGAAATCCGTCACAACGCGCCCGACTTAGACGACACTGTCGGTCTCGGACAGGCGAACTTCGATACCTTATATCTGGAAGTTATCCGGCGCATTACCAGTTACATACACTGCATCCCTGCGTCTGAGAATGACCATCATGAATCTGTCGGCGGACTACTACGCCACTCAATAGAAGTGAGCTCGTTGGCACTCCGTTATGCCCGCAGCAAGCAGTTAACAGCAACCAACTACCTCGACATTGAACGAGTTCGGCGCCCTCGATGGGTTTATGCAGCGTGGCTGGTCGGCCTAATGCATGACGCAGGTAAATTGTTCACCGACATGCGAGTGATTGATGTACAAGGTCGCGCACCACAATGGCAGCCAATTATTGGGTCGTTGCTGGACTGGGCCGAAGAGCATAATGTCTCCCACTACAAGGTACACTTTAGCCGCGGTCGCCGACACAACCAACACCAAACGCAGGCAGCATACTTATTGGATAAGTTGTTGCCGGACGCCGCGAAAAACTACTTGATAGAGTCGGGCGACAACCTACACCAACTAATTGGAGTGGCGCTCAACGACTACCAGCACTTCCAGCACTTTCTAACGGACGCACTTCGTGTTGCCGATGCCAGAAGCGTCGCCGCTGACAAACGGATTGTCTACGATCCGCACCTCGGCCCGAAGAATGCATCACTGCGAACAAATGTCATTCGCGCCATGCGCCACTTGATAGCGCAGTGGGAAATTAACGATCCGGGCACCAAAAGCCGCGTCTATATGCTCGGTAATGAAGCGTACCTTGCCTACCCTCATGCGATGGATGACATCGTGAGTTACTTAGGCAAATCCGGTGTAAATTGCCCTCAATCCGCTTCATGGATGCGCGACTTTTTGAGTGATAACGACATCACCAAACAAGAAGACAAA
Source organism: Neiella litorisoli (assembly GCF_014773395.1). GTDB lineage: Bacteria > Pseudomonadota > Gammaproteobacteria > Enterobacterales > Neiellaceae > Neiella > Neiella litorisoli. The sequence continues at coordinate 119,202 of NZ_JACXAF010000009.1, read as the reverse complement.
GAAGCACGTTACAGCCTATTCATGCATGGCAACTTCACCAAAGAAGAAGTGACCATTGTTCAAGAAAATCCACAGACCGACAAATGGGTACCTGTTGTCCGCCTGACATGGGCGAATTATCTATTTGATGGCGACGTGCTGCCTGCGAATACTCAAGGCATCCTCAAGCTAAACGAGAACTTTGACGGCGTTCATTACGTTGAGGCTGAAGCGCGCGAGATTTTACCTTTAGAGAAGCAGCGCGAACTTGAACGAAAAGGTGAAGCAGCAAAGCAAGCCAAGATTGAGCGCTCAAAACGCCGCCAAGCGAAAAAGAAACAAAAATCGCAGCAACCTGAATCACCGGAGTCCGGTCGCGACAATCACAGCCCATCCGAACCACTTCCGGCCGAACCAGCGGCGAACCCAAGCCAAAGTCAAATGGAGCTCGAAGCACCACCAGCGGCGCCAAAATTGGAAAAGCCACCAGCAGGCAACTTTACAGCAGTTCGAGGCAAACCTAAGAAGCCGCAGCAGTTGGAGGCGACCGTACAGCCTGGAGATGACACCAAGCCAGTCGCCATTAAGCAACCGTGGCATCGCCGCGATGCAGGTGCAATAGGTGACATGCTCGACCAAGTCCATACTCGTGTCTCAGAGGGACAAAAGCAACTCACCGACTACGGCATTTACCATCAAGGTAAGAGTTCTTACTTAATCGCAAAAACATTTGCAGCCGCTTTCAATGTCAAAGCCACGGATGTCACAGGACAACTCAAGCAAGCCGAACTGATTCAATTCGACATGAGCAGACCAATGGCGCTTCTCGTGCCCTTCAAGGACAGTGACGGACATTCACTAAAAGGTCTCCACCTGACCGGGCCGATGACCAAAGCGTTAGATATCGAGCAAGCGCTTGGCCAGGCGCAGGAAGAACAACAAGAAGCACCAAGCAACCTGACTGACACCCAAGACTCACTTGAGTCAGAGCAAGACATTGATGAATCACCTGTTGAGCAGAATGACACGGCAGATGAACCATCATCACCTGTTACAACCATGACGTCCGAGACATCAGAGGTGGTGGATGCTGTCCAAGCGTCACTCAAACAACAACTGACCGACCTGATTGATAAAGGTCTGCTTGAGACAAACAACGGTCGCTACCGGACATCGAACCTGCCGCAACTCATGCTCGCTATTCAAGGAGCCATCCCTTTCCGGCAAGCATTCGATGCACTGCAGTCCCTCACGACCATGGATGGGGATTACGCATATCTGAATCAGGAGGTATTCGATGACCAGTAAATCGGATCCGGTTTACCAAGAAAATCTATTCCGTCCGCCGCTGGAGATGCGAGCGGCGTATGTCTGGTTAATCGGCGCAGGTATGGTATTAAGCAGTGGTGGGTTTGCCAGCTTGAAAGAAGGTGGCGTGCACTACTACGTCTTTATCTTTATGACAGCGATGGGCTTTGCACGAATCTATCAAGTGTGGCCTCTCATATCGCAGCAGATAAAACTCTTTCGTAACAAAGTCACAACGATTCCGTTGTCAGCTCTTCGTCAGTTAAACAACGCCGTCGAGAATGCGCGTCGCGGAACAACAATGCGCGAATTAGATGCGCAAATGCACAACGAACCAAGCGATCACAGACAGCGCAGATTGGAGCGCAAACTGAGTAAGTTGGCCGAGCAACAATCCGAGCGACAAGTTTACATCGGTGATGGATTTCCCTGGGGCACTGAGCATGCCAACCGAGCCTATCAAGTCACATCCATGACCACCGACTACACCGAGATTCAATTGCCCTTTGCGTTACGTCCGTTTGAAAAGCGTTGGCGCGAAGAAACGCTCAAGCTGTGCGGTCGTCCGTGGATCCATGGGCTTGGCCAAGAGAAACAACTCTTCCAGCTGGCGAGCAGCTTCTGCGGCCACACATTCATTGCCGGCAACGTTGGTACCGGCAAAACAACCTTGATGAAATTGCTGTCATTGGGAATGTTGCATCTGGACGGCCACACGTTGGTGATCTTGGACCCTAAGAAAGACAAAGATTGGCGCAAGGCGATTCAAGCTGAAATGGCCGCTCGGGGCGAATTGCACAAGTTTTACTATTTTGACCCGTCCGAGCCATCCCAGTCGGTTCGAATTGATCCGCTGCGCAACTTTAACCGCAACACCGAGATTGCGGCGCGACTCAGCAACCTCCAAGCCACCAAAGATGGCGACAACGACCCATTTAAAGCATACGGTTGGCAGGTTATCGAACAAATCGTCGAGGCGATGCTGTTTATTGGTCAGCGCCCACAAATTACCGGCATTCACAGAGCACTGACCGTCGGCAAGAATGAGCTGTGCCAGAAGGCGTTGGAAGTGCACTTTGATAATGAGTTGCGGGATTCATGGCGTGACACCATTACCGAGGGTGACCATTACTTAGAGCGGCTCATTGGTTTCTATCGCTCAAGTGTTGCGGCGATGCACCCCTCTAAAGAAGTGGAAGGTGCTATTGATTTAGCCGAACGCGACCCATCGCACTACCAGCGCATGACCGCATCCTTGCTGCCACTCTTTACGGCGCTCACAGCTTCCCCATTGGATGAACTCATTTCACCAGTGGATGACCTTGGCCACTCTGACAGACCGCCGATCATCGATTTGAAATCGGTTGCACAGAACGGTGGGGTGATTTACATGTCACTCGACTCCCTAAGCGATCCTGTAACAGCCGGTTACCTCTGTAAATTGTTCCTAGCCGATCTAAACGCCGTCGCAGGTGACCGTTATAACTATGCAGCCAATGGCGGCCGCCATGTAAGCATCTTCGTGGATGAGGTGCATGCAGCCGTCTCGGGCAATGAAGGGTTGATCAACATGCTAGCACAAGGACGTGCAGCAGCGTTTCAGATGTTTCTGGCGACCCAAACAATTCCAGATTTAGAAGCCAAGACCTCGCCGGCAACAGCGCAGCGGTTCCTTGGTTTGTGCAACAACTTCTTCAGTATGCGGGTGAATGACGATCGCACCCAACAATATGTCTCTGACAACTTTGGCGAGGCGCAAGTGTTAAATCAGCAAATTACCGTGTCCCATGGCTCCAGTACCGCGAACGACATAGGGGCTTTCAGTGGCGGTTACTCTGAGCGACTTAACAGAATGCAGATGCCTGCTTTTCCTAAAGTTTTATTAGGAATGCTCCCTAACTTACAATACGTGGCGCGTCTTGCGGACGGCAGACGCTTGAAGGGACGGATCCCATTCATATTGCACTGATAACAGAATTTGAGATTAGGAATACCACATGGATACACAAACCGGTCAGATGACCAATCAACAAGCCAGGCAGAGCGACGTACGAGAAGCGTTATCCGCCACCATGCACCGGCACTATCAAGTGATGTGCGAGGACATGAAACAAGTCACTGATGTCTTTGAGCGACTCCTGTCGTTTCTTGGCAGCAAGCTACCTGCACCGCAATGCTCGGAAGACACCAGCATGTTTGAATATGTGGTGTCACAAGCGGTGATTGCATGGCAGGAGGTGCCTCACCATACATCCATTGGTGAGCGCTATAAGACGCTGCTGCGTGCCGTGCTCTACCAACTGCCCAAGATTTTGGAGTGGGAAGTCTACGTCGAGCGCACCGACAAACGTTTCAATTCGGATTTAGGACCGGAGATCGAACAATGGGACTGCCTGTGCATGACCTTGCCGGAGTTCGCGTCGCAATTTAAAGACAAGGGCTTATCGATTCAGTATCGATACGTTGGCCTGAGCCAAGACGTTCAAGACCTCATGTTCCGTGACATCTGCATGATGCTCTCGCATCACATCATGTCGCGCCAAGAATTGCGGTTCTTTAACTTCCCTCAGATCGGTAAATCAGCCGTACTCTCGTTTGACGACTAAGGATAGAAGCAATGGCAGAGACAGATGTAAGTAACGAACCAGGGCAACATGTCACCTTAGTCCACACGCTGATGCTGGTGGGTTGCTGTGCCATATTGGGCTGGCTGTTCTTCTTCTGTAAGCCTGCCAAAGTTCAGCATTACGTTGAATCAGAGGTCAGTTACTTGGGTCATGTGGTGCCCTCGTCCAACTGGCACAAGATCACCTATCGAGCTGGTGAGTGGTACCAGTTCTTGATGGTCGATAGCGGCGTCAAAAACGCCATTGAGCGCACGTTAATTCCTGATGAGTCCAGTGACAGCCTTTCGCATGCCACCAGCAAGTACTCGGGGATTGTCTACAACGTCGCCCACAACTCTCAAATTCTGTTTTATCAAGTGTGTTTTCGGGCCAGCGTTTTGCTGTATTGGCTGCTACTGATGGCACCTTTAATCATCGGCTTTATGGTCGATGGCTATTACCAATGGCATATCAAGCGCTACACCTTTGGCCATGTGTCGACCAACCGGTACCAGATCTGGAGCCGGATTTGGGTGGCACTGGCACTTCTCGCAACGTTGTACGTCATTTTGCCTGCGGTCACCGTTAAGCTTGCCACTCTCTATGCTCCAGCTCTGCTGATTGGTATGGGTTTGGTGATTGGCCAATTGTGGTCCAACTTCCAAAAAAGTTTTTAAGGATGAACATGTCTATTATCAGCCGTCTCAGAGCCCTGCTACCCGGAAGCAAAGGAGCAGCCGCCGAAACCAGCGACGAAGCACTCGTACAAACGTTGCGTCGTCTTGCTCGGGCAAAAATCGTGCAGAGCAACACCAAAACCTTGTTCTTTGGTGTGATCATCATTACTGCAGTTTTCAACTCATCAATCGGCGCCTTGCTGGAAAGTTCAGATACCGACCATGTGGCACTCATTGAAGTCAAAGGCGCCATCATGGAGGGTACGCCTACCGGTGATGGTCAACTGATCGTCAAAGCCTTAGATCAGGCGATTGGCGACGAACATGCTCGGGCGATTGTGGTCGCAGCCAATTCCGGCGGTGGCAGTCCAACTCATGCCGAAATTGTCTATAACCGACTCATGGAATACCGCGCTATCCCAATCGAAGAACGCAAGCCAGTGATTGTTAGCATTGGTGATGCTTGTGCCAGCGCCTGTTACTGGATGGCATCGGCCGCAGATGAAATCTATGCCAACACCACCAGCATTGTCGGCTCAATTGGCGTCCGTATGGATGCGTGGGGCTTTAATGAGGCGCTGGAAAAAGTCGGTGTTGAGAAGCGTATTCTCGGCATGGGCCAATACAAGACGATTCTCGATCCGTACCTGCCCTACGATACCGAAGAAAAGGAAATCGTGACCCGCGAAATGATGCTGCCGCTGTACAACATCTTCATTGATGCGGTCGATGCTTCTCGCGGCGACAAGATCGAAGACCGAGACACGGTCTATTCCTCATTGTTCTGGCCGGGCAAAACAGCCAAAGAATTAGGGTTGGTCGATACCATTGGCTCTATTGTTGATGTCGAAGCCCGACTCGCGTCGGATTATGGCGTTGAAACCATTGAGATGCGTCAGTACAACCGCAAGCGGATGAAGCTATCAGGCCTGTTCGAAACCTCAATGGAAATGGCTGGTCGCGCATTGATCCGAGGCATGACCACAGAAATGGCAGCACAAGCAGCGAGCTCCGTGCCTACCATCCACTAAAACGGAGGAGCCGAAATGAAACATCTACTCATACCCATAACGGCTCTTGTAGTGGTCGGCTGCAGCACCACAGAAGCGCCCTCCACCGTGCAAGATCATGACACCACAGATGTAGTGGTCGAAACCGATGCGCAGGTGGCAACACGATTGCTCCTGGAACAACAGACCAAAGAGCGCCGAACGCACATTGTGCTGTTTGATTTTGATAGCTCTCAGCTACGCCCGGAGTATCTGTCGATATTGCGAGCGCATGCAGCTTACCTTAAGCAACACCCCGATACCTCCCTTGTCGTCGAAGGACATACTGATGACGAAGGTACTGAATACTACAACTTGGGATTGGGTGAGCGCCGAGCGCAGCGTGTTGGTCGGTACCTCATCGACAATGGGGTCAAACCATCTCAATTGGTGGTCATCGGCAGAGCCTATCATTATCCGCGCGCCCATGAAGACACCCCCGCAGCAAGACAGTCAAATCGTCGCGTCGCGTTAATCTATTGATATCAGAAGAGGATGTACCATGTATCGAGCATTTTTAGCAGTCGCCATGGCAACAGTGAGCATGTCGAGTCTTGCACTCGAAGCACCAGATATGTCGAACAACGGCAATCAGGTGAACCTGTTTATGGAATCTGTTGCCCACAATTGTCCTTTATGTGCCGATAACTTGATGTTTGTCGCCGAACTAAGGGCCAAGCATTGCCGTGAGCCAATTACGATTGACTCACTACGAGAGAACGCCACGACACAGCAGATGTACCCATTTTTGTTAGCATTGGAGTCGGTAACTCCGCATACCGCAGCAGAAATAAAGCCGATGATTGCTGAAGCAGTCGACTGCGCCGATGAGGAGCAATGGATAGCACAGTCACGACAGTTGTGGGATGAACATAAAGAAGCCGAACTAAAACAACTGACACTCGCCAAGTAACGACCAACGTGTCCCGCCACAAAGAGCGCCGCTCAGAGCGTGGCGGGACAACAAGAATTATGTCCTTTTATTTCAGCTTTTGAGCTTTAGTGTCGAGACTATCAACTGAGTCAGCAACACCCTGAAAACTGTTGAGTTGCATCTGCCAAAGCTCCGCGAAACTCAGCTCGCCATGCTCAAACGCCTCAACCCCAACGAGACCTAAGCCCGTTAAATGGGTGAACTCATGGAGTAGTTGTGCTTGCTCCGGGGTTCAACCATTCTTTGCCATACGATCTAAATACCTTGGTTCGATAGCGACGCCGGCAACGCCTTAACGGTGCTTACGCCCAAGCAGGCTTTGCGCAGCCCCACGTGATTGCGATGCCCGTGGTTTCCGAGACTTCTTCCGCAAATGCATGTGCATCAACATCGCGGTCAAACTCCTCTTCATCGATTGCAAACTCATCGGCAGGAGTGCCACTTAATGTGACCACATAACGACCTTCATCCTCGTTGCCATCCTCATCCCACTTGATATCAATAGTGATTGCATTAGGCTCGCTGCCGCTCTGCTCTAACAAGTTGACGTGTTCATTCATGTTGTCATGCCTCTGTTGTTCAGACACGTTCAACGTAACAAACATGGGTTACCGGGCAACCGGCGAAGCCATGAGCTATGTCCGACTAGCCACCGTTTGGGAGTAAATTGCGACTGCGCATCGCATACTCTAACCAGCGCACCTCAAAAGCCAGAGGACTACGGCCTTTCAGTCCGGATAGAAAATTTTTAGCATACGGTATGTTGTGCCACGCCGAAGGGAATTCAGTTGGCTTTAGTTGCGCAATTGACTGGGTGACGTTTCGGAGACAGATGACATCAACGCCAGCGACCGTTAGCGACAATCCCGCCCTTTTCATCATAAAGCTTCTTATGTTTGCCTTATGCGAACTAATACCAACAGCAATAGGCATCAAACAGACGCAAATGCACAATCGCTGAACGAGAGTCGATTCACCCACCAGCGATTGCCCAGTCAACAGTAGGTACAGAGGAAAGCACGCAAGGCCCAGAGCTGCACCAACCAGCGCGATCAGTGGTCCGTAAAGCTGCGACTTTTCTCTTGAGAGATGAGTTAATCGCTCACGATAGTTCGTTATCTCTGCTTCGCTCAACGGATTGGAGTAATAGCTGCCACTTGAGGCACAAATGATTTCACGTACACGCATAGTCACTAGGGTTGAGAACGTCAATGCAAACCGAACGCGTAGTTTGGCATAGTTGTTCCCCTAATTGCATAGGTCGGTACCACCATCTGCAAAAACAATGAGGTGGCGTCTCCTAGCTCGGTTTGCTAAAGAGGGATACCAGCATGGCGGCATACTGTTTCCAAATCGTCGTCGATATACGCCGTATTGATTCTATGGAACCTCTTTACTGAGCCATCACCACAAACCACTTTTGCGAGAAATTCTCGACCTTCATAGCCAACCGAAACCGAAGCAACACCGTCAGGGTGTCGGAACATCGACTTTTTGCCTGATGCGTATTCAATTACTGCACACTTCATAATTAATCTCCGCTCTCTATCTAAGCCAGTGATAGCTGTACTAGTTATTTCCACACCAGCATGCCCATCCAGACGCTGATTAACGCCTACAACTTGTTAAGAATTTCCGAGACATCGATGCCGGTATTGTCCTCATCATTCGTCAGCCCGACCTTGAATATTCGCACTGGGCGACCCTTTCCATGCTCGTGTTCGAGCGAAGGCGCATCACGCCCTGCAACATGTGGAAAATTACCAATGATCGGATCGATGATTTGGCCTTTGAGCGCTTGTTGAATGGTATGAAGCGGGATATTCGTGTGATTTGAATAGACCTGTGCTTCTTCTTCAAACTTGTATTGCTCATAGTCGTTGCTGTTACGTGGTGCGATAACGCTAATACGAATGTTCATCTTTTGGAGCCCTTGATCAGAAACGTTCAGTGCATGCAATGGATCCGGCCATACGTCCGGTCACCTGCTCGACAGGTTCATAAATACAGTCACCATCCTGCTCATTCTCAAAGTCCACCTCGCAGTGGCGGGAGTGGGCGCATGTTTCACAAGATATGCTCATGATCGTTTCTCCAATTCGTCTCAATGGACTCAAGGTATCAACGGGCCGAGGCGCCGCAACACCACTGCCAGCCCTTCGCTGTCAAATGTCCCGAATTGACGCCAGTCCTGATTTAAGGCAAAGCCAATCCGCCCGAGCAACAGGCGTGTTCGAGTCCAATCTGTAGAAACAGTCGCGTTCAAATGGTCGATACGTGACGAAAGTAGAGCTATGAGTTTCTGTGTCATTGACCGACACCAGCAAACCACATGCAAAAGCATGAACATTGCGCACCTGCTGCAATACAGCCCTTTTCCGGCCAGCAAGACCGACCACAAAGAAGACGTCGCGAAGCACTACCGTATCAGCATGCCCAATCACCTTATTCTTCAGTGAGCCCGTCATAGCCACCAGTGACCAGCGACCATTGTTGAGATTGCGGTAGCATTTAACCGGCTCTCCCAAATGAACCGGTCGTTGCTTAAATGGATGGAGCGGCACTAGTAGACAAACGCCAACTGCTGCTCTTGTCGTGCTGCAGGTGGTGGGTTTTGTGGTGGCGGGATCACGACGGCTTGTGAGACCTGCTTGGCCATCATCCGGTAGATTTGGCCATCTTTCATCGACCGTGCTTTCCAGCCAAGGCGTCGAGGGAGTTTCTCAAGCAGTTTGTAGTCGACGTTCTGAAAACGAACGATCGTATCCGGCGAGAGCTGAGCTAATGCCTTTTGCTTCTGGCGCTGAGCGGTGTGGTAATCGCGAACCTGCTGGCGCCATTTCTTTGCTGTGTCACTGAGTCGGCCTGCGACTTCTTCGGCGCGGGTCAGAAACGATATCGGGCAATCGTGGTGGAACGGGCCCATCGACTCATCCATATCTTTGTAAGCCCAGCCCTCTGGGAACTTATCGAGCAAAAATAGCGCGATAAAGCGCTCCCCTGCTCGCTCAGGATGGTTATCGGTGTACTCTGCCAACACCCATACACGAGAGCCGCGTACGGAGTGCTCTAGGATATTGAAATTATTGCCCCAAAGGTAAGAGCTTGTTACGTGCGCGACGATCTCTTCTTTGCGTTGCCAGTTCGAGCTTGATGTCCATCCCATGTTGAGTCTCCGGTGGGTTGAGTTAGGAACAGCTTTACTATTTCACGGAGTTGAATTGGCGCATTGGAGTGGTAAAAAGCAGTAGTAAGCAGTGTCGCAGACAGACACTGCCATCGAGTCATCTCAAGCTGCGGTGAGTCGTCGCAAAATAGTGCTAACGGCACCTTCGGGTTGCCATCCTTGATAGCTCACGCTTGATGAGTGACGGTGAACCAAACTATCCAAATAGATCGTCTCGATAACACCTTGTTCGTTCGTTTCGGCGCCCAGGCAACCACAAACTATCGGATGACTCCGACCAGAAAAATGAATCGTGGCTTGGGTTTTCTCCGGGTTTAGGTGGGCACTGACGCTCACAGTAATCGTGCTCATGTTTTGCTCCTTACGATGCTTGCAGGTCTTTAGGTTGCCCTTGTTTTGAGATGACGCAGCCCTTGCCAAAGGCTCAGGCCACACACTCCAGCATGTCCGGGGCGTACATTTTGACGAAAGCCAATAGCGCATCGGCTTGGTCTGCTGCGAACTTGAACTCGATGTGCTGCTTGCGGTTGGTGATCAGCACCGTTGATGCATGCCCCTGCTTGAGCCCAACATCATGCTTGGCCATCGAGTGAACGGCCTCATAATAGCTATTCATCGCTGCAGCCAATGAAGGCAATCCCATTTCCGAGGCGGCTATTTTGAAGGCACACGACAGCGATTTTACAGCGCGAGTGGACGACTCGTGATAATAGCCGCAACCACTAAGGGCTAGCCTTACCTTTGCCACCAAGTGCCGAGGGGTTCGCTTGGCTTCATCAAGTGCAAGATGAATTCCTAAATCGCGAGCGGCGAGCACCTTACCCTGTTGTTCAAGTTCACCGCAGCGCTCGGTTAAGTAAGCGATCAGTTGGTCGAAATCATATAAGCCCATCCAGTAGCGAACGCCCGCCTCCAAATCCTCTGGAGCGCATTTGCCCCAAGGGAATTCTCGGTTTAGCCCAGAAGGCATGTCATCCATCGACAGTTCAGCACGTGAGCCGTGCGCGTAGTGGACGGTCAGCTTAGCGAGCAATTGAGCTAGCCAATGTTGTTCGACGGCGACCAATGCGCCGCGCAATTGAAAGTCATAGTCGCGTTGATGCAAACCAACTCCTATCGATTTGAGCTGCTTCGCAAGGCGGCAGTATTGCAGGTAGTCAACACCAGCTTTGAGCAAAAGGGCGATTAAGGTGTCGCGCAAAGTCGTCGCATTCAGATCGCAAATCCGCATTACGCAGCCTCCGGCAGATTGTGGAGCTCACCTTCTTGGGTGCGATGAATGATGATGAAGGACAACAAAGCATCCAACACTTCAGGGTTAAAAAAGCATTTAAACTTGCCTTGATAAACCTTAATTTCAACAGTGCTCTTGTTGCCAAACGCCGTACCCGATTTGATAAGCTGGCGATCCGGTGTGTTGTTCACTGCTTCAATTAATTCTTCAAACGGTGGTACCAATCGATTATCGCCGGACTCGGTTGCAGCCACTCGAATTGCTTCAAGCATCAAGCTCATTTTTTGCTTGGTGTCGTAGCTGTACCCACCAAAGAAAGCGTCCGAGTAGAGACTCGATTCAATCACCACATGGCGCTTGGTTCGCTTGATTGGATTATCGCGGCCATGGTTGCGCAACCAAAAGTTGCACACCAACCGATCGGCAATTTCTCGCATGCCGGATTGCTCCAGCCCCTCGGCTAACACAGTGACTTTTTGCACCAACTGTTCAAAGTCATACTGCTCGATCAACGCATCTGCGAACGACAACCACAACGTCAAATCAGGTTGACGATAACTATCAACCATGGTGTGACGTAAAGACCTTGGGATCTCCCGCAATTTACTTGGCAGGTCCGACGCATCAAAACTCTTACCGGTGTCGCCCTGGTATGACTGGCTTAATGTGTTGCAGATAGCCGATAGCCACTTTGTAAGCGCCTGCTCAACAACGTCAAGGCCTGTTATGGAGCGGTTGCTATCGTAGATATCAAAGCCGTTAACCAGCAGGCTATAAGCCGTTTGATAATCCACCCACGCTTTGAGCGCGCCTTTGAGTGAGGTTTCAAGTCGAAGTCGGTAGTTGCTGGCTGTATCGATTGCGGTCATTGGCTAGTTCTCCAAACGAGTTGATGAAGCCAAAGTAAAGCGACTTAACCGCAGCGCAACAGGCTCTACCCCAACCAGAAAACCACAAGACTCAGGCGTGTCTGTTGACGACAATTTCCAGCAGATACATTACGCGGCCATCTCGCGATGTGCTTCGTAAGCGCTCATGTTTAGCGTTTTTCTGCAAAATTCTTCAAGTACTGAATCCATGTGCCTAAATTCTTCAGTCGAGTTGCAGTCATCGCCAAAATCCAACCCAGCATCGGCCGCTTTGATTTTCCATTCGACGACTTGCCCCATGTACTCGTCAATGCTTCCCTTTAAGTGGCCATAGCTGACAAAGACCTCTTTTTCTTGCTCTGGGCGGGTAACGCGAGCAATTGCCTGCTCCTCAACGTCACCTGTCCATGCGCGATTGTAGAGCAAAACATGATTTGCTTGCGGCAGATTTAAACCCCGTTGACCGACCCACGAAGACAACAGCACGGTTGCTTCACCTTCGCGAAATTCGCGATCCAACTCCGCATTGCGGCGAGCAATATTTTGCTTACCGGTGAACAAGACAGATTTAATCCCGCGCTTGTCGAGTTCGACCTTCATACGCTCTAGGACTTCGGGACAGTACGCATACAGAATCGCCTTATCACCAGTGGCGTGAATGCGCTCTAGCTCTTTGAGGAAAAAGCGTTGCTTTGATGTGAGCGGCGAATAGAACCCGGCCGATCCAGACTCCGATACATGGGGAGAGTTGGCAGCGCTCACCACCGCTTGGATTTTTGCCAAGACCGCGACCAGATTAGAGCCCTTACCTTCGCTTTCTCGATCTTGCTTATGGCGCATGTACCATTCGCTAAATTCCACAGCTGTTTTGAGATAGTGCTTAAAGTGAGCTTTGTCGAAGGCGATAGCATGGGTTTCTCGCTCAGGCTCGGCACAGCCTGAATACGCCTCCATTTCGGGTTCATTGCGCAGTCGGCGCTGGACATGAAGGCCAGCCCACTGACGAAACAGAGCGACATCTTGAATCGCGGGGATCTCCCGCTTCGCCCCTTCGCGTAAGTTATCGGCGAATTCATGACTGGCCCAATCAAGCACAACAAAATCATCTTTGAATTGCGCCACGCCACGAGGAGCATAGCTCGCGCTTTTCAACAATTGCGGGGCAATATAGGGCTGATTACGCAAAGCATACGGTTGATCGGCTCGTGAGCTTCCTCTGACTGCGCAGCACAGATTCAGAAGATCTCTTGGGTAGCTGCCAATGGGAGTGCCGTCGAGTAAGAACAATTTTCGAGGCGCAAGCCGCATCAAAGCTCGGGATTGCTGGCTAGTTGGGTTGGCCAGAATGCCACCTTCATCGGCCGCGATGACCCCAAAGCGGCGGCGCAGGCGATGAGCAAGTGTTTGCTTGCCCATACCATAGGCCGACTTTAAGCGGTTATAGCTGATCAGGTTGATTTTCTTGAGCGTCTTGATGTCATCGGATTGTAGGATGATGTTATACAGCTCAGGTTGCAGACCAATCTTTTTAAACTCTTTGACCATCTCATCGACCAAGCCGGACTCGACGGCGATCAGGTTGTGTTTTGCTGTTGAGGTGAGGCACAGTGCGACAGCAAGGCGGGCTTTACCGGTTCCTTGCTGCCATCCAGCCACAGCGCCATCGGTCATCATCAACTCAGACAAACTATCCATTTGCGGCGGCCATAAGAAGTCGACACCGCTTTGGGTCATCAAAGCGCGATTGTTTTGGGCGATATCTGGGAACGCTTCGTTTTTACCCTCAAACACAACGCGCCACTGGGTATGATTGCGGTCATCATCGTCAATGCTGAATAGTTTTTGCATTGCATCGCGTCGATACTCGACCGTCATACCTGCTTTTTGAACGAGGAAGACACCCCCCAACACCTCTGCTTCAAGCACTTCTCCTTTGCGGATCACAGGGCTGTTAACGTCACCTTGGCGCAAGAGCATGCCTCGCTTCGCGGTGATCGTGGTGGTGGGAACCGTGGCTTGCTTGACCGTTTTTCGAAAGGCAACCATATTGCGCTCGTGGCGTTTGACCAACTTAGCGAAGTAGCCTTGGAGTGATGGCGAGATCTGCGGTGTGCCGCCTGCTTGGCGAATGATGGCGATGGTACTTTCAAACGCTTCAAGCGGATCGTCTTGCTGCAAGTAAACATCCAGCAAAAGACGTCCAGAGCCGACATAGCGCATATTGGTTGGGTATCGGTGGCGCTCGCCAATCTCGACAGGGGCTTGCATCAGAGCGTTGGCTACTTTGGCTTGAACCAAGCCACAGCGATACTTAATCACTAGCGAACGGTTATGGTGATGCAGCTCAACCGTGTCGTCGCCGGTTACCGGCAAAGTGATCGTAGGCGTGGATTCGTCAACACCTCCAACTTTCCAGCGAGGGCGGCGCTGCCGAATGCTTTGAACGTGTAATCCCGGGATCTCCGGCCAATCGTCGCCCTGCTCAAGATCGAATTCAAGCACCGACGATAGCTTTGCTTGCGTTCGCGAATGCTGACCAAAGACAAACACAGCCGTTTTGACATTTGCCCCTTCGGCGATAAACGTGGTGCCAGGCAGTCGGATCTCAGCAAATAATCTATCCGAGGCATGACAGCGGTCTTTCATCGACAACGGTAAAAGCGCGACCACCACATCAGAAGCATAGAGGGCATGATCTAAGCTGTATTCATGGCTTAGCGCATTGGTCATCGGACCAAACTCACCATAATGAGCGGAGTCGAAGGGCATCATGTTGGGGCTTGAAAGCGTCAAACTAAACGGCGGATTAATCAGACCGACGCCAAAGCTGTCCGCCTCAATGTCTTCCATACCACTGACGCTAAATTCGTGCGAGATCTGGGCGTTGGTTGCATCCTCGCTTAATGCTGCGATCACGCGCTCATCGGTATCACAGCCATAAAGGAGATGCTTATTAGGGCAAGCTTGAGCCATCAGACGACCAGAGCCAACCGAGTTATCCATAACGGCGACCATCCCTGAAGCGGCGTTCATTGCGGGCTCTGCAATCGACCACATGCCCGATGCGACCCACTCAGGGGTAAAGAACTGGCTTTGGGTCTGCTGTCGGCGAGACGCTAAATCAGCCATCCGCTTGACCTTGCTCGTGGTCAAACCCTTGCTGAGTACTTGTTGGGATTGGTGAAGCCAGGTCATGAAATGCACTCCTTAGTGATAATGAAGCTAGGCTACAATGGCCGGCAAAGCGCGCAACGGGTCAACAAGCAACTAGCAACCCTTTTGTGTCAGTGATCGGTCAGTGCTAAATCAGCTTCGCTCGATACAAAGTCGTGATGGAGCATCGACGTATCTCGGGACTAATGGCTTGGCGACATTCACTGCGCCAGAACGCGGAAACCATTTCGTAGCCGTAGCCAAAGTGCAGTTCGTCCAAATTGTCCATTAGAGATTCCCGTTGAGCAGCATCTAGGACCGCATTGACGGGCATGGACACGCTGTTCGCAAAGCGTTTCAACTCAACGTTGCTCATCTCAAGTACAATCGCATCGATATACCCAACAAACTCTGTCTCATCCCACTTGGTCAGCCCGCCATGCACGTAGTCGATGACCGTATCGTCAGTCTGTTGGCGACACATTTCAGTCAATAATTTATTGGTTCCAATGTGCTTTCGTATCGTCATTGCATCACTGCTAATGTCAGTATGGGGTACGACATGAGCAGCTTGATGGAGCAGGCAGGTTTCAGAGCAACCTAAGAAATGGACGTGAGACGGTTGAGCGGCGCGCAAAAATGATAGGGCATCGTCGGCGCTGATGCTTTTGGCATTGGCAGGTAGTCCAACGACCGGCTCAAAATTGATCACATCCAAGTAGCGTTGGTAGTTTTCGAGCATGTCGAGCTTCCCCACCTGCATCGGCAAGACAATGCGAGCACCGGCGCGTGCTAATGCCTGCACCTCTGGTAAGTAACGACAAAAGATTTCGAATGAACCGTGTTGGTCGCCCACAATATCCGGAGCCACCAGCAGGAGCTGCTCGGGCGCAGTGCACTGCGCGACAATTTCGGCATAGCGCGCCAGCACAGCATTGAAGTCTAGGTGCTCATCGTGCCCAGCTAGATGGCGGCGAAACACCCGGAATGCACCACTATCGATGAAGACTTTCCCACCATCGGAGGCATATTCAGCGAGCAAGGTCCGCGTTGGCCCAGAGCTGTCGATGATACAAATACCAATGGGGGCACAAGCATCAACCAACGCCTGGGCGTCGGTATAGTTACTGCTACCTGAACGATACAAGGTGAAGCCTTGGGCATCGTTAAAATCAAACTGCGCCTTCTCGGTGCTGCGGCGCGTCAGCTCGGCTCGCCAATCAAACAAGGCGCTGGGCGGCGCCATCGTTTGCATAGGTCTGGATTCAGAAGGAAGTGCAAAGAGTTCGACTTGTTCACTCATATCGCTAGCCACGGTGCATTGAAAACTATCAGCACCGTAACAAGCATTCGGATCCGGGCAACTGAGCCCATTTTAAGCGGCATCAGGAAGCACGGGAGTTTCAGCAAGGGTGTCGTTGAGCGACTTGTCAGCGAATCAAGCCAGCACGACAGGACTGCTCTCAATGGTCTTTTACTCTGAGTTGGGCTCTTCGCCAGTACATAGGTGGCAGGCATTACATGAAAAGCAGCCCCTGCAGCCACATTGATTACCGCCACAATCACAGCAGTTATAGTGCTCGCTGCACGTGTCTCCTTGGTTATCCAGCTCATCACAGTCGATTGCCAAAATGTCACCAATGCCGTTCTGAACATGCTTAAAGGCTTGCTCTGTGCGGAATGGGGGCGAAACAACCAGCTCATCGCCATCAATGCTCAAAGCATATTGGGTTTTGGCACTGCTACCGCGCTCCAAATAGGCGGCAATCAACGTAACTTTACCCCTGTGGATCTGACTAGCATGTGGAATACGAAGTTCGAGAGAAGAGGTCATCATGAGTTAGCTCCGCGCGTTTATAGAAACCAGCACGTTAACCGTTATTATCGGTCCAGCAATCAGTCATCCACAATGGCAGTACAAAGTGAACCCTACTGTGTCCTAACTGGACACAGTAGGGCGTTAGAACTTCGCTCGAAGAGCGTTGAGCTTGCTAACCAATGAATGCATATGGACTTGCATGTCAGTAAGCGGAAAAGGTTTTGATGAGCCGTCAATAATGAAGTCTTGAATGCGAAGGCTTGTATCCAGTTGAAATTCATTGATGGCAGAGCCGATGAGCGCTGCAATGTTGGCGTACTTCGATTGCGGCGATTCGTAGCAGAACTGCTCCTCAACCTGAACACAGAGCCACCATAACCAACCTTTTAAGTCCTCAACGCCATCCGGCCGTGGATCTGGTGCGTTGGTGTTGAATGCCACATGTAAATGACCCACGTTCAACCGCTGTTCGTCAAAGAGCGACACCAGTTGTTGTAACTCAGCACTGCCGAGCAATGCCCGGTTGAGCATCACACTATCAGGGTTGATGGATGGATTTAGGCTGTCAAAGCCATGTTTTAGATTGCTCATCGTTGCGGTTCGCTTACTGCAATAGCGAGATGCTTACAAATCGCAGTTTCACTGACGCCTTGGGACTCCAAATAGCGCAGTTGGGAGGCTATCCCACTATTGTTAATGCCTTGCGCATGTTCAGTGGCAATCTGATGCACCAGGCTGTCTAAGTGGTCGGCTTCAATGCCATTGGCTTGCAATCTGTCTTTCAGCGTCATGATGGGCTCCCGTTTGAGTAAAAGTCATGGACCATCTGAACGTATCACTGAGTCATAGCAGCGCAATCGGAGCATCATTGCGTTGTGCGGCGCAGACCGGAGCCGAATAAGCAAACCGTCCTGTTGGCGAACCAACAAACAACAAGTACCCATGGGATCGAGAAAATCATGGTGGACAAAAATCGTGATAGTGCCTGTCCATGATCGACAGACCACGCAAAGCCGGAATCCCAATAGACATAAGCAGCAATGCCACCAACGATCATTATTAGTTTCAGAGTTGCAATAAGCCGTGCAACGCGCTGTGTTTGTTGAGCATTGGTGGACATAGAGGTTTCCTTTATTTGCAATGGACTCGTTCTTGCGGCTCTGTCGCGAGCCAGCAAATACTCACTGACCGCCCTTCGGTTCAAGCCAAGTAGTTTGATGAATACCCAGTGCGGCAAGCGTCTTTTTGCTCGCAGGGTGCGTGATATTGATGCATTCCCATTTATCGTTACGCTTGGCCGCGCCATAACCTTTGCTCGACTGATGCATCTCAACCACGGTCATGGTTCGCGTGTTGTAGATAAGATAGGGCCAAAGCTTAATTTCAGTGACTGACGGGAACTGCAGCTGAACTTTTGGGAATGAGCTGAACTGTCGGCCGGAGGCATCGAAGCAATATTCGATTTGGTCATGTTCAGTGATCAAATGCTGTTTGCCATGTGCCACAATGGCGTGCTCATCACGGTGTTGATCGTAAGCAACGCCATTGCGAATGGCTGTATCGAAGTCAAAGACTTGTTTGCGGGTGGTTTTGATGCCCGCTGGCATTGAGTGGGTCATGGTGATCTCCAATGGATTCAATGCACTCATCATGGCGCTCGACAGACTTGGCGCAACAGACTAGCTATGGGACTTGTCGGCTAGCTACATCTGCTGACGGTTGGCAGCATGGTGATAGAGCCATGCGAAATGCATCACCACGAGTGCTACCGCTGCGGCGAGAACATGAAGCTGAAACCAGCCAATCATCCATTGCTCTACCGTTTTTTCGAACAGCCCACCTACGCCATAAAAGATTGGAGAAGCCATCAGCGCGACAACGAGGCTTGTGACGATCAGGCAAGCCTGAACAATCAACCGTGCTTGATACCCTTCTTTCCAAGCGCTCAAGACGTGCTGACGATAGTTATGAATAGATTGCATAAAAAAGTCCTTCTGAATGTATAAAAAGACTGTGCCAGTCAACCCAATGAGGGTCAGGCCAACTAGCCAGTCGATTCGCGACAAATTAGGCCAATTAATCCGTCGTAGAAGTTCGAGCCTTTAGGCGTTGGAACTGTTGTTCAAGCCAGCACATGGTCGAGTTCCAGCGAATTGACTTACGAGTTATAAAAAAAGCACACCCACCGAATGCATCAAGGCGAGCTTTCGAGCAGTGGTACGCGACTTCAAAACCGACGGGGTGATCCAAGCCAAAGTGTCGCAGCAGCTCTTGAATGCAGGTCGCCGCTTTGTTTCCGTTGATATGCTCGCCACAATCGCTGACCCAAAGCCCCGTGGCCCCCTCAGATGTCATGGGTTCGAAGTCAAACTCTAGCGCCAAGTAATCCAGCTCCATATCGCCATTGTTAATAAGTAGCCGACGAATGCGACGGGCTCGACTGAGCACTTCGGGCGCGTACTCCTGACGCAAGGCTCTGGAAGGACGACGCGCGAGCAAATCAGGATGATCTTCATCTTGAACAAGATGTAAGATGGTCGCCGCAACAGCGGCTTGCTCAGCGGTCATTGCCACAACAAAACTTGCACTTGAATAGTAATCAGCCATGCGTAATTCCTGTCGTTAAAGAGGGTGTAGTAGCATGATGCACCCGCGCTCACCCACCGCAACAAGGCAAATAACACGGCGTCTTAGAGCTGTCCGGTAACGACTTCGCCAGGAATTATTATGGCTGTGCGCTCTGCACCAACGCATTCGCCATCGCCAATTTGCTATGACGACCCACCAGCGCGGCAGGCATTATGGCAATGCCGTTTGGTTGCTCCGGAGCTGCATCCAAACCTTGGAGCTTCGAAAAGAACGCACGGGCATCGTGCTGAGCTTGCTCAACTCGAGCGATATGCCAACCGCTCAGTTCAGTGGCCTGTGGCAAGCCTGCGAGCACCATCTGAACGAGCAACAACCAATACGGCACCACTTCCTGTTGAGAAAACACGCGGGTTTGCAGCTGCTGTTGTGCCTGGGTACGGAGTGTTTCAAGCTGCTGCTGATATTGTGCAAGGTCGCGCACCATGGCAGCTTTGATTTGCCAGTCGGAGTTGAGCGCGGCCCGGTGCTCATCGAGCAGCACGGTTTTGCTCAGCACATCCACATCAGCCAGCATTGTCTCTGTTTCATCCAGCCAAATCCGGCTCACCTTCGCCCGAGCTTGAAAGTTGACGTCATCGAACCCGGTCTGACCGAGATGGACGCCTAGTGCATAGGCCAGCCACTCGGAATAGATGGACTGGTAGTGCTGCATCAGGACAGCCGCGGCATCCGATAGAGCTGTCGCGGCATAGGCTGCCGGACTGTCCTTCACGTTCTCCAGCATTTGTGCCGCGCGGCGACGTGACGCCGTTCGGTCTTGGCGTAATGTTGCGACCCGCTTGGCTTTGATTTGACGATACTCGCTCATGGAGATCCCAGCTTGCGCTAAGGTTCGATTGTCTTTGCGCTCGAACAGACCCATGCGATTAAACATGGCGGTGCGGTCACTGATTGCTTGGCTGGTGGCTTCAGTACCACTGTTAAGACACAGCACCCCTTGTCGCAGCAGCTCTTCAAAGACACCGACACCAGCGTAGCGAAAGCGACTGTATCGTTTTTTCTGGGCACTTAGCACGGCGTCATTATGTGCATCAAAGGCATGCTCGGCACTAAACTGCAGCCAGTCGCTCAGTGCTTCGGGGTTGATGGCGTACCCAACGTTGGACTGATGTTCGGGCAACATGGTCACATCGCGGACATCACTGTAAATTCGGGCTTCGGTTCGTGTCCAGCTCGGCAACCAAAACGGTCTGGCCTGAACATGGGCGCGCTCCAACAGGCTGCGACTATCGAAGCGATAGAACAACACCGAGGAGCGCCCTTTGCTGATCACACCTTTTTTCACAGTGGCTTTTCGGCGCGACCAATTACGATATGGTTCGGCTTTTACACCGGAGCTATTGACCTGCTGGGGCAGTGCGTATTCCCGACGATGGCGCAGCTTGATCACGCGTTTTATTTCGCTCCGTTCGGACGAAGCCAACGCTGCAAGCATCTCAGCTTTGATATCCGCCAGATCTTCTTCTAATAGTGCATGCAGCGGCACGATGCGTCCCTTGAACGACAGTGACCATGTTGGCGTATTCTCGCTCGATTGACGCACCACTAACGTATACGACTCGCTGGCATCGTTGTTCACCGACACACAGCCACTCCGAAAATCTGCCTCAATAATATCGGTCGGACGGAAGATGGGGGTCACTGGCAATTCATCAATCGGCATCATTCGCGCATCAGGAATAGCATCAACTCGCACTTTGGATAGATCGACACGAGGGTATGGCAGGCGCTTACCGGCATGGACTGCTGCCAATAAGGCAGTCATTCGATACGGAGGCAGTCGCACGCCATCCCGTGAATGAATGGCATCCAAGTAGACCGCTTCTTCAACGCCAAGAATGTTGATCAGGTGCTGTTGAGCGCCTTCGACATAGACCTGGCGTAGTTCATCACGGTCTTCAAGCGACAATTCAGGATCGGTCATGATGTCGGCATAGCCCGGATCGGTCATTAATGCGGCGTGACCTTGAGCGACCAACCCTTTGAAGTGCTCAGCACGTTTGGCGTCGTCATCGGTCAGCTGCATCAAATACAGTGCAATCCGTTCAATCGTCATGGCGTTCAGGACGTTTGGCTGAAGCACCACATGGCCAGTTTCCGTATCGATGGCCCGGGCATGGTACGTGCGATGCCTGACGTCTTGCGATACCGAGAAAATGTAATCGCGGACTTTTTTCAAATCCCCTTGCAAGTGTTTGTAGCGCACCTTCTGATTCTGATTTTCCACGGAGCGGTCACGCGGCACTTTCAGGCATAAACCGCAGCCAAAGCGACTGCCTCCACAACCGGCTTGCTTGTTAGCCCCTTTGATCTTGTGGGCAGAGACAGGACAGCTACCAGAATCTGCATCGCCATAAATCACGCGCAAGATCCGGAAGTTTTCGCCGTAGCCCGGAATGGCATACTCGGGTGAAGGACGACTTTGAGGATTGCTGCCGGCACGGCTCAGTAGGCCCATGACATCTTCATAGGTCCAATCTCGGATCGGCATGAATACCTTGCTACTTTTGCCGTTTGCCATCACCTCATCAACAGCAACATCGTTGCTGTGTCGACGAATCGACTCAGCGCGAGAGAGACTCTCTTCAATGCGCGACCCCAGCAAAGTCACCACACGATCGGAGCCGAAACGTTCATTGATGGTCTTGAGCAACCGTGCGCTTTGGTCAATCTTTAAGATCACGGAGCAATCATTGTTTAAGCGGCCGACGGATGGCAGCTTGTGGGCAGTCAGAAACAAGCTGGTCCAGCGCTCTGCCAAAGGAGGTCGAGCAGTCAGCAGCTCAAGAGTTAATCCCACACGTCTGCAGTAGCGCTTGAGCCGCTGCTCCTCATAGCGGCCATGAATTTGGATCCAGACATTTTCCACACCGGTATCAATGGAGGTGACCACCACAGGGTTGTTGGCTGGCGCAAAAGTAGGGTTTTCGCTCAGAAACTCACGTTGAGCTTGAAGCTCGGCCAACAGAACACAGGTCGAGTCTTTGCCTTTCGACCAAGCGACGGTCGTTTGGTAGCCCTGCCCTTTGAGCAGCTTGATGTCATCCACCATGGTGCGGAACATGCTGTAGAGCTGCTTATCAGCATCGAGCTGCGCTTGAGTACCATCAATCGTAGTGACCGCTTCTTGGTCGTTGTAGAACTCGGCAAAGGTTTCAGGAATGGCAGTGGTCATCGTTGGCTCTAGCGTTGTCAGTTGGCTTAGCTATTACGATACGTCCGGTTGTTGTTGCGGCAATCGGAGCCATGCTCAGCAGTGTCGCGACCGGACACAACAGAGCAGCGCAGGCTGCGCATTACTTGTTAGGGCATCGGAGCGTCATGGAGTAACCGCTACGATGTCTGCAGTCAGCTGCCGCGCGACTCTTGAGAGTTTGGGCCCATTTATTTTATCGCCGCCCGGTACGGCTGCTGCCGCACTGTACCCCTACGAGGCGCCAATTTTCACCATGATGTGGGTAACCGTCTGCTCCTTCTGACAGGCGACCACTTTATGATTGGAATGCGCAGCATAGAGCCTGACATCACGCTCAGCATTGGGTGCTTTGGTCTGAATATGAACCAGCTGGCCGACCGGCTGCTTGGCCAGATGGCGGCGCATTTGGATTTGAAACTCAGGGCAGACTAAATGCAGGGCGTTGAACAGTACCGGATTCATAGCGCTCTCCTTATGCTGCGGCCGACAGTGTTTCAGCGAGTTCAGGCGTGAGTGGTAACCCCAAGCTTGTGATGATGGTAACGGCCGAGAGGCATTTGGCGCGCTTGTTCTTGACCATTTCACCCTCCGCACCGACACAGCGACCTTGCCAGTGCTTGGCCAGTCGCTGAAAGTCGACGTGAGCCAAGCCATCCAATCGGCTCCAGTCTTCGGTACCATTCATCAGAAAGTAAGCTGACACCGCATGACCGACTTGACCAAGCGCTTCGAGCATGACCGCGGTACCAAACACGTAATCCTCTCGGACACTAGCGGCGCTAATCTTTCCACTCAGTGCGGCCTCAATTTGAGGATTGGCAATGAGCTTTTCAAAGAACTGGCCAATATGGCGAATGTAAACTGACATTGCCGCCTCATCAGCCAATACCTCTTCCATTTGCTTGGCGGTTAAGCCGGTATAGTTGACCAAGAACGATGCCAGCTGATTGATCGTCCACAGGAACGATGTCGAACCGCTAACACCGGTTTTTTCCATGTCAAAGCGCGAGCGAAGCGCTTCTGGAAACGAATTGAGTACAGCCTTGGTGAAGCGCGATTTCACTTCACGCGTATCCATTGTCAGGTTGATGGCTTCGGATGTTTTCTTCGCATTGCGGTTGTAATCCACAAAGATGCGCTGGTGTTGCTCAATGGTGGTTCCTTCAATGATTTTGATATCAATGAAGCTATCGGCCAACTCCGGCTTCTGAGGCAATGCTTTGCTAATGCCACCAAGTCGCCCTTGTCCATCGGCAAGAAAGCGCACTGCATCGTCCGGGATCACCATCTCACCCACTTGGACATGGGCTTGACCATACGGTTGACCTGCCATTGTCAAATCAGCACGGGAGAAGGTGAAGCCTTTGATGATGGCAACTACACCAGGAAATGAGTAGTCGTCATTGTCAGTGAGGTACTTGCGAATCGCGTTAGCACGAGCACTGGTTAAGTCCCGCTGCTGCTTCAGCTCAGACGGAACTCCTTCGGTTGGAAGTTGCTCAAAGTTGGCTGACAATTCGGCATAACTCAGTTTGCCGGTATACGTGATCCGGTTGGCTTCTTTAGCTGCAAGGACAATCAAGCGAATAGGCATGGTGGTTTCTCTGGTGTTTTTTAGTATGAATTCATCCTATGACGACTTCCTAACGGGGCTACCCCCTATTTTCACCAATGTCCAAGACCGACACAGAAGGACTACCAAGCTACGCCACCACAAAATAGACATAGCCTGTGATGCCGTTCATGCGCTTGCGGGTGAGCAAATTCGCACTGACGGCCATCTCACACTGTTGACGCACTTTTTTGACCAATGCATCGCTATTGAGGCTCTGCCATTGTCGCGGGAGCTGTGGGAGCAATGCTCGAATAAAGCGCAAGCTTGAGCCAGGATGAATGCGGTCATAGCCCGCCAATTTGATTTGTTCGACCAAAAATTGAGAGGGATTTCGTGTCATCGTTTGATCCTTCGTTTCGCGGTAAGCAATGGCTAATCGGGTGCTTCGGCGCCCAGTACGATTGTGATAATCTAACCGGCTCAAATCCGAGCAGTATGAGTATCTGTCGCGCATCAACTTTGGCAACCCATACCGCTATCGATATCGGAGTGGTTTTGAATCGACTGATCGTATTGACCCAAGAGCGCCTCAACAAAGCAAAGACTCCCCGCGGCGGTTACACGACCGCTCAGCAAAAAGCACTAGGTGTATACCCTGCCGAAAAAGGCTGGCTTAAGAAGTTGGTGGGGAAACAAATCACCTTGCGTCGCTTTATTGCGTTTGTGAAAGCAGGCAAAAACAAGATATACCTTGAAGAGATCCAAGCCTTTTTACCCACCCTTCAGCCGCCTGTTGTGGACGAAGAAGCCATACCAGCGCAACCTGCAGCCCCACGCATTAAACTGACTAAAAAGGAACGGCAAAAGCTTAAGTCGGATGCCAAGCGCCAAGCAGTCAGTGCGCGTCGAATACAGACCATTCGCAAATTCGGAATTCACAGCGCTATCGACTTGATCTTTGATGCAGCCGATGGAGCTTGGCCAAGCGACGGGCGATTTCTCAAAGAGCTATCAAAACAATCTGAACATGGGATTGCAGATGATGACGTCAAGCGAGTGTACGACGGACTCAAGTCAGCAGGCCTTGTGTTGACGCGCCGTTCGGGCGGACAAATCACGCCCTCGGGTTACTTACGAGCAGGACAGCTTCACCAAGAGCAACACCTGTATGTGGTCCGTATCAAGCAGACCGATCAATGCAAAATTGGAATAAGCAAGTCACCTAGGAAGCGCCTTAAAGCGTTGCAAACATCCAATGCAATGGCTTTGGAATTATCGCTTGTGTTTGAGGTGGAAGGGAGCGCCGCCAAACTCGAACAGCGTCTGCACAAGCAGTTTAAAAAGAAGCGACTGAAGGGTGAGTGGTTTTGTGGTCTAGATGATGCACAGATCGTCGAATCCGTTGGCACAACAGGTAAGCTGACAAAGGATTACTAGACACTTTTCCGGACTAAGATCGTGCATTCGACATCGCATCGGAGGCACCAAACCTTCAACTTTTGAGATGGATATGTCATCAACAAATCAACTATTACCGATGCACCTCGATTTTTTCAGGTCGGGCCTATGTATGCGTTGTAATGAGGTAAAAAACCGATTGAGCGACGTGCTAAGCGCCTACTCCGTGGTAGAGCAAACATGGCATGAACGCTCGAACCAGATCGAACAGGGCTACCAACAAGCACTTGAGGCGCCTGCTGTGAGTAAAAATGCCGAGTCGCGGCTGCAAGACGTGCACGAGTCGTTCGCGATGGATTTCATGCGAATAGCGGAGCTAGAGCAGCTTCATCGAGAGGCGATGCTGATCGTTCTGCAAAACGAATTGGAACATGGCCTTAATGCTCTATGCCGCGATGTGGCAAATGCCATGCAGAGCAAAATAAAGTTCACCGATCTCAACGACAGAGGCATTAAGCGAGCATGGAGCTACCTCAAGAAAGTGGCGGACTTTGAGTTCTCTTCCTTGCAAAAAGAGCAATCTGTTATTGCTGACGTCCAAGAGATCCGCAATATCATTGTTCACGCTGGTGGAACCATCAAAGACAAAAAGATCTTAGCAATTGTAAATAAATACGAGTGGTTCAGCGGGCGCGAAGGAGCAGCGGTGGAAATCAAACCAGAGTTTATGAAGGAGTATGTTGCCACGCTTCATCAATGCTTAGATCGGGTCAGTGAACAAACACAGTCATTCATGGAGCGAACCATTCGTGCATACAAAGCCACTCCGACTGCGAGCAGAAACGTGTAGCTAACTCGTTATCAACTTCGGTGATCCGAACTGGCAGAAACCTGCCTGAGTTACACGAATAACTCTGCGATTCGATCAGCATGAAACACTTCAATGTGCTCCGGAGGAACCACGGCCAAGCACTCGAAGTTCGTTTGCTCCCGCTGCACGGCTTGAACTCCCTTAGACTTCATGAAAAAAATTTCGGTCATATAATCCAAAGTCTCGCCTATGGGGCCACCATTCTCGGCTCGAAGGTCGCCCTTGTCGATGCGGGAAACCTTCAAGATCACGGGTGAGGCGGGTTGAGCTAAAAACTCGCGCAAATCGTGATCACAGGGATAGATGGAGTCGGCCAGATCGGGCGCCAACCGGTGCAAGATCTCATGCAGTTCAACCAGAGCTGAAATGGCCTCCGATCCGTGTCTTTTTCTCGCGAACCCCAAAGCTCGACCGGGGCAAACCGAATAATACGCCCCTCCCCCGTATCGAAACGAGAACCGTTGGCCATCTTCATTGGCCACCATACGTTTAGCGAACCAAGAATAATCCATCCACTCTTTGTTCATTGGAAACCGCGCTTCAAACGCATCCACCATTTTAGCAATCATTTCTATGACAGAGTGCTGCAACACCGGCCTCTCTGCGCCCAATCCTTGAGTCATGATGGATTCTAGAAAGAGCGATGATGTCCCATGGTAAAGAGCAAAAGGCAGCGTGTTCACCGGATATGTTCCTCAAATAAATGACGGGGCACATACGAGAATCGTCGACGACACCAGAAGACCTCTGTCATGTCGCGACCTAAGCCGGCACCCCGACGGCGACTTTACTCCATGCGTCGGTGATCGAACATAGTTTGACCCAGCCCTGCCCCGCATTTTGGGCATTCAAAATCGCGCGGACTGAGTTGTCGTCCCGGCCATCGGTGATCGCAAGCAGAACACGTGTAAGTTCCCAAGAACCCCGCACTTCGATCATCATCCTTCGGAGACAACAGGCCGGGAAAACTACCTGTTTTTGTTGAAAGTTGCTCTTGGACGCGCGCCTTGAGTCGATCCTGGGCTGCTTCAAGCCGCGGGTGGCACAACCATCGGATGTTTGTCACGTCACTGATCTGACCTACCAGAAGCTCGGTGAAGGTCGTCTTGTTGTTACGGCTAAAATACTGAGAGCGGATAGTGGCGACATCAATAGCTATGCCAATGGCCGCTAGTCCTGGGCGGTAAATCGCATCGCTAATCCCATCATCCAACTGACCAACCCCAATATCTAAGCGATGCCCTTTAATGTTGGTAAACAACTGGAGCGGCCCACCCTTCTCAAAGTGCAGCGCGTGATGCTCTGATTTTGGGGCGACTTTTTCGGTCAAACCGGTTCGTTGGTGATCAAGGGTGAGTTCGGGCAGGTGCAATGAGCTAATGTTGCCCGATAAAAGCAGCTGCACCGCTAAGTCTCGTGCCACAACATCAAATGAGATAATACAAGGGTTTTTAGGAGGGATGGGGGAATCGTGCTCATGAGCAAAGTGCCAAGCCTTCCACTCGCCTTGCCGTGCCAACAAGCCTTGACCACATGAAGGGCAAATACATCCGCAGTTTCGTCCTCGTGGGACATCATTGACATCGACCAGTTGGCCGGTGTCGAGACTAAGAGCGGCAGGTAAACGAACATCCATCAATGCTTTCCCAGAGCGATTAGTACAACTGTCGCGTAGTGACATCCTTGGTTTGATGGTAATGGTGATCGGGTGAAATGAACACCTTAGCTGATCCACTACCCCGGTGCACAATCACAAAAGCATGAAGCATTTGCCGCCGCATTGCCAAATTGGTTGTGGAGCGCATATATGACGCGGAAGTTTTTTTGGAGCAAGCGAGCACGGGCAGGTTGATACCGTTTGCAGTTGATCGTGGGGAGTGGCAGGAGTTGATGGCAAGCGCCTTGCTCATTTGACTGTGGCAACTTAAACAAACAAGTAAAACAAGTTGTGGTCAATCTGATGAACCCTCGAAGTTAGAGACGCCAGTGCAGGCTACGACATCAAGGTGACGAAGCCTCTGTCAGCAGCGTCAACCGCGCTTTTAACGCTGTTACCAGCGCCTCGGCATCATTCAGCGCATCCACTGGGTCGCGTTGCTTAGTGACATCAAGCTGCTCTTTTAGCCAGTACGACGTTGACGGATCGTACGCGATAGCTTGTTCAAATTCACTCGTTTTCATAAGGTCACCGTTCTGTTTCCTCAAGGAATTCAACTTCTAAATCTGAGATATCGGTAAACATGGAATTACCGCTGCGCCTGTTACTCAGCAGACTGTCTCACGCCACTCTGTTTATCATGATCGTCGCGCACTGCTGTTCGAAATAGCTCACGACGCAGTACGCCAAGCTCATATCGGGAAATAGCGCCATCGGCCATGGCATCACTATATGACTGCTGCAAGTCGCTGGTGCCTGCGGCTTTAATGGATTGCTGCAGCTCAGCGACAGCTCGCGGTGGTGCCTCCATCATCGGCGCGACAAACACACCCAGCCCTAACAATGCTCCTGCAACATACATGGTGTATTGAAACCAGCGAGGCTGAGCGCGCCAATTGGTGGCCATCCCTTGATGATGCGAGCACCTAATCCCTTGATACACCGCGCCAGGTATCGCGACAAACAATGGAATAAACCAAATGACGGGTGAGAACATGAGCTGGATTCTAAAGTTGCTGCCTAGGTACCACGCCATAGCCACCGCGGCGACCAACCAGCCTTTGATAAAAATAGTAAGGAAGAACACCAAAGCTCTGTGCCCATTGAACTCGTGAAAGTTAAAGCCGATGTTCATTGGGCATCCGAATGCTGTACGGCATTAAGCGCCTCTTTGGCGGCGTAGATGTCTTGTTCGTGTCGCTGTCGAGCCTGCTCTGAGCGCTGGCGACTCAGGTGCTTTGCAAGTGCGAGGTACTCGGCAACAATCATTGGACGCTGCTGCTGGTTCAGCGAGCCAATGTAATTAGCAATGACTGGATTGGCGAGACTCTCTCGGATCTGGAGCAAGTGCGAGTCCGTCGCAGTCTCAAACAGATGAAGCTGATCGCGAAAAGCAACGCGTGCATCTCTCGGCAAGATCTGAAGAGACAACAAAAGTACGACCAACAACATGACAACTTCGAGGGGGAAGCGACTCCATGCCTGAATAGTGGTCACAGTGACGCCGATGGCAATACCGGCCAAAGCATTGCCCGACCACCAATCACGCAGCCTCATTAATGCTGAAATTTTACGAGCAACCCATTGCCCCGGCCAATACAACATCATACCCACTCCAACGAGAAACCACTGCTGTGGCCCGCTCAATTGGCTGTAGATAACGACCAGTAAAATCGCGCCAAGTAATAACGCAGCCTCTGCGGTCTTAGCCTTATGGATAGCAGCTTCAAGTGTGGCCTTACGCTGTAATATATCGGCCGAACCTGGCGCAGATCGAGTGACATCAAATGCTAAGCAAGAAGGTAGCATGCAAGCTCCTGAAGATTGGGGAAATCTTAGACATGGTAGAAGGAGCAAACACTCGAAAGAGGCGCGTTAACGGGACAATTACACCGGTAACTGCCCCAACGTAGTCGCTAAGCAAAAGCGGGCGCAAACACCTTTCGCTGGCGGTCAATATCGAGTTGGCCAACATTGCTAAATTGATAGTCTTGCAAGGTCGACTCTATGCGGACTAACGTCAGGCCAAACAAAGCGACACATTCTGGACCAAAACCATCGTACTTGCCGTTTGCAAACAGCAGACTAATCCCTTGACGCGATGCGCCTAAACGATAGTTTTCATAGACGAACGCAAGGGAACCTGCAGGATTACCCATGCAAGGTTTTGCGAGTTTGACGACTGCCCCGACAGGGAAACGTTGGTGTAAATGGTTTGCCATAGTGAGTACCTATTGAGTAGAAAGAGGCCCAGCGTCCATGCCGGACAAAGTTATGCACCTGCCAGCGCAGCCACAACGGCCATACCAACAAATGCTACACAGCAAATAGCCGTGATCGCCGATGGCGATGCACCTTCGACAGAAGCGGTGTTGACCTCGGCCACTGGCTCTGCCGGTTCGCAGGCTTTTCTGCAAATTGCAGCCCGAACCTTGCTGACCCACTGACGTTGGCCAACGACCGCTAAATCACCGGTAAACTGATGAACGGTGATGAAATAGTTGCCACCAACATGCTTAGGCTTGCGCTGACACGTAAGATTGAGCACTGCGTTATAACCCAGCTCCTCGGCCTTGGCTTTGAGTTCGTCGCGAGCCTGTTGCGGGTCGCGATACCAACCGCTTTGCCAAGCAGTACGCTTGGCCACCTCGCCATAACGGGGTGTTTCAGAGCGCGTCATAACAAACTCTTTAAGCGGCACGATGACTCGCTCACGGCCAGCCAATGAAACACGCTGCACGTCGACCGCTTCTAGACCTTTGCGGGACTTACGAACGATGAATTTCACTAGCTCAGATGGGTGCAGTGAACCGAAGAAACCACATTGATGCTGATGAAAAAAGACATCTTGATCTTGGCCGTTCACGGAGATAAAGCCGTAACCACGGTCATGCCAGATGCGACGAACTGTTCCGGTTAGTTGAGTCATAATAAATCTCCTGCCAAATCGATAGGGTCATCGTATGGCAGAAGGCAGATCACGCAACCAAGCGCTACGACTGATAAATGAGCCGTGTCCAAGCCGGACAACAGAGAGTTATTAAAGACTTAGCCTGATCCGCTTCACGGTCAGCAGTGAGTTACGCTGGTCGAGGTAGTTCACCCTCGACGATGAACTGGTCGCGCAAGAAGGCGTGCGAATCCAAGTACTGGACACGTTTAAAGAACACGGTGTCACCCGTCAGTTCGCAGAGCCATTCTTGTTTGCTCGTCGGCGATGAACAAGTGAACGGAGATGGATCGAAAAGCGCGATGTTCATTCCCTGATCCGGGCATCGTGCAGAATAGAATTGAAGTAATTTGACACCGGCATCTCTCAAATGAGAGCCCAGAGCCTGACTGAACGAATAATCACTAGCATGGCTGATCAGAGCGCGGTGCTCAGCACTAGCGATAGTCAAATTGGCACCATGCTCTGTTGCATAATCAGCGGTGAACAAAGAATGCTGCGTAACAATGGGGTTTGGCGGCGGAGTTTCCATGTCATCCCAAAAGGAAAGCCGGTAATAGGCGCACTCCGCCAAAACGGTATTTGGCTTCGCTGAGCCATAGAAGAGGCTGGCCTCAGTGGTAGAGCCAAATCGACTGCCATAGTCGAGTGGTGGATAGCGAAACGGGGTTGAGAGCAGATAAGAATAGCGGTTGTAATCGTCTGGATACGGTGGTTTAGAGCGCTGCTCCAATAGCTCCTCTAAAACCGCCTGCTCTGCCAAATTATCGGAAATGCTAAGTGTTGCCGCACTCTCTTGCGATTCAACAATGCGCCAGAGCGTTCCATTTAATGGCTCTTGATCAATAGCAGGAAAGATCATGCACGACCGCGCATCGCGTCCAAGTATGACACCACGCGTACCAGACCATCAACTCGAAAGATTTGGTCGATAGGGCGACCTTGCGTACCTCGGTTATTGGTCGTCATAAAATGTCGGATATTGGCATCATCACCACCCATGAGCGTGTGCACCGAGCGATACAGTCGCACCAGTAGCATTGCCAAGTCCCCTGCTTTTGATGTTGGGTCAATCCCATTACGGGTAATGCTTGTCCGTCCACGACCGATAATCTCGCCGACTTGTTCCGCAGATAATCCAAGATGACGACCAGCATTAAGGGTACTTTTCCCAAGCACATCGGCTGGATCGGGTTTCGCTACTGTATGCGCGTAATTCATGATGCACACCTAAACAACATTGTCCACACGCACAATTATAGATAATACCGTGCATTTGCACAACCAAATAAAAAAGAGCAAGCAAGGTAACAACCTTACTTGCCCAAAGGGTGACAACCCCAGAGAGAACTCGTCAGAAAGAGACTTCTTGCAGCGCTAATGCCTGCTCCAGCGAGACTGATTGCACTTCGCCACCTGTTAGCACATCGGCCGCTGAAGCCACTTCAAACGCGACAGCAACCTTGTCAGCAATCTCAATACCATCGCGCTTTTCGACAGCACTCAAAGCCCGATAGGCGTTAATCAGTTCGGTGCCACCACTGCCGATAGCAATGGGCGGGATCACCGGTGCAATTCCTTCGTTGGAAACGTGATAGAGCGTTTTGCTATCCATATCCAGCACTAAAGCAACCCACTTGCCCAAGTCCAGCGAGACAACCACGCCCGATAGTAGAGTGAATATGTCTGTTGCCTCAGCCCGTTTGGCTAGCGCTTGTTTTAAGGCGTGAAGAAACGCAAACTTGGTCACGCGGCGACCCGTTCCTGCAATGATCAAATGGCCAATACGATGAATTTTTTGATAGTTGCCGCAAAACACATCGCAGCCATCAGTCACTTGGCTGTCTGAATTTATGGTGAAGTCTTCGGTGGTGAGAATGCCGGTCATACATAACTCCATTGGTACAATTCGTTGTGGTGTATGAACACGTTAAGCGCGTTCCTGACTCCGGCAACTGGCATAAGCTGCCCACCCATCGCTGGTGTCCAGCTGCGACCCAGCTATCGCAACAATCGAAGCCCACAAAGCGCCAACACAACGATGATCAACCAAGGAACCCACGCGTCTAAGCCTGCCCCGCGCAAAAACTGACAGGCACGATCCAATGCCATCACAGTCAACCCTACACCGACCAATCGAATGGGCAGTTGCAGTAAGGCGACCCAACATGTTGAACCACATAGCATGCTCCTATTGCTCACAAGACCTTCCTTTTGCGGTAAGCAATGGTTAGTAAGGTGGTCACGTCCATGTGACCTGGTTGGTTGGATGGATAGCTTGCTTAGTTCATAGCCATTTGGTTGCGATACCCGATATATGCTGGGTGGCCTTTTCGAACGAGCTCTGATGCGATGTAGTCATCGGGGTAATAGATGGCCTCGACTTGGGAGGGTTCAGTTTGCAAATCGAGTTTGTCATGTACCAACAGATCAAACGGATAACCACGTCGAAAGTACTCATCGGAGCCATCGAGTAACTTAGCGAGCAGCATCTCGAAACGGGAATGCGCTGTTGGCACCTGCAGGGTGTCGACACTTTCGCTCAACACAAAAATGCCATAGAGCACTTCGGTTACATCGCCTGTTTTGAGGCGAATGTTAAATACGGGCGACGACGGATCGCCTAAGCGCAGTATACGCCGCCGCAGCTCAGGTAATGCTTGCCGGATAGTGGTGAAAGCACCAGTCCAAGACTGACCTCGTGGAATAGCGAATTTGCGTTTTGAGACGGGTACAGTTGCTAGTTGGTTGGCGAAGATCCGAAGCTGTTCAGCAGCACCTGAAATTGCAACTTCCGGAGGTATTTCAGCACGTCTGCGGTCTTGAAGATAATCGTAGGGCAATGCACTCACCCATCGAAGCAACACATCGAAGCGTACCTTGTTCAATAGCGCCGCGCGCTCGCCAAACCGTGTTTGATTTGAATTAAACATTGGCAAAAAGCGCGAATGGGTCATCGCGTTTGCGATTTGATGTAACAACTGGGCATCAGTATGGCAGTCATATGAGAGAGACTGATTCATGGCGATCTCCGCGAAGATAGTAGCGAAGTAACACCATAAGTGGAGGGCTGATTCTCGCAATTACCCCATCGGCCGAGTGGACGACGGTTGTCTAGCTAAGACATGCAAAAGTGTTTAGCTTGGGAGGGTAATTAGGGCTTACCTTACCTTAGCAAAGACTTTCCCTAGTTCATCGCAGCTGTCGTAGCCGCAACCTCTTACATATCGACCGTCTTCCCACAGCGCCAAGCATTTACCATCCTGATCATGGTCGATAAGCGCGCTATTGGTTCGCTTGCCGCACGCGGGACAGGTGATCATTGGCAATCTGATTTTCCAACTAAATGTTGTCGTTTAAGAACGATTGAAAGAATCCTGCATCACCAACGTGCTTTCTTTCGCTCAACTCTGGTATTCGCTTCGTTGCGGCCTGCGGCTGAACCTTGGCGCGCTTGCGTCCATTTTTCCCCTTAGTTTTAGATTTAGGCATCGCTAATTCCCCATCATTTGCCATGCAGTCCTAACTGAACAGGTACTGTCCAGCATCTTTGTTTGTAGGCAACTTACACGTAGTATTTCATCCAATATGAAATTGAGGGCAATGCCCCCAACAATATGGTAATTACCATGCCTGTCTTTCCAGCTACAATCAGATAGCTTTTTTTAGGGTTCCTCGGGTTGTAGTAAACGTTTACTCCCCCATCAGCACCTATTTGAACTTGAGCTTGTTGCTTTTCTAGAATGAACCGCGCGTTATGGCTGGCGACAAACACCCAAGGTGAAATTCTGGATCCCTCATAGTGTTTATTCAGAACTGAATAGATATACAAAGCATCGCCAACATAATCCTGATTTGCCCTGACCGCGACGTTTGCTCCGAATTTCTTCACTCCCATCTGCACTAGCTTTCCTTTCGTGGTTGGCCACTTTCGTGTTCGAATTTGGAACCACAACGAGTACGAGCAAACGACCAATGCATAGACTGAGGCCCAATACCAAACCCCTTGAGTTCGTCCTTCAATGGCGAGTTCAAACATTTCTTGGGAATAGTTCAGTATATTCATGACTTCACTCTACTTATCACCGCCTCATTATTGCCGCGATAGCAGGAGCAAAAGGGTCAGATATAAATCGAATATGAAGCGCAACCACCCCAAACCACCCGTAAAACCAAGGCGTTGGTTGTGGAAAAATCCACTTCAAGGCAAGAAAGCGGTCATTACGCAAGAAAACAAAGGAACGGATTGTGATGCCGAAGGTGTCATTCAGCGACACAGGTAGACAAACGCAAAAACATGACGCATTATGAGCATAACAACACAAAAGCGTCATATTCAAAGGAAACCGGACATGGCTCATCCACATGCTCAAATTGCTCGAATCGCTCGCCGTGCAGCAAGCAAGGTCAAACTACTGTCGTCTGACATTGAAGCTCAGCGCAAGGAATTCAGTGAATCCGGCTACTATCGAACCTTTAGCCGGTCTCAGCTCTACGATTTACCCGGATTTACCAAGGCTATTGTTGAGAAAGCAGTCAGGGAGATGGAAGAGCAAGGCTACACGTTTGGCAAGCGGCAGGCAGGCAAAAACGAAGTTTACTGCATTACCGTTGATCAGGTCCGTGACATCTACAAACATCGCGGTATTGAGACCTATAAAGAGCGATTTGGCGATGCATTCGTTATCTTTATCGGCAACCTCAAAGGCGGCGTGACCAAAACGGTCACTAGCGTCACGGTCGCTCATGCCTTTCGCGTTCACCCGATGCTTATCAAAGAAAACATCCGCGCACTTGTTATCGACCTCGATCCGCAAGCATCTGGCACCATGTTCCTCAACCACCTCTACGCCTCGAAGTCCAATGAATACACCGCGGCACAAGCGATGCTTCGTGAGCCAACCGAAGAAGAGATCGGTCACTTCATTTTTTCTTCCGGTATTGAAGGTGTAGATGTCATGCCGGCGAGCATTGAAGATGCGTTTTTGGCATCGGACTGGGAAGACCTCTGCAAAGAGCATTTGCCGGGCCAAAACCCACATACGGTTCTCAGAGACAAAATCATTGATATCGTCAGAGATCGCTATGATTTCATTTTTGTTGATTCAGGCCCCCATTTAGATGCGTTCCTAAACAACTCACTAGCTGCAGCCGACTTATTGATGACCCCTATCCCGCCAGCTCAAGTCGACTTTCACAGCACGCTAAAATACCTGGAGCGACTTCCAGAGTTGTTTCAAATCCAAGAGGAAGATGGTGTTGAGCCCCGGCCTCTGATTAATCTGGGCTTTATGTCCAAACTCATCGAGAAAAAGCCTGACCATGTCACGGTGCATTCGATGGCCAAAGAAGTGTTTGGCGGCGACATGCTCGACAAGTGGATACCCCGACTTGATGCTTTTGAGCGATGTGGCGAATCCTTTGACACGGTGATCAGTGCCAATCCAAAGCACTATCCAGGATCCAAAGAAGCGCTCAAACAAGCGAAAGAAGCAGCTGAAGAGTTTGCAAAGTCAGTCTTTGACCGCATCGAATACATCCGCGATAGCGAATAGGAGCAACCCAATGAAAAAAGCAGCTATTGGCCGTCGCATGTCGACCAAACCAACCTATGACCATACAGAAGTACTCGAATTACCAACCGGGCCAGTATTGTTCGGGCTGGTTGAAGTCGCGCCAGAGGACATTAAGAGCAAAACGCGGGTATCTGAATACAACCCGCGTCGAAACGAATTCTTGTCGGAATATTCGCTCAGAGATATTTTGCCCGACCTACGTGACGTAGGCCAAACCAAGGCGGCATATGCTCACCCGGTGACCGAAGACGGTATTGAGTACTTTGATATGCTCGACGGCTCTCGGCGCCGCGAAGGGCAGCATATTCTTGCAAGCACGTTCAAGGTGCTGGTGGCGGAGCGAGAACTAACGCCTGAAGAAGCACGGTATGTCGTCAAAACATTTACGCGCCACTCCAAGCCGCTGTCGTTGCTTGAGTTGGGCGCGGACATCATTAGCCACAAATCGGCTCATGAACAACGAAAAGATGAGGAAGGAAACCCACTACCACCACTGACTCAAGATGAGCTGGTGGTGATCTTCGACAAATCAAAACCCATCATCAACGTGGCAGTGCGAGCAGCAGAGAATCTACCTCACGACTTGCTGCAGGCGTATCCTGATTTGAATTTACTCGGGCGCCCTCGCCTTCAACTGTTGTTGACGCTCTGGGAGCGTTTGGATGATGCCGAGCGCGAACGCGTTGTGACTACAGCGAACAAGTGGTCATCAAAAACCATGGCTGAGTTGGATGAGTATGGTACACCCGACCAAGTCACTCAGTGCATTACCAAAGAACTTCTTGAACAAGCCCCGGCCGATAGCAAGCCAAATAACAAGGCATTCAAAGAGCTGGTGCCAAACCGAGCGAGCTTTCGAGTCGCAGACGGACAAACAGAATTGAAAGTGGCCAATTTAAGCGCTGAGCAACGCAGCAAGCTGCTCGCTTATGTAGAAAAACTGGTGTCAGATTGATCTGACACCAGTCCAATTTTACTCCGAGACGGATTGCTTTCTAGCCTCGGTATTACGTCGATAACGCCGGTTGGTTGCAATCCGGGCTTGCTCTGCAGATTGTTCGCTCAACGAGTTTTTCTTGAGCATGCCGATTTGCCATAACAGGCGCCGTGTAGTTTCAGTTAACATAAGCTCTCCTAATCGCCCAATAGGCGATCAACCAACGCCGTATTACGTTTCAACCATTCCCTACCCCGAACCTGCTCAATGTAAGCCAACACCGACGCTCGTGGTGGTGGCTTAATAGCAGGCAATTCGTCCAGGTTTATCCCTAGCCAGGCCGCACGAGCATGAACAGCGAGCCGGTAGGATTCACCAAAGCCGTGTTCACCGAGTCCATATGACTGAGAAGGCTGACCATCAGTAACGGACTTCGGGCGCTCTGCTCGCCAATGAAGCTGCCCATTTGTGGGCACTTGCAAGTACACACCGCTAATGCCAGAAAGTACCGCCGCTTTTGGTGTGACCTTTAAAAATAACGTTGCGGACATCCCGCATATAGCTTGCTCAAAATCGAATGAGTCTTGCTCATCGGCTAGCTTGTCCGTCAACCGCTGATGCAAGTACTCCCCTATAAAAACCCAACACCAATTAACTTTGTGTGCCATATTGACTCCTCCAATAGAACGGGTGAAGTCATGGTCTAACGGTTTAGAGATGGCGCAACCGACTAGTGCAGGTATTGCCTTGCTTTGTCCTGCTCCGCTTGGCAGGCATAGCCGCCGATCCAAATCTGTTTTTGCTTCGGGCAATGATGCGGGCAGTCCTCCACAGACAGCCATTGTAAGTAGGCATTCTGCCCCTCTCGCCACAACTCTAGCGGTTTTGTATCGCCCAATTGTTCCATTGTTTTCATCTCGAATTATCCTCTTAGGCAGACTTAAGCTGCAGCGCCATCCGCGACCAAGTCAGGCTGGTCGTGGTACTTTCCCAATACCTCAATGATCTCCGAATCTGGCTCATCAGATACAGATACAACATCGAACAACCCAACCTTAAAAGCTGGCCGCACAACAGTTATTGCGCGTTGAAAATCACCAGCATCAACACTCGCTAGTTCAACGTGAGACAGAGTAACGCGAACGGCGACTAAATGACGGGCTACGGCTTTCTTGGGAGTGGACTTTGGTGTTGGTTTGCTGGGAGCGGACTTCGGCGAGGTATGTTGCAACAACTCATAACGGTCGCGACTACTTTGCGTTTTGGCATCGACTAACGTGTGCGCGGCTGAGCGAGCAGCGTTGATAGTGGCGTAACTGGCATGTAAGCGAGACTGCCCTTTCGTGCCTATACGACCGTATTCTTTGTAGACGTCGTAAGCGTCATTAGATGCTCGGCAAATGTTGACTCGATAGAACTTGTGTTTATTGGCAGTTGAATTGTGATGCTCTAAATACCAGGACTCAATCACTTCACTCATGAGGCGCTCCGTTGAATGTTGATGCCACTAGGTTGCATCGACCTGGAGTTCGCGCAACCATCCAGCGCTGACAACCACTGCTCAGCCTTGGCTTGATGTTCCTCCCGATAGAGATTGAAAACGGGAACGCTGTACGCCTTTGCGATGCGAAGCGCCTGCCCTGTTCCACCGCTTGTCCGTTCGCGACCTGTTAGCGATCCATCTGGTGTCCAGCACAACACAAAGCGAACATGATATTTGAAGTGATCACCCAGTACCTGATAGCCATTTCGAGCCATGAGCAAACGCCCACGGTGGTCGAGGTATCGCCATGCCGGATGATAGCGACTAGCCAGTGTCCGAGCCTGACTGTCGTTGCCAATGTAAACACCCAATTCGGCACTTGAACGTTGGTTAAACCCTTCCCATGGCAGATAAATCGCCATCAGCTGATCAAGACTCGCGACACCTTCCGGCACTGCATCATGGCAACCCAATTCAAATGCTGAATCAGCACCGTGAGCGGCACCAGAGCGAAGCATGACGCCCGATAATGCCAACGCCTTGCCAAGCTTGCGCATTAGCAACAGGATGTCATCTGGCGTATTGCGTGAGCCTATACCGGCATACGCATTCACTGTTTCGTAACCCATAATTGCGTCTACAAAGAGAATCGTAGGGTTACAATTGCATGAAATACGACTCTCGCAATTGCCTGTAGTGCGATGTAGTAACAGTGTTACTAACAAAAAAGCGCCCTTATTGGGCGCAATTTTAAGCGGTGTGGTTCGCGTCTTATTTGACCGGAGGTGAAACCAAATCGAAGTAACCTGTTGATGGTGCGTAGGCTGACCAATCGAACTCAAATTCAAGCATAACCTTAACTAACCCGCCCTTACCTTTTCCGGCAAGCTTTGTAAATGCTCGCTCACCATTGGCAGTGTTATAAGCCGCCACGAAACCAGATTCAGTGGCAATCGTGGTCAATTCCCCAATTGTATGAGCGCTAAATAGCTCCTTGGTTGGTGTCCATGCTGCAACCGCAGTTTCCTGCCAATTGTTCAATGCTGACAGTGAATTGAGCATGAGGTGATTGACTGTGCCCGAAGCGCCCGAACGGTCTTTGTTTTCCGACTCTACGGCGAGGTGCTTAATGGCATCTTTGATCTGCGCTTGGACTTGCGTAGGCTCTTGAGCCATTGTGAGCTGTACCAACTTGAACAAATCGCTACCGTGCGCGTTGGTTGGCCAGCCCTTAAAAGGAGGTTTGTAGCCGCTTTTAATGCACAATAGCCCCAAAACGACACCTTGATTAAAGCCGACATCCGTTGTGAGTACACCCACTGCGGCGTCACGCAAAGCTCCACGGTGAATCTCCTGCACCTTGCGATTGACCTTTTTGGCAACTTTCTTTGTAACGACAGGTTGTGTGGCTGCGCTTGATGATGATTTCGTTGTACTGGTTGAAGCACTGTCTGTTGACGGAGTCATAGCACTAGTAGGTGCGTCTGGTTCAGAACCCGACTGCTGCGCTTTGACACACTTGGCAAAACATCCCTTATCCAAACATTGATTGGCAACAATGATCCCCTCGCGTCCGTCAGTGTTGTCCATCAGCGCAACATTTGAAGTGCAGCCCGTACAACCTGTTTGAAATTGCTCTTGTCCGACTTCGGATGCGGAAACCGGATTGCGATCAGACACAGCAATCTCATTCAACCAAAGTACCTTGCCATACTTGTCCTCAGCTAATGCTCGCTGTTCGTCTAGCCAAGCCTGCGTTTTCTGCCCCCAACATTGCGGGTTGGAGCACTTCGCATGATTGTCTTGTTCAAACAGACCGGCTTGCGCTTCGGTATTGCTGTGACAACCACTGCACTGCGCGGTATCAAACTTTGCTTTGACCAAGTAGTGCTGCCGCGTGGAGGCTTTCTGTTTGAGTTGGCTCACTGTCCATTTCTCGGCGATGATTTTCGCAAGCGTTCCATTTTGGAGTTTTTCGGAAAATGGAGCCAAGATAATCGCGTGAGCAGGCTTGATCTCTCCATTTGTCAGCGCTTGCTGGACAGGGTCTGAGCAACGCAGCAGTTCAAGCCGCTCTGAGAGCTTACGGATGCCCCACCCTAACCGATCTGCCGCCGCTTGTCGGTCGCCTTCATAGAACCCAAGCCAGCGTTGTGCAGCATCCGCTTCATCAATCAGACTCAAATCTTCACGATTCGAATTTT
Source organism: Neiella litorisoli (assembly GCF_014773395.1). Lineage (GTDB taxonomy): Bacteria > Pseudomonadota > Gammaproteobacteria > Enterobacterales > Neiellaceae > Neiella > Neiella litorisoli. Next base: position 77,911 of record NZ_JACXAF010000009.1, on the reverse strand, counting down.
CAATGAGTTGCACTTCAATCGCTTCGGCATCGGACAGGTGTTTGATCAAGGCCGGAATTGTCTCTAGCTCTAACTCCAATGATGCTTCGTAGCGGCCATTGCCAGCAATCACTTCAAACATCCCATGCATTTCAGGATGTGGGCGTACCACGATAGACTGGATGACACCACGTTGGCGAATGGACGACTTGAGTTCGGCGTACTTTGCCGGATTTCGTGCTTTTCGGGTATTACCTAGCGCGAATGGCATGAGGCAATCGAGTCGCAAGATCGAGCAATCGTCGGATTGAACCTGCTCGTTTTGAATAGCACTTGGGGTGGCAATGTGCGCGTTCATGCCAATCGCGGTATCTTCTGAATGTGTTCCAGTGTCTAGCATCATAGTTCCTCAACAACCAAGGGTGTGTTTACGCTGATAGTTTCAGCGCGGTTGAGGTTGGTGCAACTGGCGAATAGACATGGTGTGGTGAATTTGTCCGGTCTGGACAGAGCGGGTATTTCACGTTAGTAACAGTGTTACTACGCCGGTATGAGAGCGCCTAGTAACACTGTTACTAGGCACTACATATCATCACTTTCGTAGTTTATAGAGCAGCTCAACCAACCCAACCAACTCATTAAATGGCGCAGTTGCCAAGTGACGCATGACAGTTGGAGCAACCACACCAGAAGTCATGCTCATCGCGATACGGACATACTCACTCGCATCGTGAAAAAGCAACGCACAAATTGCGCCAGCCACAAAAGGCGCTGGCAGTGTTCGAGCAAAGTAGTTTGAAATCCAATCGCGCCCTGGAGCCTGTGGTTGAGTTCGGCTCGTTACGCGATGGCTATCGAATTGAGACAATTGAGCGCATTTTAATGCGGCGTAGCGACCGGCAAAACCACCGAGTGCGCCAAGCACCCCAGCCAAGCCACCAGTGAGCAGAACAGTAATAACAGACATACATACCCCTCATGTTTTGTGAATGTCGGTATGTATAGGTTAACTGTACACAGGGATTGGCCGATGGCGCGATTATGCGCTGCTTTTGTCCTCGTAACCGAACGTAGACCAAACAAATGGATCGATTTTCAGCGGTTGCGTTTGTCCGTCTGCCAGCGACACGTATGCGCCATGATGTGCGGTTTTACCATAGCGCATCAGTTGCCAAAGCAGACTACGCATTGCACTTGCCATATCAATATTGATGCCAAAATCTTGCTTGGCCAGCGCTTCTTCATGTGAACAACTGTCAATCGGATTATCTTTGACGGTACGCAGACTAGGATACAAATCCATGACGTTAGGAAGCCGTGTGGGACAGGAGTTAGGCTGTCCGAGGTGGCCTAAGATCACTTGACCATCGTGAGCACCATTGCCTGAATCCATCCACAAATGGTTACAGTCAGTGTCTCGAAAAGCATCGTAAAGCTGAACACGAAATGGAGCAGAGTCAACACAAGTGATCAGCAGCGTATCATCGCCCCGCAAATTCAAAGTGTCACCCTCTGCGTACTGGTTCGAATATGTCCATTGAGTGTGACCAAATTGATTAAAACGCTCAATCAGACATTGGCTTTTCGGAAGTCCAATGTCATTGGGCCAAAATGATTGTCGACCGACATTTGATGCCGAGACTGTATCACCATCCATAAGATGAATATTAAGCCCTTCATGCCCTAATTTTTTGAGCAAGAAATGCATTTTATAAAGCTGTGCAATTAACTCGCTACCTGTACCGCCTGCCCCAATGATCACAATGGGCACCTTTCGGATCAGCCACGACTGCGGAGTCATAAACAAATGCTGATTCATGCGCGACCTCCAATGAACTCCCCGACAGTTTCACAAAGCGTTAGATCGCCACGGCGTACCCGCCCTGTTGATTGCGCCAATGAGCGCCACTTGGCGATATGGCGGCTATTGTCATTGCCGATCCCTGCAAATGTGTCACGACCGTTTACATGCGTAAAAACAGACTCGTAGATAGTCGCCTCTATCGCTGGTATCGCAGCAATATCAATCTGGCGAGGCAGCGTTGCCGTGCCTTGGCAAACGGCACCATTGTCTGAAATGTTCATCAATGGCGCTTTAAACGTGCGCGTTTTTTCGCTTGGGCGAGTGTTGTGCAATAGTGCTCGCACATAGAGTACTGGCTGACGCTGGAAATCCACTCGCCAAAGTAACGGCGGCCACTCCACCATCAAGTGGTGCGTTCCACCATTACGAATCCACATCACGCCAACACGGCGCTTCGAATACCAAGCAAGGCGCGTAGGTGTGTTCAGCAATACTTGCTCTGGAATCATGCTGGTTGAACAGGCCGAACTAGCGTCTAGCTGGTTCACGGCTTCTAGGATTTGCGCTTCGTTCAAAGGCTTGGCAGCACCTAACTTGCCGTTGCGAATCGAGTGCTCAACAATGCCTGTGCATTTGACATCATAATTGATGTTGCCGGAATAAAAGACCCAAGCTTTTTCGGGCGTAGGGTCATCTGGAATATTGCGATTCGCACCAATAGGGGTTTGTGAATTAATTTCAACTTGAGTGGCAACTTGCATGGCTTATCTCTACGGGTTGACGTTGTATGATCAGTAAACCCCACATCAACAATCACGCAATCGTATCGGACAGATAGCAAACCAACACATCTGCCAAAATGAAGTGGTTAATTGCTTCGAGCCATTGCGGATGTGCGAGATTCAGCGATGCCGCAGGGTATTCGCCGGACTGCATGATGCCCTCATTCAACCATTCAAATATATCCGGCAAGTCGCTTGTACCAATGATCCGACCATCACCTAGCCAGATATCAGACGCACCGCTTTCTATCGCGTCATGTGCTTTGGAGGCAGTCAAACCGATCAAGGCTGTCTTTAACACTTTCGATAGAGCATCAATCGCGGCTTGCTCACGCTCAGAAGCATCAGCTTGGGTTTGGTGCTGCTCCAAACGTTGTTGCAAACCTTGCAGTGCAGTTCGCTCGTCTTGATTGGCCAGATCAATGTCGATAGCCCAAGGTTTGTTGGCTTCTAAATAGTACTGACTCGCCATAATCGCTCGGTAAGCAATATCTTCATCATCGTAACCAGCCTCAAGCAGATCGCGATATTCATCCTCTGCATAGTCGTTGATAATAGCCAGAATTCGAGTTTCATCCTCGTCGGAGTCACCAATCGCCGTACAGCCCGTCACGCCCAATGCCTCAACCACACCATTCATTTCGTCACAGTCAAGGAAGTACCCAACATGATCGGTGTCCATCGACATGCAGTTATAGCGCCGCAGCACTTGCAAGCTCTGATAAACAAGTAACTTGAGGTCATCGCTCAACCCACAAAACTCAACACCGCAAGCAGCCAGCACGTTAGGATGCACAATCCGTAAATCAAGGTGTTCAACTGAGCCATAAGATTCACTGTCGATGATGAGGTGTGGCATGAGCTGCTGATTGAGCCATTGAGAATAATCGTCAGAGAGCGACACGTCCTGAGACAAACATAAAGATGTCACCTTTTCATGTTCCTCGGCCACCTTGGTTTGCAGCATTTCCATAGCAAGGCTTAAAGCCTCACATACAGCCAATCGCTGTGCTTCGGTACCCATTTCAGCGTCAATAACCGCATCTATTTCCGCATCACCGAGCAGTGATGCATGGTGCAACTCGACACATAGTTTGGCGATAGCTTCGGATTGTCTGAGCACTGCCAGCTCTTGGTAGGGCGTCGCCAACTCGACAGGTTCGCTGCTCTCTGAACGTATCCCCATAGTACGAGCAACACGCTTCGAAGGCGCTCGAATCGCTGCGCCCGTCATTGCCTCATACCAAGGCGCAGCAACCGGAGCTACATAGGCGGCATCAAGTGTGCCGCTAAATGGCAGTGGGAATGCGTCTGGCTGAGGCGATAGAGCTGCTGACATAATTGACTCTCCAAGTAACGTTTGCGTTGTGGCTGCGACTGATAATTTGAATCACGTTGTTGTTGCTCGCGATGCTCTGCTTCTCGACCGTGTAACTGGGCAGATTGTTGCCACGCTGCAAGCTTGCTCCTAACTGATGTGCTCATAGCTAAGTTCCGTTAGTAGTGTTCACTACGAACAGAATCATCGAAAACTAGGTTGGTGCAATCGTGAAGAATACGATGGCTGTCTGTACGCGACAGGGTAGGGTGGGTACTGTGAATTGGGAAACGTAGCCGCTGCCGAACCGAACAGCAGCGGACTAAGCTTAGCCGTTTACTTTTGGGGGGGGTACAAGGATGGGATAAACCTTTGTGCCGCTTTCAATCACCGCATCAGATTCATAAATGTGTGTGAACCGCAATTGCGGAAATTGCTGAGCCAGTAGCTCTTGCTTCTTGGCTAAGGACTCATGCGGAGCAGGATCATCGAGCAAGGTCGCTCCAAGCTTAAATTTGATCGGCAAGGATTGCGCGGTTTGTATTTGAATCATGGTCAACTCCTATAGCGATTCGTCATCGAAGTCCTGCTCGCTAGCTGGTTGGGCAGGTGCTGCATTATCCGCAGAAGCCCCTGTACCGCCATCAGTATCGTGACTCTCTGGCTTCTTGCTGTCTTTAGGGGTTGCAGCGCGGTGCGTACTAAAGACCTCATTAAGATTGGTTGACGCTGCATGAAACGCTTGTTGCGCTGGCACGTAGGAATCGGCGTACTGAATAAGTGCCGAGATAGCCTCTACGTCCATTTCGCCTATCGCGCCATTGAGCAGCAGCGGTTTAGCCAGTGCAGCGCGTAGATTAAATGCCTTGGCGTTTTTCTTGGCTTCATCATCCGTTGCCAATTCACAGCCTTGCACGAGGAAGCTCAAGGACACATTGCCTTGGCCATCGGGGCGGATCACGATGTGCATCGAGCTAGCCTGCGCATCATTAAGCAGGGTGCAAATTTGTTCAATCATTAGAGGTCTCCTGTCATCATTGGTCGATGAAAACCCTAATACCAATGAATTGGCTCGCAACCGCGCACACCGAATACTCAGGAGAAGGGTCGGGGCCGGACAAACACTATTCTGTCGATTAGTAACAGTGTTACTAAGACAGCAGATCTAGGGTGCTATCCGCGTTACCAATGAGATAAATCAAGTGCAGTAACAGTGTTACTAAGATAGATCGCTCTATGCCTTTCCAGAGCACTGATAGTGCGCCGAGACTCAATGGGTTGGGAGTAAAGGCGTTTCTTGGCACAACGGTCGTTGTCCTGGGAATGTGGGCGCGAGTATTTTATCGCCGAGATTCGGCTGCTGCCGTAAAACGTCGCCAAACTCGTTCAGGTAAGTATTGGTGTAATTGTGTTCGTGCAGGAATAGTTACGCACTGACTCAATAAGTCTTCAATGAACAGTGAACGATGCAGTGGCCGCATATACAGTTGAAATGGCAAAGCTCGATTCCCATGGGGAGGCTGGCCATAGCCCAGCCAAAACATTAACTCATGCAGATTCCCGAACACATGCTGGCCGCAAAAACCTAACGACTCACTCACATTGACTTGCGTAAATTCACTCCACAAAGGCCGCGGGATCAGCATGATTAACTCGCGAAGCGGAGCGACGGGTACAGCCTTGACTGCCGGTAAGCAAGGAAGAAGCAGCGGTTGGTGTAACCCTTCCGCTCGAATAGGACGACTATGCATTTGCGCAGTCCTCGTCGGCAAAAGTATGTCGATTGATTTCGCTTTCGTTATAAGTATCCATGAGCTGACCATCCGCAGAGATGGACACGAAGGTGATGTGGCGTATGCCACTTGGTTGTTGGCGTTCGACAGACACATGATGTCCACGATAGCATTTCTTGAGAGCCGTCAGCAGCGGGGTAATCCCACGGACAGGATCTCGCTTTCCAGGTGTACGAATCACAAAAAGTTCTTGTTTGGGCATTAGATACATCCTAAGTAAGTCGGCTTTACTGTAACGTTCGTGCAAGCTGAATTCAGGTCAATTAGAAACACGTTGCAGCGGTTCATTCACCTTGCATAGCATCGACTTGAGTATCTCGTGATATTGAGGTGCCGCAACCGCCCAAAGATGACGTTAGTAACAGTGTTACTAAGTAGGAGAAAAGGCCGGCTCGAATGGAATGAATGCGTTGTTACGCGAGCTGTTGAGGCGAATTGCATTGGTTTGGGGAGCGCGCCGAAATACAGTAGGGGCATCCACGCTAAAGCCAAACCCAGATAAGTCGGCAACAACATTGCGCATAACATCGATAGTTGGAACAAGCAGGTTCACTGTGACAGGACTGATCATCCAGCTATCGTCATCAAAATGTGCAAGTTCTTTATTGTGCAGCGATATCAGTCCATAGCGTTCGAATCGTGATTCCTGCTCCTTGTCGATGACCAGTTCATCGGGCCCAAACAAGGACGTGAGCAGCGCCCCTCTTTTTTCATAAACACCAAAGGCGATCTCCAAGCGCTCGATGTCGGTTTTGTTCTTGCACAAGGTCATTGTGTCGATCCAGTCGCGATACAAGTTGTAACGCCGCTCCCACGACAACTCGAACAAGTCCAACCGCTTCAGGTTCAGTTGTTTTTTCAATAGCCGAGCAACATAACGAGCATCTTTATCCGCAGCCTGCGCAATGAAGCGCTTCGTATAATCAAATAAGAAAGGCATTCGTGACAAATGACACTGCGTGACACGAGCCAGAGCATACGCAATTTCGGCATGGCTCATCACTTGGTATATCGCAGCATCGGGATTATTAGTCGCCATTAAAGACCTCGTAAAAGTGCAACGTGTTCGTTAATGAAGCCGGACCATTTGATTGCTTGATGGGACTCGAAAGTAAATAGGGCAGGGTTCAGCTCACTCACCCGTTGTACTTTCTCATCAAAGTCAGGAGCGATGCCAGTTCTGGGCTCAAGCCACTGATAACCCGCCAACGTCGCAACCACCTGTTCAGCGACAGATAAACTGATTTGCTCATTGAGGCACAGTGACTGGAAAATGTCGTTGAATTGAAGGCTAGATATGTCACGACGATACAAAAGCGCTAGTAAGCGGACAGCGAATAGAAAGGCGCGCGGATCAGCTCTGAGTAGTTGTAAGAGGGCAGACGGCATCGACAGTCGCTGACTGGCAGTGACAGCGATAGGGATAGCCATGCCTGTGAGCAATGGCATGGCATCATCAAGTGCGTCCATTCTTGCACTCACATAATCATCGTAACGTTGTCGTCGCAGACTGACAGCGGGGTTGTGCGCCCATTGCAGCGCATAACGTTGCGGCGCTTGGCTAAGCTCACGAGCTTCTAGAACAGGGCGCCTAGGATGTGACAGTATTGCGTTCAACAACTGCTCATCATCATCATTGAGCGTCGCCGGGGCGAAATAGACAATAAGATCACCCGCGTTAGCCTTCATCCACCAACATTGTAATCGGCCCGCCGACCCGTACTGTTTACAACACGAAAAATTCGCCGAGTCTTCATGCAATATGAGCTCGCGCCAGATGTACGTCCCTTGCGCTAATTCGTGTGAAGCTTCGTGGTGGATCGATGGCAAAGTAACAATCCCACCGGTGCGCAAGATTTGTCGCTCCACGGTAACTTGCCCGTCAAGAATATTGGGCTCGAATGTAAATGATGACGGTCTCGGCCTCGGGCGGATATCAAGCGGGATACTCCGAACATCAAACAATGGTTCATTGCGTGCCTTGCGCCGAACAATTGGCTTGGTCTCACTTGAAACGGGCACCAACCATCGAATCGCTTTTATTGGGGAAACTAACGAATGGGGCAGGGCATCTAACTCTTGTTGACCCCATGCGGCGATATCGATTTCAAGTATTGGGTGGTTAATAGCCTTGAAGTAATCAGCTTTGTCTTGCTCGGTCGGATGGCAGACACAGACTTCAATCGCAATGGCGCCAAATGCCTCGGTTTGCACCAGTGCATCCACGCGATAGGAGCCAATCATCTGCTCTAACTGGCAAGTCTGGAACGTGATCTCGCTCGGTGTAACACACTGAAGATTGTCATCGGAAGGATGGCTGAATGACCGCGGTGGGAGTTTCAGAGGCAAACAACGTGCAAGATATTGTTTCATGAGTAGGTGAAGCAGCGTCTCGCCCCACGTAGAGCAGCTAACTTGCCCGTGGTGTGCGAAATGGTGAGTCCTTTCCTCACCTTTTCGGCCGACAAGCTTGCTGCCACAGCTAGGGCAAACTAAACCACATCCCAACCCACTAACACTATCGCTAACATGAACCAACTGGTCAGTCTGGGGATCAATGCCATAGGGCAAACGGACATTGTCATCGAAACGGGAGTTCATAGCATCCTTACTACAACGACTAAATATGCTTGCCGGAAGAGTCGGGTAACTGTCCGGGCACCGCTGCATGCCATGATACGCCGCAGCAATTAACAGATAAAGAGCACTTCGACATGTTTCGATTCAACGACATCAGCCAAGAATAAGTCGCCGCAGCTATTGGCATGCATGAGTTGCTGAGACAATGACAATGAACCGCCTAAAACATATCCCATGGAGTTTGATGGATTTCGAAAGCCAAGAATTGGGAATTGTGAGGTAGAGTACAAGTTAATCGTCCCACGCCGAGTCTCATAGGCCACACGCAAGGCTAATACAGTCGCCATTTTTGATGGACCAATCCACAGGGTAAAACCATGTTTCGTGTCAGTATTAGCCACGGAGATGCAGTAGCGCCAGCCCTGTTTGAAGCAGATATCGACAAGCACGCGCCGCTCATTGGGCAATTGCGGACGAAGCGATGCGATTCGCGTAGCGTCACCCGACACAATAGGTGACCTCGACGAAGCCACGTAATCATTGCCAAACAAACGTTTCAACTGAGAGGGTATGGTGTATTGGGTTGCCTGCCTCATAGATACTCCGGCACTACTCTGACTGATAACAGGCTTCCACAGTTATCAGCGACCGCAACACCTCTATGGCCCCACGAAATAACAAAAACCGGCCAGAGTGGGAGGCAAATCACAGTATTCCGGCTATCTCGCTACAAATACACATTATCGGCATAAAAATAACGCGTTCCGGCCCGAAATAATGCATTCCGGCCCAAATAAGGCTAAAAATAACAATTCCGCGACCTAATCAACAATTATTTGTTATTTGCCAGTAGGAATACGCCGGAATTTGTTATAGCTTGAACCTTTCTTTGGCAAGACAAGAAATCGGAAAAATGAAAGACACTGATCAAACCATGGACGGCATCGTCGCCCAAACATCTGGCAACCTTCCGACGCACATCAAAAAAGGACATCAACTGGTCTTTGCACGACAAGATCTCAGCGCTAAAGAACAAGATGTATTCGGTTTGATGATGGCTCACATGAAGGAGACTGATTGGGCCCAAGGGACGCCACGGTATGAATTTAGTTGCCATCAGCTAGCAGACTGGTTTGACATGGACTCTAGTCATGTTGCCGATACGCTGAGTCCTGTTGCTGACAGACTATCTAAACGTAGTATTGGTGTCCGTAATGTAGGTGAAAACGGGGTCACCGAGTTCGATTATGCCGGTTACTTTAAGCGAATTAAGTACAAGCACGCCAAACTGGTGATGGTACCGAACGATGAATTGAAGCAGGAATATGTCAGCTACCAGCAGGGTTTTGCGCTTATTACTGCCAAGAACTTTTTTGGCCTAAACCGCGAACATAGCAAAAAGCTGTATGAGATCCTCAGTCGCTTCAAGACTGGCGGCACGTCGATGAAGCCCGTCAAGCTAAACGAATTGCGCGGTATGTTTGGTTTACTCGATCAGCAGGGCAACCTTAAGAAAAAGTCATATGCCAATAATGGCGTTGTGATGGCCCGTTGTATTCGGGACAGCATTACCGAGATCAGCACGAACCCTCGTACATCCAAAGAAATCCTATTTCTAAAGGATGATGAGACAGGCAACGTGGGGTATCGAGTTAGAAAAGATGGCAACACCATCATTGAAATTGAGTTTTTATACCGTTGGTTGGCCAAAGATCCAGTGGCAGGCCTCAACCAAGAGGAAGCGCTTAGACTCATCAGAGAGCTTGAAATCAATAAACGCACACTCAAGAAAGAGCGTTTAGAGATAGACGAACTAGAGCAACTGCTATCTGCCTATAAGTACCTGGGCAAAGAGGACAAAGTGGAAGCAATCACACAAGCTATTGCAAAGCGCACGGCTGAAGAAGCTTCCAATGAAGAAACCACGAGTACTGAAGATGTCGATAAGCTTTTGGAAAAAGTTGCAGAGCTACAAAAAGACATCAACGCAGACGACTATTAACCCCCGCGAAAATCGCACGCCTTTTTTGCCTTCAACCTTAGAATGCCGGTAAAGCGATCAGCAATACCGGCTAATTAAGCAGAATTACCGTAAAAACGATCCATGCAACGGAAATTGTTATTTCCGGCTTAATTTCACCGGAAAACCGATCTTCGGGCCGCATTTCATTATTTCGAGCGTTTTTAATACCGGAAACATGATCACATGGCCGGATAAGGGATCACGCCACGCCAAGTTTGAATGAATTTCATCCAATAAACGCGCTTCAAGTCAGTTAACCGCTCGTCAAACCGAAAAACCGCCCCAAAACAGCAAAGCGAACGGCCAAATAATAATCACCTTGGCCGACAAATAGATCATTAGGCCGGAAAACTGTATTTATCAACGGAATAGCGATCATGAAACCGGAATAGTGTATTTCATACCGTAAAATGGATCAGGATAACGGAAAATGTTATTTACTGATGAAGCTTGTGCCATTTGGCCGGAAAAGCGATCAGGAATGAGGGAGAGATACCTATCTCACTGTAATAAGGGTCAATTTTCTACTACTAAGGGCTCTATAATGACTTGAAACGCAGCACCACTCTAGAAATATCGCATCGGCTGATCACTATTCCGGCCATACACCGGAATAATGATCACTGCTACAGCAAGATGTCGCTGAACAACCTACTAAAGCAGCTGTTGTACGAGACACATAACCTACTGTAACTAATGATAATTACTGCTCTATTGCCATGCCTTCGGTAGTTGATGCGCAGCTGTTGCCAAGAGCTGACCATCATCTAACACATTGATAAAGAGCGAAAATAACAATTTCTGGCCAGATCGCACGCTTGCTTCAGTCGAATACAATGAGTGATAGAGATAAAACCGTTCGATATCAGCGAGAAAAGCACACAGGTACAGTTCGTACTCGCGTAAAGTCACTTAACCATTGGCCGTAAAGTCGATCACTTGGCCGGAATTCACGATTTTGATGGGACTTATACCGGAATAGAGATCACCATGCCGGAATTCATTATTTAGAGGTGCGAGATACCGCAAAAGTGATCACGGAGCCGGGATTGGGATCATACGATTGGAATCTTCCTCCTAACAGCGTGAAAAGCAGCTCTTCTGCGTTCTGAACAGCTCTGAGATATACTCTTGGTGGCCAATCAAGATGCCGCGCTAACAAAGCCATTATCGACGTGATCCAATTAACGGCCATGCACCGGAAAAGTGTTATCCCAATGCCGTAATACCGATGTTTAATCACCGCTAAAGCGATCACCGACACCGTTGAATCGATCAGGTTAACGGCAAATCGATCAGCAGAACCAGCTCAGCGATCATCAACGCCATGCCAACGATCATGAATGCCGTAATAGTGTAATGGAAATGAAAATAAACCTATTAAAACCAGTCAGTTACCACGCCTATAGTTTTAATAGATACATAGGTTAATACTTTACTTATAGATCAATAGTTAAATAAATCTTAATAGTTACTGTGGACAAGTGGATAACGGCTTCGCAGTTACCCACGTTGACCACAGCACCAAGCAAGGTTTTTGTTTTTTGTTTTAAAAGACAAACAAACCCAACCAGAATTTAAGATCCTGCGAATAGTAATTCGAACGTCCTTCAGTTAAAAACTAATCCACAATTTTTGTGGATAACCTCTGCTTAATCTGGGACTGCAATCGCGAACTTAATTGAAAAGAGCAAGTTAGCGATGCAGCCATCTTTTGAGCAGCTCAGGATTATTGGGCTGTTACGTATTTCTTTTGGTAAGCCTGTTCACTAACTTGCTCAATACCAAGCTCCGTGGCTTTATTCAACTTAGCCGCACCAACATTCGCACCAGTCACCAATAGCTGTGTTTTCTTATTGACGGACTTCTGCACAATGGCACCAAATGCAGCTGCCTGCGCTTCCATGTCGGAACGAGGAGACTCCATTTTGCCAGTGAATACCACATGTACACCACAAAGTGCATGTGATGAGGCTACAGGCGCACTGACAGCGACTCGATTGAATCCTGCGCTAAGTAGGTAACGTAGCGTGTCGCGTTTGGCTGAAAGACCGCTGAGGATGATATTGGCAGACTTTTGCTCAAACCCTCGGATCGCGACGATTTCATTGGCGGTGATAGCAGGTATATGATCAAGTGGATGCTCTAGCAATATCTTCTTGCTCGCCCCCCGACCAAGTTTACTGATCCCCAACGATGCTAAAAGCAAGTGATCTGATAACGGCTCGCTGAGCAATCGCTGGATCTCCTGCAATATGTTTGCAGCTTGCCCGTGACCAAAGCCAGCTCTTAGCAAGGTTGACTCATTGCAGTCGAGCATTGCTTCGACCGAGTCTACCCCCGCGGCAACTAACTGCTCGGCAGCAGTAGGGCCGATGTACTCAAGCATGACCGTCTTAGCAAAGTGCTGAAGAACGCGAGCCTTTTGAGCGCAGCAACTGTCGCCTTGGCAAACCAGAAAATCATTTTCCCAATGCACCTCACTACCGCAGGCGGGGCAGTTATCGACCAACATAGGCTCCACTGGCTTATTGACCCGCAGTAATTTGGGGATCACCAGCCCTTGCCGCGTAATAGTGATAGTTGCCCCAGGGCCAATGCCTTCGCTACGGATTCGACCGGCATGATGACCTGTGACATTGGAGATGGTGCAGCCCGATAATGCAGTAGGTTCAATGTTAATCACAGGAGATACCCGACCAGAGCGCCCCGTCTGATAGGTGACGTTCAGTACTTGAACTTCGGCAGTTTCGGAGTGACGTTTAAAAGCCAATTGCCAGTGGTGGTGGTGGCTACTGTGTCCCATTTGAGATTTTAAGGCAGGATCAATGGCCTCAATAATGATTCCGTCGAGCGGGTAAGGGCTTTGGTCGTACATGGATTGCTCAATCGAGCCGAAGTCTGCCAACAATTGCTCTGCGGTGAGGGTGGGCGCGTCCCAGTCTCGATAGAGAACTAGATGCAACTTGCCATCGGCTAGAACCTTTTGGGCATGTTCATTCATCGTGTCGGATGCAGCCATACCTGCGACCATGTTCCGAGGATGGTCAAATATTTGCGAAAGCTCCGAGCTTTCAAAATAGTCAGTCGAGATAACCAACTCGCCCACACCGTCTTGTGAAGCATCACCAACAATGATTGCTCCGCGTTTCAGCAAATGGCTAACATCATTGCCTTGCAGGCCATCGCCGCGAGTCGTGAACGTTTTCTCAGTGGCGTTGAAGCGAATAGCAATACCGTCGAACTTCGGTGTGATGCGATAGAGTAATGTGCTGGGTTGTATAGCTAATCGCCCTGCTGCCTGCTCACAGCGTTGAATGAATGCTCGCAACTCCATTTCTGTGTAAGCCTTGTTGGTTGAAAGCATCGGGGCAGGGTGGGCTACACGACCTTTACTGGTCAATGCCGCTGCGCTGGCATCAGGTTGGACTGTGCGGAGCAATACATGCTCAGGATTTCGACTGCGAAGCTCACTGAGATAAGTTTGGTCAAATTCATCATCGGACACCAATGGCTGACCACGGCGATAGGAGATGTTGAGTTGGGTAATTACATTGACTAGTTGCGGATCAGTCAGTTGGCAGACGGGCTTCGATAGTAGTGTTGATAGCATAAATGAACCTCCGAGTAGGAGTTTCAATGTATTATGGCGAGGAAGCCCCGCAACCTTGCTACAATCTAGTCACGTCAATAATGTCAGTGAACGACGATGTAGTGATCACTTACTTTTTTGCGCCAAAATTCATTTCTCTCGGCAAGCAGACGGAATGGATTAGCAACCCCAAAAGGGTTCGGCTGACTATTGCGCCAAATCAAGCCCATAACTGACCGTACTCGGTGTTGGCGGATCCGTATGATGTTCGAGAAAGTTAATGTTCTCGGAGTTCTAATGGGCGATATTTTGATCAACCTTGACATAACGAGTGAGCCTGCCTGCACCAAGGATATGACGCTTGAATCCATGGTAGATATTGCCGTGGGAAGATGGCCAGATCAGGCGACCTGCGCAACTCAGGATATCGATGGTGAAATCCTATTCTGGCAAGTGCCAATTGGAACGGTTTTGATTGCTCGGCACCAAGCGTTAACCGATCAGGGCATGATTGGACTATTGGGGTTTGCTGCCCATGTCTGTGCGACTTACTACGAGGAAGACGAAATTGCGTTCGTTGCTACAGATTGGCGAGAGAGCGTTGTTAGTCATCCCAGATTTCGTATGCGTTGCGCTGAAGCAAAAGCGCGGTAGCCTGGTTGTCAACAAGCAGGAGATCTTCATGGAAAGTCTACAGCTCATTCTAAAAATATTGGCGTTTGCCGCTGTTGCGGTTGCGGTAAACGCTGGCTTGTCAGGTAGCGCCGGTACAGCGATTGTTCCATTGGTGCTCGGAGTGTTGTTTTGGACGGCTAGCTACGCCGATAGGAAACGGTTCTTCTACGGATGAATTGCTTCCAATTAATTGTACTTGCTGGAGCCGCTTTCGCCGCATGTGCTGTAGCTAGACCAAGCGACGACATCATTTACCTCGACTTTGGTAGCTTTGAAGTAGGGTATAACTGCGAGCATCGAGGGGCAGAGTTTGTTCATTTTCGTGCTGAGCCCGATGCTGGTGATGAACCAAGGTATCGCCCATTCCACCATGAAATTCGACTACCAGAAAGGTGTCGCCAGCTCTCAACTAAATCCTACAAACGACCTGCATCAGCTGCGCCGAAATATGATCGCGGCCATCTCGCAGAGCAGAATATTGTTGATCACAACAAAGAGTTAATGCGGGAGCGCAATACGATGGCCAATATTGTCCCGCAAAACTCACTACTCAATCGACGTGGCCTCTGGCGGCACTTGGAAAAAATCACAGAATGCTATCGAGAAGAAGGTTCCATCACCGTTTACTCCGGTGTGATATGGGGAACAGATACGAGCAATGATCACTTTATCGAAAGTCATGGTGTCACAACGCCGGACTTTCTTTGGAAGGTGCTAGTTCGAAAGGGCGGGCAAACTCAAGCGTGGCTGATGCCCAATGACGACCGGCCGGTTGCTAGACATGCAGATTTATATCGAGTGTCTGTCCTCGACATTGAGAAAAAGAGTGGGTGGATATTTCCACTGAGCCCAAATCAAAAATTGCAAAGCCAAGCGTCAAGTTGGTCTATTCCAAAAGGTTGCCGGTTGAATTAACCGGTTGCCGCAGATCAAAGCCGAGTTAACGTGAAAACTGACTTCGGAGGTGCGTATGAAACTTGGGGAATTGAACATCTGGCACGTGATCAACGTGCAGCTCAAGCGCAGCGGATGGGAACGTGTGGATCGTTATCGGTACATCGAATCGCTCCGCGCCATTTGTGAGGCGCACCCAAGCATGCTGCTCTATCGATTGGATGTTCCCGCTATTCAGCAATGGATTGAGCACACCTTTGGGCGCGGCTTAAAACGTGCTTATATCCGGTTTTCGTTGCGATTGCTGCATGACTACCGTTCAGGCTTTAAGACCGTGCCTGTTCAGTTGACCCTGACGTGCCCTTATTGCAACGGGAAAGCACACTTGAAGGACAGTGCGCAGTTGTATGGTGGCCGCAGCTTCGGGCTGGCGTACATTTGTGAAAACCATGGGAAAGGTTGCGACAGCTACGTAGGTATTCACCAAGACGATCACATGCCGCTTGGTCGACTGGCGAATAGCGAACTACGCAAAGCAAAGCAGCGTTGCCATCAAGTATTTGATCCGATTTGGAAGCAGAATTTATTACCAAGAAATAAGGCATATGCGCGGATAGCTGAGCAAATGCAGATTGCTCGAAGTGAATGTCATATCGGAGCCTTAGATGAGCGGTTGGCACAGCAATTCGCATCCGCAGCTCAACACCTCTACCGAAGCTTAAGCAGTTATCACGCATAATCACATGTAACGCGCTCAACAGCGCTTTGCATCTCTTACTCACCTTTCCTCTGTCGGGAATTTTACTCGTAGAAACTTCGAGCTTCGAATAGCAACTCGTTGTTTCAAAGTCACAAAAAAAGCCAGCCGGGAGGCTGGCCAAAAGAAAGCAGTATTGGGAGTGTCACAGAAGCTAGCTGACACCAGTCAGACTAGCTCAATGGCTGAGAAGGGCAGGTCAATTATGGCTCTGCTTTCACGCTTAATTGACCTGTTCGTGATTACAGGTCTCCCCAGTCATTCGGTACTTTGACTTCTTTGCGTTGAGGTGGACAGGCATCTTCCACATAGATCTGGATGGCTTGACGCGGCTCATGACGCTTTATCACTTTAAATTGTCCAGTCAACGGTGAACCTATGACTTTGATGTACTCCATGCAACTTTTGATGGCGCCATTGAATTGAGGCCAATGGCCTAAATCCACGATCTGACCAAACTGATCGAAGGTTGAGAATGCCATCATTGTTGAGCCTGGGACGCTGGTCGCTTGGAGCACATGTATCTCAGAAGGCGACACCAACAGGATTGGGTTAGGTCCGTCGGCTGATGTCTTGTAGGCTTCTGGCAACCAAAGCGCAATGGATGAAGACGATTCTGCTGACTGTGAAGGCTTGAGCCTGCCCAAACCATGTTCTTCGATACGCAGCGAGTCTAGTAGCTGCATGCGCAAGGATGCGCCTTGCTTCATGGGCTGGCCGTTGTACCAAGCTACGTCAAACACTTGCAGTTGGGTGCCATCCCAGATCCCCTCGAGTGCCAAGTCACGTATGTTGAGCTGACCCGCCAAGGCGCGAACTGCTGCTGCAAGTGGCTCTGGGGGATAGCCAATATCGGCATGCTCCATCCACCAATCGACCGCATTGGTGCGTTGGAAACCAACACCCACCATCACGCGATGGCCTACCGGAAGGTCGAAGCGGTGAAATTGGGTTTGGTTACTTGGCGGTTTAGATCGCAGATGCCAGTCCAAGCGGTTCAACCACTCGAATTCAATGATCGCCGCAGGGTCGTCAATTTCGTCATGCACTTCAAAGCCGCGATTGCTGGTCAAATCGTCCACGATTTCCTCAGCAAGTACCAAGGCATGTGGTAGCAGTGCATAATGCCGGTCCCGTGCTTTACGCATTGGTTTACCAATCTCGCCTGCGAGTTGTATCACTTGGAAGCCTCCTCGTTCCGCATTGCGGAGCAAGGTCACCTCGCATTGTCGAGACTTGCCTTCATGTCGAAGAATCCATCGTTTGTATACTGCGTTCTGATCCATATGACATCCAAAGGTCTCAAAGAGATGTTCCAAATCCAGTGTTCAGGTCTGGCTCGATGGTTTGTTCGGCCGGCGACAACTCGACAGCTGAAGGAACATTACATTCCATCATTTCGACTGCTTGCACTGGATCCTCGACAACGGCAATAACCGGCGTAGTCGATGGTTGAGTTAATGGGGTCCGCTTCCCATAGGCATGGGTCTCGTAGTACTCATCTCTTAGTTTCGCGAGATGAAGTTGAGCAGGCGTTTCCTGATCAAGCGATATGGACCGACTCGATACATGCGCTGACGCCAAATTATCCATTCGATCTTGATGGCGCCGAAACTCATCAAAGTAGCGGTTCTGCAAGTCTAGTAAAACGTAAATGCGGCGACGGATTTCGGTGTGGTGCTCGGGAATTGTTTCCACAAACCACTTTAGTGCGCGGCGGACTAGACAGCACATAGCATACTCGTGGCGACCTATCGGGGGCTTGATATGGCCATATTTCTGCTCAATGGTATCAGCCAGGGCTGCCGTCATCTCCTCCGCACTCATTTGGTAGGTATTTACCCGATCGGCAACAGAAATCGAAACGAACCCGCCTTCGACAGAACCTTTTTTGGGGCCTTCAGTAAAATCTGGAACCTGATCAGCGCCCTTGAATTCAAATTCGTCGTCGGAGTAAACCAAGCGAGCCTGCATTTTGCATTGCTGCCAAGGTTCGATTGCCCAGCTGAGACCGTTGGCGCGCACTTCCGCGACTGCAGTCAAGGTACCGTTCGGTGCACGGCGGACACCGAGGCTCCACATCCGTCCTAGCTCTGATAACCAACCCATGTTCTTGAGCTCGAGTAACACAGAAGCCACTGAGTCTAAGGGCACGTCGCACAGCGACACGGGCATCTTGTTGGACTCAAACGCATGGGCAAAGCATGCGCTCAACTGGTTATAAAGCTCCGATGAAATGGAATGGCCAACTGTCTTTTCAATCACTTGCTGGTGTGCAACAGGCAACATATTAAGCCTCCACGCGTTGTTGTGGTGCCGAAGATTGTGCACCGTGAGTCAGCTGGTCAGCATTGTGATCCAATGGCGCTGATTGGGACTCTTCATCGATGTGCTTGATGACATCGGCATAGCAGGCCTTGATGTCACTTTGCATCAGTTGATGTTCCCAGTCCTTCCATGCTTTGCGGCAAATAGTCTTGCGCAGCATTTCATTGACATAAGGGCCTGTCCAGGGCGTGAATCCGCGGGCGTTGTGAATGGCATCTTGTTGCACGCTAAGGAGGTGCTCCGGCGATACCGGTGTCGTGATCAACGTATTCCCAAATCGGGCCATGGCATAGCCTCCGGCCAATGCGCCGCGTTTTTCGGGATCACTGCTCAAGGACTTGAACCGGTGAACAACAGGTTGATCGGGGCCGTTGTACTCGAACTCATCTTTGTCGTAGACCAACTCAATTGAAAGCTGGGTCAAACCGGCTCTGGCAGCCAAAAATTGAAATCCGCGGTAGCCGACATCTAAGTGGCAGCGAAGTTCGCCGACAGCGCTATCCCAGCGAGGAATTAAGAACGCACGTTGCTTGCGAAGCTCCAGTGTCAAACCGAACCCTGCAGCCTCCAAAAAGGCAAAACGAATGGAATCCGGATTTGCGTTCACCAACGAGTTGCGACCCCGGTCTAACGTACGCTCAATTTGTTGGTGGGCGTAGGTTGCCTCAAGCCGGTAGTCCAAGTGAATGGGGAGCCTGGCATTGGCTTCGAGGTGTCGCTCTTTACTGTCTCGAAGTACTGAAGCGATGATAGCCATCGGTTGAGCTGTGGTTTGTGCCATAGATTGATTCATTGTTCTCTCCCGTTATGCCCAGCGTGACAATTCAATGGTTTTCGCTGTGCGATCTTTCGAATAGCCGTACCAGTCTTCATCTTCGGACACAGCCTTAAACTCATTCAGATGCTGCAAGAATTGAAACATCGACTTTTGTTTGCCCTTCGGGCCAATTTCGTAAACTTCGCAGATGTCGGCTTGCTGATATTCCACTGCAATGAACCAAAAATGCTCGATAGGGATACCGGCGGCGCGAGCAACATGGGTATAAAATGCTTCTTGTAAGTGATACCCCAGCTTTTCAATCTGACGGCGAAACCCTTCGGGTGAGGCATCCATGGTGGTTTTCACATCCGATGCCACAGCATCTCGGCGAAGGCGGTCAAAACGACATTTGAGGATCAAACCGGTCATGGGGCAGGTGGCGATCACGGTCAATTCCGAGAAGCCATCTTCAAGCAAGACGGGGGCGTCGACGCTTTTGTAAACCGAATCCATAATGCGATGAGCATCATCCCAGACCACACCATCAATCAGTTGCTTGTCAGGATTTGCCTTAGCAAGCTCCTCTTGCATGACGGTGAAGATCTTTTTCTCTGGTGCAAGCTTGAGTAGTCGCTTGGCCAACTCATCCTTTTTGCCCGAATGTGGCGCACCAAGCTCAATGAGTTCCTTTTTTAAGTCATCGGCAGTAAAAAGAACGCCTTTCTCCATTTGGGATTCGACAATGCCGCGATAATAGCGGTCATAAAATCCGTCGGGTTCAAGTACTAGCTCGTGACCATAGGTGCCTGCATCCAGTGTGCGCTGCTGTACAGTGGTTCGTTTCCGCTCGATATCTGACATGTACTCGCGGTAATAGTGTGCAGGTGACACTCGAAACTTCTTGAGACCGGATGATGAGAGCGCAGGTAAGCTGTGGTAGACCTCGTTGGGAATATCAACAAAGATCCCCGTCACTAAATCTCCGGTTGGCGTCATAAAGTTAGGCTGACCCAATTCGTCATAGCCCGGCTGAATGCAATCCAGCCATGAGTCGTCTAGTTCTTGAATGGTAAGTGCTGCACCCATGTCGTCTCCATAGGATGTCAATCTGGTTCAATGCTATTGAATCGTGAATCCTGTGCGTCGCAACCCTTGTCGTTGAGGTGCTATTTGTGGAGTCGGGCTGCGACACACGGAATAAATCCGAAGCAAAATCAGACAGATAATCCACTCCGGAAAGCATCTTGTTCCGTTGAATATAAATATACTGTATAAATATACAGTTTAATGGTTTGGTTGGAGAGTAAATGTGCCTAGCGTTGCTTACCGTCATAATTATCGACGCATCGTAATTGATAACACTGGAGCTGCATTATCATCGGGAGTGTCAGGTAATTCGCTGCCGGTGGTTTTGCCGGATGGGAGCAAGCAATTCATTTGTTGCGGAGGGTTTAAGCAATCCTCATTAATTAAGCACGGAGAACCGTGTGCGTTAGTTGTCGAGATTGAAGCTTGGACTTCCGATGACGATGGCATGACCGGATGGCAGAGCATTCCCGCTAACACCGGCCTGAAGGCCATACTGATCGGTGATCGGGTTTACATTGCTTTAAACGCGGGGTCGCCAATCATGAAAGAAGCGTAAGGTGGAGGTTTTCACAAATAATAGGTTGTTCCTTTTAGGTTAGAGTTTTTCCAGTCCTATTGACACGCATTGGCTAAAGAAGTGTTTGTCGGTTGAGATTAGTGTTTGAGACTTTAAGTGAATAGTGGCGGATTCTACAGTAAGGTTGTTGCCTAAGCGGCTTGTTGGCTCATTGTAGTAGTTGTACGTTGTATATATTTTTCTTCTCTCGTCTTGATTAACTGTATGGAACACCCAATTGTGTCCGTCGACGATTGCGCTAATACGTACTAATTGGGATTGGATTAACAGGTCGGGAGTTAAATCATTATGTTCCTCAAGAGTCCCGTTGGTGGATTTTAACGTGATGCCCCAATCCATCTTTCGTTGATCTTGCATTGAATGCTCGCATCGCACTTCAAATGAATGGCTACTATCGAACTCTATACCTCCTGCTGCTGCAGTGGCGGACATTGCACACGATAAGAGTACGCCTATCATTAGCTTGCATTTCATTTCATGGCTCCTAAATACTGCATCGAGACAATGCTGGCAGTTCAGTATGACTGTTTGTAGCATGAGGTTTAACCCCAGTAAATAAGTGGTTGATTTTGCGAAGGTCATTTTATGATCTCTCGCTGAATTTGCGCGAACTCTGTGCGAATTTTATCTGCGCCTTGTACTGCTCAACGCGGATCACGTTATCGGGGCACTATGATCACTCGCTTTACTTCATTTAAAAATCGCATTAGTGTTTATAGACGGCTTTAATCGAAGCCGTTTTCTTTTTACCTACAGCAAATAACCGTAGCTGAGGCCGAACACTCTTATGTGAGTGGGCATTGCTACGTGTTTTGCGATTGGTAATGTCTGGCCTCAGCATACTTCTTGTTTAAAGGATAAGTATGATGATGCAACCAACCTCCTCCACAAGAACCAACTCCACATGGCGCGACCATCTATCAGCAGTCGCAGGTATTACCGCTGATTTAAGTAAGCTCACCCAAGCTGAGTTACTGGCGCTACTCGATTACTATTCAACTCTTGATGTTAAAGTGTCACACGACCGCGATTATTTTGTTGCCGCCGAGAAAGCTGACACCAGCGAAATGGATGTCGACTATCAACAACGTGTGGCCGAACTAGAAGCTGAAGGCGCAAGCCCCCAAGAGCTTCACGCATTGCGATATGACTACCCGCACAACCTTCGAAGCTTGATAGAAGACGACATTTATGCGATCCGCGATATGTTGATTTCACAATTTCAGGAAAAACTGCCGCCGTTTATATCGGCACAAATCCACGAACTACTTCTGATGGCCCGCAGTTACCTGGCACAGCTCCAGCGGATCAAAGAACTATCTTCTGATGCTATCGAAGAAACAATGGAGAAACTAAAACCTGCAATCGGCCGCGCCCGAGGCCAGACCTATCCGGCCGTTTCATACTTGCTTGGCGATCTTGCCGAGGTGTTCGGTCTACCACCTGTTGAGCCTGATCCGGCGTTTTTGCCGCTCTATGAGTTCGCAAGTGAATTAGCATGGGAGTACATCTTAAGAAACCGACATACCTGGCATTAACCATGTCGGCATGAACATAAGGCTTCCGATCAAATGAGCCAAGAACATTGGAGGTATGATCCAATGTTCTTGGGCAGAGTCAGTCTAATTAATTGTGCGGTTTAGTCTTGAAATTGGCTGCTGACCATTTCTACATTGCTAGCAGCCAACCCTTTGTCACGCGGAACGGTGCTAAACGTCACCAGAACACCTTTGTGTACTTTATGAAAACCATTCCCACCAATCGCAGAATGGTGCAGAAAAATCTCAACGTCTGTGGGCGTCATGGACTCAGTATCAAGAGGTGCAATGAAACCATAGCCTTTTGCATTATCGAACCACTTAATAATGCCGGATAAACGATCAGCCATTAGGCAGCCCTCCCTTTGCGGTCGTTGAGTACCGCATCAATTGAGTCGGTAATGGACAAGCCTCGTTGTCGGTACGCAGCAATCGCAGCTCGATCATCCGGGTCGGTTGAGTACATTAACACCGTGCGTTTATCTACAAACAGACGGCATATTTCTTTCGCTTGACCAAGGCGCACGTAGATTTCCGAATAGAAGCCCTTGTTGGTGTGAACCGATTTGATCATCTGAAAATCCAACTCACTACCGTCGAAGGCTTTTTCCTTCTGAAGTGCTTCAACCGTTTCAGGCTCTTGGTGGAGTAATAGCTTCCATGGACTGTTGTTGACAATCGCAATACCGGCTTGGGACTGATAGGCGTCGAACAGGCTTTGGGTCACACAAATACCCGCACATCGCGTTTTACGGAAACGGCGCCATCCGGTTTCGAGGAAGTCAGCAAAGTAGTTTTTGCCTCCGCCGGCATTGTCTTTGAGGTACTCCCAAGCTTCGTCAAGAATAAATAGCGAGTTACGAGTACAACCACCGTCCGTCATCATTGCATGCTGAGCATTATTAATAATGGCCATCAGCACGCACTTCTGTAAGTGAGGTACGGATTTGAGCGCGTTCAACTCGCAGATGATTAATCGCCCTTTGAAGTCGACAGGAGGGTGTTTGTTCCCGAAGAATCGACCGAAGTAGCCCTTTGGAATACGCTCGTCCACCCCTTCTTCACACCAAGGTTTTAGCTGGTGGCCAATCTGCACCAATTCTGGATGCTGAACGCAGTCCAAACATTTGGCTGCATAATGAGTAATGGTGCCGTTACTGCCAAGCTCTTCCCACATCTCCGTGAGCAAAGTGAGCATTAGCTGACTGGTTGAATCAGGGATCTCTCCTGACTCAGATGCCATGGTTTTGAGCAGGTTAAGTACCATGTGCGCCTGGCCGAGCTCGCCATTCTCTTCACCATAGAAATCGTCAATGGCAGGGAATGGATTCATGGAGTATTTCATTTCCATTCCGAAGTCTAGGAACTGCCCGCCAGCATACTGTTCACACAAGGCTTCGTAGGATTTACCCACGTCGATCACAAACACGCGAGCACCATCGTTTGGTTGATAGTCGTCGCTTAAATCGTGGTTAAGACCGCCATCTTGAGCCACACCCGAACCTAAGTAACCCTGAATGATGGCATTGGTTAAAAACGACTTACCCGAGCCCGAAGCGGCCGCAATGACACAGTTGTACGAACCATCGGTTTTGAACAGGTCAAGGCCAAACAGCTGCCCCGTTCTAGTGACCAACTCCAATACTGGGTAGGCCGTATTACCTTTCCAGCTAGCTAGGTGTGGCGTAAGGTGAGCTAGCCCCTTGGACGACCACAACCCCTGTCGGCGAAATAGTTTTAATGGTTTTGCATCAACGCCAAATGGCAATGTGGCAAGAAAGAAGGGGTAGCAGAAATAGTTGTCTTCGTATGCACGAAAACGTTGCTTACCGTAGTAGGACTCTGCATGTCGGCTTGCCTCGTTACACGATTCTTCATCATCGCCAAAAATAGCAAGTTGCAAGTACGCTTTGACTAGGTGGGCGCCTTTGTTTTCGATCTCTTCGTACATGAGATCGTAATCTTGTTTCTGATAACGAATGCGGTCACTCCATTTGGCCATTGGCCCCGATGCATTGTGAGTGACATAGCCCCGTTTCTTCTCAAAGGATCCGCGCGATTTCTCCTTATCCATAAACTCAAGTTGCAAGGTAAGAATAAATGGATCGTTAATTCCGTCCGTTCCTTCGCGCCAGTCCACAATTAAATCGAGCATTTGCCCGTGGTAAAGCCACTCAGGAAATTCCTTGATAGAGAGGAATTTGCAGAACCCAGTGGTTTGGTCGCCGGATTTGAACTCCATACCGCCGCGTCGTACAAAGACGCCATTGCCAGGATCGATGATTTGTTGGCTTAAAGGGCGTGACGAATCAACAGCGCGATGACCCGTCCGGCAAGCAGCATTGTCGTTGCGGTTGAGAATGGAGCTGACCCGATACTTCCAATGCTCATCGGTCATTCGTTGCGGGTGGAATCCAATCGAACGCAACTTTGCAAACATACTGTCTTGCAACTTGGTGATGGCTAACTCTTCTTTTTCAGAAGGGTATTGTTCACTGATTTTGATTTTGACGGTGATCCACTGTTCGAAATTGCGTACACGAAGTCCGGTTTCTTTGTAGATAGGTTCACGCATTGAATCGCGAAGATAGTCCCGACGGTTACGCGAAACATCATCGCTGTAGCGTCCGTCTTCACCGTCCATACGATGACCGCGGATCCGTTCGTGACCAAGCATGAATGCGTCGACGTCCTGAAGCGGGACTAGCTGCCATGTCATTAACGTGCCTTCTGGCCATGGCATTTCATAAATTTGTTCGAGGTTAGATTGAATTTCTTCGTTGCGGCCATTGGTTGGTTGGCAAATAAAGCCAAATCCGGCATATGGCCCTTCGGTAACGAATAAGTTGGAGTCTGGATCGTAGTCGACCATGCTGATGCAGTCCGAAACATGGTTGAACTGACAAATCTTGTTCATAAGATTGAAATAGCGCATGAACTAACAGTCCTTATTGGTTCGCTTGAGCTTTTGACGCTGGCGTCATATTCGGCTGGCTAGGGTGTTTGACGCCTAGACCATCGACACCTTTGGCGCGATGTTGTCGGGCATTTCCTTCAGTCGCTGTGGCGCCTTTGACCACTAATGGCGTCATGCGACCAGGGCGATTATTGGCGTCGTCGCCAACCAGCCACTCCTCTTCTTGAACGTTGGAATAGACGTAGCCCGGCATATTCAAATCACCTGTTTCATCGCGCCACGGAGCAAACAAAATACGAAGAATTTGTGGGGGATTGAGGATAGCCAAAGGTTCAGGCGCTAAGTCCGATGGAGCGTAGCTGTATTGTGTCAACGCTATTGCTTCCGGCTGGATTGCATGAGCAGCTTGATAATCACTAGCATCGTGCCGCGTATTGGAGTTCAGCGGTTGATAAATGTTGTGTTGCTCCGGGCTGAGTACCATGGTTGAGTCTGGGTGGAGCGGCGCTGGGACAGTTGGGGTCGCGATCGGCGCTTCTTCATTATCGTCGTCATCGTTTGAGCCGAACCAAGAGTCATCCTCCTGCTCTGGCTCTTGATTCATGCCGTTTGCTTCGCGGTATTCGTCTACGTTTTTGTAGCTATTGGTTAGCTTGTAGATCTCGCGGGGGCCATCGCAAACATGATCTTCACCCACATAGCCTTTAGGTTGCTCGTCACAATTGAAGGTCTCCTCGCCTATCGACAATGAAGAACAGCCAGAGAGCGCAGCGCTGATCAAGCCAGTCAACAAAGTTACTTTGATTAGATTGTTCATAAGTCGTGTTCCTTGCTTACGGCTGCGCAAGCCATTCGTCGTAGTTAACGGGGATACCGATGTGGGTTAGGCCATCATCGCGGAAAAAATAGGGTAGGTATGGCATGTTCAGCATTTGCACAACCATCATGGATCGCGCTAACGGGCTCAAATCGCAATGCGGATTGCTAGGGTAGTTACGCGACGTGCCGTAGGCTAAGTCGACAATGGCTTGTGCTCGGTCTTCGGCGCACCAAAAAGCCTTTGCTCGTTCACCTGCCGCGTGACCATTGACCGGCGCAATCACGATTCGAATGTAGCGATTATTCGGGTTGTTAATGATCTCTTTGATAAAGGCTTGCGAGCGCTCGTTCGTTGGATCGACAAACACAGTGGCCTGTAATTCAATGCTGCGATCACCGATGTAGAATGAAGCGAGCTCGGCCGGGTCAACACCAATTGCATCAAGAGGGATCCGCATGGTGCGCTTGGCGTCAATTTCGGTCTCAATAAATGACCGAGACCAGTTATCAAAGACGCGGCCCATGACAACAAAACGGCCATCGCTAGAAATAAAGTAGCTTTCGCCCGTTTTGGTTTCGACCAAATTTAAAGAGTTGAGCGGGAGTTTGGTCAAAGACTTGATCGGGCCTTTGCCCTCCATCTCCTCTTGCATCTCGGTCGTGAGTGACTCGACCAGGGCCGCAGTGCTCTCTGCGACCTCCTCATTTGCCATGGAGGGCGCAGCAAACAGCAAAGATAGAGTGACTAGTAGAGTTTTCATGTTGAACCTCATCATTTTGCGTCATTGGCCATTTGCGAGCGTATGGCGCTGCTAAGTTGTTTCATTTGCTCGTTAACTTCGGTTGTCGTGACCGGATCGATAGCGACTTGCGTTGCCACGGGCGGAAAGCGCATTGGATCAGTTGTTCTAAGTTGCTGGTAATAGTCGCGAAGTTGTCGCAGAGATGGCGATAGACTGAGGCGCATCGATGCTGGTGCAAACAAAACGGCTTGGCTTGTTACGAGAGTGAAATTGTCAGCCTGCGCAATGCGCGCAGCGAGCTCAATGTATTCACCGGCTTCTTGACCGCTGTAACCCTTCTCGGAGAGCGTTAGGTACGCTTGCTTGAGGTCGATCACTTTGACTCTAGGTTGGTGTTGTGCCAGTTGCGCGTTGACGTACTCGATGGTGCTGTATTGGATTTGGCGGTAACACCATGTAGCGCCAGATACGAGCAGCCCTGTGATGATGAGAATTACTAAAATTGCCTGAATGCGACTCGCTGATTTCTGCGAGACCGCTTTCGATTCGGGTTGAGCCGTAGTTTCACTCATAAGTCGTCCCTGATTCGTGTTAGTTAGAAAATTTGAGCGTGGCGCCGTTGGTCACGATGAAGTTCACTTCATTCATGGCACCGATTTCGATCACTGGGTGCATTTCTTCGGCAAGGGAGATGTAGTATTCAGCGACCGTATCGAGCGCGTTAGATGCTCCATTGAATACAGAGCTGGAACCTAGTTTGCCCCAATCAGGCGACTGCCAACCGTCATCGGTATTGTCGGAAATAATGTTCACCGCTTGAGGCGCTGCCGCGTCAGAAATGCCACTCATGAAGCCTGACATCATGGCGCGCGCAATGACTTGACCTGACTTGGTCACGAGGCGGCCAGGAATGCCTGCTTTACCGTCTTTGCTCGATACGGCGTAGGCTTTGAGGCTCGCTTCGATCGCTTCGCCATCTTCATTGACGCAGCTAATTGTATTGGTGCGAACATCAGCCCGAGACGTAGCTAAGTTGCCTTGGCCAGATGCAACAATGAAGCACTCGCGAATATCGGTGGTAAAGTAGTTGGGTAGTTGCGCTTCGTGCTTCACTCGAAGGAGGAACGGCACGTCACCTGCTTTACCACTCGTTGGTGCATCAACACCATTGATTAGTACGCCTGTGATGATTGAACCGACGGGTAAGAACCCTGTCTCGTTCTCTTCTTCCTCCGGCAGTGCTTCATAGTCACGCATCACATTGGCGTTTTCTTGGCGAATGGCGGCACGTGACGCAACACTGTTAGGAGCAGGCTTTTCCTCTACATCGCCATCGGCGTTAACGGTACGTACCGTATGTGGCGTAATGGTTCGAATTGCCGGCTTCGGAAATCCTTCTGCATGCTGTTCGCCGTTAGCGCCGCGGTAGAATGAGACATATGGACTTGGTGATTTCGTGCGTTCATTAAAATCATTCGGTGGATTTGAAGCCGCTGGGTAGCGATTGATGGTCCGACCATTATCGCCAGTTGACATTTCTTGCTGACCGCCGTTGCGACCGACAATGCGACGGCCATGACCATTCTGTCCTGTATTGATGTTCTGCAGGGCGGTGGTAAAGGTTTGCTGTAGCTGGCGTAGCGATGACTGAGTGGTTTCCAACTCTTCGCGCAACGCATTGTGTTTGGCAACCTGATCTTTTTCCTTTTTGGCCAAAATTGCCTCGCGGCGGCGCATGTTGTCTTCATATTCTTGAAGAAATTCAGCGATCTGGTTTGACTCCAATTTGTCGATGGAGCCCGTACCAATTAAGTTGGTGATCTGAGTTGTATCGTCAGTGACAACTGCCGGTGGTGGTGTGGCTTGAGCGAACATGGCTTTGTAGAGCAGATAGGCCACAGGAAGCATTGCGATAAGCAATACATAGTTCCGCTTTTTAGGGTCATTCCAAATTTCTTCAGCTTGTTCTTTAATATTCATGATTAACCCTCCGCCGAAGAAAGAGTTAGACGCGGACGTTCTGGCGTTTGCAGCTCCAAAGCCATTTTCATTTTGTCCCGCACGATATAAATTTCAGTCTCTTCGCCCGGCATAAGCAGTGACTTATTAATGATGCCCACAGCGAGTGCATCTTTGGACAGGCACATTTCCTCACGGACCTGATAGGGGCGGGTACTGTTGTTGTGGATCAGCACCACATCGATGTGCTCACGGCTAGAGCTCAACCGTTGACCGGTGCGCTGATAGATAGGTACCGTGCAAGGTCGGTCGAATGGCGATTTGACATGACGACCATTCACAAACTCAAATCCCATTGGTATTTTTTGTCGAGCAACGGTCGTTAATAAATCTTTGATCCGGTTAACGTGGCGTGGGTTGTCTTTTTTACGCTTGCCGGCCGCTACGGCGGCTTTGAGAGTGGCGTGTGCTTCGCGCTCTTGTTGGAACGCATGGCCTTTAGCGACCATGTCGTTAGTCAAAGCGACTTCCAACTGAATCATCGTTGGTGGCACTTCGAGTGGTACTATCGTGACGTTCACTTCAGACTCGGGCACCCCTTCTTCGGAGACGATGATTGAGATTGGAAGAGGCGTCGTTGGTGTGATGTACACCCAGCCCTCATTGGTTTCAATGGAGGCTGTTTCATCTGCTGTTCTGACCGATGCAATTTGGTAGTTGGTTGCAATTCGATTCATCAACCCCATGGCGACTGGCACCATTAGTGCACCGCCGGGCTGCCGCTTGAACGATTGTTGCGGCGCGTACTGCTTTTGCATTTGGCGGTAAATATCTGAGCCTTCCTGCTCTTGTTCCAGAGCGGCTTCTTCTTCTGCCAGCAATTGCTCTGTTTGCTCCGCAGAACGTTCAAGCAACGCTAGTAGATCAGGTGATGAGTCCAATAGCAATGGGCCCGCATCCCCTTGTCGAGCGAGTTGTTCTCGCATTGCATTTTGCTGCTCTTGCTCGGTTTGTTGCAGCTCAGGTGGTTTCGGGAGAGCATCTGGATGAATGGCTTCCACAGGTATATTAAAAACATCTTGCTCAGGCATTGTTTCGGGATTTGCCATAACTTGTGTCGCTGTCATCAAGGCAAATATGGTGGTAGTCCATCGCATCATTGGTCGGTTCCTTTCTTGGTGTTGCCATTTGCGTCAACGACATCAGCGACATCTTTCGATAAGTACGCGTCGTCCACGACTTTATTGCTCCGCATTTCTGAACGTTGTGGGAGACCTTCATAGTTGTCTTGATGGACGATACGCGGCATCCCATTAGACGAAGCAATTTTGAATTCGTATGTCCAGCGCTCGACTAATGGCTTTGAATGAGGGGCTTGAGTTGTGCGCTGACCCCAGACATAAACAATGTCCGAGTTAAGGTTGTGATGCAGATCGTCAATAACAAAGCTCCGCTGAATGCGGCGCGTTTGAATGGATAAGGCGGCTTTGGTCATGGAAGACTCAATGGCTTTTTTAAGACGAGGGCTGAGATACCCTGTGACATGATCGACAACGAACCCCACGTTCTTTGGGCTGACATTGCCAATCATCTGGGCAAAGTGAATCGCCCAACCTTGTTTGAACGTTGAATTAGCCTGATCGCCTACAAGCTCAATTTCACTTCGAAATACCGGCGGTATCGCGACAACTCGTACATCTTCGGTTGCAGTCTTGATGAACAGGAACAAAACGATGACAACCAGAATGAAGTTCGAAAGCAGCATAATGTTTCTACTTGCGATAGCTTGGCTGAACGATTCGCGCACTTGTGTTGCAAAACTCATGGGTACATATCCTTGTTGGTTTAACCGAGCCAGTCACGGCGAAGCGGATCAGGTAGAGCCGGTGATTCTCCAAAAGGGACAATGCCGTAGTACCAAGCCATATGAAGCAAGAACCCATCTGGGTACTTGCGCTTAATGTGTCCTGATACAAAAAACCAAATGAGGCCGAGGATAGCGCCGTAGAGTGTGACTCCGAGGATGTTGCCAAACCCAGCAATCATAAAACTGGGGCCCAACTGGTCTACATCGAAAACCAGAGCAATCATGGGATCATTAATGCGTCGAGGAACGCGGTATGCATTGGAATTAGCCATAATAAGTCAGCCGTACAATTGAGATTTTAAGAAGGGGATAGGCTCTGGCCTGCGGCCAGAACCCAACTGGTTTGAATTAGATAACCAGTGCGTAGCCCAACAGACCTTCGATGATGTCGTTGGCATTGGCCAGCAACAAACAGCCTGCGAAACAGCCGCCAGCAGCAAGCCAGTTTTGCTTCACTACGCCGAGGAATACAGCAGACAACAGCATCAGTACCGCAGCTACCTTGCCTGGTTCACCATTCAACCAAGTCGCGAATGCATCAGAGATGGTAGTGAAGCCAGTTACACCAGATGCACCGGCGGTGTATGCAGAAGCTTCAACAGCCAGCAAGCCAATAGAAGCAATGAGCGCGATACGAGTAGAGATAGTTTTCATGACTAATCCTTGTGTTTCAGTTCGATGTTTTTCAATTAAATTGTCGGATGACTTTCGTCGAGTGAAAGTAAACTCCGAACATCAACCAAAAACAGGTCAATCATTTTTAAATTGACTGCCCGTACATGACCCTAAAACAAACCAGTAAACGATTGCCTTGTGACGCACTGACAAGATTTACCTTTCAACACACTGAAAAATATAAATAAATTAATTGTCTGGAAAGTGACCGAATTAGTTGGGTAGGTTGCGAGGGTCAAGGAGCGATACGAAAAAACGCCATAGTTGACCCTTTCTCGCTTTGCGGGTGGGGGATACTCCATTTGCAACAAACGGAGGATGCAATGGACTCATTAATCTCGGTCTCAACGGCACTGTTGGCGCTGACTTGCGGCGTTTGGTGGGGAGCAGGCAAAGCTAAACTGATAATTGACCAAAAAAAGTACAGTGAAGCGCAATTTACCCCTGAGCAGCTAAAAGCATTGTCCGTTCGCCTTCCATATTCGGTCACTGCAGGGTTGTTGTTTTGGCCCGTTATGCTCCTAGTCGCGGTTAGAAGTTGGGGATATGAACCTTATTCCATTCCTTCTGCTTCGATGGAGCCCTCTTTGTTGAAGGGGGATTTCATTGCGGTTGAAAAATTTAGCTACAGCCTACGTGATCCCATTTTTCGAATGGAGTTATTGCGCTTAGGGGAGCCAGAACGCGCTGATGTTGTCGTTTTCAAATGGCCGCTGTATCCGGCACAGCACTTTGTGAAACGAATCGTTGGGCTGCCAGGCGACACGATCATTGAAAGAGACGGTGCCCTTTTTGTTTATCCTCGTTGTGATAGCGACAGGGCGTGTGAGTCGATAGTGACGCGATCGGAGTTAGACAATATCGAGGTATTGGGCGCTAAATCGTACCGGATTCAATTTGATCACGACACCAAACGAAGTCAATTGGAGTTTTGGCGCCAACTCAACCAACCGATGGGTCAGTGGGTTGTGCCTGAGAATCATTACTTTGTGATCGGCGATAATCGCTTTCATAGTGAAGATAGCCGCTATTGGGGATTTGTTCCTCGGCATCTCATGGTGGGGGTAGCGAGAAATATTATTTTCAGTTTAGAGCGGGATGATGCTGTGCGTGTCCGAACTGATCGCATTGGTTCGATTGATATGCTCGAGTAAGAAAGTGCCTTAACCTTAAACTAGCAGGTACCCTATTTGATTGCATTAGAATCACTTGAGCCTTGATTAGAAGCAAGGTAGTGTAGCCAAAGCGGTTAGCGACCGCGGCACTGCCGGGCCGAAGAAACGAGATCAGTTTTGCTACTAGATTGAAAATGAATATTTAGTTACCAATCTCAAATTACAGTCATCTTTTTTGAATTCGTACTGTTGGTTGTTTTCATTTTTGGCTCATTGGTACCGGCAGCAAAATGAGCAGAGGAAATGAATGAATGACCGATGCAAGCACTTCAACTGAACCAAAATTCAGCCTAAGAGTTCTCACTTACACGGATCTTGAGCCCTATTTAAAGCTGCCGTCAGGGCTAGCTCTATCGCAAGCAAAAAGACAAGCCAAGGAGCTGAAAAAAGCACAGGGAATGTCTCAAACAGAAGCGTTGAGATTCATATGCTGGGGCAATGGGCTGCCATCCATTCGAGATATTTCGCAGGGGTTTGAGGATATGGTGCAAGCTACGTTTGGTTGCCCAAGCGCCTCCTTTGGTCTGGTTCTTAACGAAGGCGAGATCGATGGCTATGTATTTACCCTCAACGATGGAACGCAGCGCCAGTGCCGCATGGGTTTTACTGCCACTGAGGACAAAGTCAAAGCCGCCACGGAAAGCTTGGTCAGCATGTTGTTAGATTTGAAAAAAAGCAAAGGGGCGGACGCAAGATTTCTACAAGCATTGAAGGACATCATAAGGTTTGTTGGTACTGACTTTTTGGCGTTACCGAATGGTATGACGCTGGATGATGTCACATCAAAGCACGAACTTGGTATCAACCTGCGACAACTCCTTTTTGGAGATGGCTCAGGAGGGCAGCGAACGATGCGCTATGTGATCGCCAGTTGCTACAACACAAGAGCCACTCAGCAATATGTCGCTGAGCAAATGATTCTGGCCGCGGGTGAGGAACACGATTTGTCGCAAGTAGCTTGGGACAATGAAGATGATGTATATCACTCAGTGACCCGCCATGCGAACCAGTACTTTAGTTTTGGTGCTATGTGCTGGAATCTGGATGAGACCAATAAGCGCCTCATTAAACAGTTGTTGGATAATTATCAGGGCTGGTAATTGGTTAAACGTCGAGCGCCCGCGGCAACCTATTGATGGGGCGGGTGTCTCGAGGAATGGCACCATTGCTCAAGCAGGTGATTACTCATCATATAAGGCTTTTAGCTTCGCTTATGCCAGTAGCCGAATCGTTTGGCGCTGAGAAGTGCTGCATCAATACTCATTCCCGGATAATTCAACGCGTACTGGTACGCAACAAGATCTGCCATTTGGTTTGATACCGCCGTGCCGAGTGTTTGGGTGATAGCAAAGGCGGGCCCAGATAACTTAATGGAAATAGCAGAGCCTTGGCGGTTGAGAGAAAGTGATTTGTTGCGATTAGAGCCGTGAAACGTGAACTCACATTGCTCAATGTAACCGACCATCACGGCGAGCAGCTCTTGATGCTCAAATCGACCGATTTGCAGATGCAGGTGTGCCTTGTCGTTTTTCCAGTCGTATTCCCTCGTTCCCTGCTTAGGCCACGCCCCTGAGAATTGAACAGAATGCCAGCCATCTTTTTGAGTCTTGACAGGTTTCAGTACGAGTGCGGATTTCGTTTGGTGCGAGGGCACTTCGAAAAACGTCGGGAAAGGGCTGTCTATATAAGGGGTAGTTCGATTCAAAATCGCTCCGGAGCTGCGTTTGATCGCTCTAAGTTATCGTGAAGAGAGCAAGACAGCTACCGCCAAATGAAGCGATTGCTAGTCCCGCATGACAAAAGTGTTAGACGGACACGGCAAATTTGGGCTCGGTAGTCCGACAGAAAACTTGAGGTAGCTTGGATGGTGACCGAATAAGGGGTCATTTTTCATTCAACTACTAAAGGTATTCACACAATGAATAGCATTGTTAATGCATGCGCTATGAGTGTTGGGGTCGGATTGCTGTGCGCTCCAGCAGCAGTTGCGTCTGTTGAGTTATCGCAGATCATTCCACTAGAGCACGAAATAAGCACCGATTCATCAGCTTATGTCGTGAGCCATAAGACCGAGGTGACTGTTACTCTCGATGGGATCACAGAAGGCACGTTGACACTGAATTATACCGTTAATGATCAACCGGTAGCGTTCGAGGTTGACTTGGATTCCGAGCAAAAATATGTCTCGTTATTAACCAATTTATTCTTGGCGCGTCGAGACCAGCTTGTGAGTGGGGGAGTCACGCTAGCCGAAGCAGAAAGTGTGGTTGCAGGCGAACTGGAGGCCGCGTTTTCTATTGAGTTACCGGCAGAAAGCCTGCTGCATATCAACGTCAATGAACTTTACTTAGATGAAGCGCCTGCCGTTGGTACGGATATTTTACTTAGTGCGGCCATGACGGATTTGAATGGCTGGGAGCCAGCAGCGGTTGCTGACATTGTCGATGATTTTGCAATCGATGGTGTAATGAATGGTTCCGGCTCAGTGTTGGTAGAGCGTATGCAAGATACCAGCACTCTCGATACTGCGCAGCATTATCATGCTGTAGGTGATGCCGCAGGTATCTTTGCCGGCGGGTGGATGACAACGGATTTGGATACCGAATCAGCGTCTGAATGGCTTCACGATGATGTTGTTGTCGTCGATGCGTCAGAAGTTATGAGTGTTGATGAAGAAAACCTGCAGGTTGAGATGGTCACGAGCCCTCCTGTTGGTTCTCTAATTGTATCTGAGGATATCATCGGCCGCGTGGCATCACATGATGCTTTAGACAACGGTAATACGCAGGTTCAACTAGAGCCAGTTAACTCCGCTGATGTTTTTCGTAAGAACCCGCTGGATAGTCTCAGTATTGCGGATGTGATTGCGCATGCTGTTTATCGCTCAGAGAATGAGGAGGAAGCAGAACAAACGACCGGCGGTATTCTGCCTCGGAAAGCGTTGAAAGCTCTACGAAAGTCGGTTTTGGATTGTTCGTGGGGTGTTGCTGAGGACATGCAACCATCGGCTCCTGTGCCAACTGAAATTGTGTCTGATAAGACAGGTAAAGCTTTCTCTGCGTGGCAGTTCACTTTAGATATCAAGGCTAACACTTCATTGGCATTTGCAGTCGGCGGTGATGCAAGGCATCAAATTGCCGAAGTAGCCCTGACAGTAGATGATCAGTTAAAGCTCACTCCCAAATGCCAACTGCAAGTAGTTGTAGGATTTGTTCCATTTCGATTAGCCGTAGATGCGCCTATCGCGGTTGAAACAAACCTGACTGACTGGCTTGATTCGTCGTCATTGGCTGGGCAATTTGAGGTCATCAGGGGAGGTTTTAGTGTTGCTTCGAGCAAAACGCAAGTGCCAGCTGATTCTTATGAAGGCGAGGAGCTGTTTGGTACCGTTGGTGTAGAGTTCGATCTAGCTATTGGGCGCGATCTCAAGCTTCTGGTGTTGGATTTGTTGAAGCTCGAACTTAATGGATACCTGGGGGCGAGCAGTCGACCAGATGGCTATAACCTCACAGGCTTTGTGAATGCTTTTGGTGAGGTTCGAATTGGTGCATTAGGCCTAATTGATGGTTACATGGCCCAGTTTTCTAACTCGTCAGCAGCGCCGATTCGCGTCAATGATGTTAGTGCTAACGAAGATGTGTTGCTTCTCGATATGCCGCGAGTTCGAGATACTGCGCCAGGCGAATCGGTTGGTGGCAAATCGGATTGGCCCGTGTCGCTCCATGATGCACGGCTAATGGTTTCTACAAGCGGCACTATCAGCGAGAACACTCCGGTTTATACCACGCTGAGTATCGATACATTCCAGAGTGATGACTTGCATGAATTGGCGGTGATAAATCCACTGACAAATCAGCCCGTGAACTTGAATAATGTGGCATTTAACCCAGAGGGGGTTTGGTATGGCTGTGCGGTGTTGGATGCCATGTCTAATGGAGACGAAGCGTTATTTGGTGATCGGGTGAATGAGCCGTGGGCGGCAACAAGCTGCAACCAGCCTTTTCAATTTTTTACCGATCCCATGCCCGAGGAAGATCGAGCATGGTTATCTGTGCTCGATACAAATGACGATCCTACGCGCTATTACTCACCAAAAGTTGGATGGGGGCAAGAAGGCTATTGGATGGCCGATGGTTCAGAATTCGTCGGACGAAAAAGCACCTATCCTTATGCGACCGGGTTGTGGAGAAATGATTGTTGGGAAGAGTCGTGCACTAATGTCGGCATGGGGTATGAAGGAAATCATCACTACAGTTCCTATCTTATCGATCGTAATAATGTGGTTTGGGAACAATACATAACTGGAAACCAGTACGAACTCAGAGGGGAAGGGCCATGGTTTGCAAGGTATCCTGCCCCATGTGAGTACGATCACTTACCCGAAGATCACGATGTGTGTGTGAACCCACCGAACTATCGCGTACTTGCTCGAAGTGGAGTTAGTAGTCGAGCCGTGGCCAGACCAATAACGTTTAGGGGTAATTCTGTCATTGCACATATTACGGACGGTGGAGCCAATGGCGGAATATATCGGTTTCATGCAAATGGCCAAATGGAGTGGTTCATTAAAGATGGCGCACGTTTGGCGGATATGTCTGATAACGGGAAGAGCGCCATATATTGGCAAGATTACCAGCTGTACTTGGTGGGCAATGATGAACCACTGACACCAGCAATGCCGGGCTCTGTCGCGAAGCTCAGCGGCGATGGTGAGTGGATTTATGTAAGCACGAATAAAACGCTCAGCTCCGTTTGGGTTGGTAATCATTACCAGTTATTTAGGCGCCCAGTCGACGGAGGAGAGTGGGAGCGAGTGATTGATCACGACGTGTATCCGGTCAGCGTAGTGCACGATAGCTTTTTGATCGATGTAAGTCGCTCAGGGCGTTATGCATTCTTTACGTCAAAGGGAAAATGGGTTGCAGGCGAAGATTATAATCGGGATACGGATGCTTATGTCATTGACACTCAAAATATGGAGGTTACATGGCTGGCTGGCAGGGGACATGAGGTTGACGGAGTTTCAGTTAATCAAATGCTGCCGGGAACGGGAGAAATCTCGGCAAATGGCAAGCTGGCTCTTTACGGATGCGTGTATAACGATCTTGGTAGGTGCATGACTCGATGGGCTTTGATCAAGCCCACGTTCGATTAGCAGCGAATTGCATCAATTAGAAGCTCCGCCATTGGGGCTTTTCTATTGTGAGCTTGAACCCACCTCCTTCGCAGGTGGGTTTCACTCGATGTGAATGTTGATTCAGGTCATAATGTCCATTATAAGCAGTATGTTACGGCTATTATTATAGCTAGGTATCGCGATAGTATCGCTGCAATAAGCTACTCACAAAACTAGGAACAACGTGCCTCTCGAATTACCTGCTGAACTCCAATTTGCAACTGAATACCCGTTTGCTATTCCAAATGACGCCTTCAATGAGCTGCGGGGGTTGATGGGAAAAGTCATCACCAGTGAAACGTGTGATGAAAAGAGTCTCATCGAATCGTACAAGTGGCACATGGCTAAGTCGGTAGGCAGAGAGCAGGTCAAAAGCTCTAATATTGACTGGGCAAAACGAGATCTCGAAGAACTGATGTTAGATGCCCGCGAGAATGGTCCAAGTTTTGTGTGCGCAATTTATAACGCATTTGAGCAATTAGAAAGCTTCGGATTGACGGTACCCTCCGAGAATCACATAAATCGAATTCTCTCAAGCTGTGGAGTGGGGTGTCATATTGCTAACGGAGAGTTAGTAATAGTAGGAGCGGTTCAGTTGCCAACGCCCTCGCCGTCAATGCCTGAGACTGTAACTCGTGCACTTGACGATGCACGAAGCCTATCGCCCGCTAGTGCAATTGACCGTGTCCATACGGCGCTCCAAGCCTATTTGGTGAACCTTTGCGAAGATGCTGGGATTACATTGGATCCAACGGTTACCGCACAAAAGGCATTCAAAGAGCTCAAGAGCAATCACCCGGCACTTAAGCCGCAGGGAAATAGGCCCGCAGAAGTTGCTGCTGTTCTCAATAGTATGGCGGGTACCATTAATGCCTTGGGTACTCTTCGTAATCATGCAAGTCTTGCTCACAATAATGACTTGCTTTTTGAACCGGA
Source organism: Neiella litorisoli (assembly GCF_014773395.1). Classification (GTDB taxonomy): domain Bacteria; phylum Pseudomonadota; class Gammaproteobacteria; order Enterobacterales; family Neiellaceae; genus Neiella; species Neiella litorisoli. The sequence continues at coordinate 39,155 of NZ_JACXAF010000009.1, read as the reverse complement.
AGCTCGAGCAATGACAAACGCAGCTGCTACGGTATTTCACTATATTGAACAATGCATTGAGCGGTATAGAAAATGACACCATTCAGGAGCGAACAATTGGTGGGAGCGTATTGTCTCACATCCGATCTGTCATGTTCAGACATTGGACCCTTATGTCTGTGAAGCGATGACTGCTCTGTGCTCCCATTTTCTAACGCCCAATCAGTGAGTTGAGTGATAGAGTTTTAGTGGTCAAGCATTCGGGAGATGTTCCATTTCGGGGATGGCAAACATCTGCTAAGCTCAATCGTAGCTATAAAGGATTATGGCATCTGTCATGTTCAAAGGAGTGAACACGTATGAAATACCCATCAATTCCCCTCGTTGAGACTTGGCTGCATATCGTTAGCCTTAAAGAAAACCCTGTTGCGTCTGCCGCAGCAAACGACCAGCTATGTGACTTGTTTGGAAGTATTGAGCAAGCCCAACGATATACCCAAGGTTGGCACGTAGCATTTCAGCATGAAAACTCTGATACTCGGCCTCGTTAGAACCGCTTTGTAAGGAACCCATTGTGATGAAATGGCCAGTCATTGTTATGCTGCTAGTCTCGGCCACAGCTAGTGCTGCGTACCCGACTAGTTTTTCAAATGCAAAATCAAAAGCCGAAAAAGAAGTGTACTTCGATCACTTGCAAACCTTCTATTGCGGATGCGATTACGTCTTTGATGATATCGAAGACCTTGACGGCGACGGGAACAAGCATGAGACGATGATCAATCCACTAAAATGCGGCTATACCCCCCGTAATCCAAAAACTAAACGTGGAAAGATTAATCAGCGCGCGTCCCGTATTGAGTGGGAACACATCATGCCTGCCCATTTATTTGGTGGGCAGTTAGATGAATGGGTCAATAAGCACAATCACCCTGAATGTAAGAAAAACAATGGCAAGTTTATCTCCGGTCGGGACTGTGCATACAAGTTGAACCCTGCTTTTAAAAAAGCTCATGATGACTTAAACAACCTAGTACCCGCCGTCGGTGAACTTAACGGCGATCGGTCAAATTATGACTTTGCTGTTATAGATGGAGAGGAACGGATCTACGGACATTGTGATTTCGAAGTCGACTTTGAACATGACTTGGCTGAGCCTGCCGATGATGTCAAAGGTGATGTCGCGAGGGTGTACTTCTACATGATTGAAGCCCATCAGGCCCAAGTTGACGACGACACGTTGGCATTAATGCGTGATTGGAGTTTGCTTGATCCCGTCAGTGCCTGGGAGTGTGAGCGGAATCGCCGTATAGAGGCAGCCCAAGGTGTTGGCAACCGATACGTTTTCGAACAATGCACTGAATAAACATACTAAATATGGCGAAGAAGATTATTAAGACTATCGTGTGTGCTCAGCAGAAATCAGGTCTGGAAACACTTGGTTTAACCGTGCACGGCTTTTTATTGCTGAGCCGTTACTAATCGAAAACGATTCTTGGTTTTCCCTTGACAATAACTCTCCTTTCATCAGAAAAAGTATCGATAAATGGTGTGGAATACTTGATGGAGGTTTTCGTCTGTGCGCTATGGCGTGTGCTGGCAAGATTATTGTTGACGGTAAATTTGCTTGTGGTGACCGTTTCTAGGAGAGGCTTCTTCGGCCGTAAAAGTCGAAGATAAAAACGAGCGTCAGAAGTCTATCCAGGCTCAATTTGTTAAGCTTTGCTGTCGGACTTACTGCAAACCTGCATTAACAAATTGTTGTATGTATCTGAACACATAGAAGATGATGAAAGTACTTAACAAGGTAGAATTAACATCCTGTTGTTTAATGTTGGTGCTGGCGTTCTCGCCTAGAGCTACAGCTCGCACTCTTGAATATGCAACGTTTTTTATTGATGAAACGATTATTCCCAACGAGGTTATAGGCGAGCGTACTCTCACGGTAAGATTTGAGACCGATAGAGGTGCTTCTTTTGAGTGTGTGGAGAAAGAGCCGAATAGTAAAAATAGCTTTGGCATTGACCTGAGAAAAAAGTGCCTTGATAAAATGAGGGATCATTTCGGTGTCATGAGGCCCAACAATTTCCATCCAAAGGATGTTTCCGGTTTTGAACCAATTTTTCTATCTTTTTTGGGGCGGAGAGGTTGGGAAGTTTTCGATGTCAATGAGGAGCAACATAACGGTCGTTACCTGAAAAAAAACATGATGACGTTTCGGTTAAAAAAATAGCTAAGCTAAGCCCACAACTAATATGGATTAGTCTGGACGTAATCGGTCACTCTTAGATTCAAGACTCGATCCAATCTGACAAGTTGCTCTAACTCATTTATGCCCCGCCAAAAGCGAGCAGGCACGAAGACTAGATGAAGCGGTACCTGTTGAAATTAAGCGTCAGATCAAAGCTGAAATGGCTTTAGCAGGACTATCTTATCGGGATGTGGCTGAGCGACTAACAAAGTTTGGCCGCCCGATCAGTGAGCAAGGCTTACGCAACAAAGTAAGCCAATGCACTCATCAAACCACTTGGTACTGGGACTTAATTAAAGTTATATCAAATTGAAATAGATATTTTAAAATTGGAGCAGGAGCAAAGAATTTATCACAAACCATAGGACGAACCAGCCCACTGATAGGGGGTGATGAGCGAGTCCCTCGCTTCATCTGCTTTGCCGTTTACAATGAGGCTTCAATCACGACATCTCCGTTTTAAAATGCCATGAAGAGGAGCGGAATGCTCCCCGGCTTATTCTCATAGCTAAACTGCGGGCAGCCGTGTAGCCAACTCTACTCCCATCAACGTCAATCCCTCAGAAAAAGAGGGCATTTAGCCACAGCTGTCTCACGACGCTGAGTACCAAAAATCCGGCTATCTCCAGTATATTCACACTCTTTTCGGCTACTACTGAGACGGAGTACTCAGCGACAATTCAGAGGCATTCAAAAGTTTGGTTAACATAATACCTCCTCTTTACTTTGCAAATACACATGGCTAAATGTACATCTAAAGATATTATGCGTAAACCTTAATAGGTGGGCTGTGGGCAATGTTTAGTCTATTGCTGTTATCCCTTCGTTGGGTTGTTACATCGCGGAAGCTTACCCAAATGGCTTTCGGGCGCTGCCAAAGAAGGCAGAGTTGTTTTGTTGGTAGTGCTGAATAATTGTGGCAATCGCCAATTCTAGTTTGTGTTGAACAGCGTCTCGAATCTTGGTTGGTGATATGGTGATCGCTTCAGTTATGATATTTCTTTAACTATAGACACTATGGCTTCCACGTAAGCTAGTACCAGTTCGGCGTACTTTTCCTGCGCGATGGCCAAGTCATTATCGTTGTCGATAAAGAACGGCTCGGCAATAACACACGGGGCATTGGTATTTTTAAGCAGGTAGCCACCACGGTCTTCGCTGGTTTTGGGGCGAGCGCCTCTGTTGTGCAACCCTAGAGCGCCAACTAGGTGATCATTGAGGAGCCTAGCGGCAAGCTTTCCTTTGGTCGATTTGTGATAATAAAGAACTTCAGTCCCTGAGACCTCAGTGTTAAAGGCATTGCAGTGAAGGCTCACTATCAGGGCGGGATTGAGCTCATTCAAGTCATTCGGTAGCGATGTATATGTTCGTCGATAAACCCGCTGCAAGTTAACTCCGTGAATCTGCCCTTCGATGTCCAACGATAGCTTTTCATTGAATACAAATTCAGTAAGGCCACTCGTAGCGTTTACCGCTCCCGGTGAGGTCTTTTTGTGACCGATTACGAGTGCAACAGTTTTCATCAGCTTTTCCTTGGGCGGCAAGTGCTATTTGGCTTCCAATAATGAGTCGAACAATCCAGTTTGAGGCTCTGTCCGGTCTGAGTTTAGATGCACTTTGCTAGAAACGCCTCCGGTGTCTGCCAATTAATACGGGTTTGATATGTTCTTGCTTAGTGTGCGTGGCACTTATTGTGTGATTGTGAGTGGTTAGTTTCTATTTCAAGAGCTGCTAGCAAGCATGGGCAGTTTTGCCCGCAGATCCCCCTGATAGATGACCTGATTTGTAGCCGATCACATGACACACTTCTGCTAAATCTACCAAGGAAGGAAGGGGCGAATGACCGTCATTCAACGGGTGCTATTAAGGCGGACTGAACAGCTCATTATTACACCCAGCGAGACCAACAGTTTTAATCCCCTAACTGTCACCGTTCTTCCCGGAGAAGGCGGCAAGTTGTGTGTTGCTGTGAGTGCTCATAGCAACACCTTCGCGCTCGCGTCTGCTGCGTGGCGGCCGAACGGCGCAGACAACAATTTATTAATCAATCGCAATTATGGGCAATCGGTGATCGTTCTTCCGCATGCTAATCGACCGATCAAAGTCGCTATTCTTGAGCGTGAAGCACGAGCAGCAAGGCTTGGTTTCAATGCCGACAAAAATGTTGAGATCTGGCGAACTGAGATTGGACTGAAGCGATTGCGTGACAGTTTGTTGGGTAGGGTGACCCAATATATAGAGAGTAATTGTAATGATACTCAACTGATCGAGCAGTGTGAGCAATACGGCGTGATTGAGGATTTAACATCAAAAAATCGCACAGGGTTTAGAAGAGAACTACGGAGGTCTCATGGTTAATCTTAAAGATAGAGCACAGCAAGTTTTTGGAATCGTTCTGATGATTGCTGGCTTCTTTGCAAGCGTCAATTTAATCATCATGCTTATTACACGAGCATCCGCCCTTCAACATGGCGATGGCAGTATCTACGCGGTCGCGGAGTCATCCGTTATGTTGCTTGTTGCTGCGTGTTTTGTCTGGGCTGGACGCAAACTTGCCACGATGGCTGAAAGCGCCATTTACTACCGCAAACAACATGCTGCAGCTGAATCAAGTTAGCTATCGCTATTCTGGAAGTGCTTGGGCACTCCGTGACATCTCGTTGCATTTGTCGGCAGGGGAAAGCAAAGCCTTACTGGGGCCAAACGGCAGTGGCAAATCTACCCTGCTTAAACTTGTTGGCCAGTTAATTGAGCCAACATCTGGCAGTGTGAAGTGGTCATCCAAGCGTCCTGCATTGGGTTGGCTTCCAGCTAGCGTTGTGCCTACAGCGTTCTTAAAAGTGAAGGAAGTGGTGAGGCAACTTGCCGAGTTGCGGGGTAATTATAGCCCTGCCTATGCGCAACGATTTGTTAGCTCTTTGGCTCTTGAGCCGTTGCTTGATAAGCCCGTCACTGATTTGAGTTTTGGCCAAGTGCAGCGTGTTCGCTTAGCTCAACTACTAATAGCTAAACCTCGATTATTGCTGCTTGATGAGCCTAGTACCGGGATCGACCTAGAGGGAGCTCTCTGCTTGGAACAACTCATTGTCGATGCTCAGTCTGAAGGCGTCAGTTGTATCTACGCGACACACCAAGTGGATGAAGCGGTGCGAATTTGTCAAGGAGCGTGGGTACTAAAAGGTGGCGAGATGGCCACCTCGCTTGATGAGTCTGATTGGCAGCCTGGACCTAATTTGACGGAGCGACTGCGGCGGATAGCCCTAAACGAGAGAGCAGCTTGATGTCCCAGTTTGCTGCATTGTTCTTAGCTGACTGGCGCCAATATTATCGGGACCGCCCAACACTGATCCGCCGATACATCGTCATCCCGTTTGCGTTGCCCCTGTTACTGTTGGTGATAGGGACACTACTGATCAGTATGCAAAAAACTCAACGGGATAGTGAGCGGGTTGAATGGTCAATTGCTTTGGATGACCAGCTTCTACCAGGCTTAACAGCGCATTTGAATCAGGGCTTGGATATTGCGCAGACAGTCCCTGTGACGGCTTCGCTCGAATTAACCAATCATCAGGTTGTGCTGACGCTGCATGAAGCACCGGAAGGCTTTCCCGAAGCCCAGTTAGAGCGAGCGTTATCAGAATACGTAACTGCTTACCGGAAAGAAGCGTTTCAAGCAAAAGGGCACTCACACTTCAACTGGCTTGGCGCGATTCGAATTGAGAGTGAACTACCTGCCCAACCTAAGTCGAGTAAGCCTTATGCAACCATTGCTTTGGTGTATTTGATGTGGCCTTTGTTGTTTGGCGCCGGCATGGCGATGACCGCAGCGAAATGTCAGCAGATCTGGATGGCTGAGCAGGAGCGAGGGGCCTTGGAGCAGTATTGGTTGCACGGTGTTAGTCGAGAGCGTTTCGTGGTGGCCAAGCAAGGGTTCGGATTGGTATTGTCGCTGATCACGATAGCGGTCTATGCGACCCATTATTGGTTTTGGATGTGGCTCTATTCTCTGCTAGTGACAAACGTAGCTCCGGAGATTAACCCTAGTGATTCACCTGCATTCGTAGTTGAACTAACGCATGGCTTTTTGGCGGCATGGGCTCAGATCGACTTGGTTAGTCTCGTCATCAATATCATATCGCTGGCCAGTGCTCTAACAGTATATTTGGCGTGGATGCAGCTGTTACTGCGTCGTTGTCAGACTCAAGAGCAGATCCGTAGCAAGTTGGTTCTGTTAGGGGTGATCTTGCCTCATTTGGAGATCATTGCGTTTGCGACCGGTATCGTAGAGCCAAATGTTTGGTTAACCCTAATTCCTATTGGGAATTCGTTTGCAGCGCTATCGACTATCATGAGTGATGGCAATTCAAGCATGTGGAGTGTGGCTGCAATAGCTGTCAACGTGGTAGTTTGCGGGTTGCTTGTTAAAACAGGATGTCACGACCGCTGTGTTTAATCAGTTTCAAGCAAGGGGTTGGACAGCTTTGACCTCGCAAGCTTAGCTTGTCGATGGTCATCGTTGAGTCGGCGTCAACGGTTAACAGCTTGAAAGCTTTGTAGGTCTTTCTCTATCGTGGTATCTAATGACCGTTTCACCATTTTCTTTAGCTGCCAAAAGACCTCTGTTCAATTCCACTGTCTGAATAGCGTCTGAGAGAAGCTTAGTAGTCAAGTTCGCTGTTTCGTTTATCCTTTCAAATAACTCGTTAGTGAGAACAAGTTTACGAGAGCCGCCTCTGTGATAGCTGAGCTCTAGGAGTTCAGTTTCAACGTTATAGAACGTCGAGCCATGCGCCATTGCATTCCTCCACTCCTCAAGCTGTGACAAGCCCTTTACTAACTTCTGCAAGTTCTTCCCATTGATTAGCTTCGTTTTTTTTAAAAGCTGATCGACTAATTTTCTCCTTGCGGTGAATGAAAGCAAAGGTGACTCTAAAAGCAACTCTTCAAATAGATAGCTGGGGGTTATTTCATGTGGAGGGGCAACAAGCTCGCCATACTCAGTCTCAGGATTTGTATAGGTGAAGAAAGCCCCCAATAAGCTTCCCATCGTACCCTCAATTTCTATAGCCATAGTAATGACGCAAGAGCGGTTATGGAGATATATTTCTGAAAGAGCTTGTTGCTTCTCCATAACCTGTAACACGTAACTATCATTATTCAGTTTTTTGTAGTCAGGGTTCTCACCTAGGTTTAAAGAAACGCTTTGGTTATAAGTGAGCTTCTTCAATTCTTAATCCCCTTGTCGCCCAAGAGTGTTGTAGGGAACTTTACTTCAACAACATCATTATAAGCGAGTACGACTGAATGATTCTCGGTTTGGGGCTATTTAATTCAAGCTCGGTATAATCTTGATTAAGCCATTGCAGGTTCTTCAAGTCTGATACTGAGCGACTGCATGGATGATTCGCAGAATAGCAACGCAGAGCCAGTTAGAAGTGCAATCGGGTTGTCTTGATGCATATCTTCGAAACCATGAATGTTAGCCATTCGCTGATTCACGTTATCGAGAGCAGCTTCGGCAAGTGTTGGCTTGCTAAATTCAGGACGGTATTGTTCGAGCGCCTTGGCTGCGCTTTGGTGAACATCCGCAGGAATGTTTTCAACCATCACAAACCCGTAGTTCCCATAATCGCCAATGGTATGAAAATCGGCATAAAACTGGGGGCGAACGCGGGTATTATTGGTATTTGGTTCGTAGTACATCATCTGGTGCCAATTCCAAACGGCGTCTCGTAGCTGCTCTGGCGTGTCGACTAGCAACTGCGCAGTGATGTGAGATAAGGCTCGCATTTGAAGCAAGGAAGCGTTCTTCGATAGGACGTAATCTCCAAGGTGTAGCAGCGCAGCAAGATGCGGTGGTAAAAAAGCTCGCAGCAATTGGTAGACGTTTTTAGTTCGTTTCGGATCACGGTCTATCTGGTGCTTGAGAAACAAAAAGCCCTGCCGATAAGCGTTTTCAATTGTCTTAACTTCTGCTTGCAGCAGGTGTTGGCCTATCGCTGTTGTGAGACGCTGAAAGGCTTCAATGGTTTCGGTGAGTTTTGGAGCAATTAACGTGCTGGTGGCATTGTTCAGATCCCAAACATTGGATGGCTGGCCGTTGGCACCGTGCAGCTCTGCGATTAGGCCAGGTCTCAAGCTGCAAGCTGCCGTCAAGATTGTTTGGGCGATCTGAGGATTTGCTGTCGGCTTTGCTTGCTTGTTAACTGCTGCGAATAGGTTGGCCCGCTTTACGTGACGCTGAAGGTCACGTGGCGCTTTGCTAGTAGATATCGACAGCATGCCGCCATTCAAGAAACAAATGCCCAACTGCTCGGGCAGCGATAGATCAAGTTCTTTGGCCAGTCGCTGCCAGTGTTTGTGCAATGTATTGGTTGATGCCTTCTTATTCATCAAATGATCCCTGTGTTGCTAAGGGCTGAACGACTTCTGACAATTTTGCACAGATAACAGGCTTGCCATTTACTTCGGCCAGCCAAGTTTGAATTGCGTCATCATCAGGAAGTACATAGGCGCCGCTAACCATGGTGATTGACTCGCGCAACGTACTGTTTTCACCGAACTGTTCGGTGGTGATCTGCCCTGTCACTAATTCTTGTCCAACGTCTTTGGCTGCAGAGTGCTCAACTGCAAGCTGTTTAACCAATGCTTCTGCGTTGGGGCGACTTGTACTTACACAGACAGGCTCTGCTACGGCAAACCACGATAGTCCAGTAGCGACCAATGGAATGATGAAACGAGTCATGATCGGTGTCCTTAAACAACATTTTCCCGCAGTGTAGCGAGCGTCATTCTAAGACAGCAAGCATATTTGTCCGGTTTGTACACGTTGCATCGTATCGTGTTGCTACACGACGCATGGGGCATGTTTGGGCTGATTTGAGTCCATATCTGACCCATTTGATAGCCCTCTCATCCTTACAATGACCCGCAATGACATTCAATAAAGGAATCCACCAAATGAGCGAAGCGCAAGAGAAGCACGAAGTCGAGAAGCAGAGAGGATGGATAGCAGGCAGTATTGCTGGCGCCTGTTTGTTCGGTTTAGTTTTGGGCGCGTTCGTCGGCGCAGGGTTCGGGGCGAAAAAGGCCGCGGAACCTAAGCCTAGTGTCCCTGTGGCACCGCAGCACCCAACACTTTCATTGGAAGAGTTGAGCGCTTCGTTTTACGGCAAAACTGAGTTAAAGCCTGATGATGTTCGCAGTAGCGATGTCGATGGTTGGGTCGAGGTTAGCGTTGGTCCCGCGCTTTATTGGATGTCAGAGCAGGGTCGCTACATTATGCGTGGTGCGCTGATTGATACCATCGATGGCAATGTGAATTTGACCTATGAGCGCGAGAAAGGCCTTCGTGCGGAGGTGTTGGCCAAGGCACGGTCAACGGCATTAACCTATAAAGCAGGTAATGAGCGAGCGGAGATCTATGTCTTCACTGATACGACGTGTGGTTATTGTCGTCGCTTTCATGAAAACATCCAAACCTACTTGGATGAAGGGATTACCGTTCACTACTTAGCATTTCCGCGCGGTGGTGTTAGTCAGGAATCAGCCATGACCATGCTCACAGCATGGTGCGCGCAGGATCAGCAGGCTGCGTTCGATAGCGCCGTAATGACAAACTCAGTGAATGTACCTGGTCGACAGACCTGTGATCCGGCAATCATTGGTCAGCACTACACATTGGGTGAGAAGCTTGGTGTCCGTGGCACGCCCGCTATTTATTTAGCGAATTCCGATTCGATTCCGGGAGCACAGCCAGTGACTACTGTACTGCGGCATATTGGTATCCCGTCAGTCAACCTCGCACAGCGGTAAGCCACTTCTCAATCCCTACATTTATCAACTCGCCAACAAAGCAGGCTCAACCATCATGAGCCTGCTTTATTGCACTCAAAATTAGCCGAAACGGCACAATAACTGACCTTTAATTGCGGGTCTCTTTCGGTACGTTTATAGCGTGGGATAAGCCTATTTGTGCCAAAAGGGAAGCAAACCATGTTTAGTCGATATGCCGTAGGATGCTGCGCTCTGTTGTTGTGTGCGTTTAATGTTCATGCAAAATCAGTCCGATTTACGGGGCAAATTGAAGCGTTTCCTGTGCATCCTTCGTTTATTGACTCGGGCGAGGTCTCGGCGTCGGTCGATGAATATAGCGTGCTCCCAGAGGCTAATGCGCTCGGTTGTCAGTTGACGACCGATTTTGCATTGGCGTCGTCTAGTTCTCCCGGCAACGTGTATTGTTTGTTTGAGTGGTACGACGTAACAGGCTATGCCATTGAGGACATAGGTGGGCTTCCTCAAGCAACCATCCTACCCACTGCAGGCGGCATTTATTCGCTGAACTACCGTATCAGCTACGTTGAGGATCCTGCGTTGGACCCCATTGTGCTGGTGGATTCTGCACATTCATACGTCGTCAACGATGTGGATGCTCCTACGGTCGAACGAGTCTACGTCAAAGTCGGTACCAGCAACATCTTGGTCGATGATCGAGATGATGCGAGCCTTGTGCCGCAGCAAGTCGTTGATCCGAGCGACCCGCTTATGGGGGTTCGAATTGAGGTTCAGCCAAGAACATACGTCCAGCGGGTATTCTTAGAGGGAGTGACGATTGGTGTGGCGCCCGGGATCTATGAACCTGAGCAGCCGACTTTAGTCCCAGAGACAAGCTATTGCGATGTCGCGCCAGGACAAACTATGTGTGAGGCATTGTTTGATGGCTTCGATCATCAGAGCGTCGACTATCAACAGCTTGCCACTGGCGATGAACTGCATATTGTTAGTGAATTCACCTTCACTGTTGATAGCCAAATTCGCGGTTTTGGGGCCGTCGCCCAAACTGCCGACATAGTGGCGAATATGACGCCTCCTTCCATTCCCGCGTTGGTCGTAAACGGTCAATCGGAGGGGGCGACCGACTTGCCTGTTTTATCCATTGCAGGCCACGGTGATATTCCAGTTCCTCAAGACTCAGCTTTAATACAAGTCCAATTGCCACGACATCAGTCAGACTTCGGTTGGCGGCGTCCCAACAAAATCACAGTACAGCTAACGCCTGTAGGCGAAATGCAATTAGAAGAGCAGTTGGTTGTTGATGGGCGCATATTGCTAGAGGTGCCGCCTATTGAGTTAAGTGACACGGTATCTATCGATACCATTGACATGGATGAATACCCCTCAAGTGAATTCAATGCAGCCGGTGGGTGGCTTACTGACCTAGTGTATGCAGTGGATCTATCTAGTGTGCCGATGGGAAACTATGAAGTCAGCGTAATAGGGCAGGATGAACTGGGGCACGAAATTCCTGCAATTGACGACCATCTTACTGAGTTGACCCTACTGCGAACTGCGCCGGAAATGGGTGTATTTCAACTATTGGAGCCATTCACCAGCGGCGGAGAAAACTACTTCCCGGAACACCTCACAGTCGCGGCTTTCAATGGTGTCGTGAATTCAGTCGCGATCACCGAAGTCTTGTGGGATGGTCAACCTGTGTCCTTCAGCAGTCCTAGAGCTGAAGTGGCCCAACTCTCCACAAATGGCCTCACGCTGAATCGAAATGACATTGTTGAACTACAAGTAACAGCGACCACCAGTAATGGTGAAGAGTTTGTTCAGCGTGTTGATGTGAATTACATGCCATTTGGCTATAAGGTCACCAGCGAAGAAATACTCCCCGTCGCGGCGGTTCAAGAGCAAACACTGACGTTTGTCCAAGAGTTTGGTGCCAACTGCACCGTCACACCAGATTCTGAGATCGCCGCAGGTGTCGCAACGGACTCCTCATTTGGTTGTGTTATCACAGTAGACGTTTTGCCTCCTGAATTAACTGCGACAATTGAGGGCGATCGCATGGTCGCTCGCGGAGTTGTGGATGCTCACGGGACTCACCCCATTCAATACACAGTGCGAATGTACGATCACTTGGGTCATGAAGCTCTTGCTTTCAGTGGCTATGAAGATTGGTTTGTTGCCGAAGCTCAGCCGCCGGTTCTAAAAGAGACCTACGTGACCGTCGAAGGCGAATTACAACCAATTGAGCCTGGAGAAAATCCAGACCCTCAATATAGCGAGTTTGTGCTGACCGACATAGCAGATGCCATTGATGGCGTCACGGTCACGATCTCGCCAGTAGGGTACGATACGGAGGCCACATTGCACTGGATTTCGCGAAGCGAAATTCCACATATTTTCTACCCTGAACCGATAGAGATTGACTCCAATCTAAGTTGTACGATTAAGGCTGGAGAAGATAGTTGTGAGCTGGCATTTGCGCCATTTAATCATAATGCGTTGGACGATCGTTCGTTAGGCGAAGGCAATGTAGCTAATGTCACGGATACCTTTAGTTTAAGCATTGATAGCGTGATCGGCTCTGTTGGAGAACAAGCATTTATAGCTTCCCTCGAAGGGGTGTTTACCGGTAGCGGATTCTTCGAAAACACTGAGCTTAGCATTGTTGGGACGCTGCGAGCCGTATTACCTGAACCTGATTTTGAAGAGAATGGAGAGCCGTTAGTCGGTGTACGAGACTATGAGGTGACGCCACTGCTCGATGCGGTTGGATGCCATTTGACCTCGTCAGACTCCATTGCCATCACCAGCACCGAGTACCGTAAAGAATGTTTGTTTGAATGGCTTGTTGAATCGCCTGTTACATCCGTTGAAACAGGCACGATCAACAAAGCTTCGGTTTTGCTGAGCGATGCAGGAGAGAGTAGTTTCCCTTACCGGGTAAGTTACCTGTCGGACTTGAGTGCCGAGCCGATTGAACTACTGCAAGGCACATACGAGTTTACGACTGAAGCGCCAATTGATCCGGTGGTCACAAGCGTGTCAGCCACAGCAAGTGGTGGACCGGTTATGCTGAATAGCCCAATTGAGGGGCAGGAGGCTGAACTTCTATATAACCCAAATGCACAAGTGTCTGGGCTGCGCGTTGAGGTGGAAGCACGTAACTATGACCAGCATGTAGTACTTCATGATCTAAACATCATGCAAATCCCTGGGGTGTTTGAGAGCGAGGAATTGCCAGAGTCAAATTCAGTCGAGCAACGTTGCGTGGTTCGGGCTGGACAAGACTACTGCAATATCCAATTCGATGATTTCAATCATGACGTGTTCGACTACGACAACTTCCTGAGCTATGGCGCAGAGTTTTCAATTGATAGCGTATTCAGTGTTGCTGTGGATTCTGGCAATGAGTATTTCAATGCGAATCCGTTTGACAATATCCTGCACGCATACCTCATCCCGCCGGTCGCATTAGCGGCTGCCGCGAATGTCGCCAACGAGGAATTAGAGGTGACTATTCCGGTGGCGGAGGGCATTGTTGTTGATGTCGAGCGTAACCTAGCAAAAGTGCATGTGCGAACTGCGCCTCATGATGAGAACTTTAATTGGGCCGCGCCAGATGTGATCCAATTGAAATTGACGCCGATTGAAGAGAGCCGCGTGATCGACGGTTTGTTCTTAGTCGATGATGTTGAGATTTATGATCTTGATATTGATGTCGCTGAAGCATCGCAAGTGGTCACCCTAAGCTCTATGGGTGGCAAAGAGGAACATCTGACCTCGTTGTCCGCACCAGAATATGGTTATCAACGCGAAATCATCTATACCGTCGATGTCACCGATGTGCCAGAGGGGATGTACTCTCTGGAGGTTGTTGGAGAAGATGGTAATGGTAACCGCTTGCCGAAAGTGATAGCGGGTGTAGAAGAAATAGCGATCTTGAGAAGTGGAGCTGTATTCGATGTGCTGGACAACTATCAGATCATGGATACGGGCGACGCGTTCGACTTTAGCGAACACATGCATGTCGTAGCCTTTAACGGTGTTGCAGACAGCATGCGAGTCGATGAAGTCACCATTGGTGATGAAGTGATGCCGCTAGAATTTATCAATGATGGTGTGTACGCGTTTGGAGAGGGTGCGTTTGACAATTTGGTACCGAACAGCGAGTACGATATCACCATCACGGCCAGCAATATCAATGATCAGCAATTTACTAAAACGATAGTTGGGAAGTACCTACCAATGTCGTTCCAGCTGTCAGGAATGCGCGAAGAAAACTTCAACATTACGCAGCGTCATGACATCACCCTTCTGCAAGACTCCGGCCGGCGTTGCTACACGGCGGTAGACTCGGAACAGGCGGAATACTACGCCAACCGAAGTCGTCCACGTTGTGTGTACGAATTTACGACCATTCCAGCAGGGTTTGTCGCTACACCTGGCTATGACCGCATGATGCTATCGGGTTACACCGAAGAAAATGGACCGCATGAATTTACCTACCGCGTCACTATGTATGATGGCGAAGGTCATTCAGTCGTTCTCCAAGAGTCAACAGAGTCCTTCAGTACCATTGATCCAAGCGCCCCTGAAATTGTGGTCAACATGACCGAAGAAATGGAAGAGGGAGTTGGTGCGATCTACGCGGGTACTCGCTACATCGGTTCGGCTGTTGCTGAGTTTAATGTGGGTGAGGCGACGTTCGAAGCCACTTCATCGCTTGGCGTAACTACATCGAAGGGGCGTCAAACCTCACGTGGCACAAGTCAGCGAGTTGGTATGCGGCTGGCTGTTCCAGAAGGCGTGTTGTGGGATACGTTCGACATTGATTTGAATGCTTGGTACGACAAGAATCCGCTGATCCGCAGAAGTAAATCGGTTCAAGGCGTGTACGTCCCGTCAAAATACGTGACGATGCGAGCTAATTGGTCTGCAATAACGGACATGCTCAACACTGAAACGCATACCATCGAAGCTCGGTTGGGTCAGTACAGTTACCAGACCAAGGAGATGGAATATGATGCGGAGACCATGGGGCAGTGGGAGGCGATGCTGGTTCGGATCGACCGAACCGAGGAGGAGCCGCTAACAACTTGGACTCGTGTCGACGAAAATGGACAAGTTGAATTTGACTGGACTCCGGGTGAGTTGGTTGAAGCCCAGCAAGTTAAGGTACTAGGGCGCTTGGTGGTTCCAGATGGTATTGCGTACTCGCGAGAAATCGATTCGGATCGCCTTTATGCCCGCGTTCTCAAGGGTGAAGCAATTGATGGTCAAGTTGTAGGTAGCCGAGTGGTCGGGCGGACACCGTTTAGCTTAACGTTGTCATATCGAGGTCTCACTCAAGCGGATACAGAGGCATTGGGCCATCTGAGTTGGCAGGTATCAGAAGACGGGATCTCGTGGAGTACGGCCAGTGAGTTCGACAACAACAGTCGATTCAGCCACAGATTCGAAGAACGCGACATTATGTTTGTTCGGGCTCGAATGGTTAATCGCCATACAGGTATCGTTAGCACTACCGAATCGATAGAAGTATTAGCTTACTCAACGCCATCGTTTAACATTGATGGACCAACCCGAGTATTCAATGATCAGCTCGCGAGCTACTCGCTTGATTTGGCCGAAGGCATCGATCCAAGTGATGTCATCGTGCAGTGGTCGGAAAATGATCCAAACAACTTTGACTTTGATGGCAGTGAATACAATCTGGAGCTGAACGAATCGTCTCGCATGACGCTGTATGCCAGAGCCCGATTCTCTGATATGCCAGAAATGGACAATGTTTGGTTTACCCGTAAGCTAACGATTTCGTCGCAAGAGCCACAACCTAAGTCGGTTTTCGTATCGGTACCAAGCTTGATTCGGGCCGGTGATACGGTCGAGCTGACGGCGAAGATGACTCAGTCAGGCGGGATTGATCTTCCAATCATTTACAAGTGGACGTTGCCAGACGGATCTATTCTGGGTGGCGAAACAGTGACAATAACCACCGATCCGGCGTGGGTGGTTAACAGTCGAATCCCGATCACGGTCGAGGCATGGTATGACGGGTTCTCTGCCTCCACGTCGACCAGTTACACGGCATCGCTAAGAACATGGGTCTATGAGCCACAGGATTTATTGCTCATGAGCCAGGTCTACTACAAATATGCGCCAGCCAAAGTGAAATTCTCCTTTATTCATGACAGGCCCTACATGCCGGGTGTGACGTATAGCTACGAAATCATTGAAACGCCGGATATTACAGTTATCAGCGGTCATGGTACCAAGGCTCAAACGGTCAGTATTACGCAACCAGGTGTTTACACCGTTGAAGGCGTATTGCGAGATTCGGAGGGTGGAGAAACTCGCTCAACGGTCTTTGTCGAAGTCCTGCCTGAAGAGGAGTTGGGTACGTTTACACGCATGTACTACGGCAACACCAAACACCGTGAACCTATGACTCTTAGTGCACGTGTTAGTGTGTCTGTACCTCATCCAGATGACAGGTTGACGTCGGTGCGCTTCTATCAGGATGGAGTGCTCAAGTCGGATCCTGAAACCCCGATAACCTTAACCCAGAGTTTTGGTACGTTGGCGGCGGGTGTTTATGAGATCACGATGGAAATCGAGACCTTATTTGGCCAAACCAAAACGCTCACCGAGACAGTAGAGGTCGCGGATAATGTGCGTCCAATTTGTGCGCTCAAGCAGGTGGATTACTCCACAGGTCTGAGTATGTGGGCAGATTGTGATGATGTCGATGGCCGCATGAGTTTCTACCAGTGGGAAGTGGATGGAGAAGCACAGGGTACGACCACATTGCGCCTGTCGATGATGTACTCGCAGTATTCAGGTCCCGTCGATGTCACCGTGCGAGCTTTTGATGATTCGGGTGAATATACCGAAATGAGTCAGACTGTTTGGTTCCCATAAGCAAATAAAGCTCGCCTGTCTCTATCGGGCGAGCTTTTCTCTAAACAACGCGTTTAGTTGACCTAAATTCAATCTTGAATTGCCTGACAATGAGGAGGTTTTAAAGTCAACGGACCGAGACATGCACCGCCAATTGAAAGTTGCATTTTGGTGTTTAGGGATTCCCGCACTGTGCGTATGGGGGCTCGCTCAGCGCTTTTACATCGGATTTGATCCTCAACAACCTAGCTGCCTATTCACCCATTGGTACCTCGTCGATACGTGGGATAAGGACATAGCGCGCGGCAATTTAATGGCATACGAAATGCTGCGAGCGGATACCAAGATTCCGCAAGGCACACGCTTAGTCAAAGTGGTACGTGCCGTTAGCGGCGATACCGTCGATATCGACCGGTATTCAATCACTGTCAACAAGTCCAAGCCCATTCCTCTTTTCTTTGGCGAATTGCCGATCATCGTCGAGCAAGCGCCCGAAGAATTAGAACGCCGCCTCACTGTTCCGGCGAGCGAAGTGTTCTTATCGGGAACAACACGATTTAGCTATGACTCGCGCTTCTGGGGAACCGTGAGCACAGACGCCATCATAGGGAGAGCATATGCGCTGTTTTAAGGGTATGGCGTTGGTGCTGGCGGTTTTGATATTGCCTTCCAAGGCAACCGAAAATCATGCTCAGTCAACCAACCGTACAGCAGAAGAAGCCATCCAGTTTGCAAAAGAGCAAGGTTGGACTGATTACGATGAAAAAGCGCTTGCGGATCGTGTGGCGCAATACGAAGGAGAGGCGCTGGAGGCTGCAAAACGTGCTGAGCAATATCTTAATCAGTCCGTGAACCCGACAATCAACGAGCAGTTGTCGTTTCAGGACGCAGTTACTCTTGGTGATCTAAATGTACCGTTAGCCATGGATGTGCCCAAAGCGACTGATCTAGAGGCTGAAGACTGCAACGATTCAGCGAACACAGAAGGCTGGATGATGTTTATCAGTTCCTCAATGAGTTCATCGGAGCTAGGTCGAGCTATACGTTATGCACGTGATCGAGATATGCCGATTTACCTTCGCGGATTCATAGAGGCTGATTCGCCAGTTGCGGCCACGTTCAAGGCGATGATGCAGGTAGTTTCTGATTATGGTGATGATGTCAAAATAGGGCTTCATCCCGATGAGTTCAAAGCCTTTAGTATCAATCGCGTACCAGCTATCGCTTACCGCGACGGACAAAAGCAATGGGTGGTTCGCGGGCTGTACTCCAAAGAATGGCTCAGTGAGCAAATAGAGCTTCACCCTGATGAGCAAGGCAAAGACTTTGGTGTTATCGGCAAGGTTTACGACATTGCCGAGCCAGATGCCAAGCTTCTCATGCAGCAACGCTTGGCCAATTATGACTTTGAGCGCGCTAAGAAGCGAGCGATCAAGCGGTTCTGGGCGTCTCATGGTGAGTTTTCTAACTTACCGAAAGCTAAAAAACACAAACAGTGGTACATCGATCCGACGGTACGATTGAATGCTGACATCAAACGCGGTGATCAGGTTTTAGGTCGTAAAGGTCAGATCATCAATCCGATTAAAGATGCGAACTATCCGCTGACTCTATTGGTATTCGATCCGAGCAACCGTCATCAACTCCAATGGGCGCTGGATACGATTCCAACACTCGGCTATCGCAAGATCATGCCTATCGCGACTCATATTGATAAGCGTAACGGCAGCAAGCAGTTGGATAGCTTAACGCAACGATTTGGCATGCAGGTCTATTTACTGAAGAAAGACCTGAAAGATCGATTTTTTGTTCAGCAAACTCCCACCGTCATCCAGACAAAAGAAGCCTATTTCCATGTGATGGAGATCGGCAATGAATGGCTCGTCGACAATAAAGGATTACCAACATTATGAGACTACCACTGCTAGTGGCCGCATTTGGAATTGGACTGTACGTGGCGTTTGAGCATCCAGAGATAGGGCAACAAATATACGTTCAATTGCAGTCGTGGTTGAACATGCTCCTGAACTTCGTTCGAGGGCTAGCATGAAGCCCGTTGTCACGCTGGCGTTGTTGTGTCTGCTGATGGCTAGTCCTGCGGCAAAGGCGGACATGTGCCCAGATGCTGATTTATGGTCAGGGATCATCGATAAGATTTGTTGGACTCGTATTTTCCCGATTTCGTTGATGGGCTTGGGGGATAAACCGGATGGTTCAGCGCCTCCAACGTCGGTTTGCGCTTGCACCGATCCATTGGGAGTGCCGGAAGTTGGTTGGCAGCTAGGGATTTGGCTGCCCGCCAGAATTGCAGAAGTGGTCCGTGTGCCTTGGTGCAGTCCGTCATTGAATACGAGGTTGCAGAGCAGTTTTGGCAACATGGGGGTCGCTGGTGGGCAAGATGGTCATGGTAACAACGATATGGCGATGCTCCACTATCACTACTTCTCGTTTCCGCTGGCAACCATGTTGGAAATGTTTGTCATACCCGACTGCATGCAAGACGGGATGGTCGATTTTGACTTGATGTATATGAGTGAAGTGGATCCAACGTGGAATGATGATGTGCTGGCATTGGCACTAAATCCAGAAGCGGTGGCCTTCTCAACGCCGCCGGCCAAGCTATGGTGCATGGCGGATTGCGTGGCCACTACAGCAGGCGTGGTACAAGAGGAGTTCTTTGGAAGCGCTGGTTGTGATGCGTCGTGCATCTATCCGTTTACCGGCCACATCAATGCCGCGTCCGATCCGGTGAGAAACTCTAGTCTGATCACTCAACGTCTGCTTGCCTCGCTGCACCGCAAGGGCTTGGCGTTAAAAACAATGGGGCTGGATGCAATGTGCGACCGAGAATTTGCACCGATGTTGCCTAGAAGTATGTATCAGCTGCAAATGTTCTATCCTGTCGCCGAAGCAAGTTCAACAACGGTGACTATTCCCAAAACGGATACCGATGGCTACGTAATCAGAGATGCATCAGGTAATCCTGAAACCATTAATTCGCCGCAAAATTGCGCTCATCCGTTGGGTGAAAGTATTCACAAGTGGAGTACGCCCGTCGGTGGACGGCATCGACCAGGTATGGAAGATTTTGTCTATGTGATTTGGCGCTATACGGATTGTTGCGTAAGGGAATTGCCGGGGATATAGCATGAGGGATCGGATTTGGTTTCAGTGGTTAAGCGGAGTGATGGCTGGTGTCATGTGCTGTCACGTGGTCACAGTTTCCTTTGCTGTGACGCTGGCCAGCATGGCGATGCCCGCTTGGGCTGTTGATGAGAAAGTTAGCGAACTAAAAGCCAAGTACAATACCGACGATCCTGATGACAACTTTACGGGCACTCAGCGTGTAACGGATTTAAGTGACCAGTACGGAACGGGAGGGGCATTCTCTCGGAACATAGAGAGTGAGCTGGCGACCGAATACACAACGGGGGGAGGCGTGGCGCCTGATTTGAGCCCGTATACCTTGGAATTCGATACAAGGTACAGCCAAGCTCAAGCCGATATGGCGGGAACGACCGGGTCAATTCCATCAATGAATTCCGATCATTCCATCAATGTCAGTTACAGCCAGAATGGCGCTCAACTAGTGCAGCGGGATTCAAGCACTGGGGAATTGGTCTTTATAGACAACCCAGATCCTGGGCAAACAGGGCATGTGATTGACCAGACCCAAGTGCAGTCGGCGGAAATGGGACATTCCCAATCAGTGTTCAATGTTGGCAACTACTATGACGAAGAGAGCGATTTTAAAGACGTTGCCAAAGAGGACATCACCGACCTCAAGAGTTCCACCAACAGTGCCGGCATTGCATACCAGTCTTTCTTGGGTATGTATAACAACAATCGCCCCGCCAATATGAGCCCCCAAGATAGTGTGCTGAATTTCGGCTTTGATTCGCTAGACCAAGTCGAAGCTGGCACCGGAATTTGGGAGACCACTTGCTCAGATACAACGACGACTGTGACGACCGAACGCAACATTCCAAATTGGGAAGAGTTTCGGTGCATGGAGCCGAAACGAGATAACCCTTCGTCATGCAATATCGAGCGCACCGCGTCTTTACCGTTTCGGTTGGTGAGTTTCGCCGGAAACGCCGGTGACTATACATTGTCGTTCGACGACGCAAGAACCGTTCGACTATCGGTTGGTCGAGATGAAGGGAACTACTTGAGCGATGCGCGGTTGGATGGCGGTAATGAGGATCAATGTAAGGTTTATGCGGCACAGTTTGTGTTTGAGGTTGATCCGGGCATCAGCGTAGCGAGAGCGACCCGTTCGCGCATTCGTATCGATGATGCACTTACCATGTGGATTAACAATTCGTTCCACCGGCAATATCGAGCGCACTCGAGTGATGAGTCAAATTCCTATTGGGCTCAGGTGCCTGATTCAGCACTAACGTTGCCGCGAAGTCGTTATGCCAATCATCCAATGGATTTCAAGTTGTGGCAAGACCACGTTGGTACGGGCAACATCATCAAGTGCGATCATCACACGACATCCGACAATAGCTCTGTAGATGTCACATCTGAAGTGTCAAATATGGTCAATGGCAATAAGATTGTCATCGAATACTTGCTTGGTGTGGGCGGTCTGGGGGAGGTCTTCTATGAGTTTGTGATTGAGTTTGATCAAGACGTAAAACCACTACAGGAAGTCATTCAGGAACCTGAAGGATGCGCCGAGAAAGTGGGTTGGTCTTTGCCCGGAGAAGAGCCGTGCACTCCCGGTGAAGATGGCTGCATCACAGATCAGTTTTGCTCCTATAACTCGATTAGCTGTTTAGATGAGGGAGCCAGAGGCTTTGATCAAGCATTGCTCAATCAGATTGGTCCTTTTTTCGAAGGCGATACTGCCAACGTTTGCTGGGAAGCAAATTTTGATGGTTATTTTTGCGATCCCTTGGCTGAACAGCCTATTTGCAATGACTTCGATCTTGATGGGGAGGAGGAGTGCTACGACTACGAAATGATTCGAAATCTAGAAGACCAGTGCTTGGTGTATCGGGAGGATCCAACTTGTGTCGAAAGCTATTCCGAGTGCTCGGAGGGTTGGGAAGATCCGTTTACTGGCACCTGCTATGTCCAAGACACCTACTTTGAGTGCAATACGGCGACAACTATTACACAAACAGAACAAGTAACAACAAACGTATGTCTAGGGGATATGCCATGCCTTGGCAATGACTGTGACTTTGGTACCGATCAGGTCAACATTGATTTCGAAGCTGCTGTGGCTCAATTGTCTGTGCTTGATTACATGGGGCATGACGCAAACTGTACCGACCCGAGTGATCCAAACACATGCGAAATCTTTGCAGGGGAACCGCGCTATTGTACTTGGGATGCGACATCAGTCTCGGGTGTCGATTGTTGCGAAAAACCAGCCGGTGTCAGCATGGTCGATTATTTCGTTGCCACCAAAGGCATGATGGACATTGAAGCTTATTTGGCGACCAATACGGATTATTTGCCCGGATATTGGATGGATACCCGCGAGGCGATAGGTGAGGGTCTGACCACTGTTGGAGAAAAAATGTCGGGCGCGTGGGAGAGCGTTAGCAGCTCGATATCGTCTGGTGTGGATTCATTGTTGGGTTCGGAATCATCGGAAGTCGTTAGCAGTGCAGGCGAAGTGTTAGGCGATGTTACCGCGGATCTATCGATGGATTCCCTAAAGCAAGCCGCCATGGAGTTCTTATACGAACATTTGCCGGAGGAGTTGGCCCAGACTCTATTTGTTCAATCGGGAAGTGGAGCTACAACAACATACGCGCTCTCTAGTGTTGCTGAAACAGCTGTGAACGTTGTTGGGGGTGTTATGGCAGCCTATACCGCCTATCAGATGGTGAAGTTAGGTTTAACACTGATCACGAAGTGCGAAGACGAAGAAATGGACATGGGCCTCAAGATAGCCCAAAAATCTTGCATGAAAGAGGGTAGATCACGTTGCAACAAAGAGGCGCTTGGGGTTTGTATTCAAAAAATTCAGGACTGGTGTTGTTTCAATTCACCTTTGGCCAGAATTATCATGGAACAAGCTTATCCTATGCTGGGTAAAAGCCCGGTGGGATGCAATGGCCTTACTCCAGGTGAGTTGGCCAGCTTGGACTGGGAGGCAATCGATTTGACCGAATGGGTTAACATGATGCTTGAGGCTGATTTAATGCCGGAGTCCTCGGAAATAACAATGGATTCGTTGACCGGTGACGGGCGAATACTCAATCCGTATGGGCGAGATAACGTCGAGGATCGAACTGCTGATAGGTTAGAAACAAGCACTGACAACCTGACTGATCGAGCCGATGAAGCCAATACTCTGATGGACGCAGATGACGTTGATTGTTCGATCGTGCCCGCGCCACCTATCTGTGACTACGGGCTTGATCTTCTCAATCCGCCTTAGTACTGATACGGCGCCTTGGATTGCGCTTCTGGTCCGCTCATTCTTGCTTGATTGCCGGAAGTAGGGCGTACGAACACGTTGAGATTACCGTCAGTAAATACATACGGAAAACCTCTGCCGACTTCACGTACTCGGATGCGATCATTGACCAGATAATTGCTGTGTTCGCCTTTTGGCACGAACACGCTCGCATTTGGCAAGTCACCAAATAGAGACTCTCCCTGGGCCCATAGGTATAGGTAGATGGTCGCGACAAAGTAACCCGTTTCGCTAGCCTCGACATTTGAAGGCCTCCAGTCGTTTGGCCGAACTGGGCGTACAATACTTACTGAAGGGTAAGCTCTACAGATTAAATCGCCTTGAGCATTGCGCTCCCAAGTATCTTTACTCCAAGCGCCAATAGCAATCATTCGAGATTTATATCTTTCATAAGCAGTGACGCATAGCTCGCCAGTGTATTGGATTTGGTTCATCTCTCCTGGACTGCGAGCATTGTGAGGCTTCACACTTAGAATCTTGGAATTGGCTTCAAAGAGTGCGTAAATTAAGTTCCAAATTTCGTCTTTCGCTTTTGCTTGAGCGATTTCGCTTTCAAACTGGGTGTGATCAGCAGGATGCCACATAATGACATTGGACATATCGAGTGGATAATCTTGGTCTGTAAGCCAATTTAACCCTGTAAAGCCCGCTGCTCCCGAAACTCCATCCATCGCATAGCCTGCCAAACCAGATGCTGCATAGCTGAAAGCTCCGGTATCGTTCCAGGCATCGGCTGGGGCAGAAGCATCTCGGATCTTGGTGTTCTTGATGCCTGCGCTGAGAGTATTCCATGCTTCTGAGCGATCAGGGTGAGGTTGGAAGTACTCCCCTTTGGCCGCATAAGAAGTGTCATTGGTGGCACAGGCTGTGAGAGTTAAGGCGCCAAGCAGGCCCATGAGATAGTGTTTCATTAGAGTAAGTCCTTCTTTCAATAAAAACAGGTGATGACAGGGCTATCATTGCTTAGTTTTTATTTGTCGCAATCCCTGCGAAGTACACACTGTACACAAATTGTCCTCGACGGACACGATTGAACACTAAACTCGTGAAGTTCGAAAGTAAATTGTCATTTGAACTGTATTAGCTCATACACGACACTGTCGATTGCACAGTGTGACCCGAAGTTAGACATCATGATTCCCTGAACTGAAGTGTCGATCTCCTGCGATTTATCGTGGGTTAGTCGAACCAGAGCCACACTGTTAATGGGCGCAACAAATTCCGACGGATGAAGGCCAAAGGCAAAGAGCAAAACAAAGTGGTGGTTGCTGTTGCCCGAGAGTTGCTCGGCTTTATCTGGGACATTGCGCAACGATTTGAGCCCAACAGCAAGGCAGTAGGGTAACCCAAAAGCAGCTAAGAAAAGAGAGCCTGTTACAACCTGAATGAGACTGATCGGCGGCAGCAGTGCGAGCAACCCTCGAGGGCGTTAGGCGATTTAAATTCGCGCTCCTAGACTGAGGCAAGGCCCCAACGGCGCAAACAAGTCATGCGGATAACCAAACCCGCGTATATCAGCAAGGTCAACCGCCCACATAAAAGGCGAGCGTTAGCGAGTCCAGCCCACGCTTTTTTTGTCGGCGATTTTTGATGCGTGTTATTTGGCATTTGCAGCGAACCTTTCGAGGTAAGTTTCGATAAGAAAACAGCCGAGAACTGCTGAACTACCTACGGCTAAACGCGCATGACGAGCGGTTAAACGATACCGTTTTTGTGAGTCACTACGCCCGTGAAAACTACTATGTTTGGTTCGGATTACACCAATACCTACGGCCGCATTTGCAATGCCACCCAATACTTGTTTTATGTCGGGATCTGCGTGAGATTCTGGAGAAAGATCCATTGCCCCATACGTAGCTTTAACAAGAGACTTAAGTGTTTGATCTTTGGGTATGGGTTTGGCCAGCCTTTCAAGAATACCTTTGCATATACTCTCTAGAATTGATGAAGCACTACCCATTGCCTGCTCAGGGTCGGAGTCAATAAATGCAATGGCTCGCTCAAAGTCATCATTTGCTGCCCTATAGTCTTCAGCTTCCAGATAGCTAGCCAGGTTCTCCGTCGCTATGGTTTTGGCTCGATACAAACCAAGCTGGCTAGCTATTTCAATTACAAGGTCGTTCGCCGCTGACTTGAGAAGCCCCTCAACGTATGTACGTTTTGAGGGAACAATAGACACATCTTCGCAAGCGATTCCAAACCCAGAAAGGAATGTATTGATACTGGTTGTATTCATCTGTTCTTGAAGATTACAGGCTATCGAGTTAACCAGATTCATCCTTTCTATTTGCTTCATGCACTAAATCCTTGATGCCAAATAACTAACGCCCGCATAAAGAGCGACAAAAATTTGCGGCAATTTTGCTGAATAATTGGGCTTGCACAAAACCAAATTGCCGCAATTTTGACGTCCCAGCGAGCCTGCGAGCTCTTTTGATGCGTTTGTTAGCACTATTTGCGTACAGAGGGATCGGTAACTACACGCAATGATTTACACTTAGGACAAAATAAGCCCACTCTCACTTTCCTTGAGAACTTATATCCGCAGCTCTTACAAAAATAAAAATAAGGCGGACCGGGATAGAATTTGCTCATTATTTTCGTTTTTTCCTAAGTTTTAAACTACCTTCCGAGTAATCAATTTCCTCATACCCCATAAAGATCGCAACGACTAACCCGATACCAAGTGATGCTGCTGCGATAATGGCTGCAATCTCAACTCCTGTTAATGCAGCTACGGGAGCAGCTGCTAAATAAGATATCCCGCCTGTGGCTGGAGCTGTAACCGTTGCTACGCCTAAAGCTGCAGTTAATGCAGCAAGGCCAACGCCACTTAGTTGTGCTACTTTCTTAGATTTTTTCAGTTTATTAGCTAACTCGCCTTTCACAAGGATGAGTTCAGCTCCTGACTCTTTGGCCTGCTGGAGTTCTTCTTTTGTTTTTACTATGGTTTCCATACTTTGTCTCCTGTAGTGCTAACAGTTTATTAGTGCAACCGTGCAAGGTTGGTCTACCTTGCAAGGTAGAAGGCTCCTATGTATCGTCGCACAAATAAATATCAAAAAAACATAAACCAATCATACAGTAACTGCGCCAATCGAGAATCTGAGCCAGTTCAAGATTATGACAAGCCTCGGCAGATACCTAAACTGCGTCGGATCATCGACATAGCCGACTTTGATTCCGGTGGGCCGGTCACTCACAAAATTGAGTTACTTAAGACTGATCGAATCGACTGCTATGACGTCGTTGTGGATGGTCAATTGTGGCAAAGGCGAATGGGTTGGAGCTGCGTACTTGCTGCGCTCAGAAAGGCAATGCCCCGTTTAGCAGGTGAGTAGTTACTCGCGCTTTGGGGTACAAATGAGTTAGAGCAACTTATCAGATTGGATCTAGTTTTGAATATAAGAGTGCCGAATTACGTCCAGACTAATCCATTTGAACGATAAAATCAGTGAGCTTCGAGACTATCCACCCTATTTATCAATCAGTTAGTCGCAACCTTCTAGTGCTCAACTTAGAAGGTTAACAACTAATCGCATTGTGCTTCCGGTAAGCAAGAAAGTGAATTTCGCCATGCCATAGCTTCACTTCTCACTTACCCACAAGTCGCTCTGCCCTGTGCTTCAATTACGAAACGCTGTCGAGCATTTCTTTGGCGTGCTTGACTGTCATGAAGAGTCGCCTACTACTTGGAGCGATGGGTTCAAAGCCGAATTTCTCATAATACCGCTGAGCCTTGTCATCCTTAGCGTCGACGACTATCAGTGGTAAAGCGAGGTGCGCGACTGAGCTGACAATATTTGTTATCGCATCGATGAGTAAATCTCCTCCATACCCTTGGCCTTGCTTTTTCAGGTCAACAGCGAGTCGCCCGATGAGCGCGGCGGACATGCTCGTGTTCGGGTACTTTTTTCGGAGATTTTCGGGTAACTCTGGCCAGTCGATTCTGCAGGTGGACAGTGAGTAGAACCCTAAGATGTCTTGAGGGGAATTCTGGTCCGTCAGGACGAATGTTCTCGATAGGTCGAGTCTGTCGTGCTGGCGAGCTGTTTTCTTTAAGTACTCATTAAGGGCGCGAACGCCGCAGTCAAATTTCTCTCTGTTGTGTCGCGTTTTATCTAGTTGCGTAATCTGCATTAGTAATAGTTTCCTTGTGTCTGCGAGCAGCCTTAAGGAAATGCGCGTTTGCGGTTCTTGGTCTATCTAAGGCGGTTAGGAAATCAACTGCCTCATCTTGACTAAGATGAATATTCGCCTCTTGCTCAATCAGTTTCTTCGCTGACAGCGCAGCTGCGCTAGTGATGAAACTGTTCAAGTTTGAGTGCCCCGACAAAACAAGCGCCTTCTCAAGTAGCTCTTTTGTTTCAGTGCTCATGCGAGTTGTTAGTCTCTCGCAATCATTAGTAGCCATTTGGCTCTCCTTGCTGAGAATCTCAGCGTTGTTGCATTACAAACGAAATATCCGCTATCCACTTCGCTTTGGGACTAGCGGCCTATATTTGTGTTGTGAAATGTCACATCTTGCATACTACTAAACTTCAAAGCTAAAGTCAATAGGTGACGTCATAATGGTGTCACTTTGGGTTTCTGGCTAGGGTTGAGTAAATTGTTAGTGTTGATACGTACACCATCCAATACCTGTGCTTAAGCTGGTGGATGTGCTTGCGGAGAGTCCGTTTGACCCGCAAAAGTGCCTTAAACTGACCTGAGTCGTTCTTGGACAATCGCTAGACTGACGTGCATGACAGTTGATATGCCAAAGCAATGACTTATACAACAAATCAGACCAATGTCATTCACATGAGTGACGACCATCAGCTGGTTTGCGCGCTTCCCGGTTCCGGCAAAACACACACCATGGTCGGTGTTGCCGAATATCTGACTCAGCATGCTAGAAATCGAGTTGGAATGGTGACGTTTACCAATGAAGCAACAAGCGAAATGCAAGGGCGGATTAAGTCCGTGTTGTCCCAGTCGGCCCTTGAACGCGTTCAAATTGGCACCTTCGATTCCTTGATGCTGCAAATGTGGCGGCAACTTCGGCTTCCTAATAAGTTACTTATTGGCGGAGAGCATACTGTTTGGGTTGATCGCGTAAAACGACATCTCGGGTTGCATAAATGGACAGTCGGGCAGGCCGATTACTGGATTGGTCACTACGGTCGGCAAGTGCATCCGGGAGAAGACAAAGCAAGTCATCCTCCGGTGACGTTCGAGCTTTACGCAGAGTACGAAGCCATGCTGCAACGTTACCACCGAGTTGATCTCAACGGCGTGGCGCGGCAAGTGGTCGCTGCGCTAGCTCGTGGTGAATTATCGCCGATGCCGAAAACACACCTGCTGGTTGATGAATTTCAGGATACCAGCGAACTCCAGTACTTGTGGCTTGAGGCGCACGGTGAAAATGGTACGAAACTGACGTGCGTCGGGGATGATGATCAAAGCATCTATGGTTGGCGCGGCAGTCAAGGCTACGCCATCATGGTGCGGTTCCAGCAAAAATTCAGCGCTCATACGCACTTTCTTTCAACCTGTTTTCGCTGCTCACCAGAGATACTGGATGGGGCCGTTCGTGTCGTTGAGGATAACGAAGACCGTATTGAAAAAGAAATGATGTGCTCTATCCCCCCAGGCCAGTCGGTTCTGAAAGCTTATGCCTTTGGGTCATGGGACAAGGAACTCAGCGCATTGATCGATACTGTGGCGGTTGAGCCTCACCATTGGGCAATTCTTGCTCGAACCAACTTTGTCTTAAATGATGTGGAAACCGCACTAGCTAGCTATGGCATTACCGTTCGAC
This sequence comes from Neiella litorisoli, assembly GCF_014773395.1. Taxonomy (GTDB): domain Bacteria; phylum Pseudomonadota; class Gammaproteobacteria; order Enterobacterales; family Neiellaceae; genus Neiella; species Neiella litorisoli. Next base: position 9,983 of record NZ_JACXAF010000009.1, on the reverse strand, counting down.
GACTAGGTGGGCAGTCTATTTGGGATAAGCCAGATGCGATTGGTACCGCCATGTTGCTCAAGATCTGTGCCCAACCGTTCAACCGATCAGCCTTGATTAATGCGCTTGGATTTTTGCATGAGCATGAATCGATCATTGAGGAAATTGTGCATGCGGCCGAGAGAGCGAAGGGGTTTGGTTTTGTTAACCACTCGGAGCAATGGTGTACTGCGACATCGATGTTGCACGAGCAGCTGATTGGACTTCACACCGACACTCATGAGGTAGGTGTGATGCAAGAAAGAGCAAACAAGTTACTCGAGCTGTTGTCAGTTGCGCAAAGCCGTGAGCGTGACAAGCTAGGTCTCGCGGGATCGGTCATCGACATGGTGATGAAGCTCAAAGGGAGCTGGCTTGAGCGTATCGAGAAGCTGGTGGAAATGTGCGAGAGCAAACAAGGCAAGAAGGACGACTGCCGAAGCTTGCTGACGTTGGCCACGTTTCATGGCTCTAAAGGATTGGAGTTTGAACGGGTCTGGATGCCAAAAATGACCAGTGACATTTGTCCAAGCAAGAACAGCAGTGACTTAGCCGAAGAGCGTCGACTTTGCTTTGTTGCGATGACGCGCGCGAAGCGTGTCTTGATTGGTTCGTGTCCCAAAACACCCAGTCCATTTCTCATCACCGGGTTTGGGGAATTGGTTTCGCCTAAAAGCGATTCGGATGAGTTGGCTGAATTGAAAAAAATGGTTGGGGATGTTGCCTAATGTATACCAAGTCGTGGCTCAAATGGGCGGGCCAGAAAACCAAGCTCATACCTTGGATTCATGCACACCTGCCCGTTGGCCCATCCTTAATGGCTAGAAGGCTCCCTGCGAAGCAGCAGGGAGGGGGAATAGCCCAAGGTGCGATAGCATCTTGCGTTAGCGCTGTATATAATCACAGTATGCATATCCGAAAAGCTTACAAATTTCGACTCCAACCGACCGCTGAGCAAACGGCTAGGCTTGCTGTGCTTTGCGGTCACGCTCGATTTGTGTGGAATCAAGGCTTGCGCTACTGCTTAGAGAAACTGGATTCTGGCGAGAAGATCCCAAGTGCATTTGAGCTTAATAAGTTGGTAACGCAGTGGAAAAAGCAAGACGATCTAGCTTGGCTCAAGGAAGCCTACACCGACAATCTACAGCAAAAACTTAAAGATTTGCATAGCGCTTGGATGCGATGCTTCGACAGGTCGCTCTCGGCTGAAAAACCTAGATTCAAGAAGAAAGGCAAAAACCAAGATTCAATCCGCTTTGTTAACTTCAACAAGTATTGTCAACTTGAGGGCAACCGCGTCAAGTTGCCTAGTAAGCTAGGTTGGGTGAAGTTTTGTAAGTCCCAAGGCGTACAAGGCACAATCAAGAACTGCACCGTTAGCTTCAAATCAGGTCACTGGTATATATCTTTTCAGGTTGAGCAAGAGATTGCAGAGCCAAAGCATAGTTCAACATCTGCTGTGGGTGTTGATGTTGGCATAGCAAAGTTTGTAACGCTATCAGATGGCTCGCACCTTAAACCGCTTAACGCATTTGGTAAGCACGAAAAACGCCTAGCTATTGAGCAACGTAAGCTGTCCAAAAAAGTTAAGTTTTCTGCTAACTGGCAAAAGCAGAAAGCCAAGACTCAAAAGCTGCACACCCGTATCGCCAACTGCCGCAAGGACTACCTACATAAATCATCTTTTGAGATCAGCAAGAATCACGCAATGATAGCAATTGAAGATTTACGGGTATCAAATATGTCCAAGTCAGCGAAAGGTGATGCAGAGCAACACGGCAAGAACGTGAAAGCCAAGTCAGGACTGAACAAGTCTATACTCGATCAGGGTTGGTATGAGTTCAGAAGGCAGCTTGAGTATAAGCAATTATGGAATGGTGGCTTGGTTGTCGCTGTACCAGCACAGTACACCAGCCAAACATGCCCTTGCTGCGGTCATGTGTCGAAAGAAAACCGTCAAACTCAAGCGCAGTTTGAGTGTGTTGAATGTGGTTACACCAACAATGCAGATATTGTTGGTGCACTAAATATTTTAGAGCGGGGACACCGCTTGTTAGCCTGTGGAGAGTCGGCATTAGCTGCTTGATGAATCAGGAACTTGCAACTAAAGCAATTTAGTGTGCGCCCATAGTAATGGGAATGCCCCACTGAGTCAGGTGGGGGAGGATGTCAATTGAGCGAGTCCTGGCTGAACTTCCCGCAGGAGCCTGGGGTTATTTCGACCCGCCGTACATTGGTAGCTCAGAAACGAGCAACTTTACGGCTTATGCCCAAGGCGGTTTCACAGAGAATGACCAGCAGCGCTTAGCGCAGGCATGCCACATAGCTTCCAATCGCGGCGTGCATGTTTTGGTGAGCAATAGCGACACCTTACGTACACGGCAGATTTATCAAGCGCCAGTGGTGAGTACCAAAAAAGTGTTGCGTCAGATTAGTTGTAAAGAGAGAAATATGGCCGATGAAGTGTTGATGGCGTGGGATGAGAGAATGACTGCTGTCGCGGCAGGATAGGGTTGAGTGAGCCTGACAAAGAAAAAGAGCACCCGAAGGTGCTCAGTTCCCGCCAAGGACCCCTCCTTGACTGCGTTATATCTTGGAGGAGACAACGCTGGTGTTCTTTATAGAGCCTCTGTTAGCTGCGTGTCAATCTCAAACTTCCTAGACTGCGTGAATTGATGGGTTGCATGAAAAAAATCGCAAAATGGCGCGTTAGTTGACCCAAAAGTCCGTTGCATGAATCGGGCGCGTTGGTTATCGTTACCTATAGATTGCTTCGTGCAACGACCCTGTGGCTTTATCGCCTTAAATGTGGATGTATATCCCTCCCTAACGCAACGTCAAGTTGCTCAGTAACAGTGTTACTACCCTTCGTATATTGCTCACCGGAAGCTCGGTTTACCCGACGCGGACGGCGGGATTTCTGTATGTTTTTCACTGCATTTAGCCAAGGCCTGCGCTTTGGCTAAATGGTGTGTTATGCATCATGTGCCTCGAATTTCAGCAATGATTTTTCCTTTTCAGATCTGTCTAGATCGCTAATGACTCGCGAGAAATCATTTCTAACCAATGGGTGACAAACCCTGCGGTTGACTGTGCGGTTGCACGGTCGAAAACCTGTGAGAAATTAATTCTCATAGTGAATTGGCACCCAGTGTGGGTGGAGATTGAATCGACCTCACTGGGGCGATCTGTCTCCAATGCTTCCTGCACGCAGTACGGTGAATTACCCCTGCTTTAAGCATAAGTAATGAGGAGATAACGCTATGAAAATGGCAAAGAAAAATGATGTTTGTATTTCTGGAAACATCTCAAACGTCGACGTAAAAAATGGTCAGCGCGGTTACTTCGGTTCATTGAGTATTGCGGTTGATGATGGCTATCGCGATCAACAAACCCAGCAGTGGGTTGACCGTGTTTACTTTGTCGAAGTCAAAGTTGCTGACAAATTCTTGAAGTCAGTGAAAGCGACATTGGCAAAAGGTGACTATGTCGAAATTGAAGGCAAGCTCGTCGTCGAAAAATGGAAGGACAAGGATACCCAGCAAGATCGCCAAGCGATGAAAGTGCAAGGTTATCGAGTCGCTGTCCATATTCCAAAGGCAGCCAAAGATTGTTTGAAAGCAGCCGGATTCTTAGGTGCGCAACAAACTGCACCGCAGACCAACCAACAAGCTGCTCCGCAACACAATCAACAGCCTGCACAACCGCAGCAACAAGGCGGTTATCAAAGTGCTCCACAGCAACCTGCGCCACAACCGGGTGGATTCAATGAAGGAGCATACAACTATTAATTATTCTGAAAGGGGCGAGAGCTTCTCGCCTTTTTCAAAGGGGAGTTCTGTCTCTTTCTCTTGAAGTTTGAAGTAAGAGAAATGGGGAGCGAGACATGAACAAATTTACTCAAGTTTTGTTTGGTTCGGTTCTGGCTGTATTGCTAGCAATCGGAGCAAGCCTGTTTGTCGCTGGTTTAACTACTATCGGAATTGGCCCTTTGTCGGTGTCTCAGTTGCATTTTGCAGTCTGGTCATTGGTTATAGGTGCGGTTCTTATGGTGGCGTTTATTGGCGGTAACATCGTCATGTTGTTGTATTCAGATTGACAGTCTTTCTGACTGTCGATCATGTTTGCTACAATATTAAGGAGGTCCATTGAATTCAGTGGTAGCACCAATGACGATTTATGCGTGGGTGATCTTAAGTGTGTGTTTGTTTGTGGCTGTGCTAGTTGGAGGCAGCATCGTAGCAAAGACAGCTTATGACAAATCCCACCCACAAAAGCCCAAACACTAATCTTTAGTCGTTTGGCCGGTTAGCGAAACCAAGTCTTCTTAAGAAGTGGGGTCGCTTTTCAAGTGCATTTTTGAAAATTCAAAGTGCATTTGCGAAGCGATCCCACTTTGCATTCTAAGGAGGCCTCATGAAGCAACATTCGCTTAATATAGACTCAGGAACCATTAGCATTGCTGATGGCGCGACCATCCCGTTGGAGCTTGATTATTCGCTGAACGATGATGAAATCATTGCTCGCGTTCAAGCAGCCAGCCGACAGCGCAAGCTTATCGGCCCAATGGATATTGTGGTCGCAAGCGCCCGAGTCAACGAATGCCGTTAGTGCGGCTTCCCATCGCAAGAAATACTCCTGCATAGCCTCTTAAATAAGAGCCAAAACGACCTGCTGGTGGTTTTGGAAAGTGCTTTTCTGTCAAAAGTGCTTTCCCGAACATCCAGTTTCTCAATCGATCATCTGATCGGCACTTTTGTCTTGTGTGAAAATAAAGACACTTCCATTTCGTCTGAAATGGATTAGAGAAATGCCTCGCATCTTGTGTTGTGTTTCCCATTACAGCTGAGTAATGCAGTTATCAGCGACCGTCAGTTTCTGTCGGTGACGGACTCATTTAATGAGCCGAAGATCACCTCAACTTTGTTGAGGCTACGCGTTGACCTTGGATCTATCCTTGGAAAAACGTTTGGGCTTGCCTTCCTAACAGGGCTGTCCATTTAAGAGCAAATTCGTTTGCTCTTTCTAAAAAGTTCCAGCTTGGAGCTTTTCACAAAGAGTAACCAAAGTGATGTGGTAAGCACTGCAAAACTATCGAATGCACGAAAGTGCCTCCCTTTGCCAAGCCTGGCATCTGAAAATCTCAGCATGATTTGTTTTGACTTTGCAGTTCGCTGTCTCGACTCGCTTCGAGTGTCTTAATCAATGATGCAGATGTGCATTGAGTTGTCTGAATTCAATGTGCCTTGGTCGCGCAAGAGAAAACGCTTCAATGACCTGTGTATACAGGCTGCCCAATGGTCTTTTTGACCTAACCACCACGGAGGAGGCTATGTCTAGAGCATCCAAAACCTCTAAAGCCAACGGTGCGTATCTTCGTCGTCGTGAGCGCAAGCTTTATCGTCGATTGAAAGATGCCATTTTACCGCCGGCACAGATGGCGCGAGCTTTGATTAAAGCAAAGCGCTACCAACAGCAAGCGAACGAGGAAATCTTTCTCGCTTAATTGCTAACCCCACTAGACCCAGCAGGGTGAGATTGTCTTGTCCTGTCGAGGGCTCGATCTGTCTTCACCTGTGATGTTGGGTAACCCATATCAGGAGGAGACTATGGGAAAGGTTAACTTTGTACCCGCATCGAAACGACGCGGCAAAAAGCAACTTCACCCTTTGTCGTCGGACAGCGATTACAAACCCCATTCGCTGGATGACTACATTCAAGAACGGCTAGAGAGACAGAGCACAGTTCCAAACGAAGCCTACGATGAGAATTTCTCATTTGATCCATGCTTCGATGGTCAGGAAGGCGTGTTTTACATGCGCTGGACTGATGACGATATTGAGCAGTTTCTCGAAGGGCACTTGGAGTACTCGTTACGTTTGTTGCGAGACTCAAGCACTGGCTCAGGCACTTATACGCGTGAGTTGGAGTGGGTTTGTTCACAACAGTTTGAAACCTACTGTCGAGCGTTCGGAAAAGATGCAAATCTGATCCGACTCGAAATTGCCCATATTGCCAAAAAACAAGGTCGCGAACTCTCCGACACTGCAGCCGCTTTGATGAAAGCGATTCTGCGACTGCCGGAAGTGTTGTCGTTCGACTTAACTCCCATTGAGTACAACGCTCAGTGGTAACCCAATACGGGGATACATTTGAAGATGCCCGTTTTGGGGATCGGTGTATCTCCCAATTTACTCTCTTGGAGGAGACACCTATGACAACTCAACCAGCCGCGCAATTGCAGCAAGTGCAACCTGTCGATTACACCCAAATGGGTATTGTGAAAGGCGAGCATATCTTTCCTGAGAAAGCTGAATGGAAAGAGGCTGATTTCAAGATGCGCAAGCACCGCCATGCAGATTGCATCAGCCCCAACCCGAACTACTTGCCGCAAGATGACATTTTGCGGTTTGCCGTCATGTGGTTGCAGGCGCCAGCACAACTCAAGGTCTTTGGGCTTTGGGGAGAAACCGGCACTGGTAAGACTGAGTTTGCGATGTGGTTAGCATCGCGATTTAACTTGCCGTTCTACAAAGTGTCGATCACACCAGAAAAGCGTGGCCATCATTTAGAAACCGAGCAAGAACTGGTTGCTGAAAATGGTCAGGTAGTAACGCAGCGAATTTTGCTGCCAGCTGCTCAAGCTTATCGCGATGGTGGATTGCTGCTGCTGGACGAAGTGGATAAAGCCACGGATGACATGACAACGTCCCTTCATAATATTTTGGAAGGGAAACCATGGCATGTCCCAGGGCTCGGCACACTGAAAAAACATCCGCAGTGCTACATCATGACGACATCCAACACCAAAGGTGAGGGCGGTCATGACAGGTACATCACTTCTCAAGCACTTGATGCTGCGCTTCGTCGTCGCATTGGTTGGTTTGAGACGAAGTACCCGGATGCAATTCATGAGACCAAAATCTTGTCTAATCAATTCACCCAACTACCAACTGTGATCATTACGCGGATGGTTGAAACGGCGAATGCCTTTCGAGACGCGCTTTTAGGCGAAGATCGAAGCGGCAAGATAGAAGGTTCGATTCGTTGCACGTTCAGTACGGCCGACTTAGTAGCATGGGCATATTACATGCTGCGCTTTGGCATGAACTGCACACCGCGAGACTCTCTGAGCTTTGCCTTTTGGGGTAACGTTGATGCTGAAGACGAAGATGCTGCACAAGCGATTGTGACTGCTATCTGGAGCGAAAGTATTGATGAGCCCGTGAAAGAGCTGATCAGTAACGCCGCAAAAAAGTAGTTAGCTCGAACACTGCTTCAATCCCGCTTAAAGAGTGGGAGGGAAAACTGTTCGAGCGGTTAACTGCTGAGCTGCCAAATGGCAAGAGACACTTTGCGATTCGTAATATCTCAAGCCAGAAGTCGGTATTTGTGGAGTTTGATGACAACGACATCATTGGCAGTGTCAATGAAGTGAGCTACCTAGAGGGCATAAAGGCAAGAGAACGCTTTATGCAAAAAGGGTGGGACTTGATTGAAATGGTGCGTCTTTCATTAGGCCAAGCCGCCAAGCCTGCGTTGCGATGTCATTGCGCTTTGGATGACAGCGGGCAGGTGTTCAAAGATGTGCGAGAGGGGTTTCGAATGTTCGAACATCCCGATGGCAAACAGTGGGCGATCAAGCAAGATGATTGCACGCTGCACGTTTGGTGGCGCAGTGAATTGAGTGATGATGAATGGATCTATGTTAGAACCATGGGTCAATCGCTCACTGAGTCTGGGCAAAAGTACAACCAGAAAATAACGGAAAAAATCAACAAAGGTTACACCGAAAACACGAAAGGAGCGCCTTGGGCATTCAACGTGTGGGATGGTGTTATCAAGTTCGATATCCCGTTCTAACACCTAGCAACCTTCAGTTGCACAACCCCTAAACAGGGAGACAATTTCTACCCTGTCGGGGATAGATCTGTCTCCCGATAAATCTCTTGGAGGAGACAAATCATGTCTAACTTAGACGACGCAAAACAAAACACTCAAAGCACCCTAGACCGTTTAGAAGCACTGAAACAAGGCTGTTGTCTTGTCGCAGTAACTGTCCGAGGTTGTTGCGGTGAAAAATCATTGAACTCAAAGAAAATCATCATTGATGGTCAACAAATTGAGTCCAAGCTTATGCGAGGCACCAGTTTCAACTGGTTTCCTCAAGAACACCTGACGTTCAAAGGAAATGCCGCACGTGCTGTTGAGCGTCTGCTTGCCAGCTTGGGTGTCAAAGTGGCGGGCGGAGCAACATTACTGCCGGTTAGTCGGTTGGATGAGCTTCACGATGGGATCAACGACATAGAAGAACGCTTTTACGACAAGCTAAGTAAGGTCGTGAAGGATTTTGACCAGCTCATGGCGGGTCATGTCGCTGAGAACCAAGAGGTCGAGGAGTTAATCCGAGAGTACTCTTGGAACAAAGAGCAATTCGAGAAAAGCTTCATCTTCAAAGCCTCACCGCCGCTAGCGTTTGCGCCGGCCGATGAAGGTGATGCCGATGAGGTTATCGAGGAGACCATTGGATTGGTATATGAAGATGTCGCGAAAATGGCATCTGATGTATACACCAAAAGTTTTTTTGAGCCGCTTCCCGGAGGCAGCAAGAAATTGCGGGAGAAGATCAAGCAGTCAGTGATTAACTCAGGCATTGACCGATTGATGTCAAAGCTCACATCCCTGAGCTTTCTAGATCCATCCATTGGCAACATCGTTGATGCAGCGCGAGCTGAGTTAGCGAAGCTACCAAAGGCTGGTTACATCGAAGGTGAAGACTTTGCTCGTTTGCAGCACTTTGTGTTGGCGCTGGGCAACGAAGATATGATCCGAAGCTTTGCAGAGGGTCATGCCCCACTCTTTACATTTGATCCAACCTCAGAAGCCGATCCTATTTCCGAAGCACAAGAACAAAGCGTTGCTCCTGTAGCACTCGATTTGTTTGAAGTCTTGGAAACCGGCGATATCAATCAACAGGATGACCTCGACTCATGGGGAGCAGGCCTGTAAACCCCCTACCAAACTTAAATGTGTTGCTCGCTGTTTGAGCAACCATTGGTTTGGGCAACTCTCTTGGAGGAGACAATATGCATAACGCAAGACAGCAACGCCGTTTTCAAAAGCGGCTGCAAGCGATGGCTAGTGTTATTGGCCGTCGGAGTGATATTCAACATGTGCTGCAGGATCATTTCGCTCCTGCTACCGATTTCCAGCGGGTCTTTCTACCTAAAGGAAACCTTGAAGATCCAAGCTATCGACGTCTGGTGGAAGGGTTGTGTGACCATGAGCATGGGCACTTGGCATTTACAGATCAACACTGCGCGATGGGTGAGAGCCGTTTGGTTTTTTCACTACTTAATCGTATTGAAGATGTTCGAATGGAGAATGCCGTTGCTGCCAAGTTCCCTGGCTGTGCAAAAACACTTGGTAATACGATCAGTGAATGCATTGAGCGTGAAATTTTCGCCATGCCTAGACCTGAAGCGAGTGTGCCAGAACTGGTAATAAACTATGTCTTGTATCACGGACGTAGCGCTTACCAAAAACATGGTTATCCCTTAACTCACATCGCAGAAGCAACACGCGAGCTCTTGTTACAGGCAGGGGCAGGCGAGTTGGTTGATCTGATTGAAGGCGCAATGAGTGCAATCCCGAACCTGAAATCCACTCGTGACGCACTTGATGTCGCTAGGCAGATTGCGGATGAATTGGAGCACAAAGCCAATGAGCCGCCACCACCTAGTAGCAATGACTCAACTGGCGATGATGAATCGGACTCAGGTGATGACTCAACTGGCGATGATGAATCGGACTCAGGCGATGATTCAACTGGCGATGATGAATCGGACTCAGGCGATAGCTCAACTGGCGATGATGAATCGGACTCAGGCGATGATTCAACTGGCGATGATGAATCGGACTCAGGCGATAGCTCAACTGGTGATGATGAATCGGACTCAGGCGAT
>NZ_JACXAF010000008.1 GCF_014773395.1 Neiella litorisoli | reverse complement strand
GTAGTGTGGGGCTTCCCCATGTGAGAGTAGGTCACCGCCAGGCACCTAATAAAGCAAAAGCCCGATTCGAAAGAGTCGGGCTTTTTTGCGTTTAAGCGATTACAAATGCCACATATTAACTATCGGTATAGACTACGATTTGGTTTCGCCCTTGCGCTTTGGCTTGGTAAAGTGCCGTATCAGCTTTATCAATTACTGTTGATTGAGGACTGTGTTTGGGGGGAATCATACTGGCTATTCCGACGCTGGCAGTAATGTAAGGTGACTCTTCGAGCTTGCTCGCGTCATGCGGGATCTGAGCATTAGCGATGGCATCGACTATTTTGTTAATGATGAATAGGGCGTCTTCTAAATCGGTTCCGGATAAAATAATTGCAAACTCTTCACCGCCATAACGAGCAATAAGATCTCCCGGCCGTGATAAAAAGCGCTCGTGTCTGAGTAAGTTACCGATTTTTTGCAAACATTCGTCGCCAGCCAAATGGCCATAATGGTCGTTATAAAGTTTGAAATAATCGATATCAAAAATCACTAAGCTGAACGCTGATTGCTCTCTCATGCAGCGATGCCACTCTTTGTTGAGAAAATCATCAAAGCTTCGACGGTTGGCTAATCCGGTTAAGCCATCAATTGTCGCTAGCTCTCGCAGTTCTTGGTTGACCTCGTGCAATTCTTGCTGCGCCGCTTCCAATTCTGCTGTTCGCTCTTTTACTCGAATTTCTAATTGACGATGAAGCTTGGTGAGATGTCGCTTATGGCGCCGCGACATAGCTTCTAATACACCACTAAGTAACAATGCGAGAATCAATGTAGCACCGACAATCGTCAGCACGATTCTGCGAGTGACGACATAAGGTCTGAGCGCTTCGTCTTTATCGATTTCAGTGGCAATGCCAATCTCAAGATGTTCATTCCAGACCCAAGTGCCGAATACTTCAACGCCACGATAGTCTCGATAACCGGTGACATTTGAGCCAGCTTTGCCTTGGGTCACTTGGCTGGCCATCAAGGTTAACGGGTAATGGGGCTTATTGAGCAAGGGGGCGAGCTCTTTGGTGGTATCCAAGCCTGGATCAGTGATTTTCATTGACAGAGCGGTGCTAAGATTGGCGCCGAGCTGGCCTGAAGCTCGCAAATGCTCAACAAATCGACTTTCGGAAATTAATGTACCTTCGCGATCAACTGCATATGTCTCGCCAGAGGTTCCGATCCTGCCCAGTTTAGTAATATTCGATAGACCCTTATAGGGATCGAGTCGCATAGCCAAGGCGGCGATAACCTGGCCTTTGTTGTTACGTATTGGTGTCACCACAAACATTGTCGGCAAGTTTGCGGTTAACCGGCCGGAAGGCCCTGGTAGCATGACCTCGGCAACGATAGGTGGGATAAATTTGGTTTCTCCGGCAAACACTTGCTTTAGGCGGTTGACTCTGGTGCGAGCAATAATATTTTCGGTGATCATATTGTTATCGCGGGTAGATGCGATGCTCACCAGATCTGGGGCGATAATGAACATGCCCAGCGCTGAGTATTTCTTTAGCCGCGGCTCAAAGTGCTCTCTCATCTCGGCTAGCGGTGTTGAGTTGACCGACAGGGTTCCTGCGTCATATTCCTGCAACAGTTGCTCGGTCAGAGAAACAATTTGCGGCGACTTCGCCCAGATTTCTAGCGTTGCGAACTTAAATTCCAGCCATAGGAAGACAGCTTCATGGGTAGAGGCGAGAACGGAATTAAGCGAAGCCAAAATCTGCGAACGAGCTTGCTTCTCAATTTGACTTAGGCCAACCGATGCGACAAATGTCATGGCGAGTATGAAACAGGCGACAATCGCGAAGGTGAAAGCGTTTGTTTTCGAATGTGTTGCCGACTGAGGACTCATAACTACCTGAATGCTTGTTGGTTTTGGAAGTGACCTTTTTAGGCTAGTTCAGATCATGCAGTTATGAAACTTACGACCATGTTGCGCCCAACTACGGAGATAACGATGCCGGTTAAATAATGATTAATTCGTAGCTAAATAAGTGAGTTGGCGTAAACTTAACCTCCTTAATCAATCATCTTGGTTTGTCTCCGTGTCTGATCCATTGCTCATGTTGGTCGCCGTTGGGTTGCTGTCGATTAGTTGCCAATACCTTGCCTATCGAATTCACCTCCCTGCAATTTTGCCGTTATTGGTGGTTGGTTTGGTGGTGGGGCCGCTGACAGGAATGCTCCAGCCCGATGCATTATTTGGTGACTTGCTCTTCCCTATCGTATCGCTATCGGTGGCGGTGATTTTATTTGAAGGCGCATTGACATTGCGAATGAGCGACTTGGGCGCCCATGGTGTAATGGTCAGAAACCTGTGCTCGATTGGCGCCTTGGTGACCTGGGCTATTGTGTCTCCACTGGCTCACTATGGTCTGGGGATGCGCTGGGAAATCGCCTGTTTGTTTGGTGCCATCGTCACCGTGACGGGGCCCACGGTGATTGTGCCAATGCTGCGCACGGTGCGGCCAAGCAGCAAGTTATCAAATATTTTGCGGTGGGAGGGGATTGTCATTGATCCCATTGGCGCGCTGGCTGCAGTGTTGGTTTATGAATTTGTGGTGTCGGCGCAGAACCCCGTATTGCACACCGTCGAGGCGTTTGGCCTGACTTTAGCTTCAGGCTTTGGTATTGGTTTAATTGTGGGGTATTTGCTCGGAGTGGTGTTGCGCCGCCGTTGGATCCCACCTTATTTGGAAAATACCGCCGTATTAACCATTATGCTCGGTGCGTTTGCGTTGTCGAATCACTTTGCTCATGAATCTGGGTTACTGGCGGTTACCGTGATGGGCATGCTGCTGGCGAATATGAAAAATGTCGAAGTCGAGGGCATTTTAGAATTTAAAGAAACGCTCAGTGTGTTGTTGATCTCGGCCTTATTCATTCTGCTGGCTGCTCGTTTGGAGTTAAGTTCGATCGAACAACTCGGTTTTGGCGCCATTTTGGTTGTGCTCGGCATTATGTTTATTGCTCGTCCGGTTTCAGTGTGGCTTTCCGCAATTGGGACTGATTTGAACTGGCGCGAAAAAGCGCTATTAAGCTGGATTGCGCCAAGGGGCATTGTTGCTGCCGCAGTGTCTGCACTGTTTGCGATAAAGCTAGAGCATATTGGTTTTGCTGATGCCGATCAGTTGGTTCCTATGGTGTTCTTGGTCATTATCACCACAGTGATCTTCCAAAGCCTGACATCGGTGCCAGTGGCGAAATTATTGAAAGTCAGAGAGTCCAGCCCTAACGGGGTATTGATTTTCGGTAGCCAAGAATTCTCTCGCCAGTTGGCTAAGGAGTTGCTTAATAAAGGGGTTCCGGTGCAGCTTGCTGATCCCAACTGGGATGCGATTCGGCGAGCCCGCATGGCTAACATTCCCGTATATTATGGCAACCCGGTTTCTGAACATGCGGAGCGAACGCTGGATCTTGCGAAATTTGGCCAGGTGCTGATTTTGTCGCCGTATCGCCAGTTAAATCCACTGGTGACTTATCATTTTGAGCATTCTCTAGGGCGCGGCGCGGTGTTGGGGCTGAGCGCTGCTGAGCAGGACAACCGAGCCAGTCATCAGGTCGCAGGCCATTACGCTGACACGTTGGGGCTATTTGGTGCCGGCGTTTCTTATGGTCAACTAGCAAGCTCAATTAGTCGTGGGGCGATTATCAAAACCACCAAGTTGTCCGACGCTTTTACGCTTGAGCACTACGAGCAAGAGTACGGTTCCAGAGCGTTGAAGTTGTGCACGATTGCGCCAACAGGCCAATGCCATTTTTATTCGGAGCAGCATCACATTGAGCCAAAAGCGGACTGGATTATGGTTAGTTTAGTGGCGCCAGCAAGCGAGTTAGATTAGACTTTTGTGCTGACTCACGAATAACGGATTGAATGAATCATTAACTTAAAAAGGACTTTTGAATGAACCGATTGGTTTTCGGGCTCGGGATTGCCTGCCTGCCATTTGCTACTCCGAGTTACGCCCAACACAAAGTGTCAGCAAGTGGCTACTTCGCCTCGATAGATTTTGAATTCGACAATCGTGATCTTGAAGAGCGCGTATCCAGTGACGAGGGCTCGGTGCACTATACGATTCGTTACCATTACGATTTGTCGGACACTTGGGCTGTTGGCATTGGTTATTTGCGCGGTACATCAGACACGATTGAAAATGTCTTTACTGCCCTCCTTGGTGAGGACGTTGAAGTTGAATACAAAGCGATTCAGCTTCTTGCTGAAGCCAGAATGCCGCTGTCACAGCGAAACTTCCTGTTCGCCGAGGCTAACTTGTCTCGCTATGATCATGATCTTCTGATTGAAGATGAAACGGTCACTTCTTCCGATGGCGTCGGCGGTGGCGTTGGTGTTGGATGGGAATACCGATTCGACAATGGTCTGGGCTCTCGTGTCAGCTTGTCGTATGACCGGCTCGGTGATGAGGTCCAACTTTGGAGTATGGGGTTTGGGCTAAGCTACCGGTTCTGATTGCGCCGCAGGGCATGGCCGAAACTTGCTGACATTTGAAATCGCTACTAAACCTAATTGAGCTGATTGTGGCTAATGACTAGAGGCGACCCATGTCTGAGCATACCTATAAACTAACTGAGCTGGTTGGCAGTTCCCCTGACGGAGTGGACGCAGCCGTTAACAATGCGGTTGCCCGCGCCAGCCAGAGCATCCGCAATATGCGCTGGTTTGAAGTGAAAGAAATTCGCGGCCACATCGACAAGGGCGCAGTAGCCCATTGGCAAGTGACCATCAAGGTTGGCTTTACATTGGAAGACTGACCTTGAACTCGACTCCTAAGCGAGTATTGGTCACCGGCCTAAATGGCACTTTGGCGCCAATTTTGGCCGAAGCATTTGGGGCTGTCGGCATCTCAGTGATTGGCTGGGATAGACTCCGCTATCCGACGGATGATTGGACGGTGCTTGAAGATTTTTGGTCCGACTATCAACCGCAGGCATGCTGCCACCTAGGCATGGGAAGTCCACATTGGGCCGGACAACTGGCGGCAATGTGCCAGCGCGATGGTCTCCCCATGTTATTTACCTCTACCGCCATGGTCTTTGATGCTAGCGTCAATGGCCCCTACCACACTTCGTCACCAGCCAACCCGCAAGATGACTACGGTCGGATGAAACTGGCCAGTGAACATGCTGTCGTCGCGGCTTATCCTGATGCGATCATTGCCCGCCTTGGCTGGCAGATCCACCATAGGCGTGGTGGCAATACGATGTATGAGGCCTTGTCTCAGCAGATGGAGAAAAACGGTAAAATCACCGCCAGCAACGCTTGGATCCCAGCAACGTCAATGATGTCAGATACGGCTGATGCACTGGTTGCATTGTTACTACAAGGGCAGCGCGGATTGTTCCACTTAGATTCAAATGCTGTTGATCAACTCGATTTCGCCGACATCGTGAAGCGCTTGAATGATAAGTTGAATGCCGGTTGGACAATCGAAGTCGATCAGAGCTATCGCCATGATCAACGTTTATTGGACTCAAGGGCGGTGATGCCAAAGTTGTCGAGCCGCTTGAACTCGGGGTAACTAGATTCGAGCTTTTGAAGCCATCGTAGAAAGAGCGACACGAGGTCGCTCTTTGCTGTTTATGGGTTAACTCTTAAAGTTTCACTAGGGTTCTTCCTGTGACCTGACCAGCGATGATTTTATCAGCCCACTCTGGTACTTGCTCGAGCGAAATTTGTTCGCTGGCTTGCTGATAAAAAGATTGTGGCAACAGCTGCTGGAGACGTTGCCAAGCCTGTTGGCGCTTCGCCACAGGACACATCACGGAATCAACGCCGGCAAGGGTGATGTTGCGCAAAATGAACGGCATGACTGTAGTTGGTAGCTTGAAGTCGGCCGCTAAGCCACATGCCGCGACACAACCACCGTAGTTGGTTTGTGCCAGCGCATTTGCCAAGATATTGCCGCCAGCAGCATCGATGACGCCCGCCCAGCGTTGTTTGTCCAATGGTTTGGCTCGGTCTTCTAAATCGCTGCGCAGAACAATATCGTGAGCGCCAATCGACTTCAGGTAATCGGCATTTTCAGCACGGCCAGTTACGGCAGTGACTGAGTAGCCTAGCGCATGGAGCAGGGCGATGGCCGTTGAACCAACACCACCAGAAGCACCAGTGACGAGGACCTCGCCTTTGTCTTTACTCACGCCGTTGTGTTCTAGCGCCATTACGCAGAGCATGGCAGTTAGGCCGGCAGTGCCGATAATCATGGCTTGTTGGGGTGATAAACCATCAGGCAAGGGCACTAACCAATCGCTTTTTAGTTTGGCTTTTTGTGCTAATCCGCCCCAATGACCTTCACCTACGCCCCAACCGGTTAAGACCACTTCATCGCCAGCTTTATAGTTGGGGGAGTCTGATTCGAGCACGGTGCCAACCAAATCAATCCCTGGCACCATGGGAAAGGAGCGAACAATTTTGCCTTTGCCCGTGATGGCAAGGCCATCCTTGTAGTTGATTGACGAGTAACTCACGGCAATGGTGACATCACCTTCGGGAAGTTGATCTTCTTGCAACTGCTCGATGGCAACCTGTTGCTGCTCATCTTGTTGACGGATCACTAACGCGTTAAACATGCAGAAAAAACCTCTAACCAAATGACTGTTGCCGAAGTGTAGCTGCTGCTCGGCGCTTTGAGTCATTTATATTTTTACTGAACGTTCAAGAATTGATTTCACTTCACTTTGCTGATTATTTTATGAGCGCTTGGTGGTTTTTAATAACACTCTGATAACAAAGCTAAATGACTTCGACTTAAATGCGATTAGCGTTGGAGTAAACGTTGGTACAGTGCATCTTTAAGCGTTGCTCGCTCCATCTTCATGTCGACAAACGTTTGATCATTAATGGGAACTCCGCGTGCCTCTAAGGCATTGATTTGTCGATCTAATGCATGATAGCGCTCATTTTGCTGGCGAAAGCCCGAATCTTCGATATGTAGTGAGCGAATGCGATTATAGAACTCGGGAAAATCATGGGTCAGGGCATGATTGGAATCAGACATTGGTTAATCCTCTTCTGACTAAAAATAACCACTAACTAGAGCCTGTTGATCTTTGCTGTGTGTTATTGCAGCAATAAACGCAGCCCGAAGGGTTCGTCAAAATTCATACAGCAAAGATCAACAGGTTTTAAGATAGTCGCTGTAGTTATTTACAATGATGCATGTGGCACACTTTGGCTAAATAACGACCGTTACAGCTCAATCATCAAGCCGCCGCTGGCCGATTTAAATTGGTGAGTCGCCGCCACCCATGCCTGAATAGCCTGTCAAGTTACTGATACGAGCAGTTTTCAAAAACTTTCGATTAAAACTTGCCTCTTTGGCAGTTATACTACGGCGCTAAATTTTTAACTGATGGATGAAAAATAGCGTAATGACAATTAAGCGTATTGGACACCGTTATAGCGATGCTAAGACAGGTGCAACTTTAGATGTGTGGTTCCCAAAATCCAACAAAGAGATTGCACGTCACTGTTTAGCAGCCAAAGCTGGCATTATCAAAGGTGATTTTGTCACGGTGGAAATTGCTTCCGTTGATGATGCGCCGCAATCTGCAGAAGAAGCCTACCTGCGTCTGCACCTGATCTCAGAGCGTGCTTACCGTCCACACGAAATTAATCTCGATGGCGTGTTTGGTTTGCTCACCAATGTCGCTTGGACTTCGGCAGGTCCAGTATTGCCAAGTGAAGTTGAAAACTTGCGTGAGGCGATTGCCGAAGAAGCGCTGCAATTCAACGTGACCTCCATCGATAAATTCCCTCGGATGACCGATTACGTGATCCCAGAAGGCGTGCGGATTGGCGATGCCGATCGTGTTCGCTTGGGCGCTCACTTAGCTGCAGGTACCACTGTGATGCACGAAGGTTTCGTTAACTTCAATGCTGGTACTCTGGGCAACTCTATGGTCGAAGGCCGCATTAGCGCCGGTGTTGTCGTTGCCGAAGATACTGATATCGGCGGTGGTGCATCGATTATGGGTACTCTTTCTGGTGGTGGTAAGCAAGTGATCTCGATGGGTCAGCGCAACCTACTGGGCGCCAACGCCGGTTTGGGTATTTCTCTTGGCGATGACTGTATCGTTGAGTCTGGTCTGTACCTGACTGCTGGCACTAAAGTTAAATTGCCAGATGGTTCAATCGTCTCTGCTCGCGAACTATCGGGCCAATCGAAACTCTTGTTCCGCCGTCATAGCCAGACTGGTGAAGTGCAAGCGGTAACGACTGACGGTACCTCTTGGGGCGGCCTCAACGCGGCATTGCATTCCAACGATTAATTACCCTTGTTATCAAACAAGCTCGCCCCAGCGGTGGGCTTGATGAAAAAAGCGCCTTGTTTTGCAGGCGCTTTTTTTGTTGATGCGGGCGTTATGCCATATATGGTTTTACAGCGCGGCGCGGAGCAGGGCATCAACGCCTAGTGTTGCGCGAGTGTTGGCATCTACCGAGCGCACGATAATAGCGGCGTTCAAGCTATATTTGCCGTCTTGATAGGGCAGGCTGCCTGCGACCACCACAGAGCCCGCGGGTACCCGGCCATGATAAGTCGCACCGCTGTCACGATGGTAGATGCGGGTACTTTGGCCAATGGTTACGCCTGTTGCGATGATCGAGCCTTGCTCAATCACAACGCCATCGGCAATCACCGAGCTAGCACCGATATAGCAATCATCTTCGATAATGGTGGGTTTTGCAGAGAGTGGCTCAAGCATGCTGCCAATGCTGACGCCATCGCAAAGTTGCACTTGTTTACCGATCTGGGCACAACTGCCGATTGCCGCCCAAGCACCAATTTGTGTGGCTTGGTCAACGTAGGCGCCGTGGCTAATGTAACAGGGCATCAGCGCGACTTGCTCTGCGATGTGAGCAGAGCGGCAAGCAAAGCGCTGGTTTGGTGCAGCCAGCTGCTGTGGTGATTGAAATGGCGGCCAGTCGTTCACATCAGCAGATTGTTGGGCAAGATCGCTATCGTCTGCCAATTGTAACGACAGCAGAATGGCTTTTTTCAGCCATTGATGTACCACCCACTCGCCGGCCAGTTTTTCGGCAACGCGCAATTGGCCAGTGGTCAGCATGGTCAAGGTCTGCTCGATGGCATCACGGATCTTTTGGTCGACACTGGTCGGCGACAATTCTGAGCGCCGTTCAAATGCCGCTTCGATGATGACTTGCAGATTGGTCATCATGCCTCCTTAGCTGACTACAAAGGCTAACTACAAAGTTAACTACAAACCGCAGAGTCCTGTAGCGATGCCTCTTTCATCAAGCGGCATTGCAGTAATTCTTTGGTTTGCTCATCTAGTGCTTCGCCGAGCTTGGTTGAGAGGCTGAAAAAGTCTTCCGCGCGCTCACCCACAGTAGAAATTTTTGCCGAGTGCAAGCTCAGCTCCATGTCGTGGAATAATGTCGCCACATCAGCCAGTAGCCCTGGCCTATCCAGCGCAACGAGTTCCAGCATGGTCCGATTCGGCTTTTCACTCGGGATGAATTTAACTTTGGGCTGAATATGAAAGTTTTTCAGCTGACGCGATAATTTTGGTGCCGGGCCGTTGTCTGATTGGTCGTTCTTCAAACTCTGGGCGAGGGCCGTGGTCACTTCGTCAATCCGCGCTTGGCCTGCCAACGGCTTGCCATCGCGCTCCAGGACCACGAAGGTATCCATGGTCATACCATCTTTGGTATTGAGGATCTGGGCGTCGTACACGTCAAGATTTTTGCGATCCAGCACGTTCACCGTATGGAGGAATAAATTGGCCTTGTCGCGGGTATAAATAAATAGCTCTGAGCTGTCACGGTTAGCGATTTCAGATAACGCCAATAGTGGCTCGCTGTTATCTCCGTGAGCAATGATCCGCATGGTATGCCAAGCGACTTGCTCAGGCGTATGGCGAACAAAATACTCTGGTTTAAAGCGTTGCCAGAGCAGATCGATTTGCTCGCGCTCAATGCTCTGATCGAGTAGCTCCAACGCTTTACTTTGAGTAAATTCGATATGGCTGGCGATGTCGAGATTTTGTTCAACGCCTTCGACCAAAGCATTGTAGGTTGACTTGTAAAGTTCTCGCAGCAGGGCGCCTTTCCAGCCATTCCACAAGTTGTCGTTAGTTGCTCGAATGTCGGCAATAGTCAGACAGTAGAGGTATTTGAGGCGCTCCGGCGAGGCAATTTTCTGGGCAAATGTTGAGACCACTTGTGGATCTTGAATATCGCGCTTTTGCGCAGTCACTGACATCAGCAAGTGCTTCTCAACCAGCCAAGCGACTAACTCGCCTTGTTCCTTGCTGTAACCATGATGTTTACAGAATTCAACGGCATCGACCGCGCCAAGCTCGGAGTGATCGCCGCCACGACCTTTGGCGATATCGTGGAACAGGGCAGCAAGGAACAACAAATCAGGCTCTTCAATTTGCGCCATCACCCCGCGCACATGCGGGAATTGCTCGGCAAATTCAGAGCGAGTTAAGCGGTAGAGGTTTTTGGTCACCCGATAGGTGTGCTCATCGACGGTAAAGGCATGGAACAAATCGAATTGCATTTGGCCGACGATGTTTTCCCACGCCGGCATATAAGCGGCGAGAATGCCGTGCCGATGCATGATGGCAATTGGCCGACCGGGGCCGCGCGGATGGCGCATTAGCCTAACAAACAACTCTCGGCACTGGGAGACATCTTGCAGATAGCCGCGCAATTGCCGGCGACTAACCCGTAAGCGGCGAATGGCATGGGCCGAGACGCCAGTAACATTTCGGTGGTCGGCAATGTGCAACAGTAGACGAATAAAGTTTGCGGGGGTATCGAAGACATTGGGGTGACGCAAACCAATATTGTTGCCACGCATCAAAAAGTCGTTGTCCAGCTCGGTCACTTCCGCTGAGTAGTAGGTATCCAAGAAGGCGTCGGCAAATAGCTGCAGCAACATTTGGTTAAGTTCAATGACACGGCGAATGGTTTGATACAGCCGTTTCATCATTTTCTCGACGGCCAAATTGCCTTCGTCACAATAACCTAAGCCGCGAGCCACTTCCGCTTGGTAATCGAACAGTAAGCGGTCTTCGGCGCGCTTAGTGACGGTGTGCAAGACAAAGCGAACTTGCCACAGAAACTTCTGGCACTGTTCTAATTCGTCATGCTCATCAACGGTTAGAAAGCCATGTTCAACCAGTTGCGATAATTCGTCGGCACCAAAGTGATTCTTCACCACCCAACCGATATTTTGAATGTCTCGCAAGCCGCCGGGGTTGGCTTTGACGTTGGGCTCAAGGTTGTATGCGGTGTCGTGGTATTGCTCATGACGCGCCACCTGTTCGGCCATTTTGGCTTGGAAAAAGGTGTCGGAAGGCCAGAATTTCTGCGACTTCACTTCTTTTTCGAGCAACTGATAAGGGACTTCATCACCTGAGATCAAGCGAGATTCCATCAAGTTGGTGGCGATGGTGATGTCTTCTTTGCCCAGCGATAAACATTCTTTCACTGAGCGCACGCTGTGGCCGACTTCTAAGCGAATGTCCCACAGGTTGGTAATGAACTGGCTGAGCTTACTTTCGGTATCGGCGCTGATGGGGCGTTGGCTGAGAATTAATAAATCAACATCAGAATGGGGATGCAATTCGCCGCGACCATAACCGCCGACAGCGACCAGTGACAAATCGCTCACTTCGTGCAGATCGAGTTGCCACCAGAGTTGCGTTAATAGCTGGTCGATGAAGCGACTTCTGGCTTTGACCAAATGAATCACCGAAGTGCCTCGGTGATATTGCGAGCTTAACCATTCAAGACATTGTTCATGAAGGGCCCGAAACGTCATCACTCGCTCGGTTTTTGGGTATTGGCTGAAATCGACTTCAAACTGCGGCATGTCGGATTCTCTATGTCCTTGTATTAGCGGTGGTGGAGTACGCGCTCAATGGTGTCATCACTGCGTAGCGTTAATATTTCGCAGCCAGTTTCGGTAACCAACAGGGTGTGTTCCCACTGGGCTGATTTCTTGCCATCAATGGTGTACACCGTCCAACCGTCGTCCTTATCTAATTTGGTTTGTTTGCGGCCTGCGTTAATCATCGGCTCGATGGTAAAACACATTCCGGCTTTTAATTCGATTTTGCTGTTGTTCTTGTAGTGAACCACTTGTGGATCTTCATGGAAAGTGGCTCCAATTCCGTGTCCGCAGTATTCCTCAACAATGGTGTAGCGTGCACCACTTTTCTTCTTCTTTTTCACCAGATTTTCAATGGTGGTGCCAATCTCGCCCAATAATGCACCGGGGCGGACCTTGCGAATTGCTTCGTAAAGAAACTCTTGAGTCGCCAGACACAAGCGACGATCAGCAGGCGAGATCTCACCCACGTAAAACATTTTGCTGGTGTCGCCGTGATAGCCATCTTTGATGACCGTAATATCAATATTGATGATGTCGCCATCATGGAGAATGTGGTCGTCGGCAGGAATGCCATGACAGACCACTTCATTGACCGAGGTGCAGATCGACTTGGGAAAACCGTGATAATCGAGTGGTGCAGGGATCGCTTGTTGTTCATTGACAATATAGTCATGACAAATTCGGTCAAGCTCGCCAGTGCTGATGCCTGCTTTAACATGGGGCTCGATCATTTCGAGTACCTCGGCCGCTAAACGTCCGGCAATGCGCATTTTCTCGATTTCTTGTTCGGTCTTAATTTTGATATTCATTCACAAGCCTGTTGTCGACCAACTGGGTGCCTCGCTTGGGCGATTGTCGCTGGTTCAGTTTCTTTACAGGAACAAGCTATCAATTCGCTGAAATCAGCGGTAGTAGATTGTTCAAAATGGCTGACTATGTTATAAAGCGCGCCGACAATTCGCAAATGCGATTCGCATCACATGAATTGATCGAACGAGTTGTCCGCTCGGCCTGATGATAATGCAGGTTGAACGGGCTTTAAATAACACACACGTATCGACACATATACCGGGGTGCCTCATTGAGGTCGGCTATATGGGGTACGTGGAGGCCTAACCCGAATTAAAGAGGTAATTATGGCAAACGTATCTATGCGCGACATGCTCAAAGCTGGCGTGCACTTTGGTCACCAAACTCGCTATTGGAACCCACAGATGAAGCCTTTCATCTTTGGTGCTCGCAACAAGGTTCACATCATCAACCTTGAGCAAACTGTTCCAATGTTCAACGACGCTTTGAACTTTATTTCTAACGTTGCTTCTAAGCGCGGCAAGATCCTGTTCGTTGGCACCAAGCGTGCTGCGGGCGAAGCGATCAAAGAAGCTGCTCTGAGTGCTGGTCAGTACTATGTTAACCACCGTTGGTTGGGTGGCATGCTGACTAACTGGAAAACTGTTCGTCAGTCCATCAAGCGTTTGAAAGATCTGGAAGCGCAGAGCCAAGACGGTACTTTCGAAAAGCTGACCAAGAAAGAGGCGCTGATGCGTGCTCGCGAAATGGAAAAGCTTGAGAAAAGCCTTGGCGGTATCAAAGATATGGGCGGCCTGCCAGACGCGATCTTCATCATCGATGCAGAACACGAACACATCGCCATTAAAGAAGCAAACAACCTGGGTATCCCAGTTGTCGCTGTGGTTGATACTAACTCTTCACCAGCTGGTGTTGATTACGTTGTTCCTGGTAACGATGATGCGATCCGCGCAATTCAGTTGTACACCAGCTCTGTCGCTGCTGCTGCAATTGAAGGTCGTGATAGCAACACTGTTGCTGCTAAAGAAGGCGACTTCGTAGAAGAAGCCGCGGAGTAAATAAGGCACCGCTTTATATCCACGTAACATTGGATAGAGGCCTTATTAATCCAAGCAGACGTATTGTTTTGGTGAAAGGGGTCAGTGAACTGACCCCTTTTCCATGCAATAACCTTGCATAGTCCAAATTCTGAGGAAAACTGAGATGGCAATTACTGCTGCCCTGGTAAAAGAGCTCCGCGAACGTACTGGCGCGGGCATGATGGATTGTAAAAAAGCCCTGACTGAAACGAATGGCGACATTGAACAAGCCATTGAAAACATGCGTAAGTCAGGCCAAGCGAAAGCTGCGAAGAAAGCTGGCCGTGTTGCTGCTGAAGGTGTTGTGATTGCACGCACTGGCGCAGGCTACGCGACTATCGTCGAGCTGAACTGTGAGACTGACTTTGTTGCCCGTGATGAGAGCTTCCTAGCTTTCGCAAACAAAGTTGCTGACGTTGCTTTCGAACAAAAGATTTCTGACATCGATGCATTGAATGCTGCTGAAATCGACGGTGAAACTGTTGAAGTTACCCGTGCGAACTTGGTTGCTAAAATCGGTGAAAACATGACTGTACGTCGTGTTGTTGCTTTCAACGAAGGTGAGACCATTGGTGCTTACATTCACGGCGGCAAAATTGGTGTTCTAGTTGGCATCAATGGCGGCGACGAAGAGTTGGCGAAAGACTTGGCAATGCACGTTGCGGCAAGCAAGCCAGAATTCGTTACGCCAGCCGACGTTCCAGCTGACGTTGTAGAGAAAGAAAAAGCGATCCAAATCGACATCGCGGTTAACTCTGGCAAGCCAGCTGAAATCGCTGAGAAAATGGTTGTCGGCCGGATGAAGAAGTTCACTCACGAAGTGAGCCTGACTGGTCAGCCATTTGTTAAAGATCCTTCTCAATCAGTTGAGCAATTGATCAAGTCTAAAGGCGCGACTGTTGCTAACTTCATCCGTTTGGAAGTTGGTGAAGGTATCGAGAAGAAAGAAGAAGACTTCGCTGCTGAAGTAGCTGCTCAAATCGAAGCTGCTAAAAAGTAACAAGATTCTTCAGTTAAGCTTTATACTAAAGCTGCTCAGGTATATCGCCGGTCCTCGGCGGTATACCTTCATTCTTCGCACAGGAATCAAACATGACCACCAATCCTAAATTCAATTATCGTCGCATTCTTCTTAAGCTCTCCGGTGAAGCACTGATGGGAGACGAAGGTTTTGGTATTGATCCGCTGGTATTAGACCGCATGGCCCTGGAAATCAAAGATTTGATTGAGATGGGTATTCAAGTGGGTCTGGTCATTGGCGGCGGCAACTTGTTCCGTGGCGAAAAACTAGCGAAAGCTGGTATGAATCGTGTTGTCGGTGACCACATGGGAATGCTGGCAACGCTGATGAATGGTTTGGCGATGCGCGATGCGCTGGCGCGAAATCATGTCACCACTCGATTGATGTCGGCCATTCCGCTCAACGGTGTTTGTGACACATACAACTGGGCCGAAGCAATTAGCTTGCTGCGCTCTGGCCGTGTTGTTATTTTCTCAGCCGGTACCGGCAACCCATTTTTCACCACTGACTCGGCGGCCTGCTTACGTGGCATCGAAATTGAAGCCGACGTGGTACTCAAGGGCACTAAAGTGGACGGCGTTTTCTCGGCTGACCCTGTGACCAATCCAGATGCAGAGCTATATAGCCAGCTGGATTACAACGATGTGCTGGAAAAAGAATTAAAGGTGATGGACCTAGCGGCATTTACCCTAGCCCGTGACCACAGCTTGCCAATTCGGGTGTTCAACATGAACAAACCCGGCGTGCTGAAACAGATTGTGATGGGTGAGCCAGAAGGCACGCTCATTTGCCACAGCAAATAAGCTGCGGCTTGAAAATTTATCGGATAGAGGTGCAATAACGTGATTGACGATATTAAAGCTGATGCGAAAACTCGCATGGAAAAAAGCATTGAGTCGCTAAAAGGGCAAATGGCAAAGATCCGTACTGGTCGTGCTCACCCAAGTCTGCTCGATAACATTAGCGTGTCATACTACGGTGCCGACACTCCACTGAATCAAGTTGGTAATGTCACGGTTCAGGATTCTCGTACTCTTGCGGTTACTGTGTTTGATAAGAGCATGATCCAAGCGGTTGAGAAGGCCATTATGAGCTCTGATTTGGGCTTGAACCCAAACTCTGCCGGCACTGTGATCCGCATTCCACTGCCGCCGCTAACTGAAGAGCGTCGTAAAGATCTGATTAAAGTGGTTCGTGGTGAAGCTGAAGGTGGTCGTATTGCCATCCGCAATATTCGCCGTGATGCAAACAGCGATTTCAAAGCGCTGTTGAAAGAAAAAGAAATTTCTGAAGATGAAGAGCGTAACGCTGCTGACGATATCCAGAAAATCACCGATGGTTTTATCAAAACCGTTGATGACATGCTCAAGGCCAAAGAAGCGGAACTTCTTGAAATTTAAGCGCCTGCTTGGTTAACTTGACTACCACGCCGCACCTCGGTGGCCACCCCCCGATGTTGCGGCGTTTTTATATCGTGCGTTAAACAAAATGGAATAATAATGGCAGATCCGGATCAAGCTGATAAATCGCATCCGATAAAGCATGTTGCAATTATCATGGATGGTAACGGGCGCTGGGCACAGCAACGCAATAAACCTCGCGTATTCGGCCACAAATCCGGTGTTCAATCCGTCAGGCGGGCCGTTCGTTACGCCGGTCAACAAGGCATTCAAGCTCTCACCCTTTATGCTTTCAGTAGTGAAAACTGGCGCCGCCCAGAAGCTGAAGTTGGGGTGTTGATGGAGCTGTTCATGACGGTGTTGACCAGTGAAGTCAAACGGCTCCATAAAAATAATGTTCGCCTGCGTATCATTGGTGACGTGTCACGTTTTAGCGACAAGTTACAAACTAAGATCCACGAAGCTGAGGCTAAAACCGCCGACAACTCAGGGCTGTTGCTGAATATCGCCGCTAATTATGGCGGCCGCTGGGACATTGTTGACACTGCTAAGCGTCTGGCCGAGCAGGTTAAAACGGGTCAACTGGCGGCAGATGACATTGATGAGCAGTTGTTTACGAATGCCACTTGCCTTGCTGGCGTTCCCGATCCTGATTTGATGATCCGCACCGGTGGCGATCATCGCATTAGTAATTTTCTTATTTGGCAAGCTGCTTATACTGAGTTCTATTTTACCGACACCCTGTGGCCCGATTTTGATGAAACCGTGTTTGAACAGGCAATTCAGTCCTTCATGCAGCGCGAACGACGCTTTGGCTGCACAGGCGAACAGGTGCAAGGCACCGATGCTTAATCACGCGGAGAAGAGTGCATGTTAAAGTTACGAATCCTTACCGCTCTGGTACTTCTCCCTGTCGCTTTGGCGGCTATTTTCTTACTCTCTGATACGGCTTTTGAAATTGCCATCGGCGGCGTTTTGATGCTGGCAGCTTGGGAGTGGGGCACGTTAATGGGCGGCCTGAAACGCCGTTTACGCACGATTTACGGTGTGGCTTCAATCGCCATTGTTGCTGCGGTGTTGGCATCTAGCTTATCGGGCAACCATTGGCATGGTTTGGAATTGGCGGACTGGTTTATTGTGTCGCTATGGTTGGCGATGGCTTGGTGGACCATTGCCCTTGCTTTGGTGTTGGTTTATCCATCCGCCCAACCGCTATGGCGCAGTTGGCCTGCAAAAGCGGTGATCGGCTGGCTTACCCTTATTCCTTGGGGCTTGGCAATGATCGCGCTGCGCTCAATTCCCTCCGAGCAGGCTTATACTGGGGTTGCGCTGCTGTTGATGTCATTGCTGCTGGTTTGGGCTGCCGACACTGGCGGCTATGTCTTTGGTAAACGCTTTGGCAAAACTAAACTATTACCGAAAGTCAGCCCAGGTAAAACCGTCGAGGGATTACTTGGTGGTTTGGCACTAGCCTCGCTGATTGTTGTTGGTGGCTTGTGGTACTTCCCAGCAGCAGCGAATAACCTGGCTGTTTACTTGCTGTTTTGCTACCTGAGCGTGATTGCCGGCGTGTTGGGTGATTTGGTTGAAAGTATGCTCAAGCGAGATGCAGGGATCAAAGATAGCGGCAAGATTCTGCCCGGCCATGGTGGTATTCTCGATCGAGTCGATAGCCTGACTGCGGCGGTGCCTGTCTTTACTCTCGGCGCGATTTACTGGGCGGTTTAATAATGCCTTTGCAGCAAGTGACGATTCTTGGCGCTACCGGCTCAATTGGCGTCAGTACTTTGGATGTGGTTCAACGCCACCCAGAACGCTTTTCCGTATTCGCCTTATCGAGCCATTCGCGGGTCGAAAAACTCTATCATCAAATCCTTGCATTCCGGCCTCGCTATGCGGTGGTTGCCACTGCTGAGCAGGCCCAACAATTGCAGCAGCAATTAAAGGCAGCGCAGTGCGATACTGAGGTTTTATCTGGCCCAGAAGGGCTGGTGGCAGTGTCATCCGCTGCAGAAGTTGATCAGGTGATGGCGGCCATTGTTGGCGCCGCGGGGTTGTTACCAACGTTGGCTGCTGCTCAAGCTGGCAAACGGGTGCTGTTGGCGAATAAGGAATCGCTGGTTTCAGCTGGCAAGCTATTCATGGATGCCGTGCGTGATCATGGCGCCGAATTATTGCCGATTGATAGTGAGCACAACGCCATTTTTCAGTGCTTGCCGGCGCAGTGGCAAGCACAACAGCAAGGCAAATTGTTTGAGCGAGGCGTTAGCAAAATTCTACTGACCGGTTCAGGTGGCCCATTCAGAGAAACGCCGATTGCCGAGTTGGCCGGTAAGACACCGGCGCAAGCTGTGGCTCACCCAAACTGGTCGATGGGCCAGAAAATTTCCGTCGATTCAGCGACCATGATGAATAAAGGGCTTGAGTTTATCGAAGCATGCCGGCTTTTTGATGCGCGCCCTGATCAGATTGAAGTGGTGATCCATCCGCAATCAGTGATCCATTCCATGGTGCAATACAGTGATGGCTCAGTGTTGGCGCAGTTAGGCCAACCGGACATGCGCACGCCAATTGCTCACGCTATGATGTTTCCAGAGCGAGGGCAGTCAGGCGTCGAGCCGCTGAACTTTGCCGACATCGCCAAGCTGGACTTTCTTCCTCCTGATTTTGACCGCTACCCCTGTTTGCGACTGGCGATAGAAGCTTGTCAGCAGGATCAGGAATCTTGTACCTTGCTCAATGCCGCTAACGAAATTTCAGTGGAGCGCTTTTTGGCTGGGCAAATCCGTTTTACCGATATTGCCGCCGTCAATGGCGAGGTTATGGCTGCAGGCAGCGACATTCGTATTGCCAACCTTGAAGATGTGCTGGCCATTGATCAACAAGGGCGTCAACTAGCCGCACAGTTTTGTGCTCAGCGACAACGTGAAGGCGTGTAATGTTTGAGTTTTTCTGGAATCTAATTTTCTTTGTGGTGGCACTTGGTGTGCTCATCACCTTTCATGAACTCGGTCACTTCTGGGTTGCACGTCGTTGTGGCGTGAAAGTGCTGCGCTTCTCTGTTGGCTTTGGTAAGCCCTTATTAAAACGCTACGGCAAGACCGGCACAGAGTATGTGGTTGCCGCCATTCCGTTGGGCGGCTATGTCAAAATGCTCGACGAACGGGTCGATGAAGTACCGGCAGAAGAAGCCCATCTAGCATTTAACAACAAAACCGTCTGGCAGCGGATTGCCATTGTCGCTGCCGGACCGCTGGCTAATTTGTTACTAGCGGTGGTCGCGTACTGGTTGATGTTCCTAGCGGGTGTGACCACGGTTAAACCTATATTTGATGGCGTGGTGCCAGAGTCGCCAGCGGCGATTGCTGGCCTTGATGGGCGCCAGCAAATTGTTGCGGTGGGCGGCCGTGAGACGCCTGATTGGGAAGCCGTGAACTTAGGTTTTGTTGCTCATATCGGTCAGCCAACGATGACGCTAAAGGCGCAAGAGCCGGGCGTCGGTCGGCCGATTAGTTATCAACTAGATTTGCGCAACTGGCAGTTTGATCCCGATAAAGAGTCAGCAGTTCGCAGCCTAGGTCTGTTGCCGTTTCGGCCGCAAATTGATCTCACTATCGCGCAAGTACAAGACGCCACACCCGCAGCCAAAGCCGGTTTTCAGGTGGGCGATGAAATTGTTGCGGTCAATGGTGAGGCCGCACCGGAATGGACCGAAATTGCAAAATTAATTCAACAATCGCCGAACCAAGTGATGACATTTGATGTCGTACGTCATAACGAAACGTTAACGCTTTCGGCGACTCCAGGTGAAAAAAGCGGCCGCGGCTATTTGGGAATAGCGCCAACCGTT
Source organism: Neiella litorisoli (assembly GCF_014773395.1). Lineage (GTDB taxonomy): Bacteria > Pseudomonadota > Gammaproteobacteria > Enterobacterales > Neiellaceae > Neiella > Neiella litorisoli. Next base: position 170,618 of record NZ_JACXAF010000008.1, on the reverse strand, counting down.
GAACCTTGGCCGGAGCATTACGTGTTCGAATTGACCTATGGCCCGATTGAGGCGATAGGCAAAGCAGTGGATAAGACTTGGCAGTTGGTTACCCTGAGCGTCAGTATGATTGGTAAGCTAATCACGGGCGATGTCTCAGTTAAGAACTTAAGTGGGCCAATTTCCATTGCACAGGGAGCCGGTGCCAGTGCATCATTCGGCTTTATTTATTTTTTGGGATTTGTGGCGCTAATTTCGGTCAATATTGGAATAATCAACTTATTACCACTACCAGTGCTTGATGGCGGCCACCTTCTCTATTACTTTATTGAGCTTCTATCGGGGCGACCCGTACCGGAAAAGGTTCAAGAGATCGGATTTCGTATTGGATCTGCGGCATTGATGATGCTGATGGGCTTAGCGCTCTTTAACGATTTTTCCCGGTTTTAATGCTCTTGGCGGTATAAAGGACAACATAAGAAAACATGGCTATTCGATCTGCACTTATCGCTTCTATAGCGCTCTTTGCCAGTGCCTCAGTGCAGGCTCAGGATACTTTTGTCGTAGAAGATATCCGAATTGAGGGACTTCAAAGGGTTGCACTTGGTGCAGCCTTGCTCAGCGTACCTGTTCAAGTTGGCGATACGGTAGATGGAGAAACTGCCGCCATTATTCTTCGCAGTTTAAACGCATCCAACCATTTTGAAGATATTCGTGTTTTTCAAGATGACACCACGTTATTGATTAAGGTCCGCGAGAAGCCGACCATCAGTAACATTGAATTCAGTGGTAACAAAGACATTAAAGACGAGCAGCTACAAGAGAGCTTAGATTCGTCGAAAATTCAGGTTGGTGAATCACTTGAGCGTAGTGTGATTGCCGATGTTGAAAAGGGTCTTGCTGATTTCTATTACTCCATTGGTAAGTACAACGCCAAAGTTCAAGCGATTGTCACACCGCTACCGCGTAACCGAGTGAGTGTTCAGTTTGTCTTCACCGAGGGCGAAGCTGCTGAGATCGATCAGATTAATATTGTTGGTAACACCATCTATTCAGATCAGGAGCTGCTTGAGACCCTAGAGCTGCGCGACACCTTGCCGTGGTGGGATATCATGGGCAACCGTCGCTACCAGAAGCAAACCCTCGAAGGCGATCTGGAAACCCTGACCAGTTATTATCGCGACCGTGGTTACATTCGTTTCGAAGTGGAATCGACCCAAGTGGCGATGACGCCAAATAAAAAATCGATTTACATCTCGATTAACGTCAAAGAAGGCGAACCGTACCACGTTAAAGAAGTGAAGCTGTCGGGCAACTTACTCAATCGTAAAGAGCTACTTCAGGCTTTGTTCACCCAGCGCGAAGGCGACTTGTATAACGCCGCTGAAGTGACTTTCTCGGAAGAGCGGATCAGCAAATATTTAGGCCGTTTTGGTTATGCCTACCCGGAAGTGACGACCTTCCCTGAGTTGGATGACGAAAACAACGAAGTGACTCTGAACGTAAACATCAACCCAGGTAAGCGTATTTATGTTCGCCGCATCAACTTCGCCGGTAATACCATTACCAAAGATGAAGTATTGCGTCGCGAAATGCGTCAGTTAGAAGGGGCTTGGTTATCAAACTCTGCAGTTGAGTTGTCTGAAAACCGATTGAATCGTTTGGGCTACTTTGAAACGGCAGAATCGGAGACCAATCGCTTGCCGCAGCAAGATGATATGGTCGACCTTGAATTCACCGTTAAAGAGCAGCCTTCAGGCTCGTTCACCGCGGGCTTGGGTTATGGTACTGACTCAGGTTTGAGTTTGCAGGCCGGTGTTCAGCAAAGTAACTTCCTTGGCACCGGTAATAAAATCGGCGCTCAAATCAACACCAACAAATATAATCGTCGGGCTGATTTTAGTTATTCCGATCCATACTTCACCAAAGACGGCGTGTCGTTTGGTGGCCGGATCTTCTACTCCGAATTTGATGCCGGCAACGCTAACTTGATTAGCTATGACAACACCACCTATGGCTTGTCAACTAACCTTGGTTTCCCGCTCGATGAATACAACCGCATTAACTTAGGCGTTGGTTACAACTACAACGAACTATCGAATCTTGACGATTACGATCAGGTTCGTCAGTTCTATCTCATCTATGGTGATGAGTCGAACCCTGATGGTCAGGTTAACTTCAACACCTTTGATTTCAATGCTGGTTGGTCGCGCGTTACCTTGAACCGCGGTACTTTCCCAACCAGTGGTTCGTCAAACAGCGCTAATGCCATGATCACCACGCCAAACAGTGATCTGAACTACTTCACCATTAACTATAACTACCGCCAATACTGGCCGCTGGACCGTCGTCACGACTGGGTGATTGCAACCTCGGCGCAACTTGGTTACGGCAATGGTTATGGTTCAGAGAGTGGTCATGACCACATCATGCCATTCTTTAAAAACTTCCGTGCAGGTGGTAGCTCCAGCTTGCGAGGCTTTGAATCCCGAGGCGTTGGTCCTCGTGGTGTTCGCCGAATCGCGGTCGGTAGCATTCCGCCAAGCCCAGGCCCTGGTGGTGGTGCGGTGATTCCGTCACCAAGCGAGGATGACTTCCTCGAAGTGAGTAGCGGCTCGATTGGTGGTAACGCCCTTGCAGTGGCGTCGTTGGAATTGATTGTACCGACGCCGTTTATGGATGAAGCCTATAAGAATTCGGTGCGTACCAGCTTGTTCTTCGATGTTGGTAACCTGTGGGACACTGAGTTTGACTATGATAGCTACAAAGATCTGCATCGCGATCAGCTCGATAAGATCTACGACTACTCAGATCCCACTAAAATTCGTGCGTCAGTCGGTTTGACGGTCCAATGGTTGTCACCAATGGGACCGATGATCTTCAGCTTTGCTAAACCGCTTGAAGATTACACTGGCGATAAAACAGAAACTTTCTCGTTTAATGTCGGACAAACCTTCTAACAAAGTGACGTCCTAATCTCTAAGGAGTTTATTGTGAAAAAATTGGTTGCCGTTGCTGCTTTAGGAATGGCCATGTTGGCCGGCGCAGTACAAGCCAAAGGAATTGCGGTTGTTGATTTGGGCCGCATCGTGAAAAATATTCCACAAAGCGAAGCAACCGCGAAGTTGCTGCAAAGTGAATTTGCCGACCGCCTTGACGAAATCAAGCGTTTGGAAAAGCAAATGGCTGACAAGCAAGAAGAGGCGCGTCGTAACGAAGCTTTGCTGACTGAAGAACAGAAAATGAAAGTTGGCCGTGAACTGCAAGAAATGGACGCTTCGTTGAAGCTGAAAGCCAAAGCATTGCAGCAAGATGGTCAGCGCCGCCAAGCTGAAGAAAACAAAAAAATCTTTGTCATCGTGCAAAAAGCCATCAGTGAAATTGCACAAAAAGAAGGTTATGAAGCTGTCTTGGATCGTCAAACCATTCTATACGCCAAGCCAGAAGCAGATATTTCAGCTAAAGTTGTTGAACACTTGAGCAAAAAGTAATTGGCTAAATGACTAGCATTACACTCGCTGCACTTGCAGAACATATCGGTGCAACACTTGATGGCGACGGCTCGGCCGTCGTCGTCGGTTTAAACACCTTAGAAAATGCCGATTCGCAACAAGTTAGCTTTCTTGCTAACAAGAAGTACAAATCACAACTCGAACAGTGCAACGCACTGGCTGTTATCGTCAGCCCGAAAGAACAATCCCTGGTTGCAGGCCGCGCTCTTGTCATGGCAAACCCATACTTAGGTTACGCCAAAGCGGCGCAATTATTGGATACTAGCCCAGTACCCGAAGCGGTTATCCACCCTTCAGCAACCATTGACTCGGCGGCCACTATTGGCAGCAACGCCCACATTGGCCCCAACGTCGTGATTGAAGCCGAAGCCAGCATTGGTGATGGCGTCAGCATTGGCGCGGGCAGCTACATTGGCGTTGGTGTTGAAATCGGCAATAACGTCACCATCAAGCCCAATGTGACGCTTTATCACCACACTGTGCTTGCTGATGATGTCATGGTTCATAGCAATACCGTGTTGGGTAGCGATGGCTTTGGCTTTGCCAATGATCAAGGTCGATGGGAGAAAATTCCGCAAATGGGCCGGGTGGTGATTGGTCAAGGGGCCGACATTGGCGCTAGCGTAACCATTGACCGTGGCGCACTGGATGACACCATCATCGGCAAAGGCGCTATTATTGATAATCAGGTGCAGATTGGTCACAACTGCCAGATTGGCGATTACACCGCAGTGGCTGGAACGACAGGTATTGCCGGCAGTACTCGTATTGGCAAGCATTGTGTTATTGGGGGCGGTGTCGGCATCAACGGTCACATTGAAATTTGTGATGGCGTCCATGTCACCGGTTATTCCATGATCGTCAAAAGTATCACCGAGCCTGGGCTGTACTCTAGTGGCATTCCGGCTACCGGCAACAGAGAGTGGCGCCGCGGCGTCAACCGTTATAACCAGCTGGGCGATTTGTTTTCGCGGGTCAAAGCACTCGAAGCACAGTTGGCGAAACAAGATTGAACACTCACAAGAATAAGGAATTGAGTCTTGACTAGAGAACTCAAGCAATTGGACATTGAGGAAATCCTCAACTGTCTGCCTCATCGCTATCCATTTCTTCTGGTTGATCGGGTTACCGATTATGAGCCGGGCAAGTGGCTTCATGCGATTAAAAACGTCACCTTTAATGAGCCTTTCTTCACTGGCCACTTTCCTCAAAAGCCGGTTTTCCCTGGCGTTTTGATGCTCGAAGCCTTGGCTCAGGCTACCGGTATTTTGAGCTACAAATCGGCCGAAGAAACGCCGGGTAAAAACACTCTGTATTACTTTGCGAGCGTCGATAATGCCCGTTTTAAACGCCCAGTTGGTCCAGGCGATACCTTGGTCCTGGAAGTAGAGTTTCTCAAGGCTCGGCGAGGTATGGGTAAATTCCAGGCGACTGCCAAGGTCGATGGTGCCGTTGTTTGTACGGCTGAAATTATGTGTGCACAACGGGAAGCTTAATCTTGATTAGTCCTCTAGCTTTTGTTCATGAAAATGCTCGCATTGGCAATAACGTCACAATTGGCCCGTGGTCATATATTGACGCTGATGTTGAGATTGGTGACGACACTGAAGTCGCATCTCATGTGGTGATCAAAGGACGGACCAAAATCGGCAAAGGAAACCGGATTTTTCAATTCGTCTCAATTGGCGAAGAAAACCAAGACAAGAAGTATGCCGGTGAGCCAACAGAAACCATTATTGGCGACAACAACATCTTTCGCGAGTGTGTCACCGTTCACCGTGGCACCACGCAAGACCAAGGCAAAACCGTAGTTGGCAGCAATAATTTATTCATGGCATATGTTCACATTGCCCATGATTGCGTGTTAGGCGACAACATTATTCTTGCCAACTATGTCGGTTTAGCCGGCCACGTTCATGTCGAAGACTGGGCTATCGCTGGTGCCATGAGTGGCTATCATCAGTTCTGTCGGGTTGGTGCGCACAGCTTCACTGCAGCAGGCTCGATCGTCCTCAAAGACATTCCGCCCTATGTAATGGCTCGCCACAACGAAGCATTTGGCATGAATTACGAAGGTCTAAAACGTCGAGGGTTTGATAAGCCAGCGATTCAGTCGCTTCGTAAAGCCTACAAGACGCTCTATCGTGAAGGTTTCACCACGGAAGAAGCACTGCCGGTATTAGCAGAGCAGGGCAAGGAATCGCCAGCAGTACAAGTCATTGTTGATTATCTGGCGAAATCATCACGCGGCATTGTTCGCTAAATTTCGGTAAACATCACAACATGACTGCAGGCGTAGACCGTCCGATCCGAATTGCGTTATTAGCAGGTGAAGCCTCCGGCGATGTGCTGGGGGCTTCGTTGTTACAGGCGCTTAAACACCGTTATCCCAATGCCGAATTTGCCGGCATTGGCGGCCCGAAGATGATTCAAGCTGGCTTCCAGTCTTGGTTCGATATGGAAACTTTATCGGTCATGGGGCTGTTTGAAGTATTGGGCCGATTGCCAGAGTTGCTAAAACTGCGCAAAGACGTGGTTGCCAAAATAATCGATTGGCAACCGGATGTGTTTGTTGGCATTGATGCGCCAGATTTTAATCTGGGGGTTGAGCAACGATTAAAAGACGCCGGTATTACCACGGTGCATTATGTCAGCCCATCGGTATGGGCCTGGCGTCAAAAACGAATTTTCAAAATTGACCGAGCGACTGACTTAGTTCTGGCTTTGTTGCCGTTTGAGAAGCAATTCTACGACAGCCATCAGGTTGCTTGTGAATTTGTTGGCCATCCGCTGGCCGATGAAATCCCCATGTCATTGGATCGCAGTGAAGCAAGACAACGCATTGGTTTAGTCGATGCCGAACAAGTTGTGGCATTGCTTCCCGGCAGTCGCGGCGGCGAAGTAGCGCAATTAGGCGATACCTTTTTGCAAGTCGCGCAACAATTGCAACAGCAACGCCCTCATCTGCAGTTTGTTATTCCGGCCGCCAATGATAAGCGCCGACAACAAATCGAAGCGCTGCTGGCCAACTACCCGCAACTCAATGCCACGGTCATTGATGGTAATGCCAGAGATGCCATGGCAGCAGCCAATGCGGTGTTGCTTGCATCAGGAACCGTGGCGCTCGAAGCCATGTTGGTCAAGCGACCCATGGTGGTGGCTTATAAAGTTCACTGGCTGACTTACCAAATCGCTCGACGCATGGTGAAGGTGAAATATGCCTCGCTGCCGAATTTGCTAGCGAATAAAGCATTAGTGCCTGAATACCTTCAATATGAGATGACGGTGGAAAACTTGGTCGCAGAGTTGAATCGTCAGTTGGATAGTCCCAATGCAACTCTGCAAGCTGAATTTGAGCAGCTCCACCGTCTCATTCGGCAAGATGCCAGTGTTCGGGCGACCGATGCCATTGATGTGTTGATTAAGTCAAAGCAAGCCAACTCAGGTAGTAATCAATGAACACGAAGTTAATTGCAGGTGTCGATGAAGTCGGCCGCGGCCCTTTGGTTGGCGCGGTGGTCACAGCAGCGGTGATCCTCGATCCGGCTAATCCGATTACAGGCTTAAATGACTCGAAAAAGTTATCGGAAAAGAAGCGCAAGTTACTGGCCGAAGAAATTAAAGACAAAGCGCTTTGCTGGTCGCTTGGTCGCGCCGAAGCCAGTGAAATTGATGAAATCAATATTTTGCAGGCGACCATGGTGGCAATGCAGCGCGCTGTTGCTGGGTTATCACAGCAACCTCAGTTAGTGTTAATTGATGGTAATCGTTGCCCAGAACTGCCAATGGAAGCCAAAGCGGTGGTTGGTGGTGATGGTCTCGAAGAGGCCATTAGCGCGGCATCGATTATCGCGAAAGTGGCTCGCGATGAAGAAATGGCAATCCTCGATCAACAATATCCCCAATATGAATTTGCCCGTCATAAGGGGTACCCAACTAAGCTGCACATGGAAAAATTGGTTGAGCATGGTGCCTGTCCTGAACATCGCCGCAGTTTTAAACCAGTGCAACGCGTGCTTGAGCAGCACTGAAAGGGCCAGATCGCAATGACTGACAATCACGACCCTAAATTTATTCACCTGCGCATCCATTCTGACTTCTCCATGGTCGATGGCATGAAAAAGGTGCCGGCCTTAATCAACGCAGTGGCAGAGCAAAACATGCCTGCGATGGCCATCACTGACCAAGGAAATCTCTGTGGCCTTGTTCGATTTTACGGTAAGGCGCAAGGCGCTGGCGTTAAGCCGATTATTGGCGCTGATATGTGGATGCGCTCGGCAGAATTTGCCGATGAACTGACTCGCTTGACGGTTCTTTGCCTCAATGACACCGGCTACAAAAACATTACCTTGTTGATTTCACGAGCCTACGAACAAGGCCATGTCCAGCATCGCCCGGTTATTGAGAAAGAATGGCTTGCGGAGCTCAACGAGGGCTTGCTGGTGCTCTCAGGAGCCCGTGAAGGTGATATGGGCATCGCTTTGCTGCGAAACAATCAGCAATTGGTCGACGAATTGGTAGCGTTCTACAAAGAATACTTCCCTGATCGCTACTATCTTGAATTGATACGAACCGGCCGTTCGCAAGAAGAAGACTACCTGCATGCAGCCGTTGAGTTGGCCGCAAGACAGCAGTTGCCGGTAGTGGCGACCAATGAGGTTTGTTTTCTCAGCCAAGACGATTTCGAAGCCCATGAAGTGCGGGTTGCCATCCATGATGGTTTTACCATCGCCGATAAGCGCCGGCCCAAACGTTACTCGCCGCAGCAGTATTTGCGCTCTGAAGCAGAGATGTGTGAGCTGTTTGCCGATGTACCATCAGCTCTCGCCAACACCGTTGAGATTGCCAAGCGCTGTAATGTATCGGTGCGCTTGGGGGAGTACTTTCTACCCAACTTTCCAACGGGCGATCTGACCATTGAAGATTATCTGGTCAAAGTGTCTGAAGAGGGCTTAGAAGAACGGCTTGAATTCCTCTTTCCAGATCCTGAAGAGCGGGCCAAGCGTCGACCTGAATATGACGAGCGCTTGAAAATTGAACTCGATGTCATTAACCAGATGGGCTTTCCCGGTTACTTCTTAATCGTCATGGAGTTCATTCAGTGGTCGAAGGACAACGGCATTCCGGTTGGCCCGGGGCGAGGCTCCGGTGCCGGTTCGCTGGTGGCTTATGCGCAGAAAATTACCGATCTTGACCCCCTCGAATTCGATTTGCTGTTCGAGCGATTTTTGAACCCTGAGCGGGTGTCGATGCCGGACTTTGACGTCGACTTCTGCATGGATCGCCGCGATGAAGTGATCGATCACGTTGCCGAGCTATACGGCCGTGATGCGGTGAGCCAGATCATTACCTTTGGTACCATGGCTGCGAAAGCGGCTATCCGCGATGTTGGCCGGGTGCTGGGCCACTCCTATGGTTTTGTTGACCGAATTTCTAAATTAGTGCCACCCGATCCTGGTATGACCTTGGCCAAAGCGTTTGAGGCCGAGCCTAAACTGCCCGAACTTTACGAGGCCGATGAGGAAGTTCGTGAAATTATCGATATGGCGCGCACCCTCGAAGGGGTGACTCGTAATGCCGGTAAACACGCCGGTGGCGTGGTCATTTCACCAACCAAGATCACCGATTTCTCGCCGTTATATTGTGATGACGAAGGCAATAACCCCGTTACCCAATTCGACAAAAATGATGTTGAAGAAGCGGGCTTGGTGAAGTTCGACTTTCTTGGGTTGCGGACGCTGACCATTATCCAGTGGGCGTTGGATATGCTTAATCCGCGCCGCGCAGCCAAAGGTCAGGAAGCCATTTTCATTGAATCGATTCCGCTCGACGATCAAGCTAGCTTTGATCTGTTGAAGCGGGCTGAAACCACGGCCGTATTCCAGCTTGAATCGCGCGGCATGAAAGAGCTGATCAAGCGCCTCAAGCCCGACTGCTTTGAAGACATCATCGCTTTGGTGGCTTTGTTCCGCCCCGGCCCATTGGGCTCGGGCATGGTGGACAACTTTATCGATCGGAAGCATGGCCGCGAAGAAGTCTCCTATCCCGACGCCCAATACCAACATGAATCGTTGCAACCGATTTTGGAGCCGACATACGGCGTCATCTTGTACCAAGAGCAGGTGATGCAAATCGCTCAGGTGCTCGCCGGTTATTCACTGGGTGGCGCTGACTTGTTGCGCCGTGCCATGGGTAAGAAAAAGCCTGAGGAGATGGCTAAACAACGGGCGGTGTTCGAGCAGGGGGCGCAGGATAACGGCGTTGATGGCGAGCTGGCGATGAAAATCTTCGATTTGGTGGAGAAATTCGCCGGATACGGATTTAACAAATCGCACTCGGCAGCCTATGCCCTAGTGTCGTATCAAACGCTGTGGTTGAAAACCCATTATCCGGCCTACTTTATGGCTGCAGTGATGTCCGCCGATATGGACAACACCGATAAAATCGTCACCTTGGTCGATGAGTGTCAGCGGATGCAGTTGGCGTTAAGTCCGCCGGATTTGAATTCGGGCTACTACAAGTTCTCGGTGAATGATGAGGGTGAAATTGTTTATGGCATTGGCGCCATCAAAGGCGTTGGCGAAGGCCCGGTTGAAGCCATTATCGAAGAGCGAGAGGCCAATGGCCCGTACCGTGATTTGTTTGATTTCTGTGCTCGCATCGATCTGAAGAAAGTCAATCGCCGGATTCTAGAGAAGTTGATTCAATCAGGCGCAATGGACAAGCTCGGCCCTCACCGAGCAGCCTTGATGGCAACGTTACAAGAAGCAATGCGCGCTGCCGAGCAGCACCACAAAGCTGAAGCCTTAGGGCAAGGCGACATGTTTGGCTTGTTGACCACTGAGCCTGAAGAAGTACAGCAGGCATTTGCCTCGGTCAATCCTTGGCCGGAGTCTGTGTGGCTCGAATATGAGCGTGAAACGCTCGGCTTGTATTTAACCGGCCACCCGATTAATCAGTATCTATCGGAGCTGAAAAACTATACCTCGAACCGATTAAAAGATGTCAGCCCAACCAATCGCGGCCAGAAAGTAAAAGCGGCTGGCCTTGTGATTGGCGTGCGGATGATGGTCAGCAAAAAATCGGGCAAACGGATTTGTATTCTGAGCCTTGATGATCGCTCTGGGCGGCTTGATGTTGGTTTATTTGGTGATTCAGTCGAACGATTTGAATCACTTTGCGTCAAAGATAAGATATTGATCGTTGAGGGAGAGGTCAGCTTTGATGACTTCAGCGGCGGCCTTAAAATGTCCGCCGATTCAATATTAGACATTGAACAGGCTCGAGAAAGACACTGCTTGAGTCTGAACATTAAGTTAGCCAAAAATGCATTGCGGCAAGATTGGCTGGCTGAACTACAAAATGTGTTAAGCCAATGGCAACACGGGACGACTCCCGTTCGGATCTGTTATGATGCCGGCACTGCTGAGGCTGAACTAGAATTAGGGACCCAATGGCGGGTGACGCCAACGGATCGCCTGATGAATGAGCTAGAAAGTTTAATGGGGCCGAAGCAGGTCTCTCTGGCCTTCTGATAAAAATTACAAAATAGGACTGCATTGAATGGCTATGCACCTGAATTTCTTGGATTTTGAGCAACCGATTGCGGAACTCGAAGCCCAAATTGAAGAATTACAGCACGTTTCCAGCGAGACATCGGTCGATGTCAATTTAGATGAAGAGCTGGAAAAACTGCGTGGCAAAAGCTACGAGCTGACCAAAAAGATCTTTGCTGATTTGTCAGCGTGGCAGGTCGCACAGGTGGCGCGTCACCCTCAGCGCCCGTACACGCAAGACTACATTAACAACATGTTCACTGAATTTGATGAACAATGTGGTGATCGTGCTTATGCGGATGATCAGTCGCTGATCGGCGGTACCGCCCGATTAGATGGTATTCCAGTGGTTGTACTTGGCCACCAAAAAGGCCGCGAAACCAAAGAAAAAATCAAGCGTAACTTCGGTATGCCTCGTCCAGAAGGCTATCGCAAAGCACTGCGTCTGATGAAGATGGCAGAACGTTTCAACATGCCAATCATCACCTTTATTGACACCCCAGGTGCGTACCCCGGAGTTGGCGCAGAAGAGCGCGGTCAGAGTGAAGCGATTGCTCGTAACCTGAAAGAAATGGCACAGCTGAATGTGCCAGTGATCTGCACCGTGATCGGAGAAGGTGGATCGGGTGGCGCATTGGCGATTGGCGTCGGCGATAAGGTCAACATGCTGCAATACAGCACTTACTCGGTGATCTCACCAGAAGGCTGTGCTTCTATCTTGTGGAAAAGTGCGGAAAAAGCATCAACTGCGGCAGAAGCAATGGGGATCACCGCGCCACGACTGAAAGAGCTGGCGTTGGTTGATAATGTGGTGGAAGAGCCACTTGGCGGTGCCCATCGCAACCCAGTATTAATGGCGGAAACCCTGAAAAAGCAAATTTGTGCTGATCTCAAAGAGTTACAGCAATTGGACAGCGAAGCACTGAAAGAGCGTCGCTACCAACGCTTAATGGGTTACGGCTACTGCTAATAACGCCATGCTCACCACGCTGTTTTGTCAACTCGATGAACTGCAACAGCGTGGTGTTGCTCACTTTATTGTCGCGTACAGCGGCGGTATCGACTCACAAGTTTTGCTCCATGGCTGCTCGCTCTATCAGCAGCAACATCCTGCCATTGAACTCTCTGCTTGCCATATTCACCATGGTTTGTCAGCTAATGCCGATAGCTGGTTACAACACTGTCAAGCCAGCTGCCAACAATTAGCGATTCCATTTATCCATGAGCGTGTGCAACTCGTCAGGGGCAGCCGCCAAAGTCTAGAAGCGGTGGCTCGTGATGCCCGCTATCGGGTGCTAGAAACTCTGGTTGATCATCCAAGTTGTGCTGTTTTAACTGGCCATCATCAGGACGATCAGGTTGAAACCCTGTTTTTGTCACTCAAGCGTGGCAGTGGTTTGGATGGCTTATCGGCAATGCCGTCGCTGATGCCATTTGCCCGCGGTTGGTTGGCGCGGCCAATGTTGCAGTTATCTCGCGCCGAATTACAACAGTATGCCAATGAGCAGCAATTAAGCTGGATAGAAGATGAGAGCAATCAAGACGACCGATTTGATCGCAACTTCATTCGTAATCAATTATTGCCGTTGTGTCAGCAGCGTTGGCCCAGCTTTAATCAGACTGCAAGTCGTAGCGTAAGCTTATTGGCGCAAGACCGGGCGGTTCTTGAGGAAATCACGGCACAAGACTACCAAAGTTGCGTCACTGCAAATGGCTTATCGATTAGTGCGCTCAAGTCACTATCGAATGCCCGCCGTGAGCGGGTCATGCGCCATTGGCTTCGTCAGCGTTGCGTGCCACTGTGGTCATACCGTCAGCAGCAACAAGCGTGGCAATCGGTGGCGCTCGCGCAACAAGATGCACAACCCCAATTGAGCTGGGCTGGGTGGCAGTTGCGACGATACCGCGATGATTTGGTGTTACTTGACGGCAATATTGCCTCGTATCCGCAGCAGTTGACTTGGCAGTGGCCGCAGCCGCTGTCGCTACCCAACGGGACGCTATCGGCACAGCCAAGCGACACGGCTGCGCGGCGTCTCAAGGGGCCACTTGATGGTCAGCCAGTCAGCATTCGTTTTGGGCAATTAAAACAGCGGGTGAGGCCGGCAATGCGGCAGGGCTCGCGAGAGCTGAAAAAAGTGTGGCAAGAAATGGCGGTTCCACCTTGGTTAAGGCAGCAGATCCCGCTGTTATTTTATGGTGAGGAATGTGTCGCGGCGATTGGCTACTGGGTCGCGCAAGGATATGAGTGCCAGCCAGGCGAATCAGGCTGGCACATTGAATTAAGCTGACAGTGACTTCTTGTGACGCTTCATGTCGTACATAGCCTGATCAGCTCGAGCAAGCCACGTTTCTATATTATCGGCATTGGTGTACATCGCGGCACCGATACTGGCGGAAATGCCAAGTTTGGTCAGCAGCGGGTGCTGCTCAAACTGCTCAGTGATCCGCTGTTGTACTAACAAACACGCTTCTTCGCAGCAGTCGACCAGCAGGGCGGCATATTCATCACCACCAAAACGAAATGGCAGATCGGAGCCACGAATCGCCGTTTGCAAACACTCGGCGGCGGCTTGCAGTACTCGGTCGCCCATCAAATGACCATAGTGGTCATTGACCTGTTTGAAGTCATTTAAATCAAGCAACACGATGGCAAGATTTTGCCGGCTACGCCTGGCCTGTGACATGTAACGATAGGCGTGATCGTCGAATGCGCCTCGATTACCTATGTTGGTTAGGTGATCGGTGCGGGCTTGCTGTCTCATGCTTTCGTAGCGCAGGGCGTTGCGAAGCGGGAAATGCAGCTGGCGCTGCAACCAATCGAGCTGCTGGTGCTTGTGATTGTCAAACTTGTGACGACTGGTGTAGGCCAGTTTCACTGGCTCATGATCGTCAATGGTCCACTCAACCGTGAGGCGGTAGCTCTTTGAGGTATCACCCACGTGATACTGCTGGTTGTTCCAGAAAAGGCTAATGCCATCAAGGCTGACACGTTGTCGAGCTTGCTCTAAGTACAATCTCAACAAGGGTTTTAATTCAATTTCCGTTTGTAGAATGCTCAGTAACGAGCTAGGGCGTTCATTGTAGTAAACGCTAAAAACTGAGGCGCGCGCCTGGTCCATGTTGGCATCGAACGCTGATGGAGACATCTGCATGGTATCCATAAAAAGGCTCACTCCGGCAAAAAATTGTCGCTTCAGGAGATATAAAGCAGGCTGCGTGCCAAAGTGTCGATGGATCCTACTTTTCACATAGAAATTGCATCACCGCTTGCCGCTGTTGCAGCCCATCGCGATAACCGAGCTCAATCAATTGCTGGCAATATTCCTTTTCAAACAGTAAGTAACTCAACAATGCTGTATTGGTTTGCGGATTTGCGCCGATCAACTTCAGCAGCATTTTTACGCTGGCGGGCAAACGGTGGTAATGGGGAGCGGCAAGCGTCTTTAGTTCTTCTGACGGATTAATGACGTGGGTATGGATGGGAAATAAGTTGACCTTTTGCTGCTCTGCCCGCGACAGCATTGCTAGGGTGTTATTGATCCGCTGCAGCCGTTCTAAATCGGCTCGCAGGCTGTCACTAAAGATGGTATCGAGTAAATGACCTGCAATATCGGCAGCGCTCGGTGGTGGCATCGCCGCAGTGGAGGAGCGATCGGGCAAGTCACTGGTGCCGACAACTAGGATCCGCCTAGCACCCAAGTGAATGGCCGGACTGAGCGGCGCAAGTTGGTGAATGGAGCCATCACCATAATAACGTTGGCCAATCTTACTGGCTGGAAACACCATAGGAAGCGCGGAAGAAGCCATTAAATGTTCGAACGCGAGCGGCGTTCTGACGCCACGCCGACGCACACGATACCAATCACCTATCTCAGGCTCAGCTTGGAAGAAGCACACCGAGTTGCCGGTGGCATAACTCGACGCGCTGACTGACACCGCCTTGAGAAAGCCGCGGTCGATATTGCGCTCAATCCTCGATAGATCGAGCAGCTTGCTAAGCAACTCATGGAGCGGGGCATTATTCAGGACCGCTAGCGCTCGGTCGGGCTGGCTGGCGGCAATGGGCATGATGTTCCTGAGTAGCTGCCGGAAGATTCCTCGGATGTCGGAATGGTAGACCTTGGAGGTCTGAAAATTGCGCCACACCCATTCAATTTTCTTGATGCCCAAGCGGAAATTGGCGGCGTAGCATGATAGGGCGGTGCCGTTAATGGCACCGGCCGACGTGCCGCAAATAATGTCGAATGGTAGTTTTTTGCCGCCAGGAAAGCACTCGGAGATGGCTTTGAGTACGCCAACTTGATAAGCGGCGCGCGCACCGCCACCGGTCAGGACAATCGCTGAATTCGGTTTCGGTTGAGCTTGTACGTTGCTTTGGCGAAATCTCAGACTCACAAACTTCCTTTCTTCGTCAACAGGCTCTAGTTCAACAGATCCTGAATGCCTTTATTGTCAGTATGGCTGATCAGCCGACCGCCTGGTTTAGCAATGATCAAATTCTTGATTTGATACAAACTCCCACCGATGCGGCCATTGTCGATGTGTGGCCTAATCGAAACTAAATTACTTCGAATTACTGTGATAAAACGCCCATAAAAGAAAGTGCTTACATGTATTTTCTTAGGTTTTCGTTGGTAAACAACGAATCGTTCGAAAAATAGGCAAGATGTCTTTGTTAACTCGCTTGATGTAGTTGCTTACTTACATGATATTAAATCAACTAATTTTTTAGTTTATTTCAACTATCTGTTTTAAGTGTATATTTATTTTTATTTGGGCTTGTTGTGTGTTTCTTAGATAGTTTTTGATAATCCTGATTATATTTTTTTGTCTCGTTAAATATTTGCTTAAACTTTGTTGTTTGTGTGATCTGAAGGCGATTTTGTGCGTTGCTTTACGCAAGTTTTCGGCAGTAGACTTGCTTTGCCGTGAAAGCGCTTACTTGGTGGTTGAATGTGTTGTTGGCATTCAAAAGAAAAGCGTTAGCGGGGGAAGCAGGATTTTTATCCGCACAAAAAACTGCAACCACGGAATCGTGGTGCATCAAAAATTATAAAATGGAGCTCTTCATGAAACACACAAAGTTCGCTAAAACTAAATTGGCGGCAAGCCTTTCTTTAGTTCTTGGCGCAGCAACCTTGTTCTCAGCACAGGCCGCCGAAGAAGTACCAGCTGATGATACAGAAGTCATTCAGGTCACCGGTATTCGCAGCTCGCAGGCCAAAGCCATGGATCTGAAACGTACCTCCGCAGGTGTCGTAGATGCGATCTCTGCCGAGGACATTGGTAAATTCCCTGACACCAACTTAGCCGAATCACTTCAGCGCATCACTGGTGTCTCGATTGATCGGGTCAATGGCGAAGGTAGTAAGGTAACCGTTCGTGGTTTTGGTCCAGACTTTAACTTGGTATTGCTCAACAACCGAGTGATGCCAACGGCACAGGTTGAAGGTGAGTCAACTCGTTCATTTGAATTTGCCAACTTATCCTCTGACAGCGTTAGCGGCGTCGAAGTGTACAAAACTGGTAAAGCGGACGTGGCTTCAGGTGGTATTGGCGCCACCATCAATATCCAAACGGCTCGGCCATTCGACAATGATGGTTTGGTCGCAACAGTAGGGGCGAAAGTTCACCATGATACCGGTGTTGAAGATGGCGATGACTATACCCCTGAGATCTCCGGTTTAATCAGCAACACCTTTATGGATGGAACCTTTGGTATTGGTTTCTCCGGCTCTTATGTCAAACGTGACAGTACCACCAATGCCGCAACCATCGATGGTTGGCGCCAGTTTAATGACGATTCACAGGATGTGATCGATCTGAAAGCACGCGCCGAAGCGGGGACTGTTGATTTGAATGACATGAACAGCAACCCATACGGCAACTACTTCTATGCGCGTAATATTGGCTTTGGCATCACCAATACCGAGCGTGAGCGTACCAATGCGCAGTTGGTATTGCAGTATGCGCCCATCGACACCATGGAAGTCACGGTTGATTACACCTACTCGAAACTCGAAGATGAGTCTGAAGCCGATACCTTTGGTTTATGGTTCTCGGGCCTTGGTAACCTGACCGCAGCTGAAGTTGATAAAAATGGTACCTTCGTATACGCCACCGAAGTTGGCGGTGACTACTCTGGCACCATGCAACAAAACGCTTCAGAGAACGAAAACAAATCGCTGGGTTTAAACATCGCTTGGCAGGTCAATGATTTGCTTGAATTGCGTTTGGATGCCCACGATTCCGAAGCAACCGCCGAGGGTACCTTAGGTGATAGTGCCGATAATAAGTTCTTTATTGCTGGCGCATTGAATGTTGCAGACAAAACATATGATGCCCGTAACACGGATATTCCGCTGCTTGGCGCCAACTACGTCGATCTGAATCCTGCCGGTGAGCCGCATCTGCAGCCTGAAGATTACGCCACTTTATTTGCTGGTGTTCGCGCTGGTAAAAACAAAACCGATGTCACCCAAGTGCAATTTGATGGTACTTGGATTAACGATAGCTCTGATTCTCTTGGCGCCATCGACTTTGGTTTGTCTTATCTGAAAATGGAAACCCACGCAGGTGCTAGTTACACCGGTCCGATTAGCGCCGGCTGGTATGGCAACAAAGGGCAGTGGGCGGATTATATGTCGTATGAAAGTCTCGGCGGAGGCTTCCTCAGTGACTTTTCCGGTGGCGGCAGTGACATGCTGATCCCTTATTACTACAGCTACGATCAAGACGCAGCAATGGCGCGTGCTGAAGAGTTGTACGATGTCGAATACAAAGCCATTCCGTTTACTGATGATCATCACATTGAAGAAGAAACCAAGTCAGCTTACTTGCAGTTCAACTTCGAAAGTGAATTCAATGACATGCCGCTTAATGTACTGGCTGGTATTCGCTATGAGCAAACTGATGTGACCGCCAGCAGCTTGCAGCAAGATGCCGAGCGCGTGGTTTGGCTAAATCCAACCGAGTGGGTTACCGAGTTTGCTGACACCTCGACCTTTAGCCATGAAACCCATGACTATAAAGAGTTCTTGCCAAGTCTCGATATCGACTTAGAAGTCATTGAAGATCTGAAGGTTCGCTTTAGCTACAGCAACACCATTACGCGCTCAACGCTGGGACAAATGCGTGCAACGACGTCATTAACCGCCATTCCAAAAGTCGGTGGTCGTTCAGGCTTTGCCGGTAACCCAGCTTTGAAACCTTATAGCTCAGACAACCTCGATTTCTCGGTTGAATACTATTATGGTGAAGCAAGCTACGTATCAGCAGGTTGGTTCAATAAAGAAGTAGAGAACTTCCTGATGAACACCATTGTTGAACAAGAGTTCGATCATTTGCGCGACCCATATGTTGGTCCAGCAGCGGAGCTTGCTCGTGCTGAAATCACCGCAGCCGGTGGTGTACCGAGTGATGAAGCCGTTCATGGTTGGCTAGTCGACAATGGCTATGGCGACGCTGATGGCCGAGTCCCTCAAAGTGCCAATGATCCGGTGATCACTTGGCAGATCAGTCAGCCTAACAACGTTGAAGACTTAAACATTCATGGTTGGGAAATCGCTGCTCAGCATTGGTTCTGGGATACCGGATTTGGTGTTTCTGCTAATGCCACCTTTGTGACTGGTGATACTGAGTACGATGTCGAGCGCACCGATGAGCAGTTCGCACTGCCTGGTTTGAGTGATTCGGCTAACTTTGCTGCCTTCTATGATAAAGACGGTTTGCAAGCGCGAATCGCCTACAACTGGCGTGATGACTTCCTGTCGGCCACTGGCCAAGCAGAATCTGGCGGTCCAGCGCCTCAGTTCACTGAATCTTATGGCCAGTGGGACTTCAGCATCAGTTACGATGTGACTGAGGAACTGACCGTGTTTGCCGAAGGTATTAACATCTTTGAAGAAGAAATGCGTATCCATGGTCGCTACAAAGAGCAAATGTTGCGTGCACAAGAAAACAGTGCTCGTTATGCATTGGGCGCCCGTTACACCTTCTAACCAAGAAGGCTAATTGGACTGTTTGAAGCCGCTGTAAACAGCGGCTTTTTTGTCGTTGCTGTTTGTCACTGTGATAACACTTGTCGCAAGGCGGAGTTGGTCATTGTGATGCCAACTCACTTAAAGCTTATGTTAGGTCTTACACTTGAACGTGTAATGAAAAATTGGGTAAGCGCTTACATTGGGTTGTTTGGTTTGTCGATCCAGCTCTCATTTATGACATAAAAAATCGGAGCTTATGCTCTATTTGGGCCATTTGGCGGTCTCCAGCAGATCTGAAATGTATCCTCGGAATCGTTTGTTTATCGATTGGGGTATGAATTTTAATTGTTATTTAACAGTTGCTTATTTAATTTTGGTTAAAGCATTAATGATTAATTGTGGCTGGTTGTAATGGCGCAATTGGTATCTTGTGTTGCACATGTTGTTTTTGTGATCTGGGAAAGGGACACAACATTGATTTGTTCGCGGGTAGCGGATTAAACTTAATTCATCATGAAAGCGCTTACGTAAGCGGTTACACGCTAAGTAAATGCGTTCACATGGGCAGTATGGTTTTTCACCCGTTATAAATCATGAGTGATTGCGCTACTCGTGAATAATTAAGTCTATACGGAGACAGTTCATGAAACACACAATGTTCACTAAAACAAAACTGGCAGCCAGTTTGTCTTTGGTGCTCGGTGCTGCGGCATTGATTCCGGCTCAAGCCGCCGATGAAATTCCTGCGGACGATACCGAAGTAATTCAGGTTACCGGTATTCGCAGCTCGCAAGCCAAAGCGATGGATTTAAAGCGTACCTCAGCTGGTGTAGTTGATGCTATTTCGGCAGAGGATATTGGTAAGTTCCCAGATACTAACCTGGCAGAATCGCTACAGCGTATCACTGGCGTGTCCATTGACCGTGTTAACGGTGAAGGTAGCAAGGTGACTGTTCGTGGTTTTGGCCCTGACTTCAACTTAGTCTTGTTCAACGGCCGTACCATGCCGACATCTGGCACTGCCAGTGAGTCGACTCGTTCATTCGACTTTGCCAACATCGCCTCGGAAAGCGTGTCTGAAGTAGCTGTTTCCAAAACTGGTCGAGCCGATCTGCCTTCAGGCGGTATTGGTGCCACCATTGATATCCGCACCGCCCGCCCATTTGACAATGATGGCATGGTTGCCACGGTAACCGGTAAAGTGCATCACGATACCAGCGTTGACGATAGCGTTGATGGTAGCGGCGATGATTACACACCAGAAGTTTCCGGCATCTTCAGCAACACCTTCATGGACGACACTATTGGTATCGGTGTTTCTGCTTCTTACAAAAAACGCGACAGCACCATCACCAAAGCAGGTATCGATGGCTGGCGCCAGTTCAATACTGAAGATTCCGCATTTGCTACTTGGCTCGAAAACAAAACGGCCTCAGGTGAGTTGGTTGATGACAACCAAAACCCTCATGGCAACTACTTCTATGCCCGTAACATGGGCTTTAGCTCAACCGATGTTGAACGTGAGCGTTATAACGCTCAAGTCGTGTTCCAATATGCGCCAATGGATAACTTGGTGATCACCACTGATTACACCTACTCCAAGCTGGAAGACGAAAGCTATGTTGATAGCTTCGGCCTTTGGTTCCAAGGCTATAACAGTGTTGACACCGCTCATGTTGATGAGAACGGCACCTTTGATGTGGTCACTGAATTTGGTGGCGACTACTCCGGTACCATGAGCATGGAAGCATCAGAGAACGAGAACAAATCGCTGGGCCTGAATATCGATTGGCAGGTCAATGATGATTTGGCGCTCAGCTTTGATGCCCATGATTCTTCTGCAGAGTCTAATGGAGCGCTGAGCAACGGCACTAACCGTACTTTCTTCATTAAAGGCGGTTTCAACTTCGACACCAAGACCTATGATGCGTCAAGCACTGAGATCCCAACGCTCGACGCGGTGTTCACCAATCCTGTGCCTGGTACTGATGTCAACCTGCTACCTGAGCACTACAACTCACTGTTCGCGGGTATGGTGGCTGCGAAGAATGAAACTGACTTAACTCAGTATCAGTTCGACGGCAGTTACTTCATCGATATTCCGGGTATTGTCGATACCATCGAATTTGGTATGGCTTATACCGATATGGAAACTCGCGCTTGGGGTAGCTATGACCAGCAAAGTGCCGGTTGGTACGACCCTGCTAACCTAGGTATTTGGGAAGAAGACATGGAGTTGGTGCTGCTTGGCAAAGACTTCTTAGGTGACTTCTCTGGTGGTGGTAAAGATATCCGTATTCCTTACTACTACACCTACAATCAAAAAACCTCGATGGCGAAAGCTGAGGACTTGTTTGGCGTGCAATATGTTGCTGCCCCTTGGCAAGACGACCATAAGGTGCAAGAAGAAACCACCAGTGCCTACATTCAGCTGAGTGTTGAAACTGAACTGATGGAAATGCCATTGAATGTGCTGCTCGGTGGCCGTTACGAAAAAACTGATGTGACTGCCAGCAGCTTGCAAACAGTTGCCGAAGAACTCCAGTGGATTTCTGGCCAAGAGTGGTTCACTCAGAAGTCTGAAGAACAGACTTACACCCGCGAAACCAGTGATTACAGCGAGTTCTTACCGAACTTAGATATCAATCTGGAAATCGTTGACGATTTAATTGCCCGTGTTTCTTTGAGCAAAACCATTACTCGCCCAACGCTGGGTCAAATGAAGGCAACCAACTCGTTAACTAATCAGCCTAAGCCTGGCTCGCGCACTGGCTTCTCTGGTAACCCAGGGCTGGAGCCATTCAGCTCCGATAACATTGATTTGTCGCTTGAGTACTACTACGACGAAGCAAGTTATGTGTCTGCAGGTTGGTTTAACAAAGACGTAGAAAACTTCCTGCAAACCACCATCAGCGAAGTGCAGTACGACGGTCTACGCGACCCGTATGTTGGTCCTCGCGCTGAGTTGGCTCGCTCACAATTGGCGGCCGATGGTGTGCCAGCAACTGATGAAAACGTGTTCCAGTGGTTGATTGACAATGGCTATGGTGAGCAAGTGGGTGACAACACGGTAATCCGTCAAAGTGACGATGATCCAGTCGTGACTTGGTTGGTTAATCGCCCGAATAACGTTGAAGATCTCCGCACTCACGGTTGGGAAATCGCATGGCAGCACTGGTTCTGGGACACTGGTTTCGGTTTCCAAGCGAATGCGACCTTCGTCAGCGGTGACACCGAGTACGATGTTGAAACCACCACTGAACAGTTCGCTCTGCCTGGTTTGAGTGACTCTGCAAACTTCTCTGTGTTCTATGACAAAGATGGCTTGCAAGCTCGAGCGGCTTACAACTGGCGTGATGATTTCTTGTCAGGAACAGGTCAAGCGGAAGCGGGTGGTCCAGCACCTCAGTTCACAGAGTCTTACGGTCAGTTGGACGTGAGCGTGAGCTATGAAGTGAATGACCAGTTGAGTATTTTCTTCGAAGGTTTGAACGTACTGGAAGAAGAGCAACGCATTCATGGGCGCTACAAAGAGCAAATGCTGAGTGCGACTCAGGGCTCTGCTCGCTACGCCATTGGTGCTAGCTACAAGTTCTAATAGGAAACATGCACTTCCTTTAAGTTGGCCGCTGGAAACAGCGGCCTTTTTTATGTTCAGGATGAACGGTATGCCGCGAGTGCATGGATGCACAGGAGCGGCGATGTTCAGGACGAACGGTATGCCTTCTTCCAATAAATCGGGTAAAACCTTAATTCAGCAAGACGCGGTGAAGCCATCCATGGCCGCTCGACTGCCGCTTCCTGCGGCAGACGCTTGCTGACTCAAGGTTTCACCCGCTTTACGACGCTGCTTCGAATGTTTCCAGATAAATCGCCGCGCCGAAGCTAACCAAAGCGGAATCAAGTTGCTCATATCAAAGCCTCTGCAGCAGGGAGGCTGCAGTGGAGCCATCATGGATGATTTCACGGCGTCTTTGATATGAGCAGCTTGATGTAGCTATTGATACAAGTTTTGAAAATCGCTGTCGGATTCGTTCTCTGAACTGTGTATCAATGCGGGGTAAAACCTTAATTCAGCAAGACGCGGTGAAGCCATCCATGGCCGCTCGACTGCCGCTCCCTACGGCAGACGCTTGCTGACTCAAGGTTTCACCCGCTTTACGACTCTGCTTCGACTGTTTCCAGAGCAATCGCCGCGCCGAAGCTAACCAAAGCGGAATCAAGTTGCTCATATCAAAGCCTCTGCAGCAGGGAGGCTGCAGTGGAGCCATCAAGGATGATTTCGCGGCGTCTTTGATATGAGCAGCTTGATGCAGCTGAGGCGTAATGATTTATCGGACAATAACCGAGGTCGCCAGACAAGCAGCTTGCAATTGATTTCGTCGAGACGCCGTAAATATGTCCCTATAGGCTCTACTGTCGCATCCCTGCGACAGAAGCTCGACGCCACCAATTCCAAGCCACTTTTGACAGTTCTTCGTACATTTCCAGAGCAATCGCTGCGCCAGAGCTAACCAAAGCGGAATCAAGTTGCTCATATCAAAGCCTCTGCAGCAGGGAGGCTGCAGTGGAGCCATCATGGATGATTTCACGGCGTCTTTGATATGAGCAGCTTGATGCAGCTCCGCTCAAAATAATCATTGAGCCTAAGCAAACAAAAACGCCACCCGAAGGTGGCGTTAGCTATTGCAGTCTCTAGCAGTTGATTAAGACAGCGCAGACTTGATATGGGCAATGGCGCCGTCGATGGCGACTTCTTGCTTCTCGCCGTCGCGGCGGTTTTTATACTCCACCACTTGCTTATCCAAGCCGCGTTCACCAATGATGATAGTGTGAGGAATACCAATTAATTCCATGTCATTGAACATCACGCCCGGACGCTCTTTACGGTCATCAAACAACACATCAATGCCCGCCGCTTGCAGATCCGCATAAAGCTTATCGGCGACTTCTTTTACTCGATGTGATTTGTGCATGTTCATTGGAATGATCACCACTTGGAATGGCGCCAAAGCGTCAGGCCAGATAATGCCGCGATCGTCGTGGTTTTGCTCAATGGCTGCAGCCACAATGCGCGATACACCAATACCGTAACAGCCCATCGTCATGATTTGATGCTTGCCGGTTTCACCTAAGACACCCGCATTCATCGCTTGTGAGTACTTATCACCCAACTGGAAAATATGACCCACTTCGATGCCACGTTTGATGTCCAGCTCACCTTGACCACATGGGCTTGGATCGCCAGCTTGAACATTGCGCAAATCTGCGACTTCAGGCTCGGCTACATCACGGCCCCAATTGATGCCCTTATAGTGTTTACCATCAACGTTAGCGCCGGCAACAAAATCGGCCATGGCAGCAACAGCACGGTCAGCAAATAGTGGCAAGGACAGTTTCACTGGGCCGAGTGAGCCGGGAAGGGCGCCAACGGCAGCTTTGATTTCTTCATCGGATGCAAATTGCAACGGCGTTGCAACAGCCGCCAGTTTTTCAGCTTTGATTTCATTGAGCTCATGATCGCCACGAACCAGCAATGCCACCAACTCGTGTTCACTGTCTTCAGCAGCCTTGACAATCAACGTCTTGATGCTGTTTTCAGCAGCAATACCAAATTGTTCGGTGAGATCGGCAATGGTCTTGGCGTTTGGCGTATCAAACTCGGTTAAGGCTTCGCTTGCTTCTGGGCGTTGCTGCGAGCAAACCGCTTCGGCCATTTCAACGTTGGCGGCGTAATCTGAGCCAGTTGAAAATGCGATATCGTCTTCACCGCTATCAGCCAAGACGTGGAATTCATGGCTCGCGCTGCCGCCAATCGAGCCGGTGTCAGCAATAACCGGACGGTAATCCAAACCTAAGCGCTCGAAGATCCGGCAGTAGGCATCAAACATGGTTTGATAGGTTTGCTCCAAACATTCTTGGCTCAGGTGAAACGAGTAAGCATCCTTCATGGTGAATTCACGACCACGCATGACGCCGAAACGAGGGCGAATTTCATCGCGGAACTTGGTTTGGATTTGGTACAGATTCAGTGGCAACTGTTTGTAACTAGCTACTTCGTTGCGAACCAACGCCGTGATCACTTCCTCGTGCGTAGGACCGAGGACAAATGGTCGTTCATGACGGTCTTTCAAACGGCATAACTCTGGGCCGTAATCTTCCCAGCGACCTGATTCTTCCCACAGGTCTGCTGGTTGCACAACCGGCATCAGTACTTCAACAGCACCGGCACGATTCATTTCTTCGCGAACCACTTGTTCGACTTTGCGCAACACGCGCAAACCGCTTGGCAGCCAGTTATACAGGCCGGCAGCAACTTTTCGGATCATACCCGCGCGCAGCATCAGCTGGTGGCTGATCACCTCTGCATCGGCAGGCGTTTCTTTTAAAGTAGATAACAGATATTGACTGGTGCGCATGGCAACAAAATCTCGTCAGACTGGCAAAGGAGCGATAGTTTAGCAGCGCTGCGGCGTGAGTTGTAGCGCCTTTTCGTTGTTCTGACTAAGCTCAATTGATGTTAGTGGTTGAATTCTCGGGCGATAACCATCGTACCGGTTTCGGATTCAGCATCGATTGTTTGGTCGCCTCGACTTGGAGAAGGTTATGGCAGCTTGGTCGCTTCGCCGCAAATTATTGTTAATGATTTCACTTATCTTGCTGTTAACGCAGGGGATCTTGGGGGTGATGGTGTATCAGTCATTGCAAGCGACTGGCGAGGAGTCCAGTGCTGCTGCGGCTGAGACCATGGAGACGCAGGTGATTAGCACCATGCGCTATGCCACTCTTGGTGCGGCCGAAGAGGTCGCAGGCTATATCAATCGCTCTTTTGATATTCCGAAAACTGTCGCTACCGTGTTGAGTCGCACGTCGAGCCATGCCGGTGGCGAGCCGCTGCCGCGGCAACAAGTTAAATCAATCACCGAATACGTGTTGTCGGCGCATACGGGGGTCAGCTCCATCTACGCCCAGTTTGAGCCGAACGGTTATGACAGTCGCGATTTTGCCAACGTCAATCAGCCGGCCCATAGCAGTCGTGATGGGGCACTGGAGGTCTATTGGTACCGTGACGGCAATCAATTGGTTTATGAAGCGGTTGATGACCCAAATGAAAAATACTTGGCGGAGCGAGATGAACTCGGGATTCGTGAATCGGAGTGGTATTTGTGCAGCTATGACACCCTCAAACCTTGTTTGCTCGAGCCCTATTTGTATGAGATCTCGCCGGGCTTAGAAGAGTTAATGACGTCTCTGTCGTGGCCGGTGATTGCTGATGGCAAGTTCCGTGGTCTGGTCGGCGTCGACATTAACTTACCGGTCATTCAGCAGCGTATCAGCGACGTTGCCGGGGAGCTGATGAACGGTCAGGGCGATATGATGCTGATCAGCGGCATGCAGTTATTAGCGGCCTCTAGTCGTTACCCTGATGCCCTTGGCAAACAACTTAAAGATACTGATGCCACACTAGCCGAGGCGCTTGCTGGCGGCAGCAACGGATTAATTGAAACAGCTGATTTTTACATCACCACGGCGTCAATCGAAGTGGATGGTGCCGATTCGAACTGGCAGCTGGTGTTCCGCCTCGACAAAAACATTGCGCTGCAACAGTCCTTGTCGTTTCAACAACAACTCTCCAATGCGTTTGACAGCACCATGTGGAAAATGGTGATTTTCACCGTCGTCAGTACTGCACTGGCAGTGGCTTTGGTGGCCTTTATTATCAATAGTTTTATCCGCCCGTTGTCGGCGATGAGTCGCCGTTTTACCTACTTATCGGGCGCTGAAGGCGATCTGACCCTAACGCTGGATATTGAGCAGCACAAAGAACTGATTGATATGGCTGCCGGTTTCAATGCCTTTACCGGCAAGCTGCGCGATATGATTGTGGCGATGCAACGTCATGCGGAAAACCTCCGCCAGCAGTCTGCTGAGTTAGCCAGTTCAGCCAAATCATCCAGTACTGCTGCGCAACAGCAGTTTTCCGATACGGAAACGGTTGCCGCAGCCGTTCACGAAATGTCGACCACCGCGCAGGAAGTTTCCGCGTTGGCCCAAAGCACCTCGGATGAATCCAACAGCGCCGGCAGTGTGCTCGAACAAACCCACGCTTCGTTTGCCCAAACGGTGAATGAAATCAAAGCGGTATCAGATGACATGGACGAAGCGGGCGTGCGTATTTCTCAGGTTGCCGAGCGCAGTAGTGAGATTTCAGGGATCCTCGATACCATTCGTGGCATTGCCGAGCAAACTAATTTGCTGGCGCTGAATGCAGCCATTGAGGCCGCTCGAGCCGGGGAACAAGGTCGGGGATTTGCCGTGGTTGCCGATGAAGTGCGTAACTTAGCTGGACGAACCCAGGATTCGACTGAGGAAATCAATAATCTGATTCAGGGGTTACAACAGGAAGTCACTAAAACAGTTGAGCAAATTAACCGTGGTAAAGACCGAGTCATTGTGACGGTTGAAGAAACCGAGCGCAGCTATCAAGGCATGGAGCAAATGACCGGCATGATTGCCGGCATTAATGACAATGCGGCGCAAGTCGCGACTGCGGCTGAAGAGCAAAGTCATGTCACTGAAGACATTAACCGCAATGTCTCGGCAATTGGTGACTCAGGTCGGGAAATTGCCGCGATGGCCGGCAAGGTTGAGGATATTAGTCATCTGATGCATGACGTGGTGGTTGAGCTGGACGCTCAGCTGGCCAAGTTTAAGGCCAAGTAGCAGGTTGCGTCAGGACGACGTGTCGACCTGACGCAATCTCGGCAAGGCCCGAATGACTGACGTTATTGACCGAGATCGCCGGCTAATCCTGCGGCTTCGAGTTGACTAAAGAACCATTGAATGTGTTGCATCATTTGTTCTTTATCGGCTGCAGGCACTTGCTCTAAGGCCGTTGCAATTGCACCAAACTCAGCCAGTTGCGCTTCTTGCTCTGCCAACATCTCAGCGCTGGCGCCATTTTGTTTCATCATATCAAGGCGTTGTTTGAGCGACTGTTGAAACTCAGCAAAGTCCATTCCTACCGCTTCAAACTGCAAGCTCATGCCTGCCAGAGCAGCGCGTCGGAAGGTACCAAAACCTTGTTGAATGTCGTCAAAACCGTGTTTCACGGCAATTTTGTTGACGCTGTCATAGGCGCCAACGCGTTTAAGGTGAGCGATAAAACCTGAGCCATCATCGGCAAAAAAGTCAGCCTGGCTTTCCTCGCTATCCCATTCTGGGTGTTGCTCGGCAAGCTGGTTCATATCGGCCATCAGATCCAGCACTGACTGCAAAGTGGCTTGGTTTAATTCCGGCAAGGACCAAGCTTGCGGGGCGAACAGTAGTGCCATGATGATGGCAAAAAGCTTTGTTTTCACAAATTCTTCCTTGTTGTTATGGGCGAGATGGGTAAGGGTGGCAATAACGCCCTCGATACTAGATGACGCCGACCAAATTCTCCACCTTCGATGGCGCATATCAAGCGAAGTTGCAATTGCGCTTGCTGATTGGTCTGGCGATTTTGTGACGCTGGTAAATTTGTTTGGTCATAACAAAATTATTAATTTTATGTAAATTTTTTGTTGTTTACGATTTTTGGTTATTGGTCATAGGGGGTTGGGCTTATTTTCAATATGGTTTGGTGGCTCTATTCGACTAATTAATTTGGGGTGATTATTAATATAAGTCATTTTTGGTCAGACAGGTTGCTTGGT
This sequence comes from Neiella litorisoli, assembly GCF_014773395.1. Classification (GTDB taxonomy): domain Bacteria; phylum Pseudomonadota; class Gammaproteobacteria; order Enterobacterales; family Neiellaceae; genus Neiella; species Neiella litorisoli. Next base: position 141,888 of record NZ_JACXAF010000008.1, on the reverse strand, counting down.
TGACGGTTGTTTTTACTGTGTTTTTATAGCGTTCGCGGTTTGCGTAATGCTGGTTGCTGAAGGTCAAAATAATCAGGTGGCAGCAACGGCAGGGGAACTCTTTTACTCGGACGTTTAGGTCTCAGAACAAACCGCATTCGATAATCCGTTAGAAAAGGCCCTTAAATGAAACAACTAATTCAAGCAGCTCCAAAGAAACTAACTATTGCTGCGAGCTTTGCGCTTACCTTTGCTGTACAACAAGCCATGGCGGCAACCATCACAAACCCAGGATTTGAAAGCAGTTGGGACGGTTGGGTAGATTCCGATCCATCGTCGCTGTCGAGCGTTGCCCATAGCGGCTCTAAATCCGCCAAGATTAGCGGCAGTGGTGGCAGCGTTGAGCAAGTCGTTGCGGTGAATGGTAGCACTAGCTATCAGCTGCAAGCCTATATCAAAGGCGCTGGTCGCATCGGCGTGATCGTCGATGGTAACAATTACTCGGCAACAGGCGGTGGTTCTGACTTTGAATTGGTAACCGTCGATTTTCAATCTGGCAGCGCTTCGTCGGTCACGGTGTATGGTGAATATGACGGTGCTGAAGGTCGTTTTGATAGTTTTGCTCTAATCGATCAAGGCGGCACCCCGACCGAGCCGCCAGCAGGCGACTGTAATGATGTGCTGAGCATTGCCACCGCATCAGATGATGGCGGCAATGATGGCAATGGTCCTGCCAATACCATCGATAACAATCTCAACACGCGCTGGTCATATAATGGTGTTGGTCAGCAAATCGTTTGGGATCTGGGCGGCACTGCCGATATCTCGACGATGTCATTGGCGTTTTACAAGGGCGATCAACGCAGCGCTTCATTCGATCTCGAAACATCAAGCGATGCCAGCAACTGGACGCCGGTGCTGACCAGCGCCAATTCCGCTGGCAGTTCGTTGGCGCTAGAAAGCTTTGCTTTAGCCGACTCCAATGCCCGTTATGTTCGCTACACCGGTTATGGCAACTCGGCCAATACTTGGAACAGTTTGACCGAAGTGCAGGTGCATGGTTGCAACTGGCAACAAGGTGGTGGCGAAGAGCCGGTTGACCCGCCGGTTACGGGCGATCTCGATCCAAATCTGCCGCCGTCAGGCAATTTCGACTTGCTCGATTGGACCCTCGGCGTGCCGGTTGATAATGATGGCGATGGCAAATCAGATACCATTAAGGAAATCGAATTATCGAGTGGCTATGAGCACAGCAGTTGGTTCTACACTGGCAGCGACGGCGGCATGGTGTTCAAAGCTCCTGTTGATGGCCCTAAAACGTCCACCAACACCAGCTACACGCGCTCCGAATTGCGCGAAATGCTGCGCCGGGGCGACACCAGCTACAGCACCAAAGGTGTTGGTGGCAATAACTGGGTCTTCAGCAGTGCGCCTTCATCCGCTCAAAGCGCAGCAGGAGGTGTTGATGGTTTGCTGACCGCAACGCTGGCGGTGAATCATGTCACCACAACAGGTGACAGTAGCCAGCAAGGTCGCGTGATCATCGGTCAGATCCACGCTAATGACGACGAGCCTGTGCGGATTTACTATCGCAAACTGAAAGATAACGCCAAGGGGTCGATTTATATTGCCCACGAGCCACGCACGGGCAGCGAGCAGTATTATGAAATGATTGGCAGCCGATCGAGCAGTGCCAGCAACCCAGCTGACGGTATTGCCCTCGATGAGCAGTTCAGTTATTCAATCCGAGTGGTTGGCAATACCCTAACCGTGACCATCATGCGCGATGGTAAGGCCGATGTAGTGCAACAAGTGGACATGTCAGCATCCGGTTATGATGACGCCAGCCAGTATATGTACTTTAAAGCGGGCGTGTACAATCAGAACAATACCGGAGATGGCAATGATTATGTCCAAGCTACCTTCTACGCGCTGGACAACACCCACACCGGCTATAACCCATAGAGCATGCTCCTGATTAACATCATCGAGTGACTTCCAAAGCCAGCGCAAGCTGGCTTTGTTGCCTCTGGCAGCAGGTGGTCTCTAGCGTGGTATTAAACATTTGTGACAGCCACAGTTAGGCCCTTGTCTTGGCTATAGTTTTTATCATCACTCGGTTTGTTGAGGGCCATATGGCTTCAACTCGATTATTTACTCTCAAGCGTCATTTACCAGAGCTGTTTGAACTGGAGCATTTATTGGCGCGAGCGGGCGACAGAGCGCGCGCGACCGTGCTCAGCGAAATCGAAGTCGCTGACAGCCTGCTGCCAATCCATGCCATTGAGCTGGGCTCTACCGCGCCCGATGCGCCGCTACTTGGTTTGATTGGTGGCATTCATGGCGTGGAGCGCATTGGCACGCAAGTGCTGCTGGCTTACTTGCACAGTTTGCTTGAGCGGATGCGCTGGGACGACTCGGTCGGTTGCCAACTGGCTGGATTGAAGTTGGTGATCATCCCAATTGCCAACCCCGGCGGCATGTATCACAACCGTCGCTGTAACCCCAATGGCATCGATTTAATGCGAAATGCGCCGATTGACGCTAAGGGCAAGGTGCCGGCCTTGCTCGGAGGTCATCGCCTGAGCCGTTTACTACCTTGGTATCGGGGGCCCAAAGGTGCGCCGATGGAGCCAGAGTTACGAGCGCTTTACGATTTCATGAGCGGGCAAATTAGTGGTCGGCCATTTAGTTTGACCCTCGATGTTCACAGTGGCTTTGGTTTTAAAGACCGGTTGTGGTTTCCCTACGCGGGCGCATTTGAGCCCATTCGCGACTTAAATGTGATGTACCGGCTGAATCGTTTATTTGTCAAAACCTTTCCCAACCACGGCTTGTATCAAGTGGAGCCGCAGGCTCATTCCTACACCACCCACGGCGATGTTTGGGACTTGCTTTATGACAACAGCCTCAGGCAACAGCCAGCGGCAACGTTTTTACCGCTGACGCTTGAAATGGGCTCTTGGCTTTGGGTGAAGAAGAACCCGCGACAGTTATTGCGTTATCGCAGCTTATTTCATCCCGAATTACCCCACCGACGCTCACGCATTTTGCGGCGTCATTATCCGCTACTGGATTTTCTCATGATGGCTGTGGCCAGTTATGGCAATTGGATGAAAACCAAACCCGAGCAAATTCATAAAGACAATCGAGCGGCAATAAAGCTCTGGTATGACGGCGAGGCAACAACATGAAATTACGGCTAGTTTTGCTCCGCGGAATACTCCGCGATCACCGACATTGGAACGACTGGCCGCAGCAATTGGCCCAAGCATTACCCAACTATGTGATTGAGACGCCCGATATCGCAGGCAATGGTGATTGTTGCCAAGATAAATCCGGCACCAGTATGGCGGCCATGGTTGACGATTTACGAACCAAAATCGCGCCACTACAAAGCACAGAGAAGTTGCTACTAGTGACTCTATCCATGGGCGGGATGATCGCCTGTCAATGGGCTGAACGTTACCCTGATGAAATAGCTGGGGTGGTGATGATCAATTCCAGTTTGCGCCGGTTTAGCCCGTTTTATCATCGCTTACAGCCACAGGTTTATGGCAGTGCGCTTAAGGTTGCGTTTGCCGCTAAATCACTTGCCAGAGAGCAATGGGTGTTGCGCTGGACCAGCTTAAAACACCACGACAACGACCATTTGGCAAGGCGCTGGGATGATTACGCCAGCGCCGCTAAACCAACCTTAATGAACAGTCTTCGGCAGTTAATCGCCGCCGCTCGGTACCAAGGGCCAGCGCAAGCGCCTTGTGCCAATCTACTGATTTTGGCGGGCGCTGCTGATCAACTGGTGTCGCCGAAATGCTCGCTGGCAATGAGCCGAGCCTGGCGTTGTCGCCATCTGACTCATCCGCAGGCGGGGCATGATCTGCCGTTAGATCAGCCCCGTTGGGTGGTGCGGCAGGTGGTTGATTTTGTCGCGGCAGTGCAGCGCAAGGCATCGCTTGTAAGCTGATGCTTGCGTTAATTGACTAATGAACGTGGCTGTTGCCACCTAGCTTGCTGCCATCGGCGTTGTAAAAACCGGATGCGCCGTGTTGAACAAAGCCCAAGCTCATCATTTTCAAAAAGAACGGATCGCTTTCGTTGTCACCGACATCGGCATAATCAGTGGTTTGATAAGCCTGACGCGACGCAAAAAATTGATCAATTTGGCCACTATCTTGCGATGTCTGCTGCAACTCAATGGTAAACAACTGACTCATGGCTTGCTCTTGGTACTGAATAACCAGCTGTGATGCAGGTTGCCAGACTAGGCGATAGCGTTTGCCTTGCTGTTTTAGCTCATAGGTTTCGGTGCGCAGGCAGCCTTGGCCCGCTTCACTAACCAGCGTCATTTGTTGACGAAAGTCATCATCAATTAGTTGATATTTACTTTGCCAAACTTGCGCAGTGGCACTGCCTTTGACTTCGTTGGGAAAGTACTCGATGCCACGCTGGTAATCGTCAAAATATCGCACAGGGCGGCTACGGCCATCTTTGCCGCGGGTCCAGATCTCGGTGATCGCTTGTTGCGGGTATTGTAAAGCGACCTCATTAGCATTGCGCCAAAGGGTTAGCTGTTTAGTTTGCGAACGGCCGATGTCCCAAGTTCTGGTTAGGGTGTAATCAGCACTTAAACGCTGCTTGTTGAGTGGGCATGAGTGAGCCGCGACATTTGCACTGGCGTTAACCGAGGTGCTGAACAAAAGTGCGGTGGCGCCAATCATGAGGGTGCTGGCGGCACACGCAGCGCTGATAATGAAGGAAGGAATGTAACGAGAGTTCATTGTTGTTCTCCGATTTGTTGTCCGACAACGGAGCAAGCGCACCGAGCTTTTGCTCGATGCGCTTGCTCACTCAAGTCGGCTGATAAAGCCAAGGCTTGTCAGTATTAATCGACAACCTGATCGGCCATGGTTGTCAGCTCAGCGGCATAATCCATGATGTGGAAGATGATGCTTTGCTCGTTGGTGCCTGTGACCAAAGACGCGCCTGGACCACTGGCGTAGATACCGACATCTTCACCGGCGTGAGTTTCGGAGCTCATTGGTACCAAGGCTTCTTGGTGATAGCCTGGGGTGGTGGTGTCAACATCGCTCAGATCCATCCGGCCTGCGTTGATATCAACACCGTAACCAGCATCGGCATTGGTTTCGTCACCAAGGTTCATAAAGCCACGGCCATTGGTGTAACCCAATGTGGTGTATGGCATACCATCGGCCGCTTCAGCTGGCGTATCAGAGCCAACGCCAACGACTTTGCCCAAGATTGGGTTACCACGTTTTGGATAACCGGCAATGGTAAACACGTGGCTGTGGTCGGCGGTGACGATGATCAGGGTCTCTTCATCATTAGTCATTGCCATTGCAGCTTTCACCGCTTCGGCAAATTCAATGGTGTCAGTCAATGCGGTGTAGGCATTACCGGCATGGTGACCATGGTCGATACGGCCGGACTCAACCATCAGGAAGAAGCCTTCTTCGTTGTTATCGAGCACTTCGATGGCTTTGGTGGTCATGTCACGCAATGACGGCTCACCGGCTACATCATTTTTACGATCAGCTTCGTATTGCATGTGTGATTCGTTGAACAGACCAAACAACTTGGAGGTTGTTGCGGTGTTAATCGCATCAAAGCCCATTTTGTCGTAAACGTAAGTGCCTTGCGGGTAACTTGCTTGCCATTCGGCAGTCAAATCACGGCCATCGGTGCGATCGCCTTCGGTTGAGCTGACGGCATCAGGGCTGTTGTAGCTGGCATCTTTGGGCAGGAAGTGGCGACGTCCACCACCCATCACCACTTCAATGCCATCGACATCGAGCCCAGCAAAGCGCGCTTCGAGGTTGGCTTCAAAGTTGACCAACTGAGAGGCAATGTCTTCACAACCGGCAGCAACCGCTTCAGCTGGCATATCAGATACATCTTCCCAGTTACGATCGGCAGATTTCGCATAAGTTGCCGCTGGGGTGGCGTGGGTGATCCGTGCGGTCGAAATTACGCCGGTCGATTTGCCCGCTATTTCAGCTAGCTCAAGCGCGGTGACCAGTTCATTGCCTGCAACGGTTGAGCAATCACCACGAACAATGTCTTCGTCGACACCAATCACGCCAACGTCGGTTTTAACACCAGACATCATCGCCGTCATGGTACCGGCAGAATCAGGCGTCTGAGCATCGACGTTGTAGGTTTTGGCTAAGCCGGCAAATGGCATGCTACCAAAGCTCAGTACGTTTTCTTCACCAAGGCCGCCGTTCATCTGACCTTCCAGAATTCGGGCAGCAGTGACCGTTGAAATACCCATGCCGTCACCGACAAACAGGATGACATTCTTTGCTTTGCGGCTGGTCGTTGGTGCGACATAAGCGGTGCTGGCCGCACGAGGCGTCGCTGTTGGGGCTGCGTCATACGGTGTTGCTAAAGCTTGTTCGATGTATTGCTGACCTTGTTGAAACCACGGATTGTTTAAGGTTTCTACTGTCACCACGGCTTCAGAGACCGGGTCGTAAGGCAAACAGGCGTAACTGGTGTCATCTATTTCGGCTGCTTCGAGGGTGCCGTTGGCATTGTCGTCCAAGCCGGTGTCGAACTGAACACCGCCACCGAGACACACCTCATGGCCCGCCGCTAATTCGATTGAATTGATCAGCGAGTCAAGACCGTCGGAGCCTGGTGTGCCGTCTTGGCCTGGCGCGCCGTCCACACCATTGGTGCCATTAACGCCATCTTTACCATCGTCACCATCACAACCGGTTAAGGCCAGAGCAGAGGCAACCGCGATACTTAAAATTAACTTGTTCATTGGGATCCTTCCTTACTCTGCTACCAAGTCGAGAGCATTCTCGATGAGGTGGAATACGATGTTTTGCTCGATGGTGCCTTGCGCCAAGTGAGCACCTGGGCCCATCGCGTGCAAGCTGATGTCTTCACCGGAGTGAGTTTCAGAACTCAGTGGGATGACCGCTTCTTGGTGATAGCCTGAGCTGGTGGTATCAACACTGGTTAAGTCTTGGCGGCCATTGGCGTTGTCGAGACCGTATGTCGCATCGGCATCGGTTTCGTTACCAAGATCGCGGAAACCACGGCCGTTGGTGTAACCCAGCGTGGTGTACGGCATGCCATCGGCTGCAGTCGCGGCTTGCTCGGAACCGACACCAACCACTTTGCCAAGGATTGGGTTACCGCGTTTCGGGTAGCCGGCAATGGTAAAGACGTGGCCGTGGTCGGCGGTGACTAAGATCAGGGTGTCTTCAGCGCTGGTGGCATCAACAGCGGCTTGTACCGCTTTGGCAAACTCAATGGTGTCAGTCAGGGCATTGTAAGCACTGCCAGCGTGGTGACCGTGGTCAATACGGCCCGATTCAACCATCAGGAAAAAGCCTTTGTCGTTGTTATCAAGCACATTGATGGCGGTGGTGGTCATTTCACTTAACGATGGCTCACCAGCTACGTCATTTTGACGATCGGCTTCATATTGCATGTGAGATTCATTGAATAAGCCCAGCACACGCTCAACGCTTTCGGTGTCGATGGCATCAAAACCAGCTTGATCCATGACATAGCTGCCGTTGGGATAGCTTTGCTGCCATTCGGCAGTCAGATCACGACCATCGGTGCGATCACCTTCGACCGAGCTGACTGCATCGGCGCTGTTGAAGCTGGCGTCTTTGGGCAGAAAATGGCGGCGTCCGCCACCCATGGCTACTTCGATGCCATCGACATCAGCACCAGCAAAGCGTTGTTCCATCATCGCTTCGAAGCCGATTAGCTGACTGGCGATGTCCACACAGCCGCCAGTGACTGCGTCTTCTGGCATGTCAGAAACATCTTCCCAGTTACGGTCGGCAGACTTGGCGTAGGTTGCTGCTGGCGTAGCGTGGGTGATGCGGGCAGTCGAAACAATACCGGTCGACAAGCCTTTTAGTTCGGCCAACTCAAGGGCGGTGATCATTTCATTGCCAGCGACTGTGCTGCAATCACCGCGCACGATATCCTCATCAACGCCGATGACGCCAACATCGGTCTTGGCACCTGACATCATGGCAGTCATGGTGCCGGCAGAGTCGGGTGTTTGAGCGTCCACGTTGTAGGTTTTAACGAGCGCTGAGTAGGGAAATTTTTCGAAGCTCAGGTAGCCTTCTTCGCCGGAATTACCGGCCATTTGACCTTCCAAAATGCGCGCTGCCGTTAGGGTCGAGACGCCCATGCCGTCGCCAACGAAGAGGATGACGTTTTTCGCTTTGGTGGTTTGGCTACGAGCTAGTTTGGCGGCAATTTTCGTTTGGGCATCTTGATACCAGCTGCTCGCAGATTGTGACTCTGGCAGTACCGCAGCGGTCGCTGATGTACATAAACCGGCCACAAGCAAGCTGCACAATGCAGTGCTTTGTTTCAACATGGTTTCACCTTTCCTGGTTATGTTTGAAACCGACAGCAGTGATTCGGTTGGATATGACTGCACATCGGGGATCGGAATTGCTCAAGAGCAATAAGCAGCACAGAAGCTAAGGTGAAAATGTGACGAATTGGTTGCGGTTTTGCGGTGGTTTAGTGAATTAAAAATGAAATGCGATACGTTGTAACATATTGCTAGGGTTGGCTTTTTAGTTTGTTTTTGGCCTCAATCCACTGCGACATATACTGTGTGCTCTTGAGGCTGTGGTGTTGCAGCATGGCGCCAATAAAGTGTTGCTGGCGGTGGCCATTGATGTCTTGATCGATACCATAGATGCGCTCGAACAAGGCCTGCTCAAGTGTTGAACGCTGATAAGGGACGAGGTGAGCGGGAATTTGGGCAACGGCTTGCTGCCAAGCCTGACGGTCTTGGTAAAGGCGCACCGCCTCATCAATGAACGCCTGATCCTCTGAACGAACGGCGCCGGGCCAGTCTGCTGCAACGGTCATACCCTCAGCACCGATCGGCGTGGTGACACTCGGCAAACCATGGCACATGGCGTCGAGTAGCTTGCCTTTTAAGCCGGCGCCAAAACGCAGTGGTGCCAATAACACTCTGGCATTGCTCATCAACTCCGTAACATCTTGAGCCCAACCTTTGATGTGGAAGCCGATTGCGCTGTTGTGTAATTGCGTGGCCTTTTTCGGCGGGTAAGCGCCATAAATATGTAACTCGGCATCACCACATTGGCGTCTGATCGCAGGCCATAACTGGCGTAGCTGGAGCACGGCATCCCAGTTGGGGGCATGGCGAAAATTACCGATGCTGACAAAATGGTGGCGTTGCTCAAATGGAAGCGACGAGGGCTGAGTTGGCTCCGCTAGCATAAATGGCAGCAACAACAGCTGCGATTCTGGCACCTGATAATGCTGGTGGATCAACTGATATTCGAATGGCGAGATCACCAGCGTTAGATCGCTGCGAAAGATCGCAGCCAGCTCGCGGTGAGCCATTTCCGTATTAAGTTCGGCATCATCCGAGTTGCCCCCAGCTTTGATCGCTTGTTGACGAGCATGGCGAAGGCTATGCAAGTCTTCCATGTTGAGGATGCGAATGGCTTGAGGGCAGTTGTTGCTCACCCGCCAAGCAAACTGCTCTTCCATCATAAAACGATCGAATAACACCACTTGCGGCTGCAATTCGGCGACAAACTCATCAAAGCTTGTGTTGTTCAATTCGATGGCGGTGACGTCGACTCCCAACGCCTGTAGATCGACCGCGTGGTCGGAAAAGTCGGCAGGGCTGGCAAAGTTAATCCGATAGCCGCGTGCTAAGAAACTGCTGATGAGTTGCATCATTCGGCTGCCAGCTGCTGATGAGTTCGGTTCTGGCCAGACGTACCCAATGATCAGCAGTAATGGCAAGGTATTGCTTGCTTTCGGCGGTGTGAGCGATGACATGCGAAATGATTGAGACACTGGCTATTGGCTGGGAATCATATCATGGCCGATGCTGCTATGGTCGCGAGCTTTTATCTCTCAACGTGATAATCATCAGTGAAAACAATACATAAATCGGTTTTAAAATCCATGGGACCGGTTTCTTGTGCCTATACTCTATGCAAGATTGATTGTTATTTCGGAGCCGCAGATGAAGACGCTTTTATTGTTGCTGAGCTGCTGGTGGATGACCTCGGCAGCGGCCTCTGAGTTGTTGTTTTGGCACCAGAAAGAAGAAGCGCGAGCATGGTTTCCACAAATTGCCAAACAGTATGAGGCAGCCACTGGCGTGCGGATCAAGGTGTCATACCTGCCGACTGGCGAGCTGAAAACCAACTTGATGCGAGCCGTATTTGATGGCAATTCGCCACACGCCGCCATGGTTCCCGCCGACTTCATTGGCGATCACCGGCGCCTGGGTTTGCGCCCTCTTGCCGATAACGTCTTTGCCGCAGGAATGCCGCCCGCGGCGTTGCAATTAGCCACCTACGATGGCAATCGTTATGGCGTGCCGCTGCTAGGTGGCAATCACTTAATGCTGTTCTACAACAAAAAATTCGTTGAGGCACCAGCCACAAGCTGGGCCGAGCTAGTGGCTCAACGCAGCCAAGTTGAACGTAAGGGGAGTCAGTTAATCGGTTGGAAGTATGCGGAGATGTATTGGTTCGTTAGCTTTATGTCGGCATTTGGTGCGTTTCCGGTCGATGACAATGCCATCACTCTCGACACCCCAGAAACCCGTCAAGCTCTGAGTTTCTATAAACAGATCGCTGATGATGGCTTGGTCGATTCTAGTTGTGGTTATGGCTGCAGCTATGACGATTTTAAAAATGGCAAATATGCCTACGCCATCAACGGCGACTGGGCGTTCAAAGACGTGTCTACCTCATTAGGTGATGACTTTGGGGTGGCATTGTTACCAACCATCAATGGCCGGCCCATGGTGCCGATGTTTTCCGGCATGGTACTGATTTTTCCGAATCAGGATTTAGCCGGCGAGACCGGTAAACGATTAACCGATTTTGCTCATTATCTGCAGTCGCAAAACATACAGCAGCGCTTTTACGATGACATCGGTTCGTTGCCAGTTCATCCGCAAGTTGTCGATCGTATTCAGCAAACGGCGACCGCTAACATGCAAGCCTTATTAGAGCAACTGCAACACGCCAAAGCCGCGCCGCCTACACCAGCGATGGCGGCAGCGTGGATTGGTATGAGAAAAGGCTTTGAACTATATATGAGTGGTCATGGCAGCCTTGAGAAGGCGACCCAGCTGATGCAACGGTTCTCTGAGCATGAGCTGAAGAAAGCCACAAAGACCAATCTTGAGTCGAAACAGTAAGGAGTTGCAGTTCGATGTTTGAATGGAGGCGGACCCTGCGTGGCACCTTAAGTGGCATTATCTTGGCTGCGGCGTTGCTACCTTGCTTACTCACAGCGAGCTACCTGATTGAGCGCTTTCGCACCGTGTCACAAACGGCGACTGTTGGTGCTCTCGAACAAGTCGCACGCTTTCTGACCAACGATGTTGAGCGGGATTATCAATTACTGTTCGCTACGGTTGAGCAGTTAAGTTCCGATCCGGACATTATTTACGCCGCCTACACCGGCGCCTTTGGTGCCAAGGCACAACAAAAACTAGAGAAGGTGCGCCAGATCCACCCCGCCGCCCATGGTTTGGTCATCGTCGATGCGTTTGGCTGGCCTGTCGAGGTAGCGCCGACGTCGTTGGAATTGTTGGAGTTGGAACCCATCTCGCCACAATTAAACACCTTTTTTACTGACCGTTCGGCGCTCAATGCCGATGTGCTGGATATTGATAACGGCCAATTTGTCCAGCAAATCTACCAACTGCAATCTCGTGATCAGAAAGAGCAAGTGGAACTAACCAGCAACCATTTGTTTATGGTGTTGTCGCCACTGTGGATGTCAGCCGCCGATAAAGAAGAGCTGCACGAGCTGGTGGGCGCACTGGTGGTGCTGATGCCAGTCCATAGCTTAATCAATGCGGCGGAGAAAAGGCTTGGATACGCCCAAGACATGGGTATTTCGATTCTCGATGTCTCCATGGACGGGCAGAGCTTATTGCAAACTCAACTGGACCGATCGACGCTCGATCGCCATTTGCAAATCAAAGTCCAGCTTGAGTTGGAGTACACCGAGGCAACAATAGAGCTGACCTTGGGCGTTGAGCGAATTTCAGCATTGCAACAGGTCGAAGCGCTTCGGACTGAGCTTTGGGCGATCGTCGCCGGTTTGATTATTATTTTTGGCGGTGTTGCCTATTTAGGGGCGCGACATCTGGTGCAGCCGATCATGGTGGTGAATCAACTGGTATCGAGTTATGCCAATGGCGATTACAGCAAAAAATCACTGAAATTGTCGTTCCGAGAACTGCAACAAATGGCAACCGTATTAGAACAAATGGCACAGCGCATCGTCGATGACCAGCACCAATTGGAGCAACGAGTAAAAGCGCGCACAAGCGAGCTGCAAACCACCAATGAAGAACTCAGGCATACCATGGACCAACTGAAAGCGGCACAACATCAGTTGGTGGAAGCAGAAAAAATGTCGCAGTTAGGACAACTAGTGGCCGGTGTTGCCCATGAAATCAATACCCCGGTGGGGGTCGCGGTGACGGCGGCAACGTTGCTCGAACGCCAGGCTCAAGATTTGGAGCAACATGTTGCCGAGGAAAGCCTCACTCGGCGAGCATTAGAGGAGTACGTCAGCAGCACGTTACAAACCAGCGAGATGGTCCGCTCCAACCTACAGCGGGCAGCCAATTTGATCCGCAACTTTAAGGAAGTGGCCGCGGACCAAAGCTCTGAGCATCTGCGTCAATTTGGCTTACTGGATTACGTCAATAGCTTGATCAAAAGCTTGCAGCCAGAACTCAAAGGCTATCAGTTGGATATTTCCGTTGACGGCGATGAAACGTTACAGCTTCACAGCTACCCCGGCGCCTATAGTCAGGTGCTCACCAACCTCATTATGAACTCACTCAAACATGGTTTTTATCGCGATAAACATCATCACATCCAGATTAGCTTTGAAGTCCATGAGCAGCATCTGCTGCTGAAATATCGTGATGATGGACGCGGCATTGACGCTGTCACATTACCGCGAATTTTCGATCCCTTCTTTACGACCCAGCGAACCTCCGGAGGTACCGGACTTGGCCTTCATATTGTTTACAACGTGGTGAGTCAGAAACTCGGCGGCACCATTGAAGTGCATAGCGACATTGGCGATGGTGTTGAATTCAACATGCGGATGCCGTTAGCGTTGCCAAACCGGAATGATGCCAAGTAACACCAATCCTTCAATACACAGTTGAGTCACTGTCAGCATGAGCTTCGTCAAAAGCAACTGAGAAAACCACTTGCCAACCGCATATGGGCTGGCACTTGCGTGAAAGAACGGGTTAGAATTCGCGCCAGCATTTTTTTAAGTATTCATTAAAGAGCGATTGTCATGGGCAGAGCGTATCAAAACCGCAAGGAATCAATGGCCAAAACGGCTGCGGCAAAAACCAAGGTTTACTCCAAGTACGGCAAAGAGATTTATGTTTGTGCGAAGAATGGTGGTGCGGATCCCGACAGTAACTTGGCTCTCCGTCGCCTGATTGATGGTGCGAAAAAAGATCAGGTTCCGACTCACGTGATTGAACGTGCCATTGAAAAAGCCCAAGGCGGCGCCGACGAGAACTACGAAACCGCGCGCTATGAAGGCTTCGGCCCAGGTAACTGCATGGTGATTGTCGATTGCTTAACCGACAATGGCAACCGCACTTATATGGAAGTAGGGTTGTGCTTTAAGAAAACCAATTCCAAGATTGGCTCTCCTGGCGCGGTGTCCCACATGTTCGATCACCTGTCAGTGTTTGTCTTTGACGGCGATGATGAAGATACCGTACTCGAAGCGCTGATGATGGCCGATGCCGATGCCAATGATATCGAAGTGGAAGACGGTAAAGTGACTGTGTTTGCCCCGGCGAATGAGTTCTACAACGTCAAAACTGCGCTGACCGAGGCCTTTGAAGGCATTGAGTTTGACGTCGAAGAGATCAGCTTCGTGCCGCAAACTTACACCGCGGTTGAAGGCGACGACGTCGAAGTATTCGAGAAGTTTATTGCCATGCTGGAAGATTGCGATGACGTCCAGAACGTTTACCATAACGCGGAATTGCCAGCGTAACTTTGGTTAAACGTCGAGCCGAATAAACGCCCAACTTGGTTGGGCGTTTTTGTGTCTGGAGTGCTTTCGATGAAACTTCGCGATTACCAACAAGATGCCGTGGATGCGGTATTGCGCCATTTTCGGCAAACCGATGAAGCTGCAGTCATCGTGTTGCCGACCGGTGCGGGTAAAAGCCTAGTCATCGCTGAGTTGGCGCGCTTAGCGCGTTACCCGATTTTGGTCTTGGCCCATGTTAAAGAACTGGTCGAGCAGAATCAGGCCAAATTTCAGGCGCTCGGGTTTGAATCGGGGATCTTTGCCGCTGGGCTAGGGCGCAAAGAATCCGGCCAGCCGGTAACCTTTGCCAGCATTCAATCGCTGAGTCGCAATCTTGAGCAATTTACCGGTTTCTATTCCCTCGTCATTATCGATGAATGCCATCGGGTTAGTGATGATAGCGACAGCCAATACCTGAAAGTCATCGACCATCTCAAGCAAATCAATCCGCAGCTCAAAGTGCTGGGCTTAACGGCGACACCTTATCGGTTAGACAAGGGTTGGATCTATCAACAGCACTATCATGGTTTTGTTCGTACCGAGCAGGCAACGCCATTTCGCCGCTGTATTTTTGAGCTGCCGTTGCGACAACTGATTAGAAGAAAGTTTTTAACGCCGCCGCTGATGATTGATGCGCCAGCCGCTCGCTATCAGTGGGGTGGCTTGCCAACGGCTTATACCGAAGCCGATCTTGATGCTTATTTAGCGAAGTCGCCGCGTATTACCCAAGCTATTTGTCAGCACATCGTTGAGTTGGCTAAATCGCGCCAAGGTGTCATGGTTTTTGCGTCGACCGTTGCTCATGCCCAAGAGATTGCTGGGCAATTGCCCGATGGCGAGACGGCGTTGATTACCGGTGCAACAGCGCTCAAAGAACGCGATGCGTTGATTGCCCAATTCAAACAGCGACAGCTTAAATACTTGGTTAACGTGGCGGTATTAACGACAGGGTTTGACGCCCCGCACGTTGATTTTATCGCCATTTTAAGACGCACCGAATCGGTCAGCTTGTATCAACAAATTGTTGGGCGCGGATTGCGTCTGGCCGATGGTAAAGAAGACTGTCTGGTGGTTGATTACGCGGGCAATGGCTATGATTTGCATCAGCCTGAAATCGGCTCGGTCAAGCCAAATCCCCATAGCGAATTGGTTCAGGTTCCGTGTCCGAGTTGTGGTTTTAGCAATCTGTTTTGGGGCCTGACTGATGCCGACGGCGATATTGTTGAACACCATGGCCGCCGCTGCCAAGGCTTAGTCGACACGGAAGAGGGGCAGCAGCAGTGCCAGTTTCGCTTTCAATTTAAACAATGCGGCCATTGCAATGCCGAAAATGATATTGCGGCGCGCCAATGCCATCAGTGTGGCGAAATTCTGATTGATCCGGACGATAAACTGCGACAGGCATTGAACCTTAACGATCGTATGGTGATCCGCTGCGCGGGTATGTCTGCAACGACCGATGGCGACATCTTGCGGCTGAGTTATCACGACGAAGATGGCGCCGAGCTTTCAGAGCGATTTGACTGGTCATCTGACAAACAACGTCGCGTATTTCTAAACGAATTTCGCCGCAGCCATAGCGGTCAGCCACTACCTAGCAAGTGTCTAAAGCAGGTCGCCAATAGCATTCACCTGCGGGTGGCGCCGGATTTTGTCATTGCTCGTCAGGTCCGTAAACACTGGCGTGTCGAGTATCGTATATTCGATTACGCTGGCCCGTATCGTAAAGCCAATCAACTGTCATAGCCGCTGGGCTCCATTGATTCGCCATTCAGACGCTTTCCTCGCAATCATTTTTAATTTTCATTTGTTAACCCGAAATTAGCAGTTAACCCAATGAATTTAATGTAAAAATTAACAGTATAAATTATTGTGGATTCAACGGTTTTTTTGGGGTAAATTGCACGGCCAAAAAATGAACTGCCAGCATTGGCTGGTGGCAAGGATACTCTGGAGATCACGCGTTGGAAGGTAACGAGAAACTGCACTCGTCGGTCCCATGGACCACTGAACAATCAGCTGAGCTGTATAGCCTCGAACGTTGGGGCAATGATTACTTTGGTTACGATAAAGACGGTTTTGTCACAGCCAAAACGCTCAATACTGAAGTGCCGTTGATGGATATTGTTCAGGGCATCGCTGAGCGTGATATGTCGATGCCAGTGCTGTTGCGAATCGAGAACATTCTCGATGCCCAGCTGTTTCGTTTAAACGAAGCCTTTGCTCGTGCCATCAAGGTATGTGGCTATCAGAACAAATACCGTGGCGTGTTTCCCATCAAAGTAAACCAGCAGGCTCAGGTGGTTGAAGAAATTGCCGCGTTTGGTGCGCGTTACCAGCATGGCTTTGAAGTGGGCAGCAAAGCCGAAATGATTGCGGTGCTGTCAACTTTGGAAGAACCTGGCAGTTTGATTGTCTGTAACGGTTACAAAGATGCGGAGTTCGTTGAGCTTGGTTTGCATGCCAACAAGATCGGTTTTAATTGCTTCTTTGTGTTAGAAACACCTTCTGAGCTGCCGATTATTATTGAGCGCAGTCAGGCGCTTGGCATTCGCCCGCGGATCGGCGTACGGGTCAAAATGACCACTCAGGTTAGTGGCCATTGGAACACCACCAGTGGTGACCGTGGCGTGTTTGGCTTGAGTACCACCCAGCTCATCGATGTCGTTGATCAACTCAAGCAACACGAAATGCTTGATTGCCTCGAGTTGTTGCACTGCCACTTGGGATCGCAAATTCCTAATATCCGCGAAATTCGCTCTGGCGTGGTCGAAGCCTGCCGCTTCTATGCCGACTTGACCAAAGAAGGCGCGGCACTGTCCTACATTGACCTTGGTGGCGGCTTGGCGGTGGATTACACAGGTGCTCGCTCGACCGATGGCCAAAGCCGCAACTACACGCTCGAAGAATATTGCGAAGATATTGTCGATAGCATTAAAACCACCATGGACCGCTACGATATTGCTCACCCAACGATTGTCACTGAGTCCGGCCGAGCCACGGTCGCGTATGCGTCAATGCTGTTGTTCAACATTCTTGATGTCAACACGTTCGAGCCGACTAACCTGCCAGAGCCAACGGAAAACGAACACGAGCAGTTGCGCCACATGCGTGACATTTTGACCTACCTGAGACCGCAACGCGTTCAGGAGTGTTTCAACGATGCTCACTTCCACCGGCAGGAAATTCGGGAGTTGTTTAAACGAGGTCAAATCGATCTCCGTACGCGCTCAATTGCTGAAAACCTGTTCCTCGATATTCTTCACAAGATCGCCGATATTGTCGACCAAATGCCGCGTGTTCCTTCTGATATGGAAGGGCTGCGTGAGTCGTTGGCTGATATTTATTACGGCAACTTTAGCCTGTTTCAATCGCTGCCAGATATCTGGGCGATTGAGCAATTATTCCCAGTAATGCCAATTCATCGCTTGGATGAGGAACCAACTCGGCAAGCGGTATTGGCCGATATTACTTGTGATTGCGATGGCAAGATTGACCGCTTTATTGATCCTTGGACCGGCGCTAAAAACACCTTGCCGCTGCATGAATTAAAGCGTGGTGAAGACTATTATCTGGGGGTGTTTTTAGTTGGCGCCTATCAGGAAACGCTGGGCGATTTGCACAATTTGTTTGGTGATACTCACGTTGTGAGCGTTCGCCTCAACAGCGATGGTAGCTATGATTTTGTTAAAGAAATTCAGGGCGATACCATTGCCGATGTACTGAGTTATGTGGAATACCAGCCAAAAGAAATGCTGGAGCGTTACCGTAAAACTGCGGAGCGCGCCGTCAGGGAAGGGCGGATCACGGTCCGTGAGCGGCAACAAATGATGAAAGCCTTTAACGCCAGTATGCAAGGCTACACATACTACGAAGAAGAACACTATTAAGGATACCGACATGTCCAAAGTATTAATTATTGGTGCCGGCGGCGTTGGCCAGGTTGTCACCCACAAATGCGCGCAAGTGCCAGAAGTTTTCAGTGAAATCGTGCTGGCCAGCCGTACTGAGTCGAAATGCAAAGCAATTGCTGAGCAAGTGAAAGCTAATTACGGCCGCGATATTGAAACCGCTCAGGTTGATGCTGATTGCGTGCCAGAGCTGGTTGCGCTGATTAATCAAGTGAAGCCATTTATGGTGATCAATGTGGCCTTGCCCTATCAAGATCTGACCATCATGGATGCTTGTTTGGAGACCGGCACCCACTACTTGGATACCGCCAACTACGAGCCGCTGGATACCGCTAAATTCGAATACAAGTGGCAGTGGGCTTATCAAGAAAAATTTGAAAAAGCAGGCTTGATGGCGTTGTTGGGCTCTGGCTTTGATCCGGGTTCAACCAACGTATTTACCGCCTATGCAGCCAAACACTACTTCGATGAAATTCACACGCTGGATATCATTGACGTCAATGGTGGCGACCACGGCTACCCATTCGCCACAAACTTCAACCCGGAAATCAACATCCGCGAAGTGACCGCTGAATGCCGTCACTGGGAGAGCGGCGAGTTCGTCGAAACACCAGCCATGTCGCTTAAGCAAGAGTTCACCTGCCCAGATGGTGTCGGTACTTACAACATTTACCGTATGTATCACGAAGAGTTGGAGTCGCTGACCAAGCACTACCCAACTCTGAATAAAGCGCAATTCTGGATGAGCTTCGGTGACAGCTACCTCAAGCACTTAGAAGTTTTGGGTAACGTTGGCATGACCGGCATTGAGCCAGTGAACTTCAATGGTACTGAAATTGTGCCAATTCAGTTCCTCAAACAGCTGCTGCCTGATCCGTCAACGCTTGGCCCACGCACTAAAGGCAAGACCTGTATTGGTTGTGTGGTCAAAGGCGTAAAAGACGGCAAAGAGCGCACGGTTTACGTATACAACATCAAAGATCACCAAGACTGCTACGGTGAAGTACAGTCGCAAGCGATTTCCTACACCACAGGTGTGCCAGCGATGATTGGCGCCAAAATGATGCTGGAAGGCAAGTGGATGAAAGCCGGTGTGTGGAACATGGAGCAATTGGATCCAGATCCGTTTATGGCGGATTTGAACCAGTATGGTTTGCCATGGCAGGTGATTGAAGAGCCAGGTTTCGATTTGGTTTAACGGAAGGGAACAGACCAAGGGAGCTGAGGGATAAGTAGTTGTCAGAGCATCTGCCGCAGGGATGCGGCAGCTGAGCCATCAGGGATGATTTTACGGCGTCTCATACAGCGGCTTGTCGCTTGGCTCCCATTGAGCGAATTTTCAGCTGTGAAGCTTGCTGACTCAGTGTGTACTCCGGCTCGAGTCAGCCCTCAGTAACGAACTCGACTAACTGGCCGCCGCTGAATAACAGCATACTCTTGTTGCTAATCAATGATGTAGTTTGTCTGGCTATGGCCATTTGCAAAAACTCAAGGTAATTCATCATGACCAATGTGGTCGCCACAACTTTCCACTCCTTTGATCCTAACCGCGTGCCATCACCCTGTTTTGTGGTTGATGAAGTTGCCGTTGAGCATAACCTGAAGATTCTTGCCCGAGTGCAAAACGAGTCCGGTGCCAAAGTGTTGTTGGCACTCAAGGCGTTCTCCATGTTCGCGCTGGCACCACTGGTTAAACAGTACCTGTCGGGTACCTGCGCCAGCGGCTTGCATGAAGCCAAGCTCGGATACGAAGAATTTGGCGGCCAACAGGGTAGCCATGAAGTACACACCTTCAGTGCTGCTTTTACCGCCAAAGATTTGCCAGAAATTCTGCAAATTTCTAATCACGTGGTGTTTAACTCTTTTGCTCAGTGGCAACGCTTTCAGCCGCAAATTCAGGCTGCGTTGGCAGACAACCCAGAGTTAGATTTCGGCCTGCGGATCAACCCAATGCATTCAGAAGGCGCCACGCCGATTTATGATCCCTGCGCTGCTGGCTCTCGTTTGGGTATTCCGCTCGCAGAGTTTTCCGGCCAAGATTTATCTGGCATCAGCGGTCTGCATTTTCATACTTTGTGTGAGCAAGGCTTTGCACCCCTAGACCGAACCTTGGCTGCGGTTGAGCGCCAATTCGGTCATTTGCTTGGCCAAATGAAGTGGGTCAATTTCGGCGGTGGTCATCACATTTCTCACCCTGATTATGATGTCGATGGCTTAATTGCGCGGATTAAAGCCTTTTCTGCCAAATACGATGTGCAGGTTTATCTTGAGCCAGGCGAGGCCATTGCCATTCGCTCTGGCGTGCTGGTGTCAGAAGTGCTGGATCTCACTCACAATCAAATGGATTTGGCGATCCTTGATACCTCGGCGACCTGTCATATGCCCGATACCTTAGAAATGCCATACCGCGCGGAGATCTGGCAAGCGGGCGAGCGGGGACAGAAGGCCCACGATTATCGACTCGGCGGCCAAACCTGTTTAGCCGGTGATGTCATGGGTGATTACAGTTTTGATAAGCCACTGCAAGTGGGGCAGCGTTTGATGTTTGATGACATGAGTCATTACACCATGGTCAAAACATCGACCTTCAATGGCATTGGCTTACCGGCGATTGCCCTGTGGAACTCTGAAACCGATGCGCTTCGCGTGGTGCGAGAATTTGGCTACCCAGACTTTAAACATCGGTTGTCATAATTCGAATCAATCATGATGCCGCTGATGGTTAGCTGATGGTTAAAAGCGTCGAACTTAGTGGCTGTTAGGACTGAACAATGGAACAATTTGATCAACTTGCTGCGCCGGGCTATCCGGTGTTTTTAGGCTCAGAGTTTGAGCATCCAAGTGCCGAGCAGGCCCGTTTTCACATTTTGCCAGTGCCCTACGAAGAATCTGTTTCGTACGGCGGCGGCACGGCCTTGGGGCCGGCCGCTATTCTCGAAGCCAGTTGGCAGCTCGAAACCTGGGATGGCAAATCAACGCCGAGCGAGCAGGGTATTTATACTCACCCGCCGGTATCGATGGAAGGCAGTGCCGAGCAGGTGGTCAACAATATTGCCAAAGCCACTCAAGCCATCGTTGAGGCCGGTAAGTTTCCGATTGCTTTAGGCGGTGAGCATACCGTGACCTATGGCGTGATCAAAGGCTTGCTAGCAGCCGGCGAGCGCGATTTTGGTGTGGTTCAAATTGACGCTCATGCTGATTTGCGTGAAGCCTATGAAGGCAACCCCTATAGCCACGCATCGGTGATGAAGCGCGTGGTGGACGAAGGGATCCCACTATTTCAATTGGGGATCCGCGCGTTTTGTCATGAAGAGCGCGAGATCCGAAGCGATTGCCGGGTGCATTATCTCGATGCCGATGAATTGGTGCCAAACAATATTCAAAGCTTCGAGTTGCCTGCGGATTTCCCATCAAAGGTATTTTTCACCTTAGATATTGACGGCATGGACCCATCGGTTTTCCCCTCAACCGGAACGCCTGTACCGGGTGGGTTGAGTTGGTATCAAACCCTCAACTTGTTTGAATCGGTCGCCCGTCAGCGCCAAATCATCGGTTTTGATGTCATGGAGTTTGCACCGATCAAAGGGTTCCACGCCTACGAATTTAGCGCCGCGTTACTGACCTACAAAATGATGGGTATCGTTGAGCGTAATAGCGTCGAGTAAGCTGAACTATTTGAACTGTAGATCGTGCTGGCCCTGCTCACGCCTCACTGCAATACGTTGATTCTTGCCTGCGATAATGCGGATTTGATTCAACGTTTCTTGCGCCAAAATACGCCGTTCAGCGGGGCACCAAGCACGATGGTAAACGGCCTTGATTGCTCGGTTGGTATCTGGCGAGCGGGCGGCTAATTGTTCAGCCAGCGCCATTGCCGCAGCGATCGGTTGATCGACGACCTCAGTAACCAACCCTAGTTTGCGCGCTTGCCGCGCTCTTAGGGGCGCCGCCGTCATTGCCAGCAACATCGCCTGATCGGCGCCTAAGCATTCCCGTAGGGCAAGGGTGCCGCCCATATCCGGTATTAAGCCCCAGCGGGCTTCCATGACGGCTAACGAACAATCCCTGGCGGCTATCCGATAATCGCCACCTAAGGCGATTTGCATCCCGCCACCCCAGCATTTGCCATGCAGCGCCATGATCACTGGCACCTTTAATCGACGCCAGCCGACACAGACTCGCTGCGCCAAATTGGCATTCCCCGGCAGCCATTTCCACAACAATTTGATGGCACTCTTGCTATCGGACAGCACCGATTTGACGTCTAGTCCTGAGCAGAAGCTTGGCCCATTTCCGGAAACCACAACGGCACGAATACTGCTGTTTCGACCAATGGTTTTGATGACATCATCAATAGCGACAAACATCGCCATATCCAAAGCGTTGTGCTTTTCTGGGCGGTTGAGGCTGACATGGGCGATGCCGCTGTCGATAGACATCTTAACGAGTGGCTGTTGTGGTGATTGGCTGGTCACGGCTGGTTCCTTAATTTACCGACAGATACGCGAGTAGAAGCTAACAGCTCGGACCAGTGAAAACTTAAACCTAGGTCTCGTTTATTACTGCCAATTTGTCAGTTGCGATCGCTCCATCGCCAAGATGGAGCTTGTTGCCGGTTGATTGGCTAATAATTGGCAATTCTATGAAAGGAAATTTCGAATAGATTGAGGGAAAAATAGTACACATAATTATTTGTTTGATTGATGTAAAAAAATGGCAATTATTAAAAATTGTAATTAATACAATTTGTTGGGGTTCTGTGCTGCCTGGTGTGATCCCGTTTGAATTTCTTGTCTTGGTCTGAAGGTAAATTATTTTTCAAGACGAATGACTTGCTAAGGATTGTTGCATGGTGACCAAACGCGAAGTGATCAAAATGGTACTGGATGGCGAGAAGCCGCCTTATGTGCCTTGGTCTTTTAAATTCACCGAAGAGCCCAAGCAAATGCTGCAACAGTATTTTGCTGAGGATGACTTAGATATCCCTCTGGGCAATCACATTCTTAATCTGGGTAGCGATATCGGCTTCTTCGAAGAAGTTGAGCCGGATATGCACAAGGATGTCTTTGGCGTGGTTTGGGACCGCAGTGTCGACAAAGACATTGGAGACCCGATTAAGCCACCACTAATTGAGCAACCATCGATGGATGGCGTTGAATTTCCTGACCCTTTAGATCCTCGATTCTTCGCCAACATCGAATCAGAAATCGCTAAAAAGCCCGATCGTTTTCGAGTGTTCCAAATCGGCTTCAGCCTGTATGAACGCGCTTGGAGCATGCGTGGCATCGAAAATTTGTTGATGGATTTCATGATGTATCCAGATTTCGTTCATGCCTTATTCGATCGCATTGCTGAATACAACATGGCGCAGATGCGCAAAGCCATGGAGTACGACATTGACGCTATTTACTTTGGCGATGATTGGGGTCAGCAGAAGGGGCTGATCTTCGGTTATGACACTTGGAAAGAATTTGTCTATCCACAGCTGAAGAAAATGTACGGCTTGGCGCGTGAGCATGGCAAGTACGTGATGATTCATTCCTGTGGTGATGTTGATGAGCTATTCCCCGACCTGATTGAATGCGGTCTCAATTGTTTTAACCCGTTTCAGCCTGAAGTGATGGATCTGGATGAAATTCTACCTGCATATCGCGGCCGGTTGGCATTCCATGGCGGCCTGTCGATGCAAAAAGTATTGCCATTCGGCACCGTTGAGGAAGTAGAGCAAGAATCGAAACGCTTGCTCGAGCTTGGCAAAGAGGGCGGCTATATCTTCTCGCCATCGCACTCGGTAGAAAGCGACACCAGTTTAGAGAACATTCTTAAGTTTATCGAAATGGCGCAAAACCAATCTGACTACAAAAGGCTGAATCAATAATGAACGAGTTACTAGCACAACTGGCCCACTGCATTGAGTTCGGCAAGGTCAACAAAGATGCGCCGTACCCACCCGATATGAAAGGCCAAGATGGCGCTGATGAGTTAACCCAACAACTTCTCGAGGCTGGCCATAGCGCCAGTGATATTTTGTCGCAAGCCTTGATCATTGGCATGGAAAAAATTGGCGTTAAATTTCGCGATGGCCAGGTGTTTGTGCCGCAGGTGTTGATGTCGGCCAAAGCAATGGAAGCGGCGATGAACCACTTGAAGCCACTGTTTGCCGAGGAAGGTAGCGCCCGTAAAGGCACCTTTATTATCGGTACGGTCGAGGGAGACTTGCACGACATCGGTAAAAACCTAGTCGCGATGATGGTTGAAGGAAATGGCTATGAAGTGATTGATCTGGGTGTTGATGTCAGTGCTGAAACCTTTATTGCCGAGATGGAAAAACACCCCGGCGCTGCGGTTGGTTTGTCTGCCTTATTGACGACCACCATGGAAAACATGAAGAACATTGTCGCCAAAATCAAACAAGCAGAGCCGGATCGTCCCGTTTGCATTGGCGGCGCACCAGTCAATCAGGAATTTTGCGATCAGATAGGGGCGGATAGTTATAACCCAGATCCGCAAGGCGTGGTTGAGTACCTCAACCGGCTAGCGTCTTAACAGACCAGCGTTGCTGAGGTCTGCTGTTAACAGCCGAGAGCTCCATCATTTAATCGAATTGACAATCTAGGGTAAGCAGATGAAAGGTTTATCACTCATTCAACAAGCCATGCAGTTAAAGCCCGTTGACCGAATTCCATGGGTGCCATTTGTCGGTGCGCATGCGGGCAGCCTATTGGGCATGACGGCCACTGAATTTCTTAAATCGGCAGACAATATTGTCGCTGGGGTCAACAAAGCCATTGATCTCTACAACCCCGATGGCATTCCGGTGGCGTTTGATTTGCAGATTGAAGCAGAAGCGTTGGGCTGCGAGTTAGCCTGGGCCGATGACAATCCGCCAGCGGTGATTAGCCATCCACTGAGTCAAGGTGTGGCTCTGGCAGAAATGAAAGTCCCTTGCCCCTGCAAAGGCCGTATTCCTGTGGTGATGGAAGCGACTCGGCGACTGCGCGACCAACATCCGGAGCTGGCGCTCTATGGCCTAATCACTGGGCCGTTTACGTTGGCATTGCATTTACTCGGCACTGATATTTTCATGAAGATGATGATGGAGCCAGATGAAGTCCATCAGATCATGCGCTTTACGACCGATGTCGCCAATATGATGGCCGATGCCTATATCGAAGCCGGCGCGGATGTCATTGCGGTCGTTGACCCGATGACTAGTCAAATTGATCCCATGTCGTTCGAAACCTTTGTCTCACCATATGGCACTGAGATTTTTGCCAATGTTCGAGAGCAGGGCGCTTTGAGTTCGTTTTTTGTCTGTGGCAACGCCAAGCAGAATATCGAGGTAATGTGCCAAACCAAGCCGGACAATATTTCCATCGATGAGAACATTCCGCTCGATTTTGTTCGCGATATTGCATTGGCCAATCAGGTCAGCTTTGGCGGCAATATCAAGCTGACCTTATCGCTGCTAATGGGTAATGAACAAGATTGTCGATTTGATGCATTGTCCTGCATGGACACGGGCGGCAAGCAAGGTTTTATCTTAGCTCCGGGCTGTGATTTAGCGATGGCGACCCCCACTGAAAACCTCGTAGCGGTCAGTGAGCTGGTTCATGATGAGATGTTGCAAAGCCAACTGAGAGCTGCTTCTGCGCCGACTTTGGACGTTGAATTGCTCGATCTGTCCGAGCACTGGCAAACTGATAAAGTGGTGGTCGATGTCATCACCTTGGATTCGTCATCATGCGCACCGTGCCAATACATGGTCAATGCCGTTGCCCGAGCAGCAGAGTCAGCGGGCAGCAAAGTCATTTATAAAGAGCATCGGGTTAAAGAAGCGGAGGGGATTCAAATGATGGCGACCCTCGGCGTGCGCAATATTCCAACCATTGTCATGGACGGCAATATTGAATTTGTTTCGCAAATTCCGCCAGTCAGCGAAATCACCGCCAAGATTAAGCATTACTTGGTGAAGAAAGACCTAGTGAAGAAGGACTTGGCAGAGAAGGAGCTGGC
The DNA here is from genome assembly GCF_014773395.1 of Neiella litorisoli. GTDB lineage: Bacteria > Pseudomonadota > Gammaproteobacteria > Enterobacterales > Neiellaceae > Neiella > Neiella litorisoli. The sequence continues at coordinate 115,855 of NZ_JACXAF010000008.1, read as the reverse complement.
GGAGAAGTAAATGACCTGCAAATTCATTTTGGTGACCGGCTTTCTTGGCAGCGGTAAAACGAGCTTAGTCAAACACATGCTCAGCGACTGGGGGGAGTCGGCCCGGGTGGCTGTGATCCAAAATGAATTTGCCGCTTCGGGAGTTGATGGCAAAGAGCTGAAGTTGGCCAATGATCAGTTTGAGTTAATTGAAATAAATAATGGCTCGGTGTTTTGCGTGTGTTTGCTCGGTCACTTTATTCATACTCTCGAGCGCTTACTGGATGAATATCAACCCGATTACATCGTGCTTGAAGCCTCAGGTTTGGCGGATCCCATTAACATCGTCGAACTGTTGCAAGCCGATGAATTATCCGAGCGGTTGGTCCTCGACCAGATCATCACACTGGTTGATGCCGCTAATATCGAGCGCAGTCTGGCAATGTTAGCCCGCACTCGTCATCAAATCATGATTGCTGATGTCGTACTACTCAATAAGCAAGATTGTTACCCCGGCGATTTGACTGAGTTGAGTCGCTTGCTCCGGTCTATGAATCCACATGCCGCAATTTATCCGACTGAGCATGGCCGAATTTGCCTGTCACAGCTCACCGAATCGAGTCATCTTGCAGCTGGGCAATACTATGGCCGCCAGTCTGCCGATCGGCCTGAACAATTAAGTGCTTGTGTGGTGCGAGTACATCAGCGTTTTACTCAAGAAAATCTCAATGCGCTATTGGCCGAACTGCAACATGATTGCATTCGCATCAAGGGCTTTGTGCAAACGCCAGAAGATGTCACCTTGAGTTTTCATTCGGTGTTTGAAAACTGTCAGGTTGCAGCGGTCAGCAGCTATAGCGGTGCCGCCGAGCTGATAGCGTTTAGCGAAACCTTGACAAGCAAACAGGTTCGTCAAATTGTTCGCAGGTATGCATCATGAACTTGACTCAGTATCAATTTGGTCTGAATGATTTTGACTTGGAGCTGGCAGATATTGCCAGTTTGATGGGGTATCCAGCAGACCAACTGCCCACTGAAATTGCTGATTTGATGGCGCAAGAACAGCAGTTGTTTCCCTGCAACCCAGAGATTCTTGGCGGCTATCGGTTATTGCCTTGTGAGCTAGATTTAGATGACCACACGATTCAACTAGAGCAATCGATCTTCAGCCCCGGTAGGCGCAACTTCAGCTACTACAAGCGAGCTGAACAAATCGCGGTTTTTGCTTGCTCTGCTGGTCACTATATCGCCAAACGCTCGAAACAGCTGATGGCACAAGGTCTACTGCTAGAAGGGTATGTCGTTGACGTGATGGGTTCTTGTTTGGTGGAACAAGCGATGAACCAGATCCAGCATCGCTTGCAGCAGGATTTAGCCAGTCAGGGTTTGAAAATAACCAACCGATACAGCCCAGGATATTGCTCATGGAATATCGCCGAGCAGCGAGCATTGTTCGACTTGTTGCCCGACAAGTTTTGCGGCATTGAACTGACCGAAAGTTGCTTGATGATGCCGATTAAATCGATCAGTGGCCTGATTGGCGTTGGTTCCAGAGTGCGTTTTCGTGAGCACAGCTGTGAGCAATGCAATTCAACGACTTGCATCTATCGACAGACTAAATCCCATACTTAGTTCTAAAACATCGAGACAACGGCTCTATATGCCTGTTCATTATTTTTAATATCTTTGTCACGCCGCTGCCATTGAACTGTCATTCATTTCCCTTGAGATGGACCGCTGATAATCCTCCCTACAATCTCAATCAAGGAAGTGACATGAAAGGCTTTAAGCAACTGGCAATCGCTGGTTTGGTAACTGCAGCATTGGCAGGCTGCAATGACAACGACGACAAGGCAATTAACGTCACCTTGTTGCATATGAACGACCATCATTCTCACATCGCCGCTGATGATTTTGATTACGATGTCTCTGCGCTGAACCTGTCGGCGACTAATGAAGCAGGTCAAGCAATCGAAGAAGTTGAAGTCACCTACGGTGGCTTTGCGATGATGAAAACCCTGTTCGATGAGATGACCGCATCGAGTGTTAACCCAATCAAAATTCACGCCGGTGATGCCATTACTGGCACACTTTATTACAGCTTGTTCGAAGGCGAAGCAGACGCGGCTGTTATGAACGACATCTGTTTTGATGTATTCGCGTTGGGTAATCACGAGTTTGATGATGGTGATGCTGGCCTTGCAAAGTTCCTTGATTTTCTCAGTAGTGATAGCTGTGATACGCCAGTGCTGGCGGCCAACGTGGTACCAGATTCTTCTTCCGCTATTGCCGAAGGGTATATTCAGCCTTACACCGTGATGCGCTTTCAAGGCGAGAAAGTTGGTTTAATCGGTATTGATATTGCTGATAAAACTAAGAATTCATCACAGCCTGATGACGGCACTGAATTCCTCAATGAAATGGCCACGGCGCAACAGTACATTGATGAACTGCGTGACGATGGCGTCAACAAGATTATTTTGGTGACGCATTACCAATATCAGAATGACTTAGCGCTGGCGCAGGGTTTGTCGGGTGTTGATGTCATTGTTGGTGGTGATTCTCACACCTTGCTGGGTTCTAGTGAGTTGGCCGAGGCTGGTTTTAATGTCATCGATAGCTACCCAGCGTTGACCACTAATGCCGATGGTGAAGCGGTTTGTGTGGTTCAAGCGTGGGAATACGCCCATCTGATGGGCAAGCTTGAAGCCAGTTTCGATAAGAAGGGTGTTGTGCAGTCGTGTGAAGGCACGCCAGTGATGCCAGTGACTGCTGAATTTGTTTATGAATATAACGATAGCGAATATCGAGTCCTCTCAGGCACTGATGCACAATTGGTTGTTGATGCCTTAGCAACAATTCCTGAAATTATGGCTGTTGAGCCCAATGCTAACACTGAAGCATTGCTAGCAAGCTTTGATGAGCAGGTCGAGGTGCTGGAGCAAACTGTCATTGGCCAGGTGGCTGATGATTTGTGTTTAGAGCGCTATCCGGGTCAAGGCCGTTCAACCATTTGTGATGCATCGGCGACTTATGCCAGGGGGAGTGATATTTCGAATATCGTCGCCAAAGCATTCTTGATGGTCACGCCAACTGCCGACATTGGCATTCAAAACGGTGGTGGCGTTCGAGTTGATGTCGCAGCAGGCGAATACACCATTGCTGATGCCTACACCTTGCTGCCATTTTCCAACACCTTGATCACCATGGACATGACCGGGCAAGAGATTGTCACCGTGCTTGAAGATGCGCTATCAAACACCATTGATGACGGCGGCTCTAGTGGCTCTTACCCGTACGCTTCAGGCTTGCGCTACGACGTTGATGCCAGTGCTTCAGAAGGTAGCCGTATCAGCAATGTTGAAGTCAATTCGCGTGTAGCGGGTGATTGGGCAGCAATTGATCTAGCTGCCACTTACACTGTGGTCACCAATGACTTTATTGCTTCAGGTCGCGATGGCTATGACACCTTTGGTGTGGTCTACAACGCTGGTCGCTTTGTTGATACGTACACCGAGTATGCGCAGGGCTTTATCAGCTACATGGACATGCTGAGCGACGCCAATGAATCATTGACCAAATTGCGGATGGATGAGTACTCAACTCAAAGCTACATTGGCCGCGACGGCTGCGATCATAGCGCCCAGAGTGATTGTGAAGGTTACTAACTGCTGAAGGCCCTGCCGCCGCACCCGTGCGGCGGCAATCCGACATGGCTTACATTCGATACATTAGATGATCTCTTGTTTTTGGAGATAAATTGCTCAGAGCCCTCAAACTAAGCAGCGTGATTTGATCAGAAGGCTGGTCGATTCACCTTTAAATCCCCATCTCGTTGCAAGACATCGCTGGAAAGCCTTGGTTCAGAATAATTGAAGTTGGTATGGCTTAACCAAACCCAAACGGAAACCAGTGGAATTAGCACAAGATCGGTCAAACATTAACTACATTTGTAGTTGACACTTTCTTTTTATTTACTACATTTGTAATTGTTTGTTGCTACAACGGTAGTAAATGGCTTTGGATAGCGGACCACATAACAAATAGAACACCACGTCGGGAGAGACTTATGAAACGAGTTCATTTAGCGATTGCCTGCATGGGCCTTGCACTGTGCAATGCCGTTCAGGCGTCGGGAAGTGAGGTTGAGAGCTCATTAAGCATTACCGAACAGTTGCACCAAAAAGCGCTGTCAATGAAAAAGAAGCGAGAAGGCAAGCAAAGGATGCCAATCTATCAGCCTCAAAATGACAAATTTTCTCAGTACAACCGGCAAATAAGGCAGCTTGTTGAATTGAGTGAAAATGCGCTGACTGATGATCTGAACGAGCTAAATGATATCTATGAATCGATAGAAAGTTGGAATAGCAGTCGCAGTAAAATTAGGCCGATAAGACAAAGCTACATTTCGTACGGCATGAATGTTTATACGACAGAGATCAAAGGCCTTGATGAAAGGGTGACCAAGTATCGGATATCCATTCAACACTTTCTGTTGCAGCAACAAAATAAAACCGATGAGATTATTAGCTTGCTGTTAGGCGAATATCAAACCATTGAGGAACTGCCCCAATTATTCCGCCATCACTTGGCTGCGGCTTATGCAAAGCTAAATCGATATGATAAGGCTATCGATGTACTTAGCCTGTTTGACTATGAAGATGAGAGTGTTAAACCCTATACCGTTCGTATGCTGGCGATGGCTTATGTTGGCAATGGGCAGTCTCAAAAAGCAATCGATCTGATTGAGCTACGCGCCAAACACTTCGGAACAACGGATAAGTTGTTACAACTAAAATATGGTGTGTTGTTAGAAATTGGAGATATGGCTGCTGCAGAAGAAGTTGCAGAACAATTATCCTCAAGCAATGCAATGCCGAAGTCTCTAGCGAGAGGAACAACGTCTATTGCTTGGTCGCCTATACTCGACTACATATAGCCGATTATATGGCGCCTCTTTAGGGGCGCTATTTACCTTTGAAACTAAAGGTCAGTCCAATCAGTTTTTATTGCTATGTTTGCAGTTTTTACGAGTGTTCTGGGGCAATCGACATGTCTCATCTGGCCAAAGTAAAACAACTAGCTCAGCAGGTTGATTAAATGAAGTTAAGTGATTTTGAATTAGACGTATTGCAGCTTTTTTGGCAGCACGGAGATTGTTCAGCAAAACAGATACATGAATGGGTTTGTGAAACGAAGCCTTCTGCTTATACCACTGTCAAAACCATTGTTGATCGCCTAGAAGACAAAGGCGCGATTAAACGTGTAGGAAAGGACGGAAGAGCCTTTGTTTTTCAGACGCAAATCTCCAAAGATGATTTAACCCCGAGTATCTTGCCCAGTTTTGTTAAACGCTTTTTTGCGGGTAATGCCAGCAGTTTGATTACACACCTGATTGATGATGAAAAATTATCTGATGATGAGCTTGAGTACCTTGAAAATTACCTAGCTAAAAAGAAGAAAAGCAAATCGTAATGGGCTGAATAAATTCTGATTTGTTTTTAACGAAGGGCGAAAAGTGGATTACTTTATCACCAACTTAGTCATAAGCGCGTTGTTGCTGACAGCGGTTAAGTGGCTTAATCAAGCACCTGCTAGATTGCATTTAATGCTGCTATTGTTCGCCTTATTATGCTGGTTTATACCTTGGCACAATATCGAGTTATCTATTGGTGACATAACAACCTTTCTACCAAATGTTCAGCTTTGGTCGTTTGGCAGCTTGCCTGAAAGCGTTGGATCTTTATCAACTCCCCAGTTAGACGGGGCTTTGAACATAAATCAAGCGAGTGGTTGGCAACGGATGTTGGCGGCCCTCCATCAACTATATTTGAGCGTACCCTTTACGACTTTTTTCCTCTGTTTATCCCTTGCCGGATTAGCCTTGTTTGGTTGCGATGTTTGGCGTTATCGCCAATATCTAACCGGTTTAAAGCAGGATGCTATGCCCGGTGATGAGCTACTTGCTCAAGCTGATCTAGAATCGACTCTGGCTTTTGGCCGACAAGTGAAAGTCAAGATTACCCTAGCGTCGCAGCCAGGAATGGCGACAGGATTGTTTTCACCAGTCATATGGCTTAACCAGCATTTTTCACAGTCCAAGCACGTCAATAACATTCTGCTTCACGAACTCACTCATCTTCGCCAATTTGATCCCTTGCTTAAATGGCTGGCGGCATTTTCAAAAAGAGTATTCTGGTGGAATCCTGTTGTGAAATGGATTGTGGATACTCTTGAGCTTGTGATTGAAGTGAATTGTGATCAGATCTGCTACCAGAAAAATAGGGAAAAATATCGAATCTCATTAGCCGAAATAATCTGGCAACAAAACCAAGCGCAGCAGCTTCATAACACTGCTGGTATGGCGGGGATAGCAACCATTCATCATGCCAATAGCGTTAATATTAAACGCCTCAAGGCCCTCGAAGTTGAGAAAAAGATGAAGTTCTCTTATCTGCTCGTCGCGGGGATGAGCCTCTTTATGACCACGCTTGCGTGTGCTCATCTAAATAGTCGAGGTTTAGCTCCCGTGACTGAAAGATTGCACGCCAAGGCAATCCATTTTAAAAACCAGAGAGCCAAACAGCCACCAATGCCGGTGTTCTTACCCAGAACCGAGGCAAACAGCGAATATAACCGTCAAATTCAACAATTAATCGAATTAAGTCAAAGTGCTCTAAGCGCAGACGTCGATGAGCTTGATCAGCTCTTCCATTTGATTAAAACATGGGATGCTAATCGCGCTGCGCTAGGGGCGCCCGAAAGCAAAAATGATTACTTTGCGACAAACAACAGTCTTGAAAAACGCATGGTGATGCAGGTGGTGTCGATTTTACACTTCTTATTACAGCAACAGGATAAATCGTCTGAAATTGTTGCGCTGCTGGGGCGCTACTTTCCTGAGCCTGAACGGATGCCGCAATTTTATCGGCATCATTTAGCTCGAGCTTACTTAAGGCTGGCTGATGCTAGAAAAGCAACTGAGATCATGCAACTGTTCGACTACTCTTCGGAAAAAATTAGACCCAACACCATCAGTATGATGGTAAGGGCATTTGTTGAAGATGGGCAATATGAAAAAGCGTTGGAGATTGTTGAACAGAGGTTGGCAATGACTCCTGCGAGCACGCAATTACAATACTTGAAATATGGCGTGTTAATTGAATCAAGCGATTATGCTGGTGCCGAACAAGTCAGTCATTTACTGCAACAGCAAGACAAAAAGATCTCTAACCCCTTAACAAGGGAACTCTCTATGCTCTGGTCACCCGTGTTGGATCATATTTGAGCGAATGGTGCGTTGGCGTCCATTTGAGACGGAGTTTATCCAAACGGTTGTTGCAACCAAAATCGATTCAAGTCGCTACTTCGAAAATATCCGTTTTCGTTGAGTCACTCCAAATGGCGCGCGTGACACGCAGTCGTATGTAACGATGTTCAGCGAGTACATGAGCAAAACATTTGTATCACTAGATGCCCGTAGACTCTGAATAACGTAGCGTCTCTGAAAATGTAATGAATGAACCGAGCCGCATGCAGCGAGAGTTGCATGTAAAGTTTTAATCGACGAGCGTAATGCTTAGCAAAAAAACGCCTACCCGACAGAATTGCGCTAGATTTTCGGTTCTAGAGTGACGACCAAACTTAATATGGCCTGGACTATGAACCAAAGGTGAAGAATGGTAAATTCACCTCAGTATCAACATGTTAAAGCAAGGAACGCAATGAATATTCGGAGATTAGTTCTCATTACTGCCTTTCTCAGCAGTATAGTCGGGTGTGCCAAACATCCTCTCACCGGTGAAATGTATGTAATACACCCAAGTGAGGGAGGCAATTTGATGGTCAGAAGTGTCATGGAAGAAGAAGAAGAGGCACAAGCGCAAATCCGAAGCATTTGCGAGGAAAGCAATCGCTCCAAGCTCGAGGAGGTTGCAAAAGACAGGCACCCTTATTACCGAGAAGCTGCACAGGGCTGCCTTGAAGATCTTGACACTGCAAAAAATTCAGAGGAGCGGCGTAAATTTATATTGAAAGAGCATCATGAAAGTGACGCTACACAAACTGAGACTAACGAAAAAACATCTCGTTACACTGATATTACCGCTTACTATTCAGACTCTGATTTCAGAGAAGATGCCATCATGATCGCGCAAGCATCAAATTTGTATTTAACAGGGCATAGCCTAACCGAGACACAGCGAGACAAACTCGAACAATCGATTATTAAAACATGTCGTATAGTCCGAGAACGCTATAATAAGTCGCATTCTCCCTCTGCATTTATCAGAGACAAATATCCCAAAGTCGATGATATCTGCGATAAGTACATCTAATGAAAGGCGAAAAAGGGGGCATTAAGAGCCCCCGAAAACTTACCTGTCACAACTCTGGCTGGGAATGCCTGCTCATCAAGTAAATGATTAACTTTCCATAGAGTGCAGATAAGTGGGGCTCTTATCATTAGCAATGCATTGATTAATAGCGTACATCGGAATCAGTTCGCAACTACAGGAATAAAAATACGTGCTGTTATCAAAGAAATCTTTAGAAACAAGGATTAATTCCGGCGAAATTTTGCGAAAGTCACGGAATATCCCATTAGACATGTCTTCAATTAATTTGAGTGGCTCGTCCTGTGACCTGACTGTTGGTCGGATCTTTCAGCCAGAAAACGCAAAGACCATACTAAATCAATTTCAAGTATTTCATAACTATAAAATCGATGATGTGGCGCTTGAAAAACATCGGATTAAACCAGGCGAGATGGCTCTTATTGAAGTGAAGGAATACTTTGCCATGCCTCGTGACATGGGAGGAATTTTGTTTCCCCCAAACAAATTGGCTAAAGAAGGGCTATTGATGACCAATCCTGGGCATGTAGACCCAGGTTACAGGGGGTTGGTTACTGTATGCTTGGTGAATATGGGAAGGCAGGAAGTTCACATAGCAGTAGATCAAGTGATCACAACGCTACTATTGGTTGGGGTGGACGAGCCCACGGATGGATATGCTGGTTCAGAAGGAAAAGGAGTGCATAAAACTCAGCTTCAATCACTCGATGTAGACTTTGCTGGCTTGAAATCAAGACTTCCAGGTTTGATCACGGAGTACATTTCTCATCGAGTGGGTGCTGCTTTAGCGTTAGTTGGTTTGGTATTTGCCTCTTATGCTCTTATCCTTCCTGAGCTGGGTCAGTATCGCATAGAGTCAAAAAAGGAGGAGGAGATTGCCCAAGAGCTCATTGAACCCTTGAGAGAAGCAATGATAACTGACTATTCAAAGGCAAGTGAAAACATACAAGCTCAGCTGGATTCACTGAAGAAAGTTCTTCTGAAAGTATGTGAAAACTCCAAAACAACAGAATGTAAAGAGTTAAGTAACCCTTGAGATATGCTACATGATAGAAATTTCCGAGTTGTCGATAAAGTGCTTGGCTAGGCCTAACTTTGATGAAGATAGTTTTTTGTCATTTTTAGATGAGCAACGTTTAAATTGGAATCGATCAAGCTGTACTCCAGGAGAGGAATTAATCGAAGCTGCCGGTAGAGTTTGCTACATGGCTTTCGGCGCAGAAAGGCAGTCAGGAAAAGATAACAGGCAGTATATAAAGCACTTGGTAGATCAGGGGCATGAAAGCGTACTGGAACATGTTAATTGGACTTTTTTAATATCTGGCGTTTCTCGCGCATTTACGCATCAGTTAGTTCGTCACAGAGTTGGCTTTGCGTATAGCCAATTATCGCAGCAGTATCATGATGAATCTGGAGCTTCATTTGTCGTTCCTCCAGAAATCGCTCGATGCCCAAATTTGTTTAATGAGTGGAAAAAAACAATTGAGCAAAGTCTCGCTTTTTACAAACGGCTTGTTTACGAAATAAATAATGACCCTTTGCTCTGTGAATCTTCAAAAAAAGAAAAACTGAGGGGGTTGCGATCAGCGTCAAGATCGATTCTCCCAAACGCAACAGAAACCAAAATTGTCGTGACAGCTAACGCAAGAGCTTTGAGACACTTTTTTAAAATGCGCGGTGCTTTAGAAGGAGATTGGGAGATGCGAAAAATTTCTTGTGCATTGTTTGATATCGTTACGAAGGACGTTCCGGCAGCTTTTCAGGATTTTAAGCCCGAGAAAATGAAAGATGGTTCTTTTAAACTAGTGCAGCTTTGAGTCGAGGTTGTCCGACTGTATATTGGTTTCTTCATCATCTTGTACTCGTGTGGTTGTTAAAATCGCTTGGTAGTTGGACCGTCAAGCTCCTCCTAGTAATCACGCTGATACATCTTATTTCTAGCCTTGCTGATAAGCCGCTCGTAACCAAAGACAAAAAAGGCGCCAATCGGCGCCTTTCAAATCCAGATCAAGCTGCAATTAAGCTTCATTCAGAATCGTTAGCATGCGGCGTAGCGGCTCGGCAGCGCCCCATAACAGCTGGTCACCAACGGTGAACGCTGATACGTACTCTGGACCCATGGTCAGTTTGCGAATACGGCCAACTGGAATGCTCAAGGTGCCAGTTACTTTTGCTGGCGTCAGCTCTTGCATGGTGATTTCTTTATCGTTCGGAATCACTTTCACCCAGTCATTGTGAGCGGCCAGAATTGACTCAATTTCTCCAACTGAAATGTCTTTTTTCAGTTTCATGGTCAACGCTTGGCTGTGGCAGCGCATGGCGCCAACCCGAACACACAAACCATCAATTGGCGTAGGAGCGGCTTCAGTACCCAAAATCTTGTTGGCTTCAACTTGCGCTTTCCACTCTTCACGGCTTTGACCGCTATCGAGCTTGGTATCAATCCATGGCAGTAAGCTACCGCCAAGAGGGGCACCAAATTGCTCTGTTGGGAATTCGTCGCTACGAATGGTTTGCGCAACTTTTTGATCGATCTCCAGAATCGCTGATGCAGGATCGTCCAGCAAATCAGCCACTGAATCACGTACCGTACCCATTTGGCTGATCAGTTCACGCATGTTGCGAGCACCGGCGCCAGACGCGGCTTGGTAGGTGTGTGGGGTGATCCACTCGACCAAATCTTTTTCGAACAGGCCTCCAACGGCCATCAGCAACAGGGATACCGTGCAGTTACCGCCGACAAAGGTTTTTACGCCATTGGCCAGACCTTGGTCGATGACATTGCGATTGACCGGATCCAACACGATGATGGCATCGTCGTCCATACGCAGTGATGATGCTGCGTCAATCCAATAACCTTGCCAGCCTGCGTCGCGTAACTTTGAATACACCGCCTTGGTGTAGTCGCCGCCCTGACAGGTGACAATGGCGTCCATGGTTTTTAAGGTATCAATGTCGAATGCATCTTTGAGCGGGGTTACCGGTTTACCCACATCTGGGCCTGGTTGGCCTGCTTGTGATGTGGTGAAAAATACCGGCTCTATAGCGGCAAAATCATTTTCTTCGCGCATGCGCTGCATCAGAACTGAACCGACCATGCCGCGCCAACCGACAAATCCTACCTGGTTCAACGCCATCGTAGTCTCCTGTTTCTCGAACGTCTCTTAGTAAAGGGAAGCTAGACTAACAAAAAAAATGTGACTTGGCAGTCTTACGAAATCAATTTTTATGCAACTTGTGTGAATTTTTATTCTGAGGGCGATTTTAGTTGTTGATCTGAATAGCATTCTGATCGGCAATAGCAGGCAAGTTTTCAAGGATCACATAGACTTAGTCTAAGTTGGCAGGCTTGGACGATGCCTCGTGGGACAGCACTTTGCGCAGCAATCATTTACTTCAGCGGATTACCGAGACTTTGCGATCAAGCTTGAGTCTCAGTTAGCCGATTTCCGTGCCTTGCTCGAACAACCAAACTGGGGCGAGGGGCCTTGTAGCGCCGGTGCTGAGTTGGAATTCTACCTACTTGATGCCGAGTTACAACCCAAATGCTGCAGTGAACAGTTATTAGCCCTCGCCAATGATAATCAGCTGACCGAAGAGCTGAATCAATTCAACCTTGAGTTTAACCTTCCACCAGTGGCATTTACTGGCACGCCATTGCAACGCATTGAACAGCAGGTGTTGGACAAAAACAGCGCCTTGCAACAGCTAGCCAAAACGATTGATGCGGACATGGCCATTATCGGCATTTTGCCCACCTTGGAAGAACGCCATTTGGGTATGTGCGCGATGTCGGATCGGCCTCGCTATCATGCGCTGACCAAGAACATTAGCGAGCTTCGTGGCGGACCGTTTCAAATCGACATCAATGGTGCCGAACAGCTGAAAATGACACGCAGCGACTTGACCCTGGAAGGTGCAAATACCTCGTTTCAATTTCATTATCGAGTCAGTCCGAGTCGCTTCAATGATCTTTACAATGCCATTCAGTTGGTGACGCCGTTGGCTTTGGCGATGGCCGGTAATTCCGCATATTTGCTGCATCGGCAGTTATGGCATGAAACCCGAATTGCCCTGTTCAAACAGTCGACCGATCCTCGGACACCGGGAGTGCTCGATTGGCAGCCCTCTCGGGTAACCTTGGGTCAAGGCTGGTTACAAGGCGGCGCTTATCAATTGTTTGCTGAGTCTGTTCACCTTCACAAGCCTTTGCTGCCTTTGGTCAATCCAGCAGGCGATGGCCATATCCATACCTCAAGCTGCGGCCCTAAATTAGAAGAATTAAGATTGCATCACGGCACCATATGGAGTTGGAATCGGGCGATTTATGATCCGGTCGATGGTGGTCATTTGCGGATTGAATTGCGTGCCTTGCCAGCCGGACCGACTGCCACAGATATGCTGGCTAATATTGCGCTGATCATTGGTTTGGCCGAGGGATTTGTCGACTCGATCCAAGAGCTGACCATGAAGTTGCCGTTTAACTATGTGGTGCACAATTTCTATCGCGCCGCAAAACATGGGCTGGCAGCTAAATTTGTGTGGCCAGATCGTACCGGCGAAGGGCTGACAGAAGTGCCTGTCGATGGTTTACTCGAACAAATGTTGCCGATAGCTCATCGGGGGCTACTTGAGCGAGGCATTGACGCATCAGAAGTGGCGTACTATTTGACGCTCATCGAGCAACGCTTGGCGTTTAAACAGACTGGTGCGACTTGGCAAGTGGCGATGACCAAAATGTTGGAGCGCGATCATGATCGCCGAGACGCCCTTCGACTGATGTTGCAACGCTATATCGAATTGAGCGCCAGCAATACGCCGGTCGCTCAATGGAGTATTGGCTGATGAATTCACTTGAATCCATGCTGGTATGGCACGACCCCAAGCCCGACGAGGTGGCCCAATGTGCTGACAGCTTTTTGCAGCAATTGCAGCAGCCCACCTTGATTGTTCAGCAAGGCCGCGACACTAGCAGAACGCGCTTATTCGTGACCTTGTTGCATGGCAATGAACCGTCGGGATTAATGGCTATTTTGCGTTGGTTGCAGTCGGGTCAGCAGCCGGCTGTCACTTGTTATTTTTTTATTGGCGCTGTCGAGGCTGCCCGTCATGAGCCGCACTTTAGCGTTCGACATTTTGCCGAAGTCAGAGATTTGAATCGCTGTTTTTACGGCCCTTTTGATGATGTCCCCGGAAAGATAGCCGCGCAGCTGCTGGCGTTAATGGCGGAAATTAAACCCGAAGCAGTGCTTGATGTTCACAATACCTCGGGATCAGGTCCTAGTTTTGCGGTGAGTTTTTCTGACTGCCCCAAGCACATTGCATTGGCGTCGTTGTTTACTGAGCGATTATTGCTCACCGAAACCAAACTGGGGGCTTTAATGGAGCTGACGACGGCACAGCGGCCGATCGTGACCATCGAGTGCGGCGGTGCGATTGATCCGCAATCGGCGCGGGTCGCTTGGGAGGGTTTGCAGCGTTTTGTTAGTCAGTCACAGGTGCTGGTGGAGCCGCCTCATGATTGGAATATGGAGGTATTAAGCGATCCGCTGCGTATTACGCTCACCTCGGAGGCTACCATCGCTTATGCCGAGCAACCGTGCCAAGACGCCGACATCACGTTGCCGCCCGATGTCGAGCATTTTAATTTTGGCCGGTTGCAGCCGGGTACGTCATTGGCTCATTTGAAAACCGCCGGGCTTAATTGCATCGTCGCAACAGACGCTGCTGGGCGCGATCGCACCAATGAATTATTTGCCGTCAGTCAGCATCATTTGTTGAATCGAGTTGGCCTCAAACTATTCATGATCACCTCCAATCCAATCATCGCCAAAAGTGATTGCCTGTGTTACGCAGTGATTGACAACGCGCCATAGTTCTGGGCAGATTAGCACCAAGGTTGGTGCCATTTCGTTCGTTACCGAAAAATATCCGGCCAACAGGATGGTAGATTCAGCTGTATTGCTCACAGTTTTCGGTCGATAGCACTGGCAGTTCGGGCAAAACTTGTTAGCATGCGGCCTCTACATTAGTTCATGCATTTAATAGGATTCATCGTCGTGGCAGTAAATATCGCACCGATTACCGTAAAACAGCACGCCAATACCAAAATTAAGCCGTTGACCGATTTTAATGTGTTCGCCAAGCGCCACATGTCACCTTTGGTTGTTCACGAATTTTCTCGCGCCGCGTGTTGCTTCCCAATTGTTTTCATTCAAGAGCCAGAGTCGAAGAAATTCAAAGTCGTAGCCATGTTCTCGATTGCTCCAAACGAGAACAAGTTTGTTGTTGATGGCAAGTGGACCGCTACTTACTTACCGCACAACATGGCTCGTGGCCCGTTCTTTATCAGCAACGATGAGAAGCCAGTGATTTGTCTGAATCAAGACGATGTTCGCGTTTCTGAAACAGAAGGTCAGCCGCTGTTTACTGAAACTGGTGAGCGTAGCGAGTATTTTGAAGGCATCATCGGCTCTATCGAAAACCTGATCCAGCAAGACGCAGCTACCGAAGCATTCATTGCGAAATTGACTGAACTTGAATTGCTGCAAGCATCAAACCTAAACATTCAACGCAAAGACGGTACCAAGCAAGAAGTAACTGGTATCAATATTGTTGATGAAGAGAAGTTCAAGCAACTGAGTGATGAGCAAGTGTTGGAGCTAAACAAGTCTGGTTTCTTAGGCTTGATTTACATCCACCTGTGTTCTTTGGGCCAGATCCAATCGCTGCTACGCGACTAATTGATCGGTCCAGCTCAAATCAAAATAATGCAAGCCACCCTCCGCGGGGTGGCTTTTTTGTGCGCTGAGCCACTTAACCTTTAGCCGATGCGTCGTTGGTATTATCTGGCGAACGGCCCTTCATGTATTGCTGGGTAATTTTCTCGGCGGAGCGACCGGCAACGTAACCACCTAAGCCGATTTGCAATAACACCCAAGCCTCGTCTGCTAACGGGTTGGGTAACCAGCCGAAACTATCAAACACCACCAAGGCTAAAAAGGTCAGCATAGTGATTGGCCGCCAATTGCGTTGCAGCGCCGATTGACCGGTTGCTTCGGCAGTGATGATTTTGGTTTTACTGGCCGGCAGCTGCTGCTCGTAATCAATCACCTTGGTCAGCAGTTCGTTCTCTACCTTTTTGATTTCACGCTGCATTTGCAGCTTTTCTTCATCACTGGTGTGCAAATCATCAATAAGCTTCACTGCCGGTTCGAAGATACTGCTGATAAATGAAAGTATGCTCACGCTAGCCTCCTGTTGTTAGCGTTGGTTGTCAGCGTTTGGTCATGTAGGTGCTTAAAAGCGTCGTAGTGGTTGCGGATCCACTGACCATATTTTTGTTTTTGGCCGTCGCCGTTGTAACCCTTGGCAAAAGCAACAAAATCAAGTTGTTGTAGTTGTTTGATCATTGCCGGAGAGAAAAAGTTAAAGAAGCCGGCAATTTGAGAGTCCATGCCTTCACAGAACGCGTCGAACATTTGCTCAACGTTGTCATAGCCGATTTGGCGATAGTTGAACCCCATGATTTGTGGCGCCCCCATACTGATGGACAACATGGCGGCTTCTTTATCGATGGATTGAGCAAACAAGAAGGCCTGCCATTCTTTGGCCTGATTACCGTGGAAGCTTTGCCATTGATGGTCTGGGCTGGTACGCCATTGGTGGCCGGTCCAAGCTTTGCCTTTGGTATATTTGAAATGCTGATCAAATTGCGCTTGGTGCTGCTTGCCCCAATAGCGGTAGAACTTGTGGTTCTCGAACCGGATGATCATGCGGTTTTGGTTATCATACTCAAAACCTTTTCCTGAACTCTCAACACATAGCACGGCCACAGCGCAAGCGACATCAAGTGCCTTCGCTCTACTCAAGCGTTGTAGCAAGGCGCCGTAGTTGTTCCAGGTCCGTGCAACATTTTGTTGGCTGGAGCTACCTGCGACTGGCAACTTATTGACCGGCTGCAACTGCATTATTGCAGGCTCATCTGCTTCCGGCTTGTCGATAAGTGGCGCTTCATCCTCTGCGGCTTGCTCAATCGTGCTCGACACTTCATCGATGACAGGCACTTGTCGTAGGTAACGGGCTGGGGTATAGACCTGTTGGCCATTCATCTTCAATTGGCACCAAGCACCAATGACAGAGTCGATGGTTAATTGTGTGCCTCCGGGAACTTGGCTAATGATCTGGCTTTGGCGCGAAGGACCGTTTCGTATATTGAGTAAGTTGGCGGTAACGATGGCCGAATAGCCGGGCAGGGCGGCATACACTTTGGCGTAAGATTGGCTGACATAACCAATGCCGCGATTAAATTCAATTTCGAGCCAGCCGCTGGTGATGGCCTGAACCTTCAATACGTTATCACGATACACCAAGCCTAATTTTTTGCCCGAAGCACTAGGTTGGTCTCGGACATTTAATGCGCCGACGTTAACGATGGCGAAGGTTTCTGGATATTGATTCACCGGCGCTACGTAGCCGCCGTAGACATAACCAATCGAGCCTTGAAAATCGACTTCATACCAAGCATTGCTTTCACCATTGGTGGCAATCGCTCGGCCCGATTCAAGTACTCCTAATATTTGGCTGTTGATGACAGGCAAGGCGCGAACATTCAGTGGTGCAGTGCAGACAACAGTGCTCATCTCAATCCTCCTTGAACCCCAGAACCTAGTGCGGCGCGAGAGCCAAACATGGCGACAACCATTTAGCTGCCTGTTGACTTGGTGAAACGGCATGCCCGATCAGCATAGTCAACATCTAATCGAATTGAGAACTTTTCGTAGCGACCTATATTGAAGGTTGCTGTTGATAAACATTAGCTGCGAATAACCGGAGATAAAGGAATGACAGAGTCTCATGCTGCTTTGCTAAAAATGCTCAGGGGTAACATCGAAGATGTTTAATGGTGAGTTTAGTTATTTCTTTGAAAAGTTTGGTGGTGACGAAAACGGTGCATCAGTCGATGAGTTCCTATATCGCACGCCAGCACTGATGATGGAGATTGGGGACTCGATTCAAACGCCTGAATCGATCGTTGAATTCGCGCCAGATTTAGTTTTAAAACTATCTGAAGTCAGTGCTCAAGTAGCCTGCTTTGAAGGCGCATTAGCAATGGCAACTGATCGCACAGGGGGATTCGGGGGGCTTGGACAAGGTTTGCGAGGGGCGATAGATTCCGTCGAGCTTTTCATCAAGAACCGAATTAAGCCACTTATTTTGAAAATATCTAGCCAATTGTGGCAGGCCATTAAAGCATTTATGCAGCCTAAAGGTTGGTCATTAGGTGCTGGTATCAAAGGTGATCCGTTGGGTTTGGTTGATGCCAACTTACAAATCCATTTTGGAAGCTGAGCGAGTACATCAGATGTGTTGATTCACTCCCCAAAACCATTGAGGTTGGTTTTTTAAAGTGAACTTTTTAATTAAACAGTTCTTTATGGTGGTTTTTTGGTGGTTGATCTGGGCTTATAGTTCATTTTGGTGGTCATTTTTGTGTTGGCGTTTGCTTTTGTGTACTTTTGATTATGTTTTGGCTATTTTTGTTTTTTATGTAGTGCGAAATTTTAAATTAGTAACTTATAGTGAACTAAAAGGCTAGGCCATGAATGAATTGCAACCACTGAAGCAGCAAATCCTAACGTTACTGCAGGAAGTTGAGCGCTTAGAATCGTATCAATATGATAAGACCGATGCTTTTCCACTTGCCGAGTTAAAAGAGCGCGTCCAGCAGTATTGCGAAGAGCAGCAAATCATCATCGATACGTTTTGCGAATTGGCCATGATCAGCAAAACGACTCTCTATAAAGCATTCAATAGCCCTGGCTCCACCAAACGGGCAACGATCGAATCCATCCTATCTGTGCTTGGCAACTATCAGTTATTCGTGGGACGCAAGCATGAAGATTAATCGCACTGCTTCGGTTTTTGTGAATAGCATCAAGGCTGGCGATTTAATCGAATACATTGACCCGACGCTCTCCGGCCGGGAACTTTACCGGTTCACTTACCTTGAGAGTTATCTTAGCCAAGGCGTACCCATCGGGCACCATTTCCCATTGCGCCGTGAAGCATTCGACTTTGATATTTTGCCGCCGTTTTTTACCAATTTACTGTCGGAAGGTTGGTTACGAGCACACCAAGCTAACCTCGCAAGGCTTGATAAGAAAGATGAATTTGGATTGTTATGCGCCAATGGTAAAGAGCTGATTGGAGCCGTATCGGTTGTGGCTGGTGATGTTGCAGAGATTGAGGGCGGGCAATTAGTCAATATTCCAATTGCTACCCCTATGACGTTAAAAGAACGAGGGGTTAGCATCATTGGTGCCCCAAATCAGTTTAATCAGCATGCTGTTGACCATACCGATGGGCACTCGATCTCGGGCGTGCAACGAAAGTTGCTGATGAAATTAGAAGGGCGAACACTCAGGCCAACCAGTAGCGGCGGTCAGTACATTGTGAAACCCGCACCAGAGGAAGCGCCTCATTTACCCGAGAACGAATTCTTTGTCATGCAGCTGGCTAAAAAAGTGGGGTTTGATATTGCTGACTGTGGCTTAGTTCCTTTTGAATCCGGTGAGCTTGCCTACGTGACCAAACGCTTTGATGTGATTAATGAGCGCCAACGTTACTTGATTGAAGATGGGGCTTCGCTTTGTCAGGTCCATCCAAAAAACAAAGACAGCGATGCACTCAGTTATGAAACGGTATTGCTCAAACTCAGCAAGTGCGCGGGTCATAGCAAAGCCATCACCCTCAAACTATTTTTGCAGCTGATCTATAGCTTTATCGTCGGTAACAATGATCTGCATTTAAAGAATTTCTCAATGCAAAGAAAGCCTGATCGTCGAAACTGCATCATGGAGCTGCTCACCCCCATGTATGACGTGTTGAGTTTGGCTCCCTATCCAATCTTTGATCAAGCGTGTTACCTGTCAATTGGGCTGCTGGCCATTGAAGAAGGCGACGAAGGAGAGTTCAGTGATGCGTATGAGCATTTTGGTTATTACACCAAAGCCGATTTTGTTCAGCTGGGTGTGAACATCGGCTTGCCGCAAAAGGTTGTCGAAAAACACATAGCTAAACTCTGCCGCAACGTGACGGAGACCATAGATAGCGGTTTTCGGACCGATATGCCGGACGATATTTACGATACGATTATTCAACGTATTACAGAGCGTTGCAGTGCCTTGGGGCGAGTTATGACACGATAGAAGTGCTCGTCTTAAATGGGGAGTTCACCTTGATAGTGATTGATACATTGATACGTGCGAATTAAAGGGGGAAGGAATTAAAAAGTCTAGCTTATTGATATTCATTTTATTTAGGCAAGAAAAAAGACGCCCTGAGACGTCTTGATTCTGTTGTGTGGTGGAGCCGGGGGAGGTTGAATTGATGCTGTACCAGGTTGATATGTATGGACTTATCTGAGCCTAACCTTTCATTGGAACGCTGCATGGAATACACGTTAAATTTGCTGGCCATCATAGTGTTTATCGACCTGATGATGTTGCTAGGTGCTTTGTTTGACTCAAACGAACCACCGTTTGAGTCAAAGGCTCGCTCGTTAGACTCAAACATGCATTTACTAGCTGGAGCAAACTAGCATCATGCACTTGCTGAAGCATAGGCTCTGGCCTCCATCGCTAGCTTCTAGTCAGACTGATTCACTTCATAGGATCTCAGTTGTGCACCACACTCATCCATTTCTTTGGCTGTAAGCTCTTTGCCTCTAAGGTGCTCTGGGATTGTAAGCGTCAAATGGAAGTACTTTGCGCCTATTGCGCAAACCTCTGCTGCCAAGTGGACCGGTAGAGTGCCCATAACAATATCATTGCGGCGTAAATCGTTTATGTCGAGATGTGGTATCTGAGCGTCAACTTCAATCCCTTGCTGTTTTGCCCAATCGATTGCGCCAGCATGCCTGCATACAAAATATCGTTTATTCATGTTCGATCCCTTTAACAACTTAGTTTGTTATTGTATCGTCAGCGGTATATTAATTAATTGATTTAAAGCTAATATTTAGCCCAGTGTAATGAACATGGATTGTTGTTCACGTTGGCAAGCTTGTGAATGTCAATTCAAAAGCTTGTTGTCATATGTTGAGTCTCGGTTGTTGATGGAACTGAAAACGCAGGGGCGAAACATGAAAAAACTTCTATCACTTTCTTCATTTCAAGCTTATCGAATCATGCATGGTGTGTTTTCAGGGTTAGTTTTGGAAACTGTCGTCGCACTGATCATGCTTGCTTGGGTTGCCGATATCTTGTTTACCGCTATTCCATTATTGCTTGGCTATGGCGTTGCATTGCTGCTATCACTGTTGTCTCATCTTGGCTCCTTTGCCTTTGGTTATATCCCGATTGATTTGCCACATTTTCCCTATGAGTGGCCGCCTGTAAGCGAAGTTCTCGTCGATGCCGAGCTATTGGGCAATTTTTTGGTCCTGCCGGTTTTCATCTTATTGATTGTTCACCTCACGCATCAGGCTCGGAAATTTGTCAAGCCAGATAGGCTCGTTGAAAAGTCAATCGGCTCGCCAGAAGTTTTGGTATCTTCATTGTCGCCATTTAACCACTGGCCAGCTCTCAATACTCCTAAACGAGAGATCA
This sequence comes from Neiella litorisoli, assembly GCF_014773395.1. Lineage (GTDB taxonomy): Bacteria > Pseudomonadota > Gammaproteobacteria > Enterobacterales > Neiellaceae > Neiella > Neiella litorisoli. Next base: position 94,911 of record NZ_JACXAF010000008.1, on the reverse strand, counting down.
ACCATACAAATGTCACCCAATGGCAAACGGATATTAATTCTCTAATTTACAAGTTGAAAAACCACGAGGGCGATGTTGAAGAGAGAATGGCCCTGATAAAAGAGGCAACATGCAATAGTAACTGGTTCCCTCTTATTTGGTCTGTTTATTCAAATCAAACGATAAACGAATTAGTGATCGTGACTTCGGCAGGCGAACGAGGTAGTGAGCGGGACTTTGGTATTGCCGAAAAATTACTGGGCCGAATTGCTGATAGAGAGTTTAAAGTTAGCCACTATTCCGACTACTTACCCCGTGATGATAAGTGTAATTTACCTCGGCGAGGTGTAGACACAAACAACTTATATGAGCTTGTTCATCTGTATTACAAGGTCCTTAATTCGATCATGAACAAAGTTCATTCAGAAAATAATGTGATGGCTGACATTACCTTGGGTTTGAGTTCAATGACAGGAGCTTTGGGGAAAGCATCGACGCTTTGGAAAATGTCATTGCAATATGTCAATACCAATACGTTCGATATTCAAGTTGAAAACTTAATTCATGGCGATGATATAAGCGATGCTTCTTCGCGTTAGCAGAACGTCAATTATTGGCTGATATTAATTATTATGTTTTATCTGCTTCGTATTAATGGTGCATCTTAATGCTGAGCAGGAAATTATGAGGTATTGGATGATGTATGATGAATCAAAAGATTACTGGTTAGTAAGTGTGCTGGGATTAACTCCTCAAGTAGTGACCGAGACGCTTTATGCGCTTCACAAGCAAGGCCGTCAGATGCCAAGCCGTATCGTATTAATAACAACCAGTAAAGGATTTGAGCGGGCTCGGCTGGAGCTTATTGTAAACGATAGGCTGGGTGATTTTTGCCGAGATTACCAAGTACAAAGGCCACAGTTTGATGAACACGATATCCTTGTGCCCAATGATCAGTTTGGAAAGCCGATGGAGGATGCTAGAAATCAAGCCGATCATGATATTTTGGCTGATTTTATTACCAATACAATTCGCGAACTAGTAAACGATTCCCCTGCATTACATGCATCCCTTGCTGGGGGACGAAAAACTATGACCTTTTTTATTGGTTATGCGATGAGCTTATTTGGAAGAACGCAGGATGAACTCAGTCATGTATTGGTAAGCGAGCCCTATGAATTTGTCCCCAAGTTTTTTTATCCGACTCCATATACCGATGTGGTTTACGATAACAAAGATAAGCCACTTGATCCGTCTAAGGCAACCGTCGATTTAGCTCCGATCGCATTTGTTAGACTAAGTAGTCTGTTACGCAAGTCTGCAGTAGAGAAAGCATGCCGGTATGTCGATTTTGTTGATCAGTTCAACGTCCAACGAAAGTTAGCAGAAGATCCTTCGATCATATTTTACCCCGATGGAAAAACTGTTGATATTCATGGAAGTACGATTACATTCCCCCCTACAGAATGGTTGTTTTATTTTTTTGTTTGTAAGTCTGAAGGCGTTAGTAATGTGGAGAACAACCATTTGAATGCGCTTAATTACTTACTGGTAGAGCTTGGACGTTTAGGACTAGAAGAACCCGAACAATGCTTTCCAAAACGGGACATTACTACCGAATTGCTCCAATGCATTGATGTATTAAAGAATTCTGATAGCGCAATGGATACACGCTTAACGGAGCGTTCGCTAAGTGCGTTGGCTGGGGGAATGAAAATAAATTTCTTTAACGGAAGAAAGCTAAGAGTTAATAGTGCGATTGAGAAGGCGCTAGGGCCGAACTTGGCTGCTCGGTACAAAATTGTTTCAGTAGATACTGCCGAAGTGGCAAACAACAATCGAGCGGTTAATGTATTTGGGGTCGATGTTGAACAAGAATTTATTCAATACGCTATGAATGGCAGTTAACAGGGAGTTAGTTGGCGTCTTGTTACAGTTGTAGTATTACGTGCTGTAAATTGAATTCCACTAATAAAAAGCGATTGGCGACAAAGCGTCAGTCGCTTTTTTATTTCTACAAGAATGCTACATATTGTACGCCACAGCATTCGCAAGCTTGCCAAAAATCTAATCACTCATTCAGTTGATATCGTCAACTTGCCTTCGGGCAACAGGCCAAATGGGTATGTGACTAAGTGACACAATCTGCCCAGCAGAATATTGGTCGTTGAATTGATATTGATTAGAGGGAAGTTCATGAAGATTTCATCACGTACTAAATTATCTGCTCATAACTTAATCATGCGAGCTAGCTGCCTTAGTGTTGGCGTCATCGCGGCGTTTTGCGCAAATGTCGTATGGGCTGAAGAAGCGAAGACATCATTTCGAGCGGCTGGCTTTAAGCGAGCACCATTAGTCTTCGCCGATGGCCACATGGCCAGCATTCAAGATTACCGCTCTGGCTTTGGTCATTTTGTTTTGAAGCTAAATAAGTTTGATCAAGATGGAAACCTTATTGCGGAACACATTATTGAAGAATCGGCCAGTCACCTAGAGTGGGCGGCGGGAAACCCGGATGGTTCAGTTTGGATTTACGATACTGACAGTAATTTAATCGCCTGGGATGAAGCCGCTCAGAGCTATTCGATGTTGCCATTACTGGGAAATGTAGGGCGAACTACGAAAGCCATTGTGAATAACCGTTTTAATCTCGTGTTATTCAATAATAGCGAGAAGGCTCTGATTGAGTACGATATCAATTTGAATCCACTTTACAGTGCTGAATATAGCTCATGTCAGGCTCAGCAGGGATTCTTCAATTGTGTCACCAATGATGGTGTAAATGAATATGTCGATGCCAATACCTTCAATGTGTACCTGAATGCAGACCAGATGCCAATTGTTGAATCACGTTATCTAGTCACGGTTGGCGATGATCGAGTCATTACCATAATTGACCAGCAAGAAACTGAGTTGTTCTCTCGTTTAGTTTTAAATGCTGATTTGATTCATGCCGAATTTGCAGATGATGCTATTGCATTCATTTTTGCTGATGGTCGCTATGAGCGACTTGTTGTCACCGATTGGGATGGGCAAGTGCTGCTTGATGATCGCCAGTTGATCGGTGATCGAACCGTCGCATTTCATCCCGCAGGTTATGTGCTGTGGGGCGACTATAAAACACAGCTGATTTATCCGCTGAATGTCACCATTTCCGATTTCACTGAGTATGACTACTTGGGCTCATCTAACCCTGTGCTCATGAATGAATATGACATTCAACTCGGTGGAACAGGACCGGTGGACCCAGTTGAGCCAGAGCAACCAACAGATCCTGAACCGGAACAGCCGACAACGCCCGAACCTGAGCAACCAGAGAATCCTCAACCTGAGCAGCCAGAACTTGAATCGAGCAGCAGTAGCGGCGGCGGAGCTGGCGGCAGCTTGCTCTTTGGGCTAGCTCTATTAGCAACTTTAAGGCGCTTGCAGCGAGTCAGTTGCTAGCTTGAGCAAACGATCAAGAGACGATTGCGAGTCTCTTGATCACTGTGAGGTATTTAGAGGGTGTTTAACCGAAGGGGGGCTCATGTGGTTTTGGCAACGAAATAAACAACAACATCTACTAGTGGTCAGCTTGCTCGAGCAGGTTATTCAGCAGCAAGCATCACTCCTTGAACTTTTGACGAGAGAACCCCCCCAATGTAAGCCCCACAATCAATCCACCCTATCTCACGAGCAGCTAAATCAGAATTTAGTCAAGTGGTTGCGACAAATGGAGCTTGGTATTGCAGGTGTCAATAAAGAAGCCCCACCGATTAAACAAATTGCACAACTGGCAAAGTATATGGCTATGAACATAAATCAGGCTGCACCAATCATCAAAGCATTGGAACGCGACCCGCAAGGAAAACGCCGTATTCGTATTGACTTAAAGCGCCAGACCCCAGAAGTTATTGCATCTTGCTGCCATATTGCTCACTCACTCGATCAACTTGGCATGTGTCTTTACAGCCAATACAAAAAAAGCCCTAACTGCTTGCTTACCTTAAAGCTAAATGGCCTCCCTGCTACGACGTCATATCTGTCGGGACAGTGGTTTAAAGTGGCTGTTGCTGAGAAAATTAAGGACTATCAACAAACAAACCCCGAAGTACAGTTGGTTAGAAATCTTGCTATTCGAAGTGCTGCCGGCGAGCAGCAGCAACTAGATTTTATCATTGCCTTTGAGCAGCGAATTGTTGTGGTGGAAGTGACAACTGGTCGGTGGCAATCTCAGCTTCAATCCTTGGAGCGATTGCATTCGCACTTTGGAATTCCGTTGGAACAATGTGCAGTGATTTTATCTGAACGCGATCAGCAGGATGACCAGCATGCCGGTCAGATGCACACCATTGATGTTTTGGCGATCACTGAACTCGAAGATTGGTTGGATGAACAGATATATGCATCAACCACCACAGAAACAGAGTTACCCGAGGCGGTATATAAATGATCAGCTTGAATTCATGCATTACTTCAGCTGCGTTAAGTGCTGCTTTTGAGCGTGTTGCAGAAAACAATGGTGCGCCCGGCATAGACGGCATGAGCATTCGTCAATTTAGGCAACATCAAGAGCGATATCTTGGCCAATTGCAACAAGACCTTGTCGCCAAATCTTGGCAACCCAGCGCGCTCAAGTGCATATCCATTGCCAAGGCAAATGGCTCCGAACGCAAACTCGCCATTCCAACTGTGCGAGATCGAGTTGTTCACACTGCTATAGCCCAAGCCTTAGTACCCTTATGGGAAAGTGAGTTTGAGCGATGTAGTGATGGTTACAGGCCGGGCCTGAGCTATATGGACGCAATCAAACGATTGGAGCAGTTGCGCGACCAAGGATATTTATACGTAGTTGACGCTGATATCAAGAGTTATTTCGATCACATTGACCATGCAGTTCTAACTCATCAGATTAAGCAACTAATCAAGGATGAAGCACTCGCAAAACTCATTTTACATGCTGCATTTACACCCCAGCGTTTACCACAAAGTTCAAAGTCACCCGCTTTTGGAGTGGCCTTTGGTAAAGGTGTAGCACAAGGTTCCTCTTTATCACCTTTACTTTCAAATTTGTACCTCGACCCACTTGATGAAGCCTTGCTGGATTGTGGCTTTGAAGCCATTCGCTATGCCGATGATTTTGTCGTGATGTGCCAAACTGCGCAAGGATCACAGTTAGCGTTGGAAGTAGTTCGCGCCCAAGTGGCTAGCTTGCAATTGCAACTCAATGAAGCCAAAACCCAGCTGACCGATTTTAATAAAGGTTTCACATTTTTGGGCATGGGGTTTGTCGAAAACCTAGTCATGCCAATGAGCGAACACTCGGAACGAGCGTGGCTCAATACGCCGATTGATCCTCCATCAGAGTCAGATGAACCGCTTGAAGCTAATGAAGCAGAAGTAGAGCCTCGCGTAGTATTTGATGAGTTTGCATGGTCAACCAAGCTCGGAGCACAACAAGCACAGTTGCAACAATATGTGTTGGAGCAGCAAGCCGACATAAAACAATCGACTCAAAGCGGTCTATCGAGATCACAAGTCGCTCGCCTTAGGAGTGTTTACATCAAGCGCCAAGGGGCAGTGCTGGCATTGAATCAAGGACAATTTGTTATCAAAAATAAAGGTGAATGTTTACAGAAAGTCCCGTCAAGTACGGTTGATCTGATATACCTTTTTGGTGCAATTCACCCCACGTTAGCGGTCATTCGATTTTGTTTTGAGCAACAGATTCCGCTGATTTTTATGACTCAATCAGGTCAATGGCTTGGCGCATTAGGCTACAGTCATCACGCTGATCCAAAGATTATCCGAGCTCAAGCCAATGATTCAATGAACAATCAAACGGCACTAAGCCACAGCCGATTCTTTGTTCATCAAAAAGTCAACAATCAATTGTACTTACTGAATCGATGGAAGAAGTATGGTTTGCCTGTCGACCAGTCTGCACTCAACTGTATTCGCCAAGCCCGCAATAGCTTGCGTGAGGCTTCGGCTATTGAACAGCTTCGCGGCTATGAGGGTATTGCCGGACGCCACTATTTTGGTCAGTTAAAATGTTGGTTGGGGAAAACTTGGCAATTTACCGGTCGTAATCGCCAGCCTCCGAGGGACCCAGTAAATGCCATGCTCAGTTATGGTTATCAGTTGTTGTACCACAACATTCACGCATTGATAGTGGTGCGTGGGCTTGAGCCTAAGTTTGGCTACTTGCACCAACAACGCAGTGGTTTTGCCAGTCTTGCGCTAGATGTTATGGAACCGTGGCGAGCCTTTGTAGTTGACGAAATTGTATTGAAGCTTGTTTTACGCCAACACTTAACTAGCAACCAATTTCAAACCTCAAGTTCGGGCTGCAACATGAGTAAAGAGGCGAGAAAAATGTTTGTTGGCGCCTTTGAACAACGGATGCAACAGCAATTCAGTCATCCAATTTTGAAGATCAAAACTGATATTCGGCGGTTCATGGACCTACAAATACTTGAGCTAAGAAACCTTATCGCAACAGGAGAGGGCAAGTTGACGCCACTGCGCTTGCGATAACCTATGCTGTGAGGCTCTTTGGGGAAAATAGATGCGGCAAATCATGATGGTGTGTTACGACATTAGCGACAACAAAACTCGTAGGGCCGTTGAACGAACTCTGAAAAACTATGGTATTCGAGTCCAATACAGCGTGTTTGAATGCCAAATTAACAAAAACAAATTCGCTCAGTTGCGTTGGCAGTTGCAACAATTGATTGACCCACTGAGTGATCGTATTCACTACTTTCCGTTGTGTTTGTCGTGTTTAACTAAGCGTACCCAGCAAGGGCCTGGCAAACTCAATGCTTGGCGATTGCATACTTTGGTGATGTAACTATGTTTGTAGTGATTTGCTTCGATGTTAGTCGCCAACAAGTGCGCAGGAGGTTGACGAAGCTGCTACAGCAATATGGTTGGCGGGTTCAATACAGTGTATTTGAAGTACACCTTCGGCGCAGTCAGTTTAACCAATTGCAACAGAGCACTGAGAAGATATTGGAGCCGGGCGACCGAGTAGTTTTTTACCCGCTATGCGGCAAAGACATTGGTGCTCGAAAATCTGACGGCTGTGGCCAGATTACGTGGGCGCACCAGTGGTACGTGATCGATGAGCAAGTTCGATAGATTGCGGCGTTATAACAATCGCCAGATTAATAATTATTAAGAATAAGATTGTTTTACAAATAGTTATATGTAAATGTCATTGATCGGATCTCCTATGCTTACACTAATTAGTTCAACATCACATTATTTACCGCAAAGCAATCGCGTAGAAGTTGATTCGCAAGGGTTTAAAGGGGTAGAGTTTGAGATGTGCCCAGTTTTGATGGGATTAAGACTTTCGTTTTCTGTTTGAGTTTAAGCAGCGGTGGGTTTGAGATGTGCCCAGTTTTGATGGGATTAAGACCGAGAATCAGCGTGCACACCCACGTTACAATCTTGTTTGAGATGTGCCCAGTTTTGATGGGATTAAGACTTTAGGCGAGGAGGCCCTAAACGAAAGGTCTCTTGTTTGAGATGTGCCCAGTTTTGATGGGATTAAGACGCTGATCGATTTCTGTACTCTTAGGTACGGTAAGTTTGAGATGTGCCCAGTTTTGATGGGATTAAGACCAAATTTCTTCTGCACATCATAGGGCTTATTTGTTTGAGATGTGCCCAGTTTTGATGGGATTAAGACAATTACTCGTAGCCTCATCTTATGAATTTTTTTGGTTTGAGATGTGCCCAGTTTTGATGGGATTAAGACATACAAATAACACCAATAAGTAAGCGCTGGATTAGTTTGAGATGTGCCCAGTTTTGATGGGATTAAGACTTATGGCCTTCTTCATCCAAGTCGAAGGGGTCAGTTTGAGATGTCCCAGTTTTGATGGGATTAAGACAAAAATACAGAGGTGAAGAACGTTAATGTCATCCGTTTGAGATGTGCCCAGTTTTGATGGGATTAAGACCCCCACTTACTTCTGCATCTAAAACCTTACCCAGTTTGAGATGTGCCCAGTTTTGATGGGATTAAGACAACATAACTACAGTAAAAGCTAAGACATTCGCAGTTTGAGATGTGCCCAGTTTTGATGGGATTAAGACTGCATTCTTATGCTGCTTGCTGTTTTTGATAGCGTTTGAGATGTGCCCAGTTTTGATGGGATTAAGACAAAAGCTATTGAATATTTTACGCCGCTAAGCTTTGTTGTCTGAGATGTGCCCAGTTTTGATGGGGTTAAACCGAGCGGTGAGTGTTGAAGTGGCCAAGCCACGGAAGGATAGGGGCTTAGGACTTGATAAGTTGTAAGTGTTTGTTGTTCGACAAACTTAGGACGATCGGCTTTGCTGCCTTCTTTGTTTGGCCTCTAACATGGCATTCGCCATTTCAATCAAAAATTTAGGGCAGTGCTCACTCGAAGAAAGCAAACTGAAAGCACGCTTATTGTTGGCTTGAAGACCAAGGAATACAAATTCAGGTTTGTTTGTGCCTGCTAAGTGATAGGCCTGAAACAACCATTCTGCTTCGATTACCCAGAACTCATCGTTAATTAAAACCCCACCATATTGGTTTACTAATTTACCTGCATCACTCCAAAAATGTTCGATTGAGGAATCCATGGCCTTCAGGCTCACCAACAGAGATTGGCCGCTCATCGCGACTCTCCAACAGATATCAAAGGGTAAGCCAGATCTTATGCAACTTTGAAGCAAGTGACCTGTTCACAATCTTGCCAATACCCCAAGCCCAGAAATTGATGCAAAGTTACTCTACACGTTGTTGGATCAAAACGTATGGCGATATGTTCTTGTGTCTAACTTTATGAGTTTGTTAAGTTTGGTTTTATTGACATGATGTCATTAACCAAAAGGATTCGGTGCTTATGCTTTGTGCGTACTTATTTGAAGTCAAATCCGTTCAAAACTATCTATTCGCTGGTGGCAAACTGAAAGATATGGTGGCCGCTAGTGATTTGCTCGACAAACTCACCGAAAGCCCGCTTGATGCTCACTTAGCTAGTGTCGGATTAGTTGAGCAAGGTAAGAAAACCAAAGACCTTCCGCTTGAAGAGCCCTCTATTAGTGCCAATGAAGTCTACTTCGCTCGCAAAGCTGGTGGAGCATTTTATCTAGTTGCCGCCAGTTCTGAAGTGGACAACATCAGAATATTACGACAACGTTGGACGCTGTTCGTCGCTCGCTTGTTCCCCGGCGCAGAATTTATAGATGTTATTGTCGAAAACAAGCCGAATGTGTACGAGGCTATTTCTGCAGGAACCGAAAGGTTACTCGAAAACCGAAATATGTTGGCAGCCAAGCAGTTGCAATCATCACCATTAGTCAAGCGTTGTTCGCGGACTGGTCAGCCCGCGGTCAATGTGGGGCCAAACTTGATTAAAAAAGATGAAGTAGTCGACAAAGCGACCGAGTTGAAACGCCAATATATTCGATATTTAAAAACAGGCGATGAATCGACCCTCACTGACAAATTTTGTACTGATAAAAGCTATGCTTGGCCACTTCATTTTGAGCGCACTGAAATAGACGAGACAAAACAAGGCCGAACTGGTGATGCCGATGTACTATTTCCCTTTATTAAAGATGAAAGCTTGGTTGCGTTGGTTCATATTGACGGCAACGGCTTAGGTCAACTGCTGCGCGATTTAAAAAACTCAGTGAAAGATCATCCTGCGAAGTATCTTCGGGTGTTTCGTACATTCTCTGATGGTTTGAAAATTGCCACTCAACAGGCTGCAGCAAAAGCCACTGTTGATGTGCTGTCAAAGCATGCTCAGGTGCAAGGTGATAAGCGCGTGTTGCCAGCTCGGCCACTAGTGCTAGGTGGGGATGATTTAACCCTGATTATTCGTGCTGATTTAGCATTGGAATTTAGTTACTCATTCATTCAAGCCTTTGAACAAGAGTCTAAAAAATTTCTTTCTGATCTGAACACTGTATTACCCAAAAGCTCTAATGAGCTTAAACACTTAACAAAGCTGACAGCCGGTGGCGGTATACTCTACCAATCACCTAAAAAGCCGTTTATGCATGCACATGACTTAGCTGAAGCGCTATGTCGGCAAGCGAAAAAATGGGCGCATGATTGCAAAGAGAAACGACCGATATCACCCTCCGTGTTGAGTTTATATCGACTTCAAGGTGGGGGTATTGAGTCGCTATCATCGTTGCGAAAACTAAGTGTTGAAGTCGAAGTTAGTGAGCAAGAAAGCTGGCAACTATCAATGCCAGCTTATTCAGTTACTGAGCCGGTTACAGATTTGCCAACCATCGACCAGCTACGCGCTTGTATTGGCTTTCTTCATAAGCAAAAAGCTTATGATATGCCGTTTACCCCGACCAAGCTTCGACAACTATATACCCTGATAGCCACTCAATCATTGGTTGAACTAAAAGGGCAGTTAGCTCGCATTGATGAGCTCTATAGAAAAGCCGATACAACCAATAGCGGCGATCTTAAAGACTGGTGCCGCTTGTTTGATGAATTAACTGGTGTGTCATGTGACCGAACGCTATTGCTTGTTAGCGAAAAGTTGCCCCTCACAGATACAGATAAACAATATCGAGCTTCCCCCGTGGCTGATGTGTTGATGGTCAATCATGTCGAACAGATCTCTCAACCAAGCATTGCGGCCGATGTGCAACAATCGAAAGAACGCAAAGCTGAGGAGATGGGCGCATGAGTACGTATCTATTAAAGCTTGAGTTTCTATCGCCGTGGCACGTTGGCAGTGGCTTATCTGCAGGAGCGTTCGCGGATTTATTAGTAAACAAGGATGACAATCAATTACCGATAGTCCCAGGTAAAACTCTGAAAGGCATATTGCGTGATGCTCTTGCTCAAGCGGATTGTTTCGGCTGGTTCGACGAGAGAGCCGGTATCGAACAAGCAACTGAACAGCGATCAACAATTGCTGAATTGTTGTGCGGTATTCCCGACCAAGCGGCAAACGGGCAAGGTTGCATGACGATTAGTTCCGCAAGCCTAAGTGCCGCGGACAAAGCGCTATTTGCTGCTAATGACAATGACAAGCTCTTGTACTTGAACTACTCGCAAACCCAAATCGACGACAAAGGTTGTGCGAAAAACATGTCGTTGCGAAGTCTTGAAGCGGTTATTCCACTGACGTTGTATGCCGAATTGAGCTTTAACCCAAGTCCAACCAATGAGTTGTTGCAGGAGCTTGATTACAACCGTGTTGTCAATACGGCAAGTCAATGGCTGGAAAAATGCTTGCCACTGATTCGACAGTTAGGAGCATTTCGGAATCGTGGTTTTGGCGATGTAGTCGTTACCTTTGAAAAACAATAAAAGGATTGAGCATGAAGTATGGATTACTGATCCGCTTAGATGATGATGTCATTCTGAGTGCGACAAGTGCGACAGAAATTGATCACCAAAGCCTAGATTACATTCCCGGAAGTGCGTTGCTTGGAGCTATGGCTAGCGCGATTATTCCTCAATTAGATAGCAATCGAGATGAGCTAATCTGGCAACTGTTTTTTAGTGGCGCCGTGCAATTTGGCAACGGTTATCCAGCTTATGAATTAAATGGACGTTGGCAACGAGCCTTACCTGTGCCACTGGCTCTACATCGTGGAAAGTACGACGATTTAACCGTAACGAATGCTGGCAACCAGATATTAAACGCGGCAGCGGTGTACAACATGATGCACACTAAGCCCGATGAATCTGCGCAACCGAAGCAATTGCGAACCGGTTTTTTAGGAGCTGATGGGCGTGTTGTCGATGTTCGCAAAAACAAAGTGACGAAGACCGCCATTAACCCCCAAACAGGCGTAGCTGCTACTAGTCAGTTGTTCAATTATGAATCTTTGGCGAGTAAGCAATACTTTTTGGCAACGATCAATATAGCTGATGATGTGCCCGAGCAATTGCGTACGATCTTGCTATCAGCTTTGTCTGGTCGATTGAGATTAGGTCGCAGCAGAGGAGCAGAGTTTGGCCGAGTGTCGATTCAGTATCATGAGCTCGATGAGTCCGATTCGATGTCATTTGATCATTCAGAATTGACTCTATGGCTGGTCAGTGATTGTTACGTTTGCGATACGTCTGGCATTTCCACTCTTACTCCAAGTGGCAAACAAATTGGATTGTCAGCTGGTGAGCTTGTGCTTGAAAAGAGCTTCATTCGCGCTCGAAGCTATACGCCATTTAATGCTCATCGTGGCGGTTACGAAACAACTCGAGAAGTTATTGGTGCAGGTTCCGTGCTTACCTATTCGTTTGCCAACTGCGCGCTTACAGAACAAGACAAACAGTTGTTGGCATCTGGTCTTGGCTTGTATCAAAGTCAAGGGTTAGGTCAACTTGTTGTAAACCCGGCAGTATTGACTACACAGCACTCGTTGCCGACAGCGGCCTTGTTTAAGGACGTTTTAGTCTCAGGCATTGCCGTTCAAAAACCAAATGATTTGACGGCAAAGATTACAGTCAATAGCCAACTGCAAGCTTGGTTGCTGGGGCAAGTTGAGCAGCGAGATCAACTTGCCACTATGGAAGACAAATACCATCAATTTAACGAGGCAATCTTTAAGCACATTCAGTTGGCGCGACGTTATAGCGTTGTTGATCCGTCAGACTCGTACGGCCCGAGCAAAACGCAATGGAGTCGGTTACAAGATTGGGCAATCCAGGCAGGTCGTGGCGCTTCAATTGAGCCATTGTTTGAAAGTGGTGGTGTCTGTAAGCCGGACGGAAAAACCTCTGATGGACAAAATAGTAATAATCCAGAATGGGTGATCATGGCGCCGGATTGTCACAACCGACCGACCCCCCTAAATCAATTTTTAAAGAAGGAATTGGAAGAGTTCGATGACCAGGAGCGAGCCAATGCTTTGATTCAAATCGCCGAGCTGGCTCAAAAGAAGCAATGGTTCAACTCAGAACTAATGGGGGCTAGCTTATGATCTCTCGGCCATTTTACTACCACGCCCGGGTTTGCATTGAGACCACAAGCCCCTTGGCAGTCAATAGCGGGCAAACAGCAAAGGGGTTCGATGCCGATCTTGTTCGCGATGCTAACGGGTTACCCATCATTCCAGCTACAAGCTTGATTGGTGCACTTCGACATTGTTATGAACGTAACAGTTCAAACTCTGATTGGTTTGGGAATAAAGACGAAAGCTCTAAAGTGAGTGCTACTTTTGGTTGCGTTCACAATCAGTTGAATCAACCAATTCAAGGGCTCATATCTCCTGCTGAAATCGAACAGGACGATCTGCTGAGCCGCCTGATTCAGAAAGCTCCTGTTAAACGAGACAGAGTAGCCCTCAATGAACGTGGTGTTGCCAAAGACAAAGCTCAGTTTGACCAAGTTGCGTTGCCTAAAGGTACTCGTTTTACTTTTGATCTCGTGTTGCAAGAAGCACACAAAGTTGGTGAGGCTTGGCATGCGCTATTGGACGTGTTGGCTCACCCTCTATTGCGGTTGGGCGCTACAACCCGCAACGGCTTTGGTTGCTTTGACGTCAAAGCTATCGAAACGGTCAATTGGAACCTCAAGGCGGAAGATGCGGCAACGTCGTACGCCCACCTTAATCGCAGAATTAACGGGTCGTTGCACGACGAGTCTTATGATTATGTGCCTAACACCAAGGTGAAGCCTATCGTAAAAGCGTCATTAAAAGCGGAATCTGGATGGATATCGGGCACGGGGCACTACGATTTATCGGGTAAGAATCGTTCAAGCATAAACCGTTTTAGTGGCAGTGAAGTTTGCATAAAGTGGTTGGGTAGTGGAGATAGCCAACGAGCGGAGATAAACGCACCTAAAGCAACCTTAACTGCGTCAACCATTAAAGGCATATTGGCCCATCGTATGGCATTTCATTACCGCTGTATCAAGAACGAGTTTGTTGATGAAAATGCGGAGTGGCTCGATCAGGCGCGACCCGATGCTCTCGACCGACTGTTAGGTTCAGTTTCCGGCCCTGATTCAGGCCAAGCCGGATTATTGTTCTTTGAGGATGCTGAACTGAACTATGAACAAACACAGGTGCGCCAGCACAACAGCATTGATCGGTTTACGGGTGGAGTTCGAGATGGCGCTTTATTTAATGAACAAGTAATTTATCAGCCGGATATTGAGTTCTCTATCTATGCAGTTGATAACGTATTTGCTGACGATGAAGATACTAAAAACGCTTTGAAGTTAACACTTGCCGATTTGGCCGAAGGCCGGTTAGCGCTTGGCGCCTATGCAAGCAAGGGGCATAGCTATGTTCATGGAAACATTGTCTGCATGGGCGAATTACAAGGAGGTGACTCATGAGCTTTGATGTTGAACAAATAAATGCTTTAGGAGCCGACGCGGTTGGCGGTGTCTACTTGCCAAAATTGTATTCAGGTAGCTTGAACGTAAACACAATCATGGTTAATGAACTAAGTGAGCTGTGGATTATCATTCGCGACTTCGCTGACCAGCATACCGATGGGTGGTACTTGTTACCCTCAGCTCAAGGAATTGGGCTGCCAACTGGCGAGCCATTTTTGCTTCAAGGGCAGTGGAGTAAAGGAGTTATTGGCGATGTGCATAGTATTCATGTACGTCACGTTGATCAGAGCTGTTGGCAGGTGGTGGAGCTTAAAGCTGAAGCGGGTGACGACTATGTGTTTCATGAACAGCAGTACTTGACGCCATTAAGTGAAAAAAGAGGGCCGCAAATTGTAGCTCAGTATCGCCACTGGTGGCGTGATGGATGTGAGCACTTTGCTGAGACTCCGGAACTGGCTAAACAGGCTGAAGGTCGGCAGTTCCCATGGGTTGAAATGTTTATTGGTTTTATGGAGGACGCCAAATGAGCCTGGTTCATGCTCCTTATAACTTTATTCCTCTGTCTAGTTGGGTACATATGCCAAGTTGGGCTCATCTTGTTAGTCATGATCATCCTTTCAAGGACGGTATTAGCGGAGTATTGGATCTTGAGATCGAAGCTGAATCCCATATTTGCGTAGGAAGCTCTAATAGTAAGAGCGGACGAGTTTCTTGGTTGAAATCCCCCAAGAATGGCAATGAGTGCAAAATTATACCGGGATCAAGTATTTCTGGAGTAATAAGAAGCATCGTTGAAGTTAGCACTTTCGGAAAAATGAGCTTGTTCGAAAATAAGCTATTTTCTTATAGAACACCCGATCAACCAGAATATGAGAAATTCTTAGCCGACTCCGAGTGCTATACCGGATGGTTGCAATTTGATACGAGCTTAGATTCTTGGGTGATAAAGAAGTGTGACTATAAACGAGTTGCTTTGAATAAAGTCAATAAATACCTAAAGCGTATAGACAAAAATCTCTATATATCCGATCGGCAGGGAGAATATGCTGCTAAAAGGTATAAATCAAGCTTGATCGATAGCGAGCAGCCAAGGCTTTATTGGGTAGGCTATGACAAAAAAATCGGTGATCCTATAGAGCATGTTGGATCAGAGTTGATTGATCATGGAAAGTATAATGGATGCCTAGTTTTTGTCGGGTACAACCACAAAAATAAAAATGGCGATCAATATGTTTTTGATAAGCCTGGTGAACAAACTTTTGCTATTTCGGATGACGTTTATGAAGGTTTTTTAAAGTCACTAAACACTAAAGAATCTAAAGAGACATATGATTTTCTTCTCGATGCAAATGATAGCTCGGGTATCCCCGTTTTTTACTTTCAAAAAGAACAGGGGGTTTTTCATATTGGACTTTCTCAAATGCCTCATGTGCTTTATCAATATGATATAAATAAAGCTGTTCGTAATAATCAAGTGTTCTGCCAAAATGATGCGGTCTTCGATTTTGCAGAATTAATATTTGGTACAACTAGGAAAGTGGTTGGTGAACTGTCGCTCAAGGGAAGGATTTCATTTTCTGATGCTTTTTGTATTAATGAAGATGATTATGGAGCAGAAGATCATAGGGTAACTTTGTTGACCCCTAGTGCAAAATTCATTGGTGGATATTTGGAGCATGGGAATAGCAGAGGCTACGTTGATTACAATAATGAAAATGTGAAGGCTAGAGGGTGGAAACGTTATCCTGTAAAGCAAAAGCTATACGATTATGTAAGTGGATCAGATAAGCAAACACAATATTTGGAATGTCTTTCCCCTGCAAGTAAATTTAAATCGAAGCTACGCTTTCATAATCTTAAACCTGAAGAGTTAGGGGCTATTATTTGGGCATTGACTTGGGGCGGAGATGATGCTGCTAGACATCAAATAGGAGCTGGGAAGCCGTTGGGTTATGGTATCTGTAAAATATCAGTTAAAGAGGAGTCAGGTTCGGTGCTATCAAATAATGGAAGTAACTGCTCTTTGGAGCAATATGTGGCGTTGTTTGAGGCATATATGAATAAGCAAAGTGAGCGCTACTCAACGACTCTTTGGCATGAGTCTAGCCAAGTGGCATTGTTGAAAAGTATGGCTACATTGAGCGAAATCAAAACAAAGAATCTTGACTACATGCTTCTAAATAAATCTGATTCGAATTATGTTGAAACGAAGAGGCATAAACGCAGGTTGGAGCCGTTTGTTCGAAAGGGAATCAACCTTTCATCAAATAAGTTTACCACTCCAGAGTATATTGGTTCTGGTTCGTTGAATGTATTATTGAGTGATGATCAATCAGTTTTAGATGAAGTAGCAGCTATTCGAGAGTTGTCCAAACTTGAGAAGTCTAATGCAAGTTTGACCGGAGTCGCGAAAACTATTCATGAATTTGATACTCGTCTACAAAAAGCTGAGTTAGGCCAGTTGCCGAGTATGTTGAACGAGCTTCATAACGTTATAGATGAGGCTATCGAAGAGGGAGTTTCTCCAGAAATAGCTTCTAAATTAATAGGGTTTGCCGAGACTATGAAAGCTCGAAATACAAATGCTGAGTACTGGAAAAGCAAAAGCCCGCCAACAAGGAAAGTGGAGCAGCGCAAAAAATGGAAAGATAGGAAAAAGCAACAACAAGTCTTGAATGAGGCTCTGTCTTGAGTTGGTGGTACCCTTTGAGCAACTGCCCTTTAGGGCACTACAAGTTAACTGTTGAGTTACTGGCGTCAGCTAAGCTTGAATCCTATAAGGGAAGCACTTTTCATGGAGGGTTGGGGCGAGCCATGGCCGCTCACGACAAGGCCTTTTTTGATGCTTGGTTTACAACGAAAGCACCACAACAACCTTTGGGTTTCGTTATTCGTCCACCTGAAACGGATGCACTGTATTTTAGCGCTGGTGACCAGTTAACATTTGAACTCATTTTGTTTGGCTCTGCCAATGAGGTTCGAGATGACTTTTTTGCCTCAATTTGGCAATGGGGGGCGTTGGGGCTTGGGCCAAAACGTGCCCCATTTAAAGTGGTATCAATCGATGCCGTTCTCCCTGGTATTACACAACCCATATTCCTAGCTGGAATGCCTCCGCTCGAAGAGCCGCCTATAGCCAGTGTCGGAGAGTGGCTTGATCATGACCTTCATCAGTTAAATTGGACACCAAATAGCGAACGCGTTTGTTTGAACGTGAGGGCATTAACTCGCATTGTTCTTAAGCAAGAAAACGGCAAACTGCTAGAAGCTCCGAGTTTAGATACTTTTGTAAGTGCAATAGAACGCAGATTGCAATTGCTCATTCGCTGGTATTTTGATGATGATAAACAGCTGTTCGAACTGATTCGGCAAGCTCGGCCTAATTTGCCGGAAAGTCATCTAATATCGTCGGTCCAATTTAGTGAATGGATGAGACCTCAAAAGTCGACTGGCCAAGATTTGCCATTCGGTGGTTTACTGGGGCAATGGTCCTATGTTGGCCATGTACAAGCTGCGATACCGTGGTTAATTTTGGGCAAACTGCTCCATGTCGGTAGCAAGAGCAGTTTTGGCCTTGGCCAATACGACTTCTCGTTTGCTGCCCTAGCTGAATCCTATCAAATGACTGGATAGGAGCCATTTCCAAAAGGATTTGTGAATTTTGAAAGAACATAACCTGTTTAGCGCTTTCGCGGCTCGCTTATTTGCTTATTTGGTAACTCCATTGATGATTGCATCCATAGGGTGGCTTGCGTCATCTTGGGCGAATGTCATTACTGAAAAGACAAGTGGTTCAGTAGCGTATGCGTTTTATGGGTTATTGCTGTTATTGGCCTTATTCATGTTCACAATGATGCTGGTTAGCAATCATTACGAAAAGCTTCCAGCTAGCGAAATGAAAGGCGGAATCAGCAATTTGTACTTGCGAAAGGTTGCTATGTTTTTCGTTGTGACGGGGTTCATGGCGACATGTTTTTCCATTATATCGAGTTTGGTCTCAAAGCAAGCGAATGAATATATTGGAACCCTTGTGATGAGCTTTGCTCTTGGAGGCATAAGTTTAGGGTTGCTGTTTGGGGAAGCATTTTTTAGAAGCGGCTTTTCATTCCAAGGCGTGCAAAGTCTATACAAATTGAAGCCAGGAAAACCAAAACTAGCACATCGAGCTAGCTTGGTTGGAGTTGGAATAATTATCTTGATCGTTGCTGAGTTCATGTGTTTTTCCAATGCATCAACATGGGCTCAAACTATCGTTTTTATTGGCATTACCATCTACCTTGCTTTTTTGTTTGCTAAATTGGCACGCGACTTTATTCGCCCACACAATCGTTACTTAAATGAACTTGAACATACAGAAGCTCATCATTTGGTACTTTTTTTGAGCAATATGAAAGGTGAATCAAATGTCGATGTGACGAAAGTGGATAATTGCCGAAAGGCATTAATCAAACTGATGTGTTTAAAGGAGTACTATCGAGCTGACAAGGCTTCAATTTCTGCACTACAGGAACAAAATGATCATGTCCAAAGCTTCCTGTCTCAATTGGATCCATATCAAAAATTCGTAGCCTTTGGAGGGGCTTGGCTTTCTGAAGGTGTAGTTGTTGCAAGGACGAGAGCTCTAGGCTCTCATGGTCTAACTCAAGCGTGTGTTGACATGGCTCGTTTTTTTCAATGCAGCTGGGAAATGCCTCTTCGCTCCATCGGTTTTCACCTTGATCAAGAGAACAGTCAGCTTAGGCGCATCACGTTTATTGCGTCGGAAGGGCATGATGGTTCAAGGCGAAAATTTGAACTGTTTTACAAGTTCTTATCTGGCTATCTTCAGCTGCAAAATCTTGCAGGGAACGTCGAATTGTATCTCGTTGATAAAACCAGTGGTGAAAAGCAACCCATTCAAGTTAAAAACTGTAGATTGACGTCTGCCGATGGCTCGTATCACGGAATAGACTTCGGGTCATACAACGAAGTGAGCCATATATTGAACGAGTTTTTAAGACTGGACGACGTTCGGCATATAGGTCACCACAATACAGTGATCGATGTAACTGGAGGATCAAAACCTGTTTCGGTAGCAGGCGCGTTGGCTGCGACAGTCATGGACATCAAAAACCAATATGTCGACACAAACGGCAAGGAAATCAAAGCCTATGATTTTCGCTATAGTGATCCCACTAAAATTGGTTAGCCGGTCAGAGTGTTGATTTCTTTGTATCTTGTTAAGCCAGCAATACC
Organism: Neiella litorisoli; assembly: GCF_014773395.1. Classification (GTDB taxonomy): domain Bacteria; phylum Pseudomonadota; class Gammaproteobacteria; order Enterobacterales; family Neiellaceae; genus Neiella; species Neiella litorisoli. The sequence goes on along the minus strand of NZ_JACXAF010000008.1, from coordinate 75,394 downwards.
CATTGCTTTATGATTGCCTTCAAGTTTTGTAATTGTTTTGCTGATACAACTTTGATTCCTAGTGCTTTTGCTCGGCGTTTGTCTGATTTGGATATTGGCAGATAGCTGACTAGCATTCCTCTGGCTTGAATTCCACCCAGAAGGTCGGTCAGCGAGTCAAGTTTATACAAGGCTGATGACGCTCCGTTTGACTCGAATTTCTTCGTTTTACACTCGATCAAATGCAGCTTGTTATTTGCCAATAAGGCCACGTCAAGCTCATTTTTGACAGGGTGGGGCATGCCAATGTCGCGACTGATTTCGATGCTATGACCGTCATCGTGAATAGTGCCTAGTTTGCTTCGAAGGCCCCTAACAATAGAGAAGACCAGTTCCTCAAGCCAACCGCCATTGGCAAAAAATCTTGCTTCTTCACTCGCAAATACAAGCTTGTTGTTTTTGATGCCGACGTAATCAAGCTCTTCCAGATCTGTAATCAATTGGTTTAGGTTGGGGTCTCGGATAAATTTGTCGGACAGGGGAACGGATGTGAGTGTCGAATTATCAGCAGTAAAAGCGAGGTAATTTAATCGACCTAGAGCATCGGCATAGCTGTCCGCATGCATGGCCCAATGTTCGCCGATTACTCTTATATCAGCAGATATTCCAGCTTTGTTTTTGGTTGTGGCTAGTTTCGCACCATACAAAGATAGAAAGTCGCTGAGGTTGATTTTGTCGGCTATTTCGGTTGCCGAAAGATTGTCAGGATATAGCCAATGAAGCCGGTCTAACTTCGGTTCCACTATAAAAATTTGCTGCTGATATGTTCTAAAAACGTCAAAGGCTGAAAGCATGTGGTGATGACTGCCAGTGCTAGCATTCAGCCAAACATCGTGCTCATCAATATAGCGTTCGAGCAGTTCGGAATAATGGTCTTTTAGGCCTGCAACCTCAGTTACATCCGGCTGCAGATGAATTTCGCACTGCATGGACCTGCTTTTGACTATTTTCTGAATGCGCTTAGCCGTTGCTTCTTGTGTTTTGCCGTAAGACAGCACGAGTCCGTCGGTGGGTATGTAGCTATCAAATGCTGGAGTGACGATTGAAGCCGGTTCATTGTCCAAAATACACAAGTGATAAGTTCCCATAGGTAATTCCTTTTACTTCTTCGCTTCCGTTCATTATTCACACAGAGGTGAACGACTATCCTATGCGAATAGCTTCGTATCAAAACTGTGCCTTGATCAATAACCAATTGATTATTAGTAGCTATGCTGATTGTGTGTAATTTGTTCGATACAGATAGGGAGATCTGAAATGCGATACATCGTTATACTAACAGCATTACTGATTGCTGTTTTCCCCCAGCGTTCATCGGCATTTAACACTCACAGTTACACCAAAATAACCATGCCGTCTCATACCCCTTGGAAGCCAATTTCTGTTCTATCAGATAAGAACCATGTGGAGTTTATGTATGGTCACTTGTCTGGGTCAGAAATTTATCGTATTGCATACGATAGAAACCACGAAAAGTCGGTGCGCAATTTAGCCGGAGAGTTAAGTTGTTTATGGTGGCGATACGCCAACTCTAAACCAGAGAAAGCTGACTGTTTTGGCCTTGACCCCAACGAGGGGAGTCGCGGGCTAAAGAAAAAAGAAAGGACACCGTTTTATGCGCATTCTGGTCAGTTCGCCGACAAAGATTTCAGTGTTTGGTATCCAAAACCTAGAAATGGCCAGTATCGAGCGGGGCTTATTTATAATCATCAAGTCATTGCCGCTGATATGGGCAGTGAAGATGAAGGTACCTATCCTGTTCGAATGGAAAGAAGCTCTTTTGGCTTAAATGAAAAGGGAGCCTTGCTCATCTTCATTCACGAATATATTTACGATGTCGTTGACGGGCAGTTGGGCGACCAATTAACTGAGCAGTACAACTACTTTGTCATTAGAATCCCATCACAAAAAGATATTGGCCGTTTGAAGTCTGCTGAGATTGCTTATCAGTTGGGGTACGACAATGTCGACATAGTCATGATTCCTACATCACCTAGTGTTCTTAAAGCCAAATGAAGATTACGTTAACGGGAGTTAGTTGCAGCTTTCATTGGGGGCGCATGACAAAGATGTAACGTTGAATTACCTGACGGGGTTAAATTCATACCTTTTTGTGCTCCCAGCAAAAGCGTTAATTAATGTGATCGATATCACTATGTATTTTACGTTCAAGCTCTCGCTGAGCCATAAAAAGTTAATCATAAGTATTTAGGCACAGCCTTTTTGCACCGTCGCCGGCAAAGGTGTAATGACTAGGCTGCTGCTTAGAAAATTCAGCGCGCTGTTCGTATTTAATGGCTGTGGTACATATCCGCAAAGTGAATCCAATCGAAAGGCACTGGTAGTGGAATGATTTGCTAATTAACTATCGACCCTGCAACTCGTTCGAGTTGCGGGGTTTTTCTGCTGCCTGCATCGGCGCAATGAGCTGGTCAGAAAGGAATCACACAAACTAAATCCTTGTCTAGCCGATTTGAAACAGCAAACTAGAATGGTAGTGGCATAGGCGGATTGGATGAGGATATGGATGATTTTATAAATCTAAGTGAGCAATTCGGAGGTCCGGATAATCTGAACGATCGACTTCGACCACAGATTTTTGTTATCGATAATTCACGATATGGTCCGAAGCTGTTTCTAGAACGTGGCTTAGGTAATCGCACTCCTGTCGATATTGACATGTCTAAAATTGATGCATCAACTCAGGCTCTTCTTTGGTCACAAGGCGTTCGGCTGGATGAACATCATCGAGCTATGCTAGAGCACTGCCAGTTGGAGCTTGGCCTTTCTGCCGAATGCGCAATAGGCATGACTGCATGGCTGGTCTTGATTGAGCCGGTTCATATGCGCCTGAATCCAGATCGTCAGACCAACAAAAGAGCAAAAGTTGGCGACTTGGCTCGGTTAGTTCATGAGCCCTATCGAGTTTTCTTAGTCGCAAGTTTGGCTGACGGGAACCTAGTTACCGCCATAGAATTGAGTCCCGATCGAAGCAATGTACTGGGGGTTTACAAAGCTGCAAAGCACTACTTTGAGGCTATTGGGGATTCGGATGTTGGCTGAGAATGGTGCAACAAACAAAAGAGCCGCCACATTAAGTGAAACTCCAATGTGGCAGCAATAACGCTTAACACTAGTTCAGTGTATCGACGAATCTTGATAGTTTTTCAAAGTGATCGATCAGCTCAACGGAATCGAGCTTGCCACAATTAGTCTGAATGTAGTCTCTTGGTGCCATTCGAACTTCTCGTGGGCGCATGTATCTAGCAAGGTTTTGTGCTTGGTCGTAGCGCTCAGCCAAGACTGAATCACAAAATGTTTTCTGCATTGCTCTCATCGTTATTCTCCAAGTTGGTGTATGCATTGAATGCATAAGCAGAATCACAAAACATTTTTGTTGGACTAGCCCTATTGCCCTTCGCTAAGTCAAAGGCTCAGGACGATTCACCCAATCCTGGTGGCCACATTCTTAGAACTGTGATCGGAATCACTGCTATTCGGGACTGTTTTGAAAAATAAGCACAGTTTCGCTCACTCGAGCTCAATTGAAATAGCCCATACACCTTATTGTCTTATGTAAGGTGGTTATGATGTATCCACAACAGTTTTTAAGTCTTAAGGAAGTATGTACTTTGGTCGGCCTGTCGCGGGCGACTCTTTACCGCATGATCAAAAAAGGTACGTTTCCGCGAGGCGTTCAAATTTCAGAACGCCGTATGGCGTGGCATATCGATGTGGTTCAACGCTGGATTGATGATCGGTTGCAAGCTGGCGACCATTGATTCCATCAGAAAACTAAAGCTCACTGCGCCTAGTAAATTGTCAGCACACTGAGTGCAAGACACACAGATGAAATAGGATATGCGCCATTAGCCGTCGATTCACTACAACATGAGGTTCAGCCTCGTCAGCATCATATTTCGATTGGTTTTTACATGACTCGATGAGTATTTGAATTGGCTGATTTGCGGGTACGGCATTGGCTACGAGTCGCGCATATCGAGTTTTTGCAAGGCTATTCATTCTTTGCGTTGTTTGTTTATCTAAATCTTTGGGTAGCTTAATGACCAGATCACTGTTTCCGAGCAGTTTCAAAACTGTTTTGAGATGCTCAATTAAATTGGGTGAGTCACTTGGTAGCTGCATTGCTCCATTCTTAACAAGACCGTGTGACATTGACTGTTGCAGTAATTGCTTTATGTGTTTGCTGCTTAAAACTGAATTCATCTCTTGGTGAATTTGCGTTGATGTAAATTGCCACGCAGCACTTTGGTCCGAGCGCAAAGGTTTGAGTGAACAGTCTGAAGTTGGACTAACCTCAGATCCTAGCTTTTCAATCAATAATCGCGCAGTCTCGACCCAGGTATTTGCAACGGCAGCGGGAAACATTGAATCTTTGGCCGGCAGTCCATTGCCGATAGACGCTAGGGTTTCTTCAATTGCACAAAGCGTTGCTTTAGGTTTTTGGGTTGATGCTTTCTGTTTTGTCTTGGCGATTGGCTTCCCGTCCGGCCGAAGCATAGGTTGAGCGAATCGCTTGAGCAGGCGGTGTGTCACTTGTTGTGCCTCGACTGCGCTTAATTCCTTGCTACGCTTCAGTGGTGCCAGCTTTGATATTGAGATCGGCGATGTTGTAGTGATTGCAGCTAGCTGTTTACCGGACAAACATGGATTTGATTCAACTAAACGATCTCTAGCCACTTCATGCAACATATGAACGTAGTTTGATAACGTCGTCGCTGGCGAGCCATGGCCGCTGAATGCAGCGAGTTGATACAATGAGAGGACTTCGTCATTTAGCTCAGCCGGCAACCGATTTTGCATGCCGATGAATTCATCTTCTGAAATGCATAAAAGCCGCGAACCCAGCTTTGGTGATGCATAAATTAGCAAATATAAACGGGTGATAGCACTGTGACGCAGTGAGTAAAACGACGCGTGTGGATTACCAGTAAGAGCTCTCACCTGATTGCTAATGAATTTTGCTAATTTGCCGTAATGAACATCTACGTAGCCTGAAGCATCACCGGACAAAAGCCGGTGATTAGCGTTTAGAACATGGGAGTAGGTGTACCGATTGTAAATCGGTGACAATTGCATCCAGTCGCTTAGTGTTACTATCCGACTGACTGGCAGTTGTCTTGATGAATTGATGGTTTTACTTTCTTTTACATATAGCGATTCACTGCTGAGTAGGTCTTTGCTACGAATTTCTCTTGATTCAACTGGCCGGAGAGCGAACTTGCCAACGTGATTTATATGTAGCAGTGCTCGCTCAACGAGAGAAGGCTCAAAGCATGCGAAGTCCATGACTCTTTCTGATAAACATCTGAAAGCGGGCTCTGCCAAAAGACCCGCTCGTGTCACTACACCGTGATCATTATCGGTGCTACTTAGGCTTCTAAAATCATTATCTAGTAAGCCCTCTTGCGCGGCTAATGCCATTGCTTTGTTGATACGAGATACGCGATGCTTATCTGTATTGGTCGGAGACTTTCGAATCAGGTTACTCAGCGCAGACAGAAATTCATCACTGGATAGCCCCTGCAGATTTTCGAATTCAGGGAGCGTAAAAAGCCGAAGAAAGCTCGCATCGCGACTTACTGCGCTTAACTTGTTTCCTGCGACGGCAATTTGATGAAGCAGATAGTTTGCAACGATCCTCTTTCCATCATGTCCGCCCTCGTTAATCATCTGCAATAGCGCTAATCGAGATTCTTTGATTGTTAGCTTCAGAGCATCTCGAATGGCTTTCATATGATCGACAGTATTGTAATGAGTATGGGCAAAAGAGTAAGCGGAACGATATTTTTGCGATACCTCTGGAGCCGAAGGTGCAACAATCTGACGCCAGTTGGCGTGGTTGATCGGTACCGTGACTAACTTGTTTTGCAACGCATCTATTTGATGTTGTTCAAGCGGAACCGTCAGGTTCATCGACTGTACTTCAGCGATTGTTTTTAGCCAAATTGAAATCGACATCTCGACACTGGGCAACAGTCTAGCAATTAGCGCAATAAAGCGTTTGCATACATCAAAGGTTGCTAAGCACTGTTGGGTTTCTAAAGGCTCCCAGTTTCGGTATAGCCGAATTAATAATGCTGCTGTTGTTGGCCCTGGTTCTAATCGCCATTCGAGTACCGCAGATCCTCGTTCGTCACGGTTGTTGCCATGTTCAACACTATCGATTTGACACTCGTACCAAACCCGACGTCTCCAATGATACGGGGGATTGCATAGCGCCCTTGCGAACGATTTTAAAAATGCTTCAGACCAGACTCCGTCGAACAACACCGTTGAAAGTAAAACGCATGAAAGAACATGTTCAACATTTGCGTCTTCGGGTAACTCGCTTATATAGATATTGAATCGCTCAACGAGAAGACGTGCTGCTTTGTATCTATTCATTGAAGTTTCCTTACACCTAAGTCAGCTAGCCAACTTGCTATGACAGAACAACACGCTGCTTGATCGATGAATCCAGATTGAAACTTCTTTTTTGAATGACGCTGAGCACCATGGTCACTGTAAATGTCAACAAGGCACTGACTCAGGTATTCAGGCATATAGCGTGTGAATGCCAAGTGACCTGTGTTGATTGGAAGTTTTGCGGGTAGTCCTTTGAACTTCCGGCGCGACTTTGCACTAAGCTCTAAAGGCTGTCTGTCCGATACCTGTCCATGGCTGATATAAAAAAATGCTCGAGATTCGCAGCCTAGCGCACCTTCTATTACGTCGCGAATGGTCTTCGTCATTGACAACCGCGAGCCGCGAATTTGCTCTAGATGCTTTTGATAGAACTCGATTTGATGCTGACAAATGCTATTGAGCTGCAACTTGCGCTTGCTATCCACTCCTTTATCTTTGACCAACACCCAAGAGCTGGTGATCAAGTGATCAAACTGAAAATTGCTTGAGAACGATGGGCGAGCACTGGTGCTTAGCTCAAGAACAAGCGCACAGTACGAAACTAAGTCGTTGTGATAATCGATAATCTCTAATGTCGTCCGTGGCGTGCAACGATTTAACTTGTCATACAAGTCGCTAATCGTTTGACGCAATAACTGCAAGTCGAAGCTCCTGCCTGTTACGCCAATGGACTTTTCGGCAAAGCAAATTGTTGCTGATATCTCCGCATCACTTAACGTGCGGTTTAAAAACGTCAGGTAGTTTTTTTGTATATCCCGTTCTGATCCGCCAGCATAGTACACGCACATATGGCGCCGATCGGCCAGTCCAGTGATCCAGCAAAGATTATACTCATCGAGCTCTCTGGGTAATGGCGATGTGGACCCATTCCAGCGACCATCGCTCAACATTGCATGCACTCGACTGGGTCTAATTGCTTCATCAGCCAGTACTTCTGAACAAAATTGACGAGCGAGTTGATAGCACTCTGCTTCGTTGTGCTTCGCAGACTCTGTCAAGCCCGTTGCGAGTTCAATTGGCAAGGGTAAGGCAACAGCCGAAGCTGCGCGATTTGCTAGGGTTGTGTCTTGAATCAATACAACGCTGCTATCGCTGATTTCAAAGCGAGCGCGCAAATTGCAACATTGCAGCGTTTGACTAATGTTCTCAATCGTGCGCCCGGTTAGGGCACTTACGATTAACACGCTGGCGATCGCATGTTGCTCTAAGTGCGGCCAAATTTTTTTGCAAACCGTGGGCAGGTCGCTTGATGTCAACTTACGGCGAACAAAATCTTTGCTCTTAAACATCGCAGCCTCCGCGGTTAAATCGTCGGACGCGCGATGCCAAGGTGTTTCGATGAATACCTGATATCTCGGCAAGCTTACTTATCGTTCGGTGTTCGTCAGACCAATATCGACTGGGTGACGAGAGGAGTAGGTGAGCGACTTCTGTATGAAGCTTGGTTGATAGCGACAATGCATCTTTCAGTAATGTCGCCCATGCAAAATTAATTAAATTGAAGTCCGCACCACTAAGCTTGAGTTCGATAACGTATTCGTCGCCGCGCATCGCCGCGACACAAAGAGCAAGATGACCAGCCACGATTTCGTGATTTAAAGTGTGAACCACGGCGCATGGAATGTTGTAAAGCAGTGGCCGATTAGATTCAGCAATATTGAGGTGATCAATAAAGTGCTCGCATTCTTCGGTAACTGTGTTGCGATCAAAGTTGGTCGCATCAATCGTATTGATAATTGCAATTTGTGATTTCATGGTGAATCCATCAGTTGAGTTGTCTCAACTGCATTGGGTTAAACCAATTGATGCGCCGGGAGCTGATCTGGCCCAAACAACAAAAAAAATTGTAAAAAGTGGCTCAGAGCAAAGTGATACGGCTCAGTTTGTGTAAGATGAGCGGCATAAGGACATCAAAATGCAAAGGATTTGCACATGTCAAAACGGCAAAACAGTCTCATTGCTCTATGTTTGAACCTGCCGTGGTGGGTTAACCTATTACTCAGTTGTACCGCCTACGTTTCGTTGGTGTATGTCGCGCCGAACATCAACGTATCCAATCCTATCTTGCAAAATATGCTGCGCGCTTTGCCTCATGTGGCTCCAATTTTTGCGACCCTTTTTGTATTTACAGCCGCTCTTTCGTTTATTCGCCAGCGGCAACAGCTGAAGCTGCTCCAAGCACAAACTGAGCTCGACTCGATTCGTAGTTTGTCGTGGCAGCGGTTCGAGTCACTGATCGCGGCTTACTATCGTATCCAAGGATTTGTAGTCATCGAGCAACTTAAACCAGGAGCGGATGGCGGTGTCGACCTGCGTTTAAGTAAAGGTAGGAAATTACACCTGGTGCAATGCAAGCAATGGCGCAGCCAAAAGGTTGGTATTCAAATCGTGCGTGAGATGTACGGTGTACAAACCGCTGAGCAAGCTTCGTCGATGACCATAGTCACAACCGGCAGCTATACAAAAGATGCACAAGAGTTCGCGGATTCGGTTGGTGTAACGTTAATCGATGGCGAGGCGCTGTGGCCGATGATCCGTCATGCTCAAGCTAATGTTCAAGCCAATGAAACAGAGCCACCGCCTAAACCTGAGCAGATCCTATCGACCACTCGTGACGCCAAGCGAATATGCCCAAAATGCAACTCAACTTTGGTTAAGCGAACCGCGAAACGAGGGGCTAACGCAGGTAACGAATTCTTCGGCTGCAGTGCATTTCCCCATTGTCGATACACAGAGCCAACCAACAAATAAAACGGATACAAGGAATAACAAATGCCAAGCAACGGAAATGCAAAACTAGCTGTATTGATCGATGCCGATAACGCCCAAGCTGCGGTGTGTGAAGAGCTGTTGGCCGAAGTTTCGAAATTCGGAGTCGCAAGCGTCAAACGAGCGTACGGCGATTGGACTACTCCCAACCTCAAAACTTGGAAAGAACACTTACATCGCTTTGCCATTCACCCGGTCCAACAATTCAGCTATACATCCGGCAAAAACGCTACCGACTCAGCTCTTATTATCGATGCGATGGACCTCTTGCACGAAGGTCTACTCGATGGGTTTTGCCTCGTTTCATCCGATAGCGATTTCACCAGACTAGCCAATCGACTACGCGAAAGCGGCTGCACCGTATATGGCTTTGGTGAGAACAAAACACCAGAGCCGTTTGTCGCAGCTTGCGACAAGTTCGTGTATACCGAAATATTAAGACCCGAACCAGATTCTGCGAATAAATCGAATGAGCCATCTGATCCGAAATTAAAGGCGCTCGTGCTCAATGCGATACATGCAGTCGCTAAAGACGATGGCTGGGCGCCGTTGTCTGCTGTCGGCTCTCAAATCAACAAAGTCAGCTCATCGTTCGACCCGCGCAACTTCGGTTACAGCAAGCTGGGAAATTTAGTCAAATCTTTAAGCTACATCCACTGCCAAGAGCGTCAGCCATCGCCGGGCTCGCCCATTGTTCATATTTACATCAAAGACGCAGCAGAGTAGGGAAGTGAACACATAGTAACCATTGGCTTAATGACATGGTGATAGGAGTCACACCCGACCAATTGAGGTTTGTCTCAAAATGATACAAACTTCGATTCCAGTAAATGGAAAAGTATCAAGGAAACGCTGTGATCCCTGAAGACGTTAATTACGCCCAAAAGCAACGGCTCGCCTACATCGATTTCAAGTTGCTGTTCGCCGGTTACGTCACACGTAGCGAAATCGTCAAACGGTTTGAGTTAGGGCTTGCTGCAGCCAGCCGTGATTTGTCGCTCTATAAAGAGCTGACACCAAACAACATGGCCTACGACAACGCGGTCAAAAAGTACTTCATCACCAACTCGTTTAAGCCGCTGTTTGAGCACGATGCACGTAAATCACTGATGAAGATCGCTCATCAGATATCAGATGGTTTTGATGCTGTGGGCGACGTTGAGTTTCCGGTGACGGCACCTACACAATTGAACGTGCCGGACATCTTCGTGGTAGCGCGACTGTCACAGGCGGTGATCAACAAGCGGCCGGTTAAAGTGACCTACACAAGCTTAAGCAGTGGCACCAGCGAGCGAGAACTCGTGCCTCACACCATTGTGGATAATGGCTTGCGCTGGCATGTTCGTGCGTACGATCGCAAAAGTCAGTCGTTTCGTGATTTCGTGCTGACTCGCATAGGCGAGGTGACGGTGTTGCCAACGGAAGTGGATGAAGTGGAGTCGCAAAGTTACGACACTCACTGGCAAGCACCACTTTCATTAGAGCTGGTTCCGCACCCGCACAACGTCCAACATCCTAAGGCCATCGAAATGGACTACGGCATGGAAGACGGCGTTTTGAACATCAGCACTCGGGTGGCGCTAGCGGGTTACTTATTGCGTCGCTGGAATGTGGACTGCTCACAAACGGCAAGGTTGCGAAGCCCTGAGTATCAACTTTACCTGCAAAACAACAAGGCATTGGCTGAGCTTAATGAGCTGTCGATTGCGCCGGGGCTGGAGTCGCCAGTTTATTCAACAGAATGCCAAACGGACCATTTGAAATAGTAAGTATTAACGAGAAGTTGGTGTTTTTTGTTGGTAAAGACGTTTGGCTTGATGCGTAACGCTTTGAAAATAATTGAAGTTTTGAGGGCTGAAAACCCCGGCCGTCATTCGGGCCATTAAGGGGGGCGCTACTTCGCCGGTTTGCGTGCCGAATTTCGTCACGATTTAACTGCCCAGAACTCGAATTGAACCAGCGCCGATTAAACAAGCACCAATTTGAACACGAACCGAATTAAACAAGTACAGAATTAACCAAGAGAACACCAATGACCCAGTCACCAATCAACCAAGATGCAATCAACAAAGCCGTATGGGCGGCTTGCGATACCTTCCGTGGCACCGTTGACCCATCAATTTACAAAGACTTTACCCTCACCATGCTGTTCTTGAAGTACATCTCCGATGTGCACCAAGACAAATACGATGAACTCAAAGCCGAATACGGTGATGTGCCAGAGCTAATCAATGAAATGATGGAAAGCCAGTCATTTAAAATCCCAGCCGGCAACACCTTTTGGGATTTGTATGAAGCGCGCCATGAGGCGGGTAATGGCTCACGCATTGACCAAGCCTTGCATGCCATTGAAGAAGCCAACGGCACCAAGCTGAAAAACGTGTTCCAAGACATCAGCTTTAACACCGACAAGCTCGGTGATGAAAAGCAAAAGAACGACATTCTGCGTCACCTGCTAGAAGACTTTGGTAAAGACACCCTGAATCTGCGCCCAAGCCGCGTTGGCTCGCTCGACGTAATTGGTAACGCCTACGAATACCTCATCAAGCACTTTGCCGCTGGCAGCGGCAAATCGGCCGGTGAGTTCTATACCCCGCCCGAAGTGTCCGACTTGCTCTCCATTCTGTTGGCACCACAAGAAGGCGACAGCATCTGCGATCCGGCCTGTGGCTCGGGCTCATTGTTGATGAAGTGTGGCCAGCAAATTCAAAAGAACTTTGGCGGCTCTAAGAAGTATGCGCTGTATGGCCAAGAAGCCATTGGCTCCACTTGGTCATTGGCCAAAATGAACATGTTCCTGCACGGCGAAGACAACCACCGCATTGAGTGGGGCGACACCATTCGTAATCCCAAACTTCAGGATCAAGACGGCGGCCTACTGCACTTTGATGTGGTCACCGCCAACCCGCCATTCTCTCTCGATAAGTGGGGCCATGAAGATGCCAGCAACGATCACTTTGGTCGTTTCCGCCGAGGCATTCCACCTAAGACCAAAGGCGACTATGCGTTTATCTCCCACATGATTGAAACCTTAAAACCTCAATCAGGGAGAATGGGCGTGGTAGTGCCCCACGGCGTGCTATTCCGCGCATCCAGCGAAGGCAAAATCCGCAAACAACTGATTGATGAAAACCTGCTCGATGCAGTGATCGGCTTGCCAGAAAAGCTATTCTTTGGCACCGGCATCCCCGCGGCGATTTTGATTTTCAAAAAGCACAAAGACGACAGCGACGTCTTGTTCATCGATGCCAGTCGCGAGTTTAAGTCCGGCAAGAACCAAAACTTGCTGACCACCGACAACATCAACAAGATTGTTGAAACCTACCGCAATGGGCAAAGCGTTGATAAATACGCATACCTTGCCTCACTCAAAGAGATTCAAGAAAACGACTACAACCTGAACATCCCACGCTACGTCGATACCTTTGAAGAAGAGGAAGAAATCGACTTGGTTGCCGTGCGCGCCGAACGCCTAGCGCTGCAAACTGAACTGGCTGAGCTGGAAACCGAAATGGCGGGTTATCTGAAGGAGTTGGGTTATGGTGCCTGAAGGATGGAAAGAAGAAACATTGCAAGAGATCACCAAAGAAAAAATTTCTTACGGGATCGTACAAGCTGGACCTCATGTAGATGATGGGGTGCCTTATATCAAAAGCTCTGATGTTGGAGGTGATATAGATGTAAATCGTCTTCAAAAGACAGCTGTAGAGATCCATCAAAAATACAGGCGTTCGGCAGTCCACCCAGATGATATTGTGTTTTCGTTGCGGGGTAATATCGCGAGAACTAGTATCGTTCCGGCTGAGCTAGCCGAAGCTAATTTGACTCAGGGAACAGCTAGAATTTCCGTAAACGCACTCAATGATACGAAGTTCGTATACTACAAACTGGCCAGCTCACCAATTTTGAACCGCATTAATGCTCTGAGTAAAGGCTCAACGTTCAAGGAGATTTCTTTAGAGGAGCTTCGAAAAGTAAAGTTGCCACTCCCCCCCCTCCCTGAACAACGCAAGATCGCCAAAATCCTTGCCACTTGGGATAAGGCCATCGCCACCACCGAAAAGCTCATTGCCGCCAGCCAGCAGCAGAAAAAAGCCCTGATGCAGCAACTCCTCTCCGGCAAAAAACGCCTCACCAGCCCCGAAACCGGCCAACCGTTTGAGGGGGAGTGGGAGAATACATTGGTTTCAACTACGGCTAAGTGCTTCTCTGGTGGCACACCGTCTAGAACAAATGATGAATACTATGGTGGAACTATCCCATGGATTACATCAGGCAAACTAAATGATCGTTTTGTGGAGTCAGTTAATGAATACATTACTGAAAGTGGTGTATCCAACTCATCTGCTAAATATGTTGCGCAAGGTGCTTTATTAATCGCAATGTATGGCGCTACTGCGGGAAAAGTCGCTATCAATAGAATGCAATCTGCGACGATTAATCAGGCCGTGCTAGCACTTGAAGTAAAAGAAGCGCATTCAAATCTATTCCTTTTTTATTTGCTAGAGAAGGAAATGGAGAAAGCGCTGACTTTAGTTCAAGGTGGTCAACCGAATTTAAATGCGGCCATCATAAAAGGAATAAAAATCAAGCTTCCTAGGTTAGACGAACAACAAAAAATCGCCGCCGTCCTAACCGCCGCTGATAAAGAAATCGAAGTGCAGCAAGCCAAACTCGCCCACCTCAAACAAGAGAAAAAAGCCCTAATGCAGCAACTACTCACGGGCAAGCGCAGGGTTACAATTGATGAAATGGAGATCTCGTCATGACAAAAGGAAAAAATCAGCACGTTGTAAAACACCCCGAAGGTTGGGCAGTAAAAGGGGCAGGAAACAGCAAAGCAACCAAGGTAACTCGCACTCAAAAAGAAGCAATTGAAGTTGCAGAGCAAATTGCTAGAAACCAGCAAACAGATACAAAAGTACACGGAGTAGATGGAAAGATCAGAGCTGGCAACAGTTACGGCAATGACCCTTATCCTCCAAAAGACAAAAAGTAGGACAAGTTCAATGGATAGCGACTTAAAAGAAAAGATAGCCAAGGAATGCGTTCGTATAGAGGAAGACTCTGAGCACTCTTTCAAATCGCATTACAATGCAGCTGAATTTTGGTCTGGCATTAACTTGTGGCTTGGTCTACCAGCGGCATTGTTAGGTGCTGTTGCAGGAGGTTCGTCGGCCGCAGACGGAGCGCAAGCGATGATCACTGGAACAGCTTTCTTTTCAACTGCTTTGGTCACCTGTATGACTTTTTTGAAACCTAGCGAAAAAGCCGACTCGCACAAAAATGCAGGAAATTTGTATCAATCATTGAGAAACGAGACCCGTGTATTTAGAGGAGTAGAGCTTGGAGAGTCATTGAGCGCTGAAGAGGGAAAGCAAGCCCTTCATAAGCTGGCTAGCCGACGCGATGAACTAAATACAACCATGCCTGCAATTCCTCGTAAAGCCTATGAAAAAGCCAAGAAAGATATTGACTCCGGCCGTTCAAAGTATCAAGTGGATAGGAAATCTAAATGACTGTAAACAGCCACCTGAGAGAGCTTGCTGACGCGGCGGTAATAAGAAATGCGGAAAAACAAAGCATCTCTCGCTCTATTCATACACTGCAACAAAGGCTTGAGTATTACTTTGGTAATGAGCTGAGTAAGCACTTTATTTTTGGGTCGTACACTCGAGGTACAATCTTACCTAGAGCAATGGACGGTAACTCCGATATTGATTACATGGTCGTCTTTGAGGGGTCGAATTATAAACCTCAAACCTATCTCGATAAACTCCGTCGGTTTGTTGAGTATTACTACTCTAGCTCCGAGATCACTCAATCGAACCCTACAATCGTTCTTACATTGAATCATATAAAGTTTGAGTTAGTGCCGGCGATTACTGATTGGTTTCATGGCCTGCAAATTCCAGCTAAGCGGGCTGACTTAAACGATTGGATTGATACTGATCCCAATGATATTAATCGTGATCTTTCAAACGCAAATCAATCAAACAACAGCCTAATAAAGCCCATGATTAGGCTTGTAAAATACTGGAATGCAATAAATAACTATCCGTTCAACTCTTTTGAGCTTGAGAAGGAACTGGCAGAGCGTTCATACATTTGGGTCTCCCTTTTAACGTCTGCTCAGCTCAAAGATTATTTCTTTGATGCTGTGGAGTCACTTAGCCTAGGGTGGGGGGCTGCCCAATACAAGAAAACAGCTCTAGATCGGGCTAAAACTATTGTTCGTCAAGCCAAATCAAATTCACAAGATGGCTATGAAGCTTTGGCCCTGTCACAAATTAAAGAGCTGCTACCAGAGGTCACTACGGCCAAAGGTGCATTGTGGGGACTTTAAGTATGGATTCACCTCTCCCCTGTTTCAATGAAGAGCAAGCGGCCAAAATCCCAGCGCTAACGTTGCTCACCAACCTTGGCTACACCTGTGTGCCGCCTGAGCAATGCTTAGCTTGGCGCGGCAATAAGTCTTCGGTGATTTTGCCTAACATTTTGCGCAAGGTGCTAGCCACCAAAACCTATTCCTTTATGGGAAAAGCGCAGCACTTATCAGAAGCGGCCATTGACAAAATTGTGCAAGAGCTGGCGAACCCAGCCATGAACGAAGGCCTCAAAGCCGCCAACGAAAAGCTCTACAACGCGCTGACCTACGGTATTGGCGTCACTGAATTTGTGGATGGCAAAAAGGCATCGCCCACCATTCATCTCATCGACTGGGAAAATGCAAGCAATAACCAATTCCACTTTACCGAAGAGATGGAAGTGGAAAACAGTCGCGGCACCGGCCATCGCATTCCCGATGTGGTGTGTTTTGTAAATGGCTTACCTTGGGTGGTGATTGAGGCCAAGCGCCCTGATTCATCGCACGAAGGTAAACCAACGGTCAGCGAAGGCATATCGCAAAACATTCGCAATCAAAAAGCCGATGAAATCCCGCACTTATTTGCCTACAGCCAGTTATTGCTGTCGGTCAATGGCCATGACGGCTTATACGGCACCTGTGGTACCCCAAGTAAGTTCTGGGCCAAGTGGAAAGAAGAGCAAATTACCGATGCCACCTTTAGCCGCCTTAAGAACACGCCATTGGCGCAAGATAAGCTGGATGCCATCTTCAATCATCGCCCCGCCAAGATTCGTGATGAGTATCTGTCGCTAATAAGCGGTGGCGAATTAGTGGTGACCGACCAAGACCGCTTATTGGTGTCGTTGCTTCGCCACGATCGCTTGCTTGAAATGACGCGATTATTCACTTTGTTCGATAAAAAAGCAGGCAAGATTGTCGCCCGCTATCAGCAAGTATTTGGTATTAAGGCGCTGATTGAGCGCGTCACGACTTTTGACGATAGCTTGAGTGGCGCTCGTAAAGGCGCACGCAATGGCGGCGTGATTTGGCACACCACAGGCTCGGGTAAATCTTTCACCATGGTGTTCTTATCCAAGGCGCTTATTTGGCTCAAAGAGCTAGCGAAATGCCGCGTGGTGGTGGTAACCGACCGAGTTGATTTAGAAGATCAGCTGGCTCGTACCTTTGCCTCTGGTGGCGCACTGTCGGATAAAGATAAGAAGTCCGCCATGGCCACAACAGGCCGCCGCTTGGCCGAGCAAATTGGCAAGGGCAATGAGCGCATCATCTTCTCGATCATCAATAAGTTTGGCACCGCGATTGAGCTGCCTGAGTGCTATAACGAAAGCCCAGATATCATTGTATTGGTGGATGAAGGGCACCGTAGCCAAAACGGTGAGAACAACATTCGCATGCAACAGGCGTTGCCACGTGCCGCCTACATTGGCTTTACCGGTACGCCGCTACTCAAAGATGACAAGACCGAAAACAAGTTCGGCAAAATTATCCACTCTTACACCATGCAACAGGCGGTGGAAGATAAGACCGTGACGCCTTTGTTGTATGAAGAGCGTATTCCCGATTTAAGTACCAATGACAAAGCCATTGATGCGTGGTTCGACCGAATTACCGACAAGCTCTCAGAAAAGCAACGCACCGACCTTAAGAAAAAATTCGGACAAAAAGGCCAGATTTACCAAACCGAAGGCCGACTAGAGCTCATCGCTCACGATATTTCTGACCACTTCCAGAACTTCAAACGGCAAGGGCTTAAAGGCCAGCTGGCTTGTGATTCCAAAGCGTCGGCCATTCAATATAAAAAGCTGCTCGATCAGATTGGCAAAGTCACCTCAGTTGTGGCGATGTCGCCACCGGATACCCGTGAAGGCCACGATACCGTGGATGGCGAAAGCAAGGACATTGTTCAGAACTGGTGGAAAGCCAACGTCATTAACTCGGACTTTGGTCAGGATGAAAAAGCCTATACCCAGCACATTATTGCTGAGTTCGGAAAGCCTGATGGGCCAGACATCATGATTGTGGTCGACAAGCTCTTAACCGGTTTTGATGAGCCCAAGAATACGGTGCTTTACATCGATAAGCCGCTAAAGCAACACAACCTGATTCAGGCCATTGCGCGGGTTAACCGTCTGCATGAAGCCAAACAGTTTGGTTACTTGATTGACTACCGCGGTATCCTTAAAGAACTGGACGCCACCATTGCAGATTACCAAGACCTGGCAGAGCGGACGCAGGGAGGCCTTGACATTGACGATCTCAAAGGCTTGTACAACCGCATGGACACCGAGTACAAGAAACTGCCGGGGTTGTACGATGACTTGTGGGCAATTTTTGACGGCGTTCAGAACAAACAAGACGGTCAAGCGCTGCGGCAGGTGTTGGCTCCGAAGATTGACACTATTGATGGCCAACTCACCGATACCAACCTGAAAAAGCGTGAAGACTTTTACGAGGCGCTCACTGCATTTGCCAACTGCCTCAAAGTGGCGCTTCAATCGGCGACATACTTTGAAGATAAAAGCTTTGATGCCATCGATCCGAAAACGGGCTTGGGTAAGCGAGACCTTTACAAAAAGACGCTCAAATCGATGTCTGAGCTGCGCAAGCAAGTACGTGAAGATGCCGAGGAGACGGTCAGTTACGATGAGTATGCTGAGAGCATTCGAACCATGCTCGATAAGCACATTGGTGGCGTGAACATCCAAGAGCCTGACGGTGCATACCTCGTTGGTAACATGGGCAAAAGCGCGTCACCCAGCGAAATGTCTGACGATGAAGCCCGCAACAAAAAAGATGCGATTACTGGCCGCATTACCAAGATGATTGACCAAGACTTGGCGGACGACCCTTATGCCCAGGAATACTTCTCCAAGTTGCTGAAACAGGCGATTGAGCAAGCCAAAGAAATGTTCGAAGCGCCAGTGAAGCAATACTTGCTGTTTGCCGACTTTGAAGAGCAGGTTAAAGAGCGCAAAGTCGATGGCATGCCAAACGATCGCTTTGCTGAACTCGATCCGAAAATCAGGCGTCATGTACAAGCCTACTATGGCTTGTTCCCGCACAGATTAGGTGAAGGCAATACGCTAACCGAAGATGAGATGTTCGCTTACGCCCAGCAAATCGAAACCATTGTGACGGCTGCTGTTGCTGAGTTTTCGATTAATCCGCAGGAAATTGAAAACCACATCCGACGCCAATTGTTGCCTGTGTTGTTTAAGGCGGTAGGTATGGACAAGGCGAAAGAAATCATTGGCGACACGATTCAAATCACTCGTTTGGGTGTTGGTGCTGTTTAACGATGACATCGGTTGAATCACCAGAGCGCACCAAAGAGGAATACAGCTTTGTCTACGGGGATGAAGCTGTCTGCTACGAGGTCGTTCGTAAGCCCTATTCACAAGGCTCGTCTCAGCAAAGCGCCAAACGAAAAGTGACCATCAAGGTACACCCCAATTGCGAAGTGATTGTCTCTGCTCCTGATGATGCAGAGCGCTCCGATATTCATGATGCAGTGATGAAGCGAGCCAAGTGGATTTACGATGGCCTCAAAGAGTTTCGTGGCCACTTGGAGTACGTGCAGGCCAAGCGATATGTCAGCGGCGAAATGCAGTTTTATTTGGGTCGGCGCTATATGTTGAAGGTGGTTGAAGATAGCGACGCAATCGCTTCGGTCAAAATGCAGCGAGGCAAATTGCTGGTGACACTGCGGCGCTTAGGTGACAAAACAAAGAATGAGAACAAAACAAAGCAAGTCAAAGCGCTGGTTCAACAATGGTACTTAAGTCGTGCCAAACGCATCTTCCACGAGCGTTTAGCCGTAATGTTGCCCCAAGCTGAGTGGGTAACAGGCTTGCCGAGCTTTCGTGTGCTGCCCATGACCAAACAATGGGGCAGTTGCTCAGCCAAAGGCAACCTGATGCTCAATCCCCACCTAGTTAAAGCGCCCAAGGAATGCATTGACTACGTGATCCTGCATGAGCTTTGCCATATCGCTGAATACAACCACAGCGAGCGCTTCTGGCGCTTGCTAAGCAGTGTCATGCCGAACTGGAAAGAAGTCAAAAGCCGCCTCGATGGCATGGCTGAGTTGTATTTGAGTGAGTAAAGGTAAAACCCAAACAACTTGATGTGTACCAGTAAAATTAAGACTAAACTGTTTAATTTTGAGTGTCAAAATAGCGTGAAAAATGCCTCAAAAAACGGTAGGTACGTACTGCTGATAATAAACGCAAAGAAATCCTTGTCTGGCGTGGGCTGAAGTACCATTTAAGGGTCCATTTTCTAGGGGGTAAATGGTACCCTTAAATTGTACTTTTGATACCTTATATCCAAGGTGTGTTTAGGCGGATGTAGATGACGATAGAGTCGCCCCTAAGCTCCAACGAACATTTATTAAATACTCTCAACTTGTAAATGAACTTTACAATTCGATAAAAAGCTTGAAGAGCTTTGTATCAAGATAAAATATCTTTAGAAGCTAATGAAACTTCATGATCCGCTCACAGTTAGCACTTGGCTATCACGACAGTTACAGAGGATGTGAGTTGAGTTTTTTCCTGATTTTTTGTTTGTAACCCTTTGTGATAGAAGGTTTTTAGTGTATTGTCACAATGGGTTTCAACCCAAAATGTCTGAAGTTGTTACTGCTTTGGACTAGGAATTCCGAGAACATTATGCTCATTAAATCTGCATAAGCCCAAGGGGGCTGTCGTGATTGATGGGTTGCTTGCCGCAAGGTGCGCAGGGTGATTGGGTTGAAACTCGCCTACTTAGACCATGGAAGGCCTTGTTGTTTTAAATGCAGTTAACCTTAGAGTTCCTCGATATAAGTGAGTTTGAGCCGAAACGGATTGAAGCCAGTTGGTCGAATCCTCGGCTATCCCCCACCCTAAAAAGAGAAAGGGATGCTGTAGCTCAAAGATTGATTGGTATACAAACTGACAACGAGCTTGCAAATCTGCTGGAAATTCCTGTTGGTCAGTTACTTCATATTCTTTATGAAGAAAAGAAGCGCTATCACGAGTTTTACATTAAAAAAAAATCAGGGCAGCTTAGAGTAATTGAGTCTCCCAATAAATCGTTAAAAATTCTGCAGCACAAAGTAAAGCCGCTGATCGAATATCATTACAGAGTAAAAAAATCATGTCATGGATTTGTTGGCAATGGAAAGGGGATTGTTAGTAACGCAGAGAAACACAAGAAAAAACAATATGTACTCAATATTGATTTAAAGGATTTTTTTCACTCGGTCCATTTTGGTCGAGTTAGAGGAATATTTATGAATGTTCCTTTTAATATGGGCAACAGTGCAGCATCAGTACTTGCTCAGTTATGCACAAACCATAGCAGATTACCTCAGGGGGCTCCTACTTCTCCCGTTCTTTCAAATCTTGCCGCTAGCTCCCTTGATACGGCATTAACTAAGATAGCAAAGAGGTATCATCTTACCTACACTCGGTATGCCGATGATATTACCTTCTCCAGCAATAGAAAGTTCCCGTTGGCAATTGTTGATCGTTTTGAAACTGACCTAGGAAAAGTTGAATGGCGTGTTGGCAGCCTTCTTCGTCAATCAATTGAGGAAAGTGGCTTTACTGTAAACGATTCGAAAACGAGAGTTCAGCATCGTTCCCAAAGGCAAGAGGTTACAGGGTTGGTTGTTAATGATGGGGTAAATGTAAGCCGAAAGTTCATCAGAAATACTAGAGCAATGCTCAATAGCTGGAGCAAAGATTTGGTAGAAGCCGAGAGAAGGTTCCTAATGACTCGCTACCATATGAGCGAATCAGAAATTGATAGCAAAAAACTCGACGGTAGATATTTTAAAAATGCTATCTACGGCCGCCTGAGCTTTATAAAAATGATAAGAGGAGAGGATAACTCTTCTTACTTAACATTATGTAAAAAAATACTGGAGCTTGAACCGAGCCCGCCAAAATCCATAGCAAAACTTAAGGAACGCTTTGAAATGTATGATGTATTTGTGTGCCATGCGAGTGAAGATAAAGATGATGTCGCAATTCCTCTACATCGAGCTTTAGAGGATAAAGGAATAAAAGCTTTTATTGATTGTTTTGAGATAAAATGGGGGGACTCGCTAGTAGCGAAAATAAATACTGCGCTTCAGAAATCAAAATATGTTGTAGCTATTATTTCACAGCATTCAGTCAATAAGGCTTGGCCTATGAAAGAGTTGAACGCAGTACTGTCATCAGAAATAGACTCAAAACAGACCAAACTACTTCCATTGATAGTAGGCGATCAAAACGCTCTTATCGAAGAATTACCTCTTTTGGCAGATAAACTCTTCAAGGTATTTGACGATGATATAGATCAGATTGCTTCTGAATTGGAAATGCGTCTAAAGTAACAGCCTCAAAAAGCGTCCTTAGTTGTTTGCTTGGGCTCGAAAAGTGAACTTCAATTGGATATTTTGCTTATAAGCATATACCCACTAGCAGCCTTCTCAATATGCTTACTCCACCAGTTCATCATCTTGCGACGCCGCTTTAGATACTTGGCCCGGTTATAGGCATTGCGAACTTCGTCTTTGCCAGTGTGTGATAGGGCGGCCTCAATGATATCGGAGTCGAATTCTTCTTCGTTGAGGGTGGTTGAAGCAAGTGATCTGAGCCCGTGACCAACGGTTCTTCCTTTGAAGCCCATTCGCTTTAAGGCTGCGTTGATTGTTTGAGAGTTGCGGGGTTTTTTAGGATCTCTATCTGAAGGAAATATAAATGGGCGGTGCCCGCTAATTGGCTTGATTGCCTCGAGTATGGCCAAAGCGTGCTCGGTGAGCGGGATGATGTGCTCTTTACCGTTTTTCATTCGTTCTTTGGGAATAATCCATAGTTGCTTTTCAAAGTCGATCTCAGCCCAGGATGCCTCAGCCGCCTCTGCGGGTCTTGTCATGGTGTGAAGTTGCCACTCAAATAGAGCTCGTGTGACTTTATGCATGTTGGCGTTGGACGCTGTTTTGAGTAATTCAGGTAGCTCTGTCGGTGCTAGAGCAGGGAGGTTTTCTTTTGTAGGACTGATAAATGCGGCGTTTATGCCGGCAAGATTATTGGTTTCAACGAGTCCACAATTAACTGCATATGTCATTACCTTGTTGATGCGTTGACACAGTCGCTTAACGGTTTCTAATTTGCCCTGTTGCTCAACTCGTTTTAGGGTGGTTATGACTGTTGGGGCTTTAAGTTTTGTAACAGGTACATCGCCCAAGTCGTCAAATATGTGGAGCTCAAGTGAGCGGCGAATATCCTTGATGTGATCTGCTGTTATTGTTGATTGCTGAGTGGCAAGCCAATTATCGGTAACTTTCTCTAGTGTGTGTTCTGTTTGTTCGAGCACCATGCGTCGATGCTCTTCCCGGTGTTCCTTGGGATCAATTCTTTTGGCTACCAATGTTCGTGCTTCATCAGCCATTTCCCGAGCGGCTTTCAGCGATATGGTTGGATAGGTACCTAACCCCATGTTAATGCGTTTTTTAGTGAATGGGTGACGGTAGTTAAAATTCCACTGTAGGCTACCATTTGTTCGTACTCGGAATTGCAGCCCTTCGCCGTCTGTCAGAACATAATCTTTATCGTTAGGTTTGGCAGATTTTAGCGCTTTATCTGTGAGTTTATATTTGGCCATCACGACACCGGATCTTGGTATTCCAAGTCGAGATTAGCATAGATTTGGAATACTGAAAGGTATTCCAGAAGGCGGAGAAGTTATGAGACTAAAAGATACCTAAAGATACTTAAGTTGTTGATATTTATTTTATTTAGGCAAGAAAAAAGACGTCCTGAGACGTCTTGATTCTGTTGTGTGGTGGAGCCGGGGGGAGTTGAACCCCCGTCCGTGAATGCGCCATCCTCGGTCCTACATGTTTAGTCCTGTCATTACATTCGCCGGTACGCTGCGGACGGACACGCCACGGACAGACTATCCTGTATTAGTTTTAATGCTTCAGCCGACAGGCACGGCGTCCACACGATCTTGTTTGGGTTTGACTATCTGAACTCCCCGTCTTACAAGCGGAAGCTAGGGCAGATAGGCGCTAGCAGGTTATTAAGCTGCTAGAGCGTAGTTTTCGTCGTTTGCGACTATTAGTTTGCGGCTTTTTACGTGGCCAACCGCCCCACGACATGCACCTAAGACTTTATCATCCCCGTCGAATCCAAAATCGGCCCCGAAAGTGGTGTTAATCCTTGGTATCGGCGCATTGTATCAGAGCTTATGAGGCAATGAATAGCGCCGAGTGTTTGTTTGCACAGGAATTAACCTTTCTTCATGACGCGCGCTTTTTGGCGCTGCCAATCTTTGTCTTTGGCATCGTCTCGCTTGTCATGCAATTTTTTACCTTTAGCGGTACCAATTTTTATTTTGACCCAGGGGCCTTTCCAATAGAGCGACAGCGGAACAATGGTTTTGCCCTCGCGCTCAATTGCGCCAACTAAATGGTCGATTTCGCGTCGATTCAACAGTAACCGGCGAGTTCGAGTTGGCTCGCTGATGACGTGTGTTGAGGCCGCTGTTAATGGAAGAATGGACGAGCCAAACATAAAGCATTCGCCATTTTTCACAGTGATGTATGACTCGGCAATGTTCGCTTTGCCTTGGCGTAGCGATTTCACTTCCCAGCCTTGAAGCTCTAATCCGGCCTCGAATTCCTTTTCGATAAAGTAATCGTGGCGAGCACGTTTGTTCAGTGCGATGGTATTAGAGCCGCTTTTGTCTTTTGATTTTTTCTTAGCCATAGGCGGCTCATTATACTCACGCCCAAAGCGAAAGCTATCGTCGCGACGTTCATTCTGTTGATCGGGCTGTGGTACACTCTGAAAAATTTTTATCTGAGAGAATATTTGTGGCAAAGGTTGATCGATTTGCACTGGTTGGTTTTAGTGCGCAACAGATGTTTGACTTAGTAAATGACGTTGCTTCGTACCCAGAATTTTTGCCAGGCTGTGCCGAGAGTAAGCTGCTTGATAGTTCGTCCGAGCACATGAAAGCATCGCTCAAAGTTGCCAAAGGTGGCATCAGTAAATGGTTCACCACCCATAACGCTTTGGTTGCGCCACAAGCCATTCATATGGAGCTTGTTGAAGGTCCGTTTAAAAAGCTGCAAGGCTTGTGGGAGTTTACGGAATTAGCCGAAGATGCGTGTCGGGTGAGTCTGAAGCTCGATTTCGAGTTTTCCAGCGGTCTGTTGGGAGCGGCATTTAATAAGATCTTCCATCAGCTTGCTAGCAATATGGTACAAGCCTTTGTTACTCGCGCTCAGGAGGTTTATGGTGAGTGCTGAAATCAATATTGAAATCGCATATGCCTTGCCGCAAAAACAGACCTTGCTGAGTCTCGCCGTTGCCGTAGAAACCACGGTTGAAGAAGCTATACGGCAATCAGGCGTGCTCGACATGCATCCGGAAATTGATTTTGACAAAGTCAATAAGGTTGGTATTTGGAGTCGTGCTTGTAAGCTGTCATCGCCATTAAAAGAGGGCGATCGAATTGAAATTTATCGAGCGTTGATTGCCGATCCAAAGGAAGTTCGAAAACGTCGGGCGGCGAAAGCAAAAGAAGAAGGACGGGCTGATAAGGTCACCGGCGGACGAGTCAATGCCCGTCGCGCCAGTGAAACTGCTGCAGACACTTAAGCCGGCGGCAGCTTGGTAATAATGGGTTTGGTTTTAGTGAGCTCGGCAATTAGTTCGAGTTTTTCTTCTAACGCCTCTTTGCTGTGTGCGACTTCGGCAAACACAGAGACAACTTCACCCGGCTCAGCTTCCAACGGACGTAAGTTCACTTCATAACCTGCTTGTTCTAGCTGGAACTGCAAACGCTTAACGTTTTGTGGGTTACCAAACTCGCCAACTTTAATTGCCCAAACCTCTGGGCCATTGTGTTTCACAGGCTGTTCGCTCACTTCGGGAGTTACCGCAGCCGCTGCAACTTCAGCATCCTGTTGGAAATCAGGAATATCTTCTTCTACTGGAATATGGAAGTTCTCGTGTAGCTGGTAATCGCCAGTTACTTCGATTAAATGCTCGGTTTCATCGAATTTAGCAACGAGGTGCTTGGCGATAACCGAACCATCACGACCACTTTTAAAGCGGTAAACGTAACTCCACGTGTTGGGATCGAAGGCGTTATTAGCCATTGGTGTGCCCAATACGAACAGCACTTGATCCTTATTCATACCAACGCGCAATTTTTCTACTTGTCGTTCGTCAATGTAGTTCCCTTGGGGAATATCGATTTTGTAGACAAGATTGCTGAAATAAGAACAGCCCGACAGCGTTAGCAAACTAAGAGCAATAAAGGCGGCTTTTAACATTCGAAGTAACGACATTTAGTTAACACAAAGATGGCGAGCATCATACCGAGTTGATGACGCCTAGTACACCGTCGCTTTAGCATTCTTATCACATTGCCAACATTGGCAAAGTGATTGGCTAAGCTTCGAGCAATAACTCCTGCGCATTGGCCAATGTTCGTTCGGTGATTTGTTCACCACCAAGCAGCCGCGCTAGCTCTCTGATCCGAGACTTCTTGTCCAATAGCGTGACTCGCGTTTCGGTAGAGCTTTGCTCAATCAGCTTATCGACGAACAGCTGCTGATGACCATTGGCTGCGACTTGTGGTAAATGCGTGACACAAATGACTTGGCTTTTGCTACCTAGGCTACGCAACATACGGCCCACAACAGATGCTGTTGGGCCACTGATGCCGACATCGACTTCATCAAACACCAGCGTTGGGGTGGATTGCGTGGTGTGAGTTACCACCTGAATGGCCAAGCCAATCCGTGATAATTCGCCGCCCGAAGCTACTTTAGCTAGTTCGCCGGGCGCTTGACCTGGGTTGGTACTAACCAGTAGTTGAATGGTATCGGCGCCTTGAGCGGAAGGCTTTGCTGGCGATATCGCAAATTCAATCAAAGTGTGGGGCATATTCATCTGCTGCACTTCGGCAACAATCGCCTTGCTGAGTTGCTGGCCAGCTTCGATACGTGCCGCTGATAGTTGGTGAGCAACGGCGAGGTATTCTTGCTCTGCTTGTTGCATGGTTTGCTGCAATTGCTCGAGCTGCTGTTCTGGATTATCTAGCTGGGCCAATTCCGTAGTCAGCTGTTGGTGGCAGCTAGCCAGTTGTTCGGGTTGAATCTGGTGTTTGCGGCTGAGGCTCAGCCATTGTTCTAGGCGCTGTTCGACCTCTTGAGTGCGCTGCGGATCACTTTCTAAGGTGGCAGCGTAATGCTCAAGCTCACTGGCCGCTTCTTCGAGTTGGATCCGTGCTTCAGCTAATAGTGCCAGTGTCGGTTGCAGGTTGGCATCGGCTTCGCTTGCTCGGATTAATTGCTGCTGTACCTGATGCAACATCGATAACACATTATCCTGCTCTGACTCGGATAGGATTTGCTGGCTAGTGTGGCAGCTGGCCATGAGCTCGACAGCATTTGCTAAGAGCTTAAATTCCAACTCTAGTTGTTCAAACTCACCATCATTCGGATTGAATTCGTCGAGTTCAGACACTTGGTAGCGAAGCAACTGCAAGCGATCATGAGTGGCTTGTTGCTGCGCTGTTGCTTGCTCAAAAGCTTTCTGGCTTTGTTGCCAGTGACGATAAGCGCTAGCCACTTGCGCAAGTAGCGAATCATTGCCAGCAAAACGGTCGAGTAAATCTTGTTGTCGTTCGTTTTTTAGTAAATCAAGGTGGGCGTGCTGACCGTGTATATTAATCAGCATCGACCCCAAGCTTTTTAATTGATGGGCAGGAACGGGATAACCGTTGATATAGCCGCGCGAACGGCCATCTTTGGTGATGGTCCGACGAATAATGCACTCGTCGGCCTCTTCGCCAGCTAAATCTTGTTGTTGCAGCCATAAGCTGGCTTCAGGCATTTGGCGCAAATCAAAGCTTGCTGAAATATCGGTTTTTGCGGCGCCAGAGCGAACCATGCCTGCTTCTGCTCGGCAACCCATGCACAAACTCAATGCATCCAGTGCAATTGACTTACCGGCTCCAGTTTCGCCGGTAATGGTCGTCATGCCGGCTCTCCAATCAAGTGTCAGCTTTGATACGACGGCAAAGTTTTGAATGGTTAATTGCTGCAACATAATAACACTGTATAATTACTGTATAAGTATGTTTATTTATACAGTGTTTTGCTGTTGGTGCAAGTTTTTTGATCGAAATTTGCGCTAGAAAAGTTTGCTGGCCCAGCCGAGTTTTGAGCGCAATACTTCGTAGTAGTTGTAGCAGGGCGGGTGAACCAAGCGCAGTCGGTGCTTCGCTTTACGAATAATGATCTCATCACCAGGCATAACCGCTAAGGTGACGTGGCCATCGCAGCTGATCATCAGATCGTCGTCGTTCTCATCCAGTACTCTGAGTTTCACTTCGCTGTCCGCTTTAATCACGATCGGACGGGCACTCAAAGTGTGCGGGAACATGGGCAGTAAGCACATCGCATCTAAATCCTGAGTGAGGATCGGGCCGCCGCCAGAGAGCGAATATGCAGTGGAGCCGGTTGGTGTTGACACAATCAAGCCGTCAGCTCGCTGCTGAAACACAAAATCATCATCAACGGCCACTTCAAAGGCGATCATGTGGGCGATTTTACCAGGGTGAAGCACTGCTTCATTGACGGCGGTGTTGGCGCTTTTTAGTTGGCCATGACGATAGACTTCGGTATTGAGCAAGAAGCGATATTCAGTTTTGTACCGGCCCTGCAACACGTCGAGTAGAGGTTGTTCAAAGTTATCTGGGCTTAAATCGGTGAGGAATCCTAAGTTGCCGCGATTCACCCCAATCACTGCCACTTTGTATCGGGACAACACCCGCGCGGCGCCGAGCATGTTGCCATCGCCACCCACCACAATCGCCAAATCGGCCTGTTCACCCAATTCATTCAAAGGAGCGGTTGGGTAATCACAACCAATGGACTTGGCGAGTCTTTCTTCAATAACAACGGCTTGCTTGATGCGAGCCATCAAGTCAAGCAGAGCCAGCACCGTTTCGTTGGCGCCTTGATGGTCGGGTTTACCAATAATCGCAACTTTGTTGAATACCGAGGTTGTCATGACAGATCCGCTATTTAGGAGTTGGTATTGCTGTCGTTGATCACAATAAAATGCCCGTAGTGATCGAACAAGTTCCGGACAGGCTTGAAATTATGTCATGTTATTCGCATATCAAACAGAGATGTTTTTGATGGTATTGGCGTTATGACTCAACTCAATCATCGAGCGCAGGAAGTTCTTCAGCGATTAATTGAAGAGTTTATTCGTTGTGGTTCACCTGTGGGCTCGAAGGCGTTGACATCGTGTGGCGCGATTAAAGCGAGCGCGGCAACGGTTCGCAACGTGATGTCAAAACTAGAGCACATGGGCTACTTGATGTCGCCCCACACCTCGGCCGGTAGAGTACCAACAGAAGATGGCTTGCGTCTTTTTGTCGACACCATGTTATCGGTACGCAAAACAGAGCAATGGCAAGTGCCATTGCAAAAGCAACTCGACTTATCAATGCCGACCCAACAGCTGTGTCGCAGCGCCAGTGACATGCTCGCCGAGCTGACCCAACTGACTGGTTTTGTGGTGCTGCCAAAAGCGGGCGCTGCGCGGCTGATGCAAATTGAATTGGTGGCGCTTGGCGCAGGGCGGGTATTGGCGGTGCTGGTGTCAGAAGACGGCTCCGTTCACAACCGTATTTTGCAACTAAGCCAAGAGCTAACGGCTGATTGTTTGCGCCGAATGACGCAACAGCTGAACCAATTGCTGCCCAATCATTCATTGAGCGATATTCAATCGCATCTGAATCAATGGCTAGACGTTGAAGAGGCGGCCATTGCGGTCGGCCAGCAGGCGTTGGCATTGGCTGACCAACAACAAAGCACTAAACGCTGGCATGTTGCTGGAGAAGAGCATTTGTTAGATCCGGCGATTGCCGACGATATTACGCAAATTCGCAGTGTTTTCGATGGTGTTTTGCAAGCCGGAGACTTACTGAATTTGATTGATTCTTGCCTAGATAGCGACGGTGTTCAGCTGTTTATCGGCAAAGAGAGCGGTATCGACTTTTTGTCGTCTTGCTCTGTGGTGAGCTCTCCGTATCAGGTCGATGGTGAAGTGGTCGGCGCGCTGGCTGTGATTGGGCCAATGCGGATGGACTACAGCAAAGTCATTCCGATGGTTGATGTGACCGCAAAGATGTTATCTATGGCGCTGAATAAAAGCCATGGTTAGCACCTGAGTTGTGATCGATTTGAATCCAATGCTTGAAACCAGAAAAGCAATCCCCATAATTAGCCCAACTGAAGATTTAACCTGATTTATCGTCTGGAGTTGTAATGGCTGATCAAGAGCAAACCAACAAGCCTGAACAAGAGCAAGTTGAGCTGGAACAAGCGACCGAAGCTGAAACTGTTGAACCTCAAGCCGCAGAACAAGAAGCGGAACAAGTCGAAGTCGAGACTGCCGAAGATCGTCTACTAGCCCTTGAGAAAGAGTTAGCAGCCGCCAAAGCAACGATTGCTCAGCAGCAAGACTCGGTAGTCCGCGCTGCCGCTGAAGTAGATAACATTCGTCGCCGTGCCGCGATGGATGTCGATAAAGCCCACAAATTCGCCCTAGAAAAATTCGTCAACGAATTACTGCCCGTGATGGACAATATGGAGCGTGCACTTTTGGTTGCCGATCGCTCACAAGAAGCGCTGGCGCCGATGATCGAAGGGGTTGAAATGACCCTAAAGAGCTTTGTTGATGCAGTGTCTAAGTTTGGCGTTGAAGTGATTGATCCACAGGGTGAACCGTTCAACCCAGAATTACATCAAGCGATGTCGATGCAAGAAAATGCCGAACTTGAGCCAAATACAGTGATGGCGGTGATGCAAAAAGGCTACAGCCTCAACGGTCGTTTGATCCGCGCTGCTATGGTGATGGTGAGTAAAGGCGCGTAAGCCACCCTCAGCAATATTCTGACTAAGCCACCTTCGGGTGGTTTTTTTGTGTGGCCACGCTCGCAGTCGGCGGCTTAGCGGAATTGATTGCTGTCGGGGTAGTATTCCATATCAATTGAATGGAGTTTTTGTTGTAACGCTTGGCAGTCAATATCGCAGGCGTTACAGAGGTTATTTAAATCGCTGTATTCGTTTCTGAGCTTCATGTTGACCACACTCAACAGCATGAAGGCATCCATGGTGTCGAGCATTTTATTTGACAGCTGCATAGTCCCTCCTTGGTCTTGGCAATAAAGAATAGCAGCTGTTTTTTATTGCTCCTAGTAACTGCCTGTTTTATTCGAAATCTTTTCGAATCGGGCGATAATTAGTTGGCTAAAACGCGATTGCAACGACAGAATGGCACCTATTCTGAACACTCCAAAAAATAAGAGGATCCCCAAATGACCGATTTACACGTCAAGCGTGGCAAATACCAACACTATAAAGGGGGCGAGTACCACGTTTTGGATTTAGTAACGCACAGTGAAACCGAAGAGAAGATGGTGCTCTATCGGCCATTGTATGGCGACAAGCAATTGTGGGTCCGGCCCTATGATATGTTTTTTGAGACCATCGAAATTGATGGTGAAGTGATTGAGCGATTCCGTTATTTAGGGCCGTTGGATTAGCTTGAGTCGCGCTGTATGTTGGCTAAATCGCCGACATGGCGCTGTAAAAATGTTCGTTGAGCGTCAGCCGATGCGAGCTTTTCAGACAAACCCATCAAAAAAATGTCACTTTTTTTTATCACGCCGCTTGAAAAGGAATTGCTTGCCCCTATCTATCAGTCAACAGACAAAATGAAGTAAACCATTTTTTGGAGATTGACCACTATGGGCAAGATCATCGGTATCGACCTCGGTACAACTAACTCTTGTGTCGCTGTATTAGACGGCGACAAGCCACGCGTCATTGAGAACGCGGAAGGCGATCGCACAACCCCATCGATTATCGGCTACACCGAAGACGGTGAAGTATTGGTTGGTCAGGCTGCTAAACGTCAAGCCGTCACTAACCCTACTAATACTCTGTTTGCCATCAAGCGTTTGATTGGCCGCCGTTATGAAGACAAAGAAGTGCAGCGTGATATTGACATCATGCCGTACAAAATTGTCAAAGCGGACAACGGTGATGCTTGGGTTCAAGTCCGCGATGAGAAAATGGCGGCACCTCAGGTTTCTGCAGAAGTTTTGAAGAAAATGAAGAAAACTGCAGAAGACTTCCTTGGTGAAAAAGTGACTGGTGCGGTGATCACTGTTCCTGCTTACTTTAACGACTCACAACGTCAGGCAACCAAAGATGCTGGCCGCATCGCGGGCTTGGAAGTGAAGCGTATCATCAACGAACCAACTGCTGCTGCCTTGGCTTATGGCATGGACAAGAAGCAAGGCGACAACATCATCGCTGTTTACGATTTGGGTGGTGGTACCTTCGATATTTCAATCATCGAAATCGATGAAGTTGATGGCGAGCACACGTTCGAAGTACTGGCAACCAATGGTGATACTCACCTTGGTGGTGAAGACTTTGATAACCGCGTCATTAACTACTTGGTTGATGAGTTTAAGAAAGAGCAGGGCGTTGACTTGCGCAACGATCCTCTGGCGATGCAGCGTCTGAAAGAAGCCGGTGAGAAAGCCAAGATTGAACTGTCTTCAGCACAAAATACTGAGGTGAACTTACCTTATATTACTGCTGATGCGTCTGGTCCAAAACACATGGCGATCAAATTGACTCGCGCCAAGCTGGAGTCATTGGTTGAAGACTTGGTGAAGCGCTCATTGGAGCCGTTGAAGATTGCTTTGGCTGATGCCGACCTGTCTGTCAGCGAGATAAATGATGTGATTCTGGTTGGTGGTCAAACACGTATGCCAGCTGTTCAGAAAGCGGTCACTGACTTCTTTGGCAAAGAGCCACGTAAAGACGTCAACCCAGACGAAGCGGTAGCGCTGGGTGCATCGGTGCAAGGTGGTGTATTGGCCGGTGAAGTGAAAGATGTGTTGTTGTTAGATGTCACGCCGCTGAGCTTAGGTATCGAAACGATGGGTGGCGTAATGACTTCGGTTATTACCAAGAACACCACGATTCCAACGAAAGAAAGCCAGACCTTCTCTACCGCAGAAGATAACCAAGCAGCGGTGACGATTCACGTACTGCAAGGTGAGCGTAAGCAAGCGAGCCTGAATAAGTCGTTGGGTCAGTTCAACCTTGAAGGTATTCAGCCTGCGCCACGCGGTATGCCACAGATTGAAGTGACTTTTGACCTTGATGCCGACGGTATTCTTCATGTCTCTGCAAAAGACAAGAACACTGGCCAAGAGCAAAAAATTACCATTAAGTCCTCTTCTGGTTTGAGCGATGATGAAATCGACCAAATGGTACGTGATGCCGAAGCGCACGCGGAAGAAGACAAGAAGTTTGAAGAGCTAGCGCAAGCGCGTAACCAAGCAGACGCATTGGTTCACGGTACCCGTAAGCAAGTGGAAGAAGCCGGTGATGATTTGCCAGCAGAAGACAAAGAGAAGATCGAAGCGGCTGTTGCTGAGCTAGAAACTGCTGCTAAGTCTGGTACCAAAGATGACATCGATGCTAAAACTCAAGCGCTGATGGAAGCTTCTGCCAAACTGATGGAAATTGCTCAGGCCAAAGCACAAGCACAACAAGGTGCCGCAGGTGGCGAGCCTCAGCAAGAGCAAGCACAACCTCAAGATGACGTGGTTGATGCTGAATTCGAAGAAGTAAAAGACGACAAAAAATAAGCGTCCTTTCTTTCGATAAGTAATTCGCGCGGGCGTTTGTGGAAGCAATCGCCCGCGTTGGTGTTTTAAAGAAGGCTGTAGCGAAACATGTCAAAACGAGATTATTACGAAGTGCTGGGTGTGGGGCGGGACGCCTCAGACCGTGACATTAAAAAAGCCTACAAGCGGCTGGCGATGAAGTACCACCCGGACCGTAATGCCGGTGATGCCGCTGCGGAAGAAAAGTTTAAAGAGCTTAAAGAAGCGTACGAAGTTCTCTCTGATCCGCAGAAGAAAGGCGCATATGACCAATATGGTCATGCCGCTTTTGAACAAGGTCAGGGCGGCTTTGGTGGTGCTGGCGGCGCCGACTTTGGCGACATCTTCGGCGACGTTTTTGGCGATATCTTTGGTGGTGGCGGTGGACGCCGTCGCGGTCCTCAACGTGGCGCCGATCTGCGCTACAACATGGAGCTGACTCTCGAAGAAGCGGTTAAAGGCGTTAAGAAAGAAATTAAGATCCCAAGTTGGGAAAGCTGTAATACCTGTGACGGCTCGGGCGCCAAGAAAGGCACCAAAGCAGAGACTTGTGGCACCTGTCATGGTCAAGGCCAGGTGCAAATGCGCCAAGGCTTCTTTGCCGTGCAGCAAACCTGTCCGACCTGTAAAGGTAGCGGCAAGGTGATCAAAGATCCGTGTGGTGACTGTCATGGTCAAGGCCGTAAACAAACCACCAAAACCTTGTCAGTATCGATTCCGGCAGGCGTTGATAGCGGTGACCGCATTCGTCTTGCTGGCGAAGGTGAAGTTGGTGAAACAGGCGCACCAGCGGGTGATCTGTATGTGCAGGTTCATGTCGCTGAACATCCAATTTTCGTTCGCGATGGCAATAACTTGTATTGTGAAGTGCCGATCAGCTTTACCCAGGCCGCATTGGGTGGCGAGATCGAAGTGCCTACCTTAGATGGTCGGGTGAAACTGAAGATCACCGAAGAAACACAAACCGGCCGCATGTTCCGTATGCGCGGCAAGGGCGTGAAATCAGTTCGTGGTGGCGCTGTCGGTGACTTGCTGTGCAAAGTGGTGGTGGAAACGCCAGTTAAGCTGAATGCTCGTCAACGCGAATTGTTGGAAGAGCTGGAAGAATCAATGGGCGGAAAAACGCATCGACCAAAAGCGACAGGCTTTTTTGATGGCGTGAAAAAGTTCTTTGATGATTTAAGTAGTTAATGGCTTAACTGTTTGATAATAAAATAAAAGCCGCCTTTTAAGGCGGCTTTTTTATGTTTGCTTGACTGCGAATTAAGCGAAGTTTTCTGCCGCAAAATCCCAGTTAGCCAGCTTCCAGAACGCTTCCATGTAGCTTGGGCGCAGGTTGCGATAATCGATGTAGTAAGCGTGCTCCCACAAGTCGACAGTCAACAGTGGCGTAACACCTTCTTCGGTCAGCGGCGTCGCTGCGTTTGAAGTGTTGACGATAGCCAGTGAGCCATCAGCTTTTTTCACTAACCAAGTCCAGCTTGAACCGAAGTTGTTGATGGCGCTGTCGGTGAATTTAGCTTTGAATTCTTCAAATGAACCGAATGCTGCATTGATAGCTTCTGCCAATGCACCGGTTGGTTCACCGCCACCATTTGGGCTCAGGCAGTGCCAGTAGAACGTGTGGTTCCAGATTTGAGCTGCGTTGTTGAACACGCCGCCGCTTGATGTTTTAACTACGTCTTCCAGGCTTTTGCCTTCGTACTCAGTCCCTTCAACCAAACCGTTCAGCTTGACCACATAAGTGTTGTGGTGCTTGCCATAGTGATACTCTAAAGTTTCTTTAGAAATCAATGGCTCTAATGCGTCTTTCTCGTACGGTAGGGGGGGTAATTCGAATGCCATATCTCTCGTCTCCATTGGCAGGGTATGATGCCCTTTTTGATGATTTTCTTATACTGACCGTATTCTAACGGGTATTTAAAAAACGAAAAGCTACATTTAGTATTTTTTGAATGTCTCTACCTATCAAACTAATAGGCAAAAACCACTCCAACTGTTGGTTTGATTCGCTACACTAGCTGCGTACAATGTTGCCTCTGAAAGAAATTCTAAGGCTAAAAGAGAACATTTATGGAAACGCTGGACCGTATCAAAAAGCAAATCGCCGAAAACCCAATCCTTCTTTACATGAAGGGCTCGCCAAAATTGCCGAGTTGTGGGTTCTCCTCTCAAGCAGCGCAAGTGCTGATGCAATGTGGAGAGCGCTTTGCTTACGTTGATATTTTGCAAAACCCTGACATTCGCGCAGAGCTCCCTGCCTATGCCAATTGGCCTACCTTCCCACAATTGTGGATTGACGGCGAGCTGATTGGTGGTTGTGACATCATTATCGAGATGTTCCAACAGGGCGAGTTGCAACCAATGATCAAGGAAACTGCGGCAAAATATGCTGATGATGCGAGCGAGTCCGCGTCGGAATAATTGAACATCTGGTAGCTGGCCCAAAAGGGGGCCAGAGCCTCATAAAATGGAGATAAACAATGGCTGTTTTAGTTGGTCGTCCCGCCCCGGATTTTACTGCTGCTGCGGTACTTGGTAACGGTGAAATCGTTGATAGCTTCAACCTGAAAGAGTACATCGCTGGTTCAAAAGCGGTAGTTTTCTTCTACCCACTGGACTTCACTTTCGTTTGTCCTTCTGAGTTGATTGCTTTTGATCACCGTATCGAAGAGTTCGAAAAACGCGGCGTGAAAGTAATCGGTGTATCTATCGATTCTCACTTCTCTCACAACGCTTGGCGTAACACTGCCATCGAAGATGGTGGTATCGGTGCGGTTAAATACCCACTGGTTGCTGATATCAAACACGAAATCTGCCAAGCCTACGATGTTGAGCACCCAGAAGCTGGCGTTGCATTCCGCGGTTCTTTCCTGATCGATGCTGAAGGTAACGTTCGTCACCAAGTCGTAAACGATCTGCCTTTGGGCCGTAACGTTGACGAAATGCTGCGTATGGTTGACGCCCTGAACTTCCACGAGAAAAACGGTGAAGTTTGCCCTGCACAGTGGGAAGAAGGTAAAGAAGGTATGGACGCGTCACCAGAAGGTGTTGCTAAGTACTTGTCTGAAAACGCTGAAGGCCTGTAATTTCGCAGCCCATTTTAAGCGTTAAATAAAAAAACCGGAGCTTAGCTCCGGTTTTTTTGTGGCCGCCGTTTGGCGTTGATGTTAGTTCGGCTAGACGAACAGGGCGATTGGCTTCGCTAGGAAAGGGGCAAGGGGCAATCCGACAAGCATCCGCCGCAGGGAGCGGCGGTTGAGCCATCAGGGATGATTTCACGGCGTCTTGTCGTGTTGATTCTTGCCTCTTTGCTTTTGCTGGAAAACCTGCGTGGTTTGTCAGGCCTGCTGAAACGGGTAAATCGAGCCTAGTTGAAGCAGTTGAGTCAGTTCATCAAGCGCGGTGTTACACTCCTGGACGAACTGCGGATCGGCGAGATCGGCAACATCCACGCGATCGCGGTAATGTTGCTTCACCCACGCTTCTAGGGCACTGATTTTAGTCTCATTCATAACACAGGCTTGGTTAACAGCAGCCTGCTCTTGTTCGCTCAGTACCACACGCAAGCGCAAGCAAGCTGGGCCACCGCCGTTTTGCATGCTCTGTTTCACGTCGATGTATTCAACATGCTGAATTGCGGTGTTTTGTTTTAGTAAGTTAGTCAGATAACGATGGACTGATTCTGTTTGCTGACATTCGGTGGGCGCGATCAACGCCATTTCACCGTTCAAGGTAATTAATTGAGTGTTGAATAAGTAGCTGGCAACAGCATCAGCAACCGGCACTTCTGCGGTCGGAACTTTGATAAATTCCATCTCGCCCAAACCGTCAAAAGCTTGCACTAAGTCGGCTTTTGTTTGTGCTTCATCGGCAAAGGCTAATTCGTGGTAAAACAACGCGTTACCATTGCCAACTGAAATCACATCGTTGTGGAATACGCCGGCATCGATCACGGCTGGATTCTGCTGTGAATAGACGGTGCGATTGGCCGCCAAACCGTGGCGTCTGGCGACAGCTTGACTGGCCTCGAGAGTCTGCCGAGCAGGAAATTTTTGGGGCTGGGGTTTGCTGCTATCAAATGCCGCTTTACCGTAGACAAAAAACTCTACGCCTTCGCTAGCGTAGCCATTGCAAAAACGGGTGTGATTGGCTGCGCCCTCATCGCCAAAATGATCGCTCATTGGCAGTGCGCCGTGATGAACAAAGTGCGCTTGGCTTGGAAAAACACGCTCAAGTAAAGCCGTCGTGAAAGGATGCTCAAGCGAACGGTGAAATTTGTTGACTAGATTGGCGGCACTGAAATGAACCTTGCCATCAGCGGTGTCTGGGCTCGGTGATACGGTTGCCGCATTGGCCGTCCACATCGAAGAAGCAGAAACACAGGCGTTAAAAATGGCTGGTGCTTGTTGCAGCGCTTGGCTCATCACATCCGCATCAGTACCGCTGAATCCGATGGCGCGCAATGCTTGCACATGAGGGCGCTGCTGCGGCGCGAAAACGCCCTGTGGGATGCCCAACGACATCAGTTTGCGCATCTTGGCCAATCCTTGTAACGCGGCTTGTTGTGGATTGGAAGCGGAATTCGCATTGCCCGTTGAGGCGACATTGCCGAAAGATAAACCAGCGTAATTGTGATTTGGACCAACCAGTCCATCAAAATTGTATTCTTGATAGGTCATTACCTAGGAGCCTCTCTTTTGACCTGATGCTGTTCGCGTAATCGGGTGCGGAACTATTTTTTGTTAGAAAAGGCAAGGTCTTCCTTGCTCGAGTAATTGCTCGTTTTACAGGTTTATCTGGGGCGAATCAACTCGGCAAACAGGTTAAAAGATGCAAGTTTAGATGTCATTTGTTGGAGAAAAATTTGCAATGAAAAGTTGACATCCTTGCATCTGGGGCGTTATGCCTCTATATATACGCTTCTTTTTTTGCCACTTATCGTTTGAAGGACAGCAGTAATCTTTATGGGAAAATCGCTGGTCATAGTGGAGTCGCCCGCCAAGGCGAAGACTATTAATAAATACTTAGGCAAGGATTTCATCGTGAAGTCCAGTGTCGGCCATATCCGTGACTTGCCGACAGGCGCGCGGTCATCTTCTTCGACTGCTAATCGCAAACGGACCTCTACTGCGGGAATGTCGCCCGAGCAAAAAGCTAAGCTCAAGAAGCAAAAAGAGCAGGCGGCTCTGGTCACGCGCATGGGCGTCGATCCGAATAAAGGATGGCAAGCCAGTTACGAAGTGCTGCCCGGCAAAGAGAAAGTGGTCAACGAGCTAA
Organism: Neiella litorisoli; assembly: GCF_014773395.1. GTDB lineage: Bacteria > Pseudomonadota > Gammaproteobacteria > Enterobacterales > Neiellaceae > Neiella > Neiella litorisoli. The sequence continues at coordinate 36,735 of NZ_JACXAF010000008.1, read as the reverse complement.
AAACACTTGCCGCCAAAGCTGACAACATTTATCTGGCAACGGATTTGGACCGCGAGGGAGAGGCCATTGCCTGGCACTTGCAACAAGTGATCGGTGGCGATCCTGAGCGGTATCAACGGGTGGTATTTAACGAAATTACTAAAACGGCGATCAAAGCGGCATTTGCTAATCCGGCGCACCTCAACACGGATCGGGTGAATGCCCAGCAAGCGCGACGCTTTCTTGATCGGGTCGTCGGTTTTATGGTGTCGCCACTGTTGTGGAAAAAGGTCGCTCGTGGCCTTTCTGCCGGCCGAGTGCAATCGGTTGCGGTGCGCCTAGTGGTTGAGCGAGAGCGTGAAATCAAAGCTTTTACCCCAGAAGAGTTCTGGCGTATTCATGCTGATTTGAGCGTCTCTGGCGAACAGTTCCGCGCCGAGTTACAGCGTTATGCGGGCAAAGCATTTAAAGCGGTTAATGAAGAGCAGGCCAATGCTGCCGTGGCAGCGATTAATGCCTCGTCGTTTGTTGTCGCTGATCGCGAAACGAAACCGAGCCGCTCCCGCCCTTCGGCACCGTTTATTACCTCGACTTTGCAGCAAGCGGCTAGCACTCGTCTTGGTTTTGGCGTCAAGAAAACCATGATGCTGGCGCAGCGTCTTTATGAGGCTGGTCACATTACGTATATGCGTACCGACTCAACTAATTTGAGTCAGCAAGCGGTAGCGGCCTGTCGCGATTACATTGGTGCTAATTTTGGTAGCAACTATTTGCCACAGTCGGCCAATGTCTATGGCAGCAAGGACAATGCGCAAGAAGCTCACGAAGCGATACGGCCTTCTGATGTTAATTTGCTGGCATCGCAACTGTCTGGTGTCGAAAGAGACGCAGAACGCCTCTATGAGCTGATTTGGAAGCAATTTGTTGCCTGCCAGATGGTCCCAGCTGAATACGACGCCACCAAGCTAACGGTGCAAGCCGGCGATTATGAATTCCGCGCTAGTGGCCGCACCCTCAAATTTGATGGTTGGACGCGTGTTTTAGCGCCGCTGGTTCGCAAGGCTGAAGATGAAGTGATCTTACCTGCGGTCACCAAAGGCCAGGCAATTAACAAAGAAAAGTTAGAGCAGAAACAGCACTTTACTAAACCGCCCGCGCGTTTTAGCGAAGCGTCATTGGTAAAAGAGCTTGAAAAGCGCGGCATTGGCCGCCCCTCTACCTACGCCAGCATCATTTCAACCATTCAGGATCGCGGATATGTGCGCCTCGAAGCGCGCCGCTTTTACGCTGAGAAAATGGGCGAAATCGTCACTGATCGACTCATGCAGAACTTTGATGATTTGATGAGTTATGACTTTACGGCGCAGATGGAGAGCACGCTTGATCAGGTCGCTTCTGGTGAACAAAACTGGCTCGATGTGCTGGATGTGTTCTATGCCGATTTCTCGGGCAAATTAGAAACTGCCGAGTTGCCTGCTGAGGAAGGCGGAATGTCAGATAACCAAATGGTGATGACCGACATTCCATGCAGCAAATGTAATCGCCCAATGGGTATTCGTACTGCGCGTACCGGCGTGTTTTTGGGCTGTTCGGGGTATGCCTTGCCGCCAAAAGAGCGCTGCAACAACACCATGAACCTGACGTCTGGCGATGAGGCTGAGTCAGCGCTTGAATCAGAAACTGAGTCGCTGATGGCGAAGGACCGTTGCCCTAAATGTGGCACCGCCATGGACAGCTACTTGATCGACACAGAACGTAAGCTTCACGTCTGTGGTAACAATCCTCGCTGTGATGGTTACATTGTCGAAAAAGGTGAGTTCAAGATTAAAGGTTACGACGGTCCAGTTATTGAATGTGATCGCTGTAGCTCTGATATGCAGTTGCTCAATGGTCGCTTCGGTAAGTACTTTGCCTGCACCAGTGAAACCTGCAAAAACACACGTAAGCTGCTGAAAAATGGTGAGCCAGCGCCACCGAAAGAAGATCCAGTGATGTTGCCCGAATTGCCATGTGAAAAGTCCGATGCACACTTTGTGCTGCGTGATGGCGCTGCAGGGATTTTCTTAGCGGCCAGCACTTTCCCGAAATCGCGGGAAACGCGTGCGCCGCTGGTCGAGGAGTTGGCTCGATTCAGGGATCGCATCTCGCCGAAGTTCTATTACTTAGCCGATGCGCCAGCGAAAGATCCTGATGGCAATCCTGCTCTGGTTCGTTTCAGCCGTAAGAACAAAGAGCAGTATGTGATGTCAGAAGTCGATGGCAAGGCGACAGGGTGGGTGGCGCATTATCGCGATGGTCAGTGGCACCAAGAGCAGACCAAAGCCAAGAAAGCGACTAAAACCACTAAGGCCAAGAAAAAGTAACGGTCATCAAATGACAAAAACCACCGCAAGTTGCGGTGGTTTTTTTATGCCTTGTTCGAGGCAAAAAAAACGGGCTTTTCAGCCCGCTTAGTGAATAATTTGAATTACCATTTTTTCTTGTTGAAAATCAGGTCGTCTTCGTCTGATTTGCGTTTCAGCTTGGCTTGATTCTCTTCTTCAACCTTGCGGTTAACGGCGGCCAGTTCAGCCCTCAAGGCTTCGATGTCACTGATTTTCGCCGCAATATATTCATCGGGAACAGTGACGGCGGAGATGACGGTTTCTGCTTTATCAAGCATTTGGCGGCAAGAGCCGTATTGCTTGGTTAGCATAGACGCGGTTGCGCGCGACATTAAGTTTTCCAAGTTAATCCGAATCAGTAAGCGGTCGATGCGTTTCTCTTCATCGACAAATACGGCTGGTGAAACCTGCCCTTTGTTGTGCTCGGCACGGATTAGCAAGCGCAGCTTTTTCAGCCCCTGCAACAAAGCAATGGCTTGCTTTTCATTGTCCGGCACCTGAAAGGCGCGCTCGGAGATCTCGCTGTAGCTGCTATCGAGTTCTTTTAGCTGGCCGTTGATGTCTTTTAAGCGACGATTGACTTCATCGGTACTTTGTACTTTCTGCCAGGCTTGCAGCGAGTTAACAACGCGCGTCAGCAGTACCCGCATCAGCTGTTTACTCATCGGCATTTTGCTACTCAGTAGCATGACATCTTCGGTTTCATCGATGATGGCTTTTTGACGAGCTATTTCTGTACGGCGCTCAGTGTTTTGACGTTCTTTTTGTTGTTGCATCACATTGACGATGATGACAAGAAAGATGAGTGCCACAATCAGCGCTACAATTATGATTGCCGTACCAGTCATTAGACCATTATCCTGTACATTAAGTTTTTGTATTCCAAGGCTCTATACTCTATCGAAAAGCGGTCCGTTAGGGTAGCGTTAATGTAAATACGCTGCCGCCAAAGTGACCTCCGTTAGAGAGTTTAATATTACCTTGAACCGATTTATTTTTGTGTGAACGTGCGATCAATCCGGCAAAGTATAAACCCAAGCCGGTGCGGCCATTTTTAATATCCAACGACTGCAAATCACTGGTTGTATCAAATGCTAGCATTTGTTCAGGATAGCCACTGCCGTCGTCTTCAATCATGATTTCCAACATCTGCTGATCATTGACTCTGGCGCTCAGCAGCAACTTGTTATTGCAATATCTCAGCGCATTGTTGACCACATCGGTCAGCAAGTTATTGATCAAATCGCCATCGAGATACCATATCAAGTCGGGATCGACATCGGTGTCGATGACAATTTCCTTACTTTCAAGGTATAGAGCATTTTTGGCGATTAATTCGTCGAATAGATCAGAAACAAAATATTCTTCGATGGTGAGCGGGAGGCGTTGACGCTCCATCCGATACAAACTGAGCAACTGCATCAGGTTGGTATTTACCCGATACGCCTCATAGTGAAGCTTGGCTAACTCTTGCTGTTGTTCTGCAGGAAGATCATTGTTGTCTGCGAGCTGCTCGATGGATTGCAGCAACATAAACAAGCTGTTTTTCATGTCATGCACGCAAGCGGCGAGCACGGTTGAGAAATCTAACTGATGTTCGGACATGGATTGATTCCTGCTACAGCTGATGAATCTTACTCTTCAGCATTTGATATCGCTTATATCTTGGATTATTCGGTTGTAAAAATCGCTGTTGATCCAATAATGTGGTGCATTCATCACGAACTTTCATCCGATCGGTGCCCGGCGGCAAGTGTTTCAACAGTGCTTGCACCAAATTAAGAGTAATCGCCGTGCTGGCCGGATTGCTGGCGATGGCATCTCGAAAGCTGGCAATTGCGGCAACATAATCACCCGCTTCATATTGTTTAATGCCACGAACGTTCTCAGTGCTTTTAGCGGCGATTTGTTCACGCTGCTGATGCTGCTCACGGGATTGCCGTAATTGTTGCTCGACATGTTCTTTGTGCTCATCCATGCCCGTCTGCTGCAAACCCTCTTGAAGCATGGCTAAGGTCAACTCGTCTTGTTGTTGCATTAGTGCCGGAGCTTGCTCGTATACTTGCGTCAACAACTCCTCTGCTTGCTTATGAGAGCCTTGAACTCGGGCCATCTGTGCTTGCAAAATTAAGCCCTGACAGTGGTGCCGCTCATCGATTTTGTGGCGGCTAAACCGAGCCAGCTGGTCTTGCGCCTCGGCAATTAAACGACGTCGATTCACGCCTGATTCTGCTTCCGCATGGCCAATCAACATATTCAGGTATTTCACGTTATCATCTGGCTCGGCTTGCACTGAGTGAATGCCAAGCTCATGGATGTGGCGTAGTGCTCGCAGTTCGGCTTGCTGGTCGCTGCTTAGCTTGGCGATTTGCGCGGCGATTCGTTGGCGCTTAATCGAGCGTGGTGAGATGGCGATGGCTTGCTTAATAAAATCATACGCTTCGGGGTATTGCCCTTGCGCCATGTAACATTTGGCGAGCAGCTCCATGGCATCAACCGCTCTGCTGTTGTCGGCTAGTACTTGCTTTGAAACATCAATACAGGCATCGATTTCGGCCAGCATAAAATGGCTTTCTGCCAAACCCTGCAGCGCCCAGCGCGATGCCCGCACGTCGACCATTTGTTGGTAAATGGCCTTGGCTTCGGCGGGCTTTTCCTGACGCAGTAAAATTTCAGCCAAGAGGCGATAGCAGGCACCAGCATAGCGGCTTTTGGCTTTAATGTGGCCGGCACAACGTTTGCGGGCTAGGGCGTAGTCATGCTGACCAAGTGCTTGGTAGATATCGGATAGTTCTGATTTTTGTTGCAGCAAGCGAGTCAGCCGAGTTCTCAGATTAGCCTTGTTAATTGGCTTCGACAGATAATCATCAGGACGAAATTCCAGCGCTCCCATGACCATGCTGAGAGATGTCTCTGCAGTGATCAACACAAACACGGTATCGGCTCTTAACCAGCCGCGCAGGCTAATTTCTTCAAGCACTTGCTGGCCGTTTTGTTGCTTGCCCAAGTTGTAATCGCACAACACGATATGGTGTCGATTTTGTTGATAAAGGGCGACTGCCTCTTCCCCGTTTTTGGCCAAATCAACCGTGGCACAGCCAAAGCCATCGACCATGGAACGCAATGACAGCCGAAATTCGGCGAAATCATCAACAATCAGTACCTTTTTTTGACTAAACAAGTCGTACATGCAGTTAAATTGTTATTCCATTGAGTAGGAGAAAAGGATACGGTTTCTTACACTGAAGTTTAATGATCTGCTCACAGTTAGCAAATTGAGGGTACAAAATGAAATTGCAGCAGCTTCGATACATCGTGGAAGTTTTCAATCACAACCTCAATGTTTCCGCTACCGCAGAAAGTCTTTACACCTCTCAGCCCGGCATCAGTAAACAAGTCAGAATGCTTGAAGATGAGCTTGGCGTACAAATTTTTGGTCGCAGCGGCAAGCACTTAAGCCATGTCACCCCTGCCGGTCAGCAAATCCTTGAAGTGGCCCGTTCGATGCTAGAGCAGGCCGATAGCATTCGCGCTATTGCCAGTGAACATACCCGACCGGACGAAGGGTTATTGAATATCGCAACGACCCACACCCAAGCTCGTTATGCATTACCTGAAGTAATCAAAGGCTTCATGGAGCGGTTTCCCAAAGTCAGCCTTAATATGCATCAGGGAACTCCGGCGCAACTAAGTGAAGTGGCGGCTCGCGGTGAAGCCGATTTTGCCATTGCCACCGAAGCCATGCATTTGTATCAGGATTTGGTGCGCCTGCCTTGTTACCACTGGACACGATCGCTAGTGGTGCGGCCCGACCATCCGCTTGCTAGGAGCAGTAACATCACCATTGATGAGCTAGCTGAATACCCGTTGGTCACCTATGTCTTTGGTTTTAGTGGCGGCTCGGCATTGGATGAGGCATTTGCCAGAGCCGGCTGCAAGCCCCATATTGCGTTTACAGCAACAGACGCTGATGTTATTAAAACCTATGTTCGCCTTGGCTTGGGCGTTGGTGTGATCGCCACCATGGCGATTGATCCGGTCGTGGATAAGGATTTAGTGACGATTCATACCGAACATTTGTTTGAGCGCAGCACGACCAATATTTGTTTCCGCAAAGGCACCTTCATGCGTGGTTACATGTATGATTTCATCGAGCGATTCGCACCGCACCTGAATCGAGACTTAGTCGATCAGGCGATTGCTGCCAATTCACCCGAAGAAATGGATGCCTTGTTTGCTGATATTGACTTACCAGTGCGGTAATTAACACTCAATGACATTCACCGCCAAACCACCTCTGGCGGTTTCTTTGTATTTGGTTTTCATGTCGCGGCCGGTGTCTCTCATGGTTGTGATCACCTTATCTAATGGCACCTTGTGATCGCCGGTGCCGCGCATCGCTAACCGAGCTGCATTAATTGCTTTAATTGCACCCATGGCATTGCGCTCAATACATGGCACTTGCACTAAGCCGCCAATTGGGTCACAGGTCAGCCCGAGGTTGTGCTCCATACCAATCTCAGCAGCGTTTTCGATTTGACCGTTGCTGCCGCCAAGTAGCGCCGTTAGGGCCGCTGCAGCCATTGAACAAGCCACTCCAACTTCACCCTGACAACCGACTTCTGCGCCTGAAATAGAGGCATTGTGCTTGTACAACGAGCCGATTGCGGTGGCCGTTAGGAAGAAAGTTTCTAGGGTGTCATCATCCAATTCGCCGACAAAATGCTGATAGTACGCCAGCACCGCAGGAATGACGCCTGCTGCACCATTCGTTGGCGCGGTCACCACTCTGCCGCCGGCGGCGTTTTCCTCGTTAACGGCGAGGGCATAGAGGTTTACCCAGTCCATGGCATTAAGCGGATCTTGATTGGTTTTTTGTTCTGCTTTGAGTTGTCGTGCTAGTAGTGGCGCTCTGCGTTGTAATTTTAACCCTCCCGGGAGGACGCCTTGGGTGCGACAACCGCGAACAATGCATTGCTCCATGACCTCAGCGATCGAGCGGATGTGATTGATGATTTGTTCATAATCACACCATGCTTGCTCATTTGCTTGCATGATCCCCGCGATGGTCATGCCTTGTTCGCGGCAATGGGCCATGAGTTCGGCGCTGGTTTCGAATGGAAAAGGTAACGCCGCGTCATTGTTTTGAGGCTCAAGTTGGCCGAATTGCTCGGTGGTGACAACAAAACCACCGCCAATGGAGTAATAATCCTGACTCAACAGCAGTTGCTGATCGTCAAAGGCTTGCAAGCGCATGCCATTGCTATGTTGAGGCAAGGTTTGACGGTGGTGAAACACAATTGCGCCTTTTCTTGGAAAGCGGACAATATGCTGCTGTTTCAAGGCGATGCGTTGGCTGCTTTCGATGTCGGCGAGCAATGCTGGGATCCGATCGACATCGACCGTTTCAGGCTCTAGCCCGAGCAACCCGAGAATCACCGCTTTGCCTGAGCCGTGGCCTTTGCCGGTTTGCCCAAGGGAACCGAACAGTTCACATTTCACCTGAGTAACGGCCATTAATTGCTGGTTTTGCTCAAGTTGGTTGACAAAATCGGCTGCGGCTCGCATTGGGCCAACGGTATGTGAACTACTGGGGCCAATGCCAACGGTAAACATGTCGCGGACACTAAACATAGGGTTTCTGATCCAGTTGTCGTGAAGCTAAATTACGTACGTGCATACTAACCTGTTGAGTCAGAATCAGGCGAGTTGTGATGGCAGAAGGTTATTGCTGGCGATTGGCAACAAATGTTGTCAGTCGCGCTCGGCGTTGCCGGGTAGACGGTACAGGTGACTGTAGAGGTTGTGGATGATGCCGGCGGTAACGCCCCAGATAAAACTGCCATTCCACGGGATCCAGTAGACGTCCAGTTGGCGCTGATTACGTCTGACCGTGTAGCGATAATGGTTACTCGGATCCATTAAATAATTCAGCGGCACTGAAAATGTAAAATCGACTTCATCAGGGTTAGGTGAGGGCTCGGGAGGTTGTTCGAACCAGCCCAGAAATGGCGTCACGGAAAAGCCACTGTTCGATACATAAACCGGCAGTTGGCCCCAAACCGAATCCGGTTGCACGCCAATTTCTTCACTGCATTCGCGCCATGCGGTAGCCTGCAGATCGTGATCATCGAGGTCATGCCGACCGCCTGGAAAGCTCACTTGGCCGCCGTGGTGGCGCAGGTGCTCGGCGCGCTGGGTAAACAACACGTGCAATTGTTGCTGACGCTCGAATAGCGGGATCACGACAGCGGCTTCATGCTGATAGCTGGCTTTGTGGTCATCAATTTGCAAGGGTTGCAAACTAAACCGAGTTAGGAACTGCTGTCGATTCGCTGTCATCATAAATCATTCAGCAAAGGTAAAATCCGGCTCACCTTATCATGGGTTTCCTGATATTCCGCTGAACATTCTGAGTCGGCAACCAAACCGCCACCGGCCCAGCAGAAAATGCGCTGACTGTTGTCACACAGTAATGTCCGAATGGTAATACTGGTATCCATTTGCTCTGATACTGAAATATAGCCGATTGAGCCGCAATAAATATTGCGCCGGTGTGGCTCTAACTCGTCAATAATTTCCATTGCCCGAATTTTCGGTGCGCCGGTAATCGAGCCGCCGGGAAAGGCGCCCTCAAGTAAATCATAGACATCGTGGTGCTCTGACAATTGCGCGGTGACCGTTGACACCATGTGATGGACTGACGGAAAGCTCTCGATGCCAAATAGAACCGGGACTTCAACACTGCCCGGAGCGGCCACTTTGCTGACATCATTGCGCAATAAGTCAACGATCATCAGATTTTCTGCGCGATCTTTCTCTGCGGACTGCAGCGCCTGAGCTTGCTTGGTGTCGCTGATTGCGTCATGGCCCCTCGGTCGAGTACCTTTAATCGGTTTGGTCTCAATGCGCAGCTGCTGGCATTCGATGAAGCGCTCGGGTGACAAGCTCAGCACTTGGCCCTTGCTGTTATTGATGTAGGCTGAAAATGGCCCCGCGTTATGTTGCCGAAGCGCTAGATAGGCACTGAATGGTTCGCCTTGGAACTGGCTTTGGTGGCGCTGAGCCAAATTCACTTGGTAGCAATCGCCAGCCAGCAGGTAATTCTGAACGGCATCAAATTTGTCGCTGTATTGGGCGTGAGACATATTGGATGACCATGGCGCAACCAACTTAAATGGCGTAGGCGCAGGCTCAGGTATCGATTGCTCAAGTTGCTGCTTGAAATGATGACAGGCGTGACGCTCTCCGATCAGATAAGCCTGCTGCTTGGTTTGATCAATGATCAACGCAGCTTCATACCACCCCACGGCCATGTCGGGGAAATCAATGTCAGCTTGTGCCTGATTGGGTAATCGCTCGAGGTATCGGCCTAAATCGTAGCCCCAAAAGCCAAGCCAGCCGCCATCAAAGCCTGCTGGGTTGTCGGTTGCTGGTTGCCAATGAAGTTGTTGCGCCAGCTGCCGCATGGCGGCAAACGGTGATTGCAGGTCAGATTCGGATAAAGTGGCAGATTCTTGGGGTTGGCCGACGAGCTTGGTTTGGCCCTGCTCGGTGAGCAGTTTTAAGCGCGGCGCCCAAGCCAGAATATGGTGACGGCTGTTGACGTGATGCTTGCTGGCCGAATCAAGCCAGATGAAATCCGGTTGCTGGTAAAAGCGTCGCGCGATTGCTTCTGGATCACCAAATTGGTGCCAGTCCAAACGTTCAATTGAGCCACGGCGCTGATGCAAAAATCTGTTCTCCAATTATTGACTTACCCGCTGGTAGCAACGGGTGGCGGAGGTTATCATAGCGCCAACGTGAAAAACATCTATACCCTCTAAAAACAAAATGGGACCAGAGCAACTGGTCCACGGAGATAACAATGACCATCATTCGCCAAGACGATCTGATTGACAGCGTCGCAGATGCGTTGCAATACATCAGTTATTACCATCCTCTTGATTTCGTCAATGCCCTTGCTGAAGCCTACGAAAAAGAACAATCGCAGGCGGCCAAAGACGCCATTGCACAAATTCTCATTAATAGCCGGATGTCAGCTGAAGGTCGGCGGCCAATTTGTCAGGACACTGGTATCGTCACTTGTTTTGTCAAAGTCGGGATGAAAGTGCAGTGGGATGGCGACTTAACACTGCAAGAAATGATTGATGAAGGGACCCGCCGAGCCTACAACAACCCAGATAACCCATTGCGTGCCTCGATTGTTGCCGACCCCAATGGCAAGCGCATCAATACCAAAGACAACACCCCTGCGGTGGTTCACACCGAGTTGGTCGCCGGCGACCAAGTGGAAGTCATGATTGCTGCCAAAGGCGGCGGCTCGGAAAACAAAAGCAAGATGGTGATGCTGAATCCGTCAGATGACGTTGTCGAGTGGGTGTTGAAAACCTTGCCAACCATGGGCGCGGGCTGGTGCCCACCAGGCATGATCGGTATTGGCATCGGCGGTACGGCAGAAAAGGCGGCCGTACTAGCCAAAGAATCGCTGATGGATCCGGTTGATATTCATGAACTGATTGCCAAGGGTGCTGACAATGCTGATGAGCAACTGCGCCTCGATTTGTATGACAAGGCAAACAAGTTAGGCATTGGCGCACAGGGCCTTGGCGGCCTCACGACTGTGGTTGATGTCAAAGTTAAAACAGCGCCAACTCACGCCGCCTCGAAGCCGGTGTGTCTGATCCCAAACTGTGCCGCGACCCGTCACGTTCACTTCCACCTTGATGGCTCTGGTCCAGCAGAACTGAAAGCGCCCAACGTTTCCGATTGGCCTGAGGTGACTTGGGAAGTTGGAGATAGCGTGCGTCGGGTGAATCTGAATGAGATCAGCAAAGCGGATATTCAAGAATGGAAAACCGGTGAAACAGTGCTGCTCAGCGGTACTATTTTAACTGGCCGAGATGCGGCTCATAAACGCATCCAAGAGATGCTCAGCAAGGGCGAGGGGCTGCCTGAAGGCGTCGATTTCACCAATAAGTTCATCTATTACGTCGGTCCGGTTGATGCAGTGGGCAATGAGGCTGTCGGTCCGGCAGGCCCGACAACGTCGACTCGGATGGATAAATTCACCGACATGATGCTGGCTGAAACTGGCTTAATCGGCATGATTGGCAAGGCCGAGCGTGGTCCGGCGGCAGTCGAGAGCATTAAGAACCACCAAGCCGTTTACTTGATGGCGGTTGGCGGAGCGGCGTATTTGGTGGCGAAGGCCATTAAGAAAGCCAAAGTGGTGGCCTTTGAAGACTTGGGTATGGAAGCAATCTATGAGTTTGAGGTTGAAGACATGCCGGTCACCGTTGCGGTCGATAGCACGGGTGACAACGCCCACGTACGTGGTCCGGCGCTGTGGAAAGCGAAAATTGAAGATTTAGATGCTGCTTTAAGCGAATCCTGATCTGCGTTGCAGCTGCGTTAACTACAAGGCCCTTGTATGAACATACAGGGGCCTTGTTGATTGTGAAGGGCGGTTAAAGACGATAACTACCGAGCATCAACAGGCGGCCATTTTCGTCTTCTAAGCGCAATGGTACCCGCTGCTGATGGGCTGCCGAGGAATCAAGTTGATGGAGCAAGGTATTAACCCCGCCGGGCAGTTTTAATGGTGCGGTAAAGCGAGCATCAATATCACTGATATTGGCTTGCAGGTTGTTTTGTAACACCTCAATGCTGCGAATAAAGGTGCCCATGCCATGCAATACCCGAGTGCCGAAGGGCGACATTTTACCGATCCATCGGCTCCAATGAATCGGATTAAAGTCGCCACTTAACAGGGCAAAGTCGCGGCCATCATGATCGCTTGAGCTCCAATGACCGATCACACTGAATGACTGCTGTACTTCAGGCTCTTTATGGCGTCTTTTGCTGGCGATACTCAGCGGGAACAACGTGTGCACTTGCAGCTCTGCCGCTAATTCATCATCGTAATAAATCCCGATGTTCTGAGTGACTCGGGCTTTTCCCGGCACTTCTCTGATCGAGCTGACGGAGACCTTGGCCGTCACTGGCGTTTCCCATGGGATCGGTTTGATCACCGTCATCCGGCAGCCTTGATTGATGACTTTACTCAAACGATAGCGCGATTGAGCCAACTGCTTAATACACAGCGGCATCGCTAACTGGAAGAAAATGTGGGTTGGGATGCTGGCGCTGTAGCGGCCTTTGTCGCATCCAGCCCATTCCATGTAGTGGTTAACCAAGCGTTCACTGGGGATCGCCAGCTCGGCTTCTAATTCGGCAAATGCCTGAGGGTTTTTATTGGCGATAGTGAAGGGCACTAACTCTCTGCCGATAACGCCAGCAAAAGACTTCAGCATAGGCCCTTGCTCTAACAGCAAGCTAACAGGTACTCGTTCCATGATGTACTCGGTAATCAATAACTAACAGAAGATCGGCAAACCAAGGCCGACCGCCAATTATACAAGAAATTCAAACATTAAATGCAAGATCTGCTGATCAATCAGAACCAGCGTCTGGTTTGCTGAGTGTATGCGCTGAATTGCGGGCCAAATTGGGCGGCCAGTGCGCGTTCTTCCGGCAAGATTTGGAAGCGTGTCATGTACAGCATAAACAGAAGGCTGATGATAACGCCAAGTGGCTGCAACCACCAAGCTGACCAGCCAAGCAAAGCGATCAACATACCTAAATACATGGGATTACGCGTATAGCGGTAGATCGCCGAGGTAACCAGTAACGAGGCTTGCTCTGGTGCTAGCGGATTAACAGTTGTTTGGTGCTGGCGGAATTGACGGACGCCACTGATGGCAATAACAAAGCCGACAATGGCGCAGGCAATGGCCAAAGTTGACCACAGAGGTTGGTGAGGAAAAGCGAGGTTGGATGCTGGGCTTATGGTGATCAGCCCAGCAGTAATGGCCACCTGCAACACAGGTGGCACTTTCAGTTCAAGTGCAGCAAGATTAAGCCTTGGCACTGGCTTCCATTTGCGTTGCTTGAATCGCTGTCAGCGCAATGGTGTAGACGATGTCTTCAACCAATGCGCCACGCGATAGGTCGTTTACTGGCTTGTTGAGACCCTGCAGCATTGGACCAATACTAATCAAGTCAGCGGAACGCTGAACGGCTTTGTACGTGGTATTACCGGTATTCAAATCAGGGAAAATGAACACCGTTGCTTTACCTGCAACAGGGCTATTTGGCGCTTTGCTGGCTGCCACGTTTTCCATCACTGCAGCATCGTACTGCAGCGGGCCATCAATAATCAGATCAGGGCGACGCTCTTGCGCAATGCGCGTGGCTTCGCGCACTTTATCGACATCAGAGCCGGTGCCACTGGTACCGGTTGAGTAGCTGATCATCGCCACTTTCGGATCAATACCAAAGGCCAGAGCGGATTCTGCCGATTGAATGGCAATCTCTGCGAGCTGCTCAGCATTTGGATCTGGGTTAATGGCGCAGTCACCATAAACCAATACTTGGTCCGGCAGTAGCATGAAGAAGATTGACGAAACGAGCGATGAGCTAGGCGCCGTTTTAATCAACTGCAGCGCAGGACGAATGGTATTGGCGGTGGTGTTCACAGCGCCAGAAACCAGCCCGTCGACGTCTCCCATTTGCAGCATCATGGTGCCAAGAACAACGGTGTCTTCTAAGTGTTCGCGAGCAACCACTTCTTCTAGGCCTTTGTGCTTACGCAACTCGACCATTGGCGCCACGTAGCTTTCTAGAATCGCCATTGGATCGAGGATCTCGACACTTGGTGGCAGTACCACACCTTGCTGCTCTGCAACACGATTGATTTCAGCAGGGCTACCCAGCAGCACTGGACGGGCAATACCGCGCTCAGCACAGATGGCGGCAGCGCGAATGGTGCGTGGCTCGTCACCTTCTGGCAGAACGATACGTTTGTTGGCACGACGAGCAAGCTCAGTCAGCTCATAACGGAAGGCTGGTGGTGATAGTTTGCGCGTTCCTTCAACGCCATCCATCAGCTCCATCAACCACTTGTTGTGGATGTACTGAGCCGCGTGCTCTTGGACTAAATGAAGACGCTCAGCATCGTCAATCGGCAGTTCGAGATTGAAGTTCTGCAGGCTTAGCGACGTTTGCCATGTATTGGTGTTGATCATCATCACCGGTAAGCCGCTGTCGAACGCTTGCTTACACAGATCCATCACATAAGGATTGGTTTCGTAACCACCGGTCAGCAGCAATGCACCGATCTCAACGCCATTCATGGCGGCCAAACAAGCGGCGACAACAACGTCATAGCGGTCCGCAGAGCTAACCAGTAGCGAGCCAGGCTTAAAGTGTTCAACCATGTTTGGAATGCTGCGCGCACAGAACGTCACGCTGCGCAGACGGCGAGTATCGGCTTGTCCTTTATTGAGGTATTTGGCATCAAGGTGTTCCGCCAAATCCGAAACTCGAGGAGCAATCAGATCGAAGTTCCACGGAATACAACCCAACAGCGGTACTTTCGAGCGACTAAACGCAGACTTAATCTTATCGATGTTGGCAGACAAGGTCGCTTCATGTTCATCGAACATTTCAGACAGATCTGGGCGGTTGCGGCCAATCTCGTCGACCGGCGCGCCAACTTTGTTGACGATAACGCCGAGAAGACGTTTGTTTTTACTACCACCTAAGTTGTTATAGGTGATCTCAACGCGCTCTTTCAAATCTTTGGCTTTGTCGCCACCTGGGATGGTGACAAAAACGATATCGGCATTTAATGCGGTTGCAATTTCAAAGTTCAGGCGAGTGGCGTATGTGTGACGGCGAGTCGGTACTAAGCCTTCAACAATAACCACTTCACCTTCAGAGCAATCGCGCTGATAGCGCTCGACAATGTCTTCGAGCAGGATGTCTTTTTTGTCGCCGCTGACTAAACCTTCGGCCATTTCCAACGGGATTGAGTCAATGACTGGAATACCAGTGGCATTGGAAACAATGCGCGTCGACAGTTCTGGGCCTTCGTAGCCAGGACGAGGCTGGCCGACAGGCTTGAAAAATGTGCTGGATAAACCCAAACGCTGGAATGCATGAAGCAAACCAAGGCTGATGGTGGTTAAACCAACGCCTTCGCCGATTGGGATCAGCATGATTGTACGTTGCACGGTTATATACCTCTATATTGTTCTTTTTGTTTATACGCCAGCTAGACGAGCGCTATCCTGAGCGATAATCCACTCTTCGTTGGTTGGGATCACCAACGCTTTAAAGTTGCTATCGGCAGTCGTGATGCAGCCGTCGTTACCGAAACGAGCGTCAAGGTTACTTTGCTCATCCAGTTTCAGCCCGAATACACCTAAGCGCTCAATGACTTCTTTACGGGTATTGGCCGAGTTCTCGCCGATACCGCCGGTAAATACGATCGCATCAATGCGTGGCAGTGCGGCAGCATAAGCGGCAATTTGCTTCGCCAAGCGGTAACACATCACGCTGTGAGCACGGATTGATTCAGGTTTACCTTCTTCCATACCTTCTTCGATGAAGCGGCAGTCACTTGATTGTTCGCTCAAACCCAACAGGCCACTTTGCTTATGAACCATGGTGTTCACTTCATCCAGTGAGTAACCCAATTTGTCGACCAAGTGGAAGATGATTGCTGGATCGAAATCGCCAGAACGAGTTCCCATCACCACACCTTCAAGTGGCGTCATTCCCATTGAGGTATCGACTGACTTACCATCTTTAACCGCGCAGATTGAAGAACCGTTACCTAGGTGAGCAACAATAACGTTGGTCTCGGCAACGTCTTGGCCCAACATCTCAGCCGCTTTTCGGCTCACGTATAAGTGGCTAGTACCATGCATACCGTAGCGGCGAACACCGTGCTGCTTGTATAGCTTGTATGGCAGAGCGTACAGGTAGGCATTTTCTGGCATCGTTTGGTGGAATGCTGTGTCGAACACCGCAGTTTGTGGTAATGACGGGAAGGCCGCTTGAGCTGCACGAATACCAATCAAGTGAGCTGGGTTGTGCAGTGGTGCCAGAGTGGCACAATCTTCAATGCCTTTAACAACTTCTGGAGTAATCAAAGCAGAAGCGGTGAAGTTTTCACCACCATGAACAACACGGTGACCGACAGCAACAATCTGATCATTGAAGCCTTCGTCTTGAATCAGTTTCACCAAGCGCTCGAGCGCTTCGCGGTGGGCGGCACCTGCACCTAAATCTTCCTGAATTTTTTCACCATTCAGTTTCCAAATAATGCTGGCTTCAAGAAGACTTAGACATTCAGCTAAGCCGCTTAAGTGCTCATCACCATTTTGTGAGTCAATCAGGGCGAATTTAAGAGAAGAGCTGCCGCAGTTAAGAACCAGAACGAGCTTACTTTGCATGGCGAAACGTATCCTTTTGTACGATGTAGGAAGTAATAGAAGATGCCGCTAAAAGTTGTGTAAAGAGTAGCCAAAACTGGCCTCTTTTACCCGAAAGAAGTCATTTAGAGGATCAGGTTGTAATTTTGTAATTTTTTTACCGATTTTTCCATGTTTAAGACTTAATCTATATCAACTTTTGTTGGAAACTTTCATTTTCTTCGAGTGTCGAAGATCTCAACTCATGGAAAACTCGTAAAGTTAGCTTGAAATAGCTCAAAGTGAACGCTATTTATGAAGGGTAGACGGGTCGATGGTGGTGGCATGAAAATTACTCAAGTTTTTGTTGATGGTCAGGACTACATGCGGGCGTGGCCAATGCGTGCTGAGCTGGCTGTCCTTATGCCGGAAAACCGCATTATTGACCTGACACGTAAAGCGCAGCTTTGGATCCCTTTGTTTGCGGTGTTAACGGTGTCGATGCCGATAGCGATGGGACTGACCGACATGGTGCCATCGGCAATCGCCTCGGCACTACTGATGTTGAGCTTACCATTGCAAGGTTTGTACTGGCTCGGCAAGCGCTCACAGTCACCATTGCCACCAGGCTTGCGGAGCTGGTATCGGGATTTGCATCAGTCGATGGCCGAGCAGGGTTGCCAACAAGTGCCGAAAGTTGCCAGTGCTCCGAAGTTTTATGATTTGGCGGTAACCTTGAAGCACGCTTTCGAAAAGCTGGAGCAGTTCATCAAAAGCGACCGCTAATTGCGTAAATAATCCCAATCGCTAAAGGTGTACACATAGTCAGGCTTGTACACCACTAGCAAGGTCATCAGCATGCCATTTAATAGCGCTTCAGGAAAAAGCATGAGCGGCAGCATCCGAAGCAAGTAATGATCGATTTGTTGTTCGCTGAACTGGCCTGTCCATCCAAACCATCCCGCTTGTAAATAAATGCTCAGCGCAATCGCCAATGCCGCGGCGAGGAAGCTGTTGACGAAAATAAACACGAATAAGTGGCGGGGGAGGTATTTTCGACTTACCAGTAACAGGCCGTAGCTTACGACAAGGGCTGGTAAAACTTGGAACAGCCACTCTTGAGCTAACGAGGGCCAATCCATCAGGCCGACAAAAGCGAGTAACAACAGCGCGCCGCTGGTGGCCCAGCAAGCTAATCGAAAACCTAAGATCAGAGCCGCTGACGTGACCAGCAGAAAATGCAGCGATAAGCCTGCAACCAGTTCGATGTCGAACTGCCACAAGACTGCGAGTAAAGCTAAACTGGCGGCGAAGGCTTTTGAAGTGAACGGCGATGATGTTAATCGCCGCCAACAGGAGGCTGGCTGTTGCCATAACAGCAAGGAGAGCCAGCAGATCGCGCCAACTAGCTCCCAATGCATTAGTAGATCACAGGCAGATCGTATGACTTGAAAATCGCCTGAATGGTTTCCATGGTTTCTTTGCTCGGCGGGTGAACATCATTCAGTTCATATGTTTCGCCCATCGCTTCCCATTTGTGCTTGCCTAATTCGTGATAGGGCAGCAATTCCACTCGCTCAACGTTTTTCATTGGCTGGAGAAACTTCGCCAATTCATGGGCTGACGCCTCATCATCGGTGTAACCACCAACGACCACATAACGGATCCATGTTGGTTGATTGCGTTCCGCCAATCGCAGGGCGAATTCCTTGGCGTGGCGGTTGCTTACTTTGGTGAGGTCAATGTGCTTGGCATCATCCATTTGTTTGATATCCAGCATGACCAAATCACTGACATCAAGTAGGTGTTCAATCTTCTCATTGTGATGACGAACAAAACCATTGGTATCGAGGCAGGTGTGAATGCCTTCGTTGCGGCAAGCTTTGAACAACTCGGTGACAAATTCAGCCTGAAGTGTGGCTTCGCCGCCGGAAGCGGTGATGCCGCCGCCTGAAGCTTCGATAAAGTGTCGATAGCTGAGCATGTCACTCATGAGCTCTTCGACGGTTTTTTCATTGCCACCATCGACATCCCAAGTGTCGCGGTTGTGGCAATATTTGCAGCGCATTAAACAGCCCTGCATAAAAACGATGTAGCGAATACCTGGGCCATCAACGGTGCCACAGGTTTCGACGGAATGAACGCGTCCGGTAATGCTCATATAATTTTGATTTCTTGTCGGGAAAAAAAAGGCCTTGCAGATTGCAAGGCCTAGTGTAGCTGAGCTTTAGCTCAGATGCATTACTTGAGATGCATTAGAACGATGTCGTAAAGGTACGAGAGATTACGTCGTTCTGCTGCTCTTTAGTCAGCGAGTTGAAACGCACCGCGTAGCCAGATACGCGAATGGTCAACTGTGGATACTTGTCTGGGTTTTCCATCGCATCCAACAACATTTCGCGGTTCATCACGTTCACGTTCAAGTGCTGGCCGCCTTCAACTGCTGGTGTGTGGTGGAAGTAACCATCCATCAAACCGGCCAAGTTCTTCTTACGGATTTCTTCTTCTTTACCCAGTGCGTTTGGCACGATAGAGAAGGTGTAAGAAATACCATCTTTAGCATAAGCAAATGGCAGTTTCGCAACTGACGTCAACGACGCTACAGCACCTTTTTCGTCACGGCCGTGCATTGGGTTTGCACCTGGAGCGAATGGCGCGCCAGCTTCGCGGCCATCAGGTGTAGTACCGGTTTTCTTACCGTAAACCACGTTAGAGGTAATGGTTAGAACTGACTGAGTTGGTACCGCATCGCGATAGGTAGATAGTTTCTGAATCTTCTTCATGAAACCTTCAACCAGCTCACACGCAATGCTGTCAACGCGATCGTCGTTGTTACCATATTTAGGGAAGTCACCTTCGATTTCGAAGTCAACAGCAATGCCGTCTTCGTCGCGAACAGGCTTCACTTTGGCGTACTTAATTGCAGACAGTGAGTCGGCAGTGATCGACAGGCCAGCAATACCACAAGCCATGGTGCGGCGTACGTCACGATCGTGCAGTGCCATCAACGCAGCTTCGTACGAGTACTTGTCGTGCATGAAGTGGATGCAGTTCAGCGCAGCAACGTATTGCTTCGCCAACCAATCCATGAAGGAATCGAGGCGAGCAATGACGTCATCGTAGTTCAGATACTCGTCAGTGATTTTGTCAGAAACTGGGCCAATTTGGGTTTTCAGCTTCTCATCAACACCACCGTTGATTGCGTAAAGCAGCGTTTTGGCTAGGTTGGCACGAGCACCAAAGAACTGCATGTGCTGACCAATTACCATTGGGCTCACACAGCAAGCGATACCATAATCGTCAGACTCGAAGTCATCACGCATTAGGTCATCGTTCTCGTACTGTACAGAGCTAGTATCGATAGAAACTTTGGCACAGAAACGCTTGAAGTTATCTGGCAAGTTTTCAGACCACAAAATGGTCATGTTTGGCTCAGGGCTTGGGCCCATGGTGTACAGGGTGTTCATGAAACGGAAGCTGGTTTTAGAAACCAGAGTACGACCGTCTAAGCCCATACCTGCCAACGATTCGGTTGCCCAGATTGGGTCACCAGAGAACAACTCATCGTATTCTGGAGTACGCAGGAAGCGAACCATACGCAACTTCATAACGAAGTGGTCAATCATTTCCTGAGCTTGTTCTTCGGTGATCTTACCTGCAGCAATGTCACGCTCGATGTAGACATCGAGGAAGGTAGATGTACGGCCCAGTGACATCGCAGCACCGTTCTGGCTCTTAACCGCAGCCAAGTAACCGAAGTAGGTCCACTGAATCGCTTCTTGGGCAGAAGTAGCTGGACCACTGATATCGTAGCCGTAGCTCGCTGCCATTTGCTTCATTTGGCCCAGCGCACGGTGTTGCTCAGAAATTTCTTCACGCAGACGAATAGCACGCTCAAGAGCGGCTGAATCTGGCGCATTGTACATCGCATCTTCGAGTGACTTGTGCTGACGTACTTTGTCTTTCATCAGGAAGTCGATGCCGTACAGGGCAACGCGGCGGTAATCACCAATGATACGGCCACGGCCATAGGCGTCAGGCAGACCAGTAATCACACCTGATTTACGACAGTTACGAATGTCGCCAGTGTAAACGTCAAATACGCCTTGGTTGTGTGTTTTACGGTACTCAGAGAATACTTTGTTGACCATAGGGTCAAGCTCTTTGCCGTATACGGCACAGCTTTGCTCAACCATACGGATACCACCGTTACAGATGATGCCGCGCTTCAATGGCGCATCAGTCTGCAGACCAACGATGGTTTCTAAATCTTTATTGATGTAACCAGCACCGTGAGAAGTGATGGTTGAAGGCAGATCGGTGTCGAAGTCAACAGGCGCGTGAGTCGAGTTCTCTTGCTTGATGCCTTCCATTACCTTGTCCCACAACTGAGTCGTGGCTTCGGTAGCGCCAGCTAGGAAGCTTTCATCGCCTTCATATGGGCTGTAGTTTTTTTGGATAAAATCGCGAACATTTACTTCATTTTTCCAGTCGCCAGGTTGGAAACCTTCCCAGGCGCTGGCAAATGTTTCGGTTTGATCAGCCATTACTTTTTACCTTGTGATTTGAAATATGTCAGTCGCATGTGCGATTGCAGCGTACGACACGAATACTTGATAGCGGGCGGGTTACACGACCGCCTTTCGACACGCCACCTTATTCAGCCTCAATCAGAACTGTTACTGCTGAAATTGATGATAATTTTAGCAGCCCATCTGGCAGATGGTTTTATGATTTCCAGCTATATTCGTTTTACTTCAAATTTAACCAGCTATAATTATTGGTCTATTTGGTTAAAAACATATTAAATATCAGGTCTTTACTGATATTGGTGGCACGGTGCCTTTTGTGTGGCATCAAGGTATCGAAATGTGCCTGAATAATGATTGATCTGGATCAGATTTCAATACTTCTTGTAAAAAAATTACATAATTTTCTGTCAACCTAAAACCGCATAAAGAATGCGGCTATATAAGCAATTAAGCGGCAAATTACTGGTTGAATGTAATTTAATTTCGTCGCCCTTTCATTGTTAACACCTGATTAACAACTGATTTACGCCGGATTTACAGCTCATTATTTTCAATTGATGACCACGCTAGTCCCTCGCCACTTGTTTTTGTGTTGTAGTAATCTATTGTTTTTATGTAATAATTTGTCGCTGAATAGTGGTTGTTCGGAATTTGGTTGTTGGTTGTAATTGATTTTCATCAATGAAATTAATTTCCATTGTCCATATGGTGTGCGCGTTTGACGCTTACAGCATAACAACATTGCTCGCCAGGCCATCAAAAAAGGGTCGAGCGTATGTCGCTGATGCGGGCAAAAAATCAGATCTTGGTTAGACTGATTACACGTTATTCATTTTTAAGAATTATTTAGCCGCCGAAGCAGCTGGAAGCTATCCTGCTGACTTTGCTACTCATTCGAGCAACAACAAGCGAAACCTTATGGAACAGCAAGAAAACAAAAGCTATCAGGAGCTACACAAACCTGCTAGCGAATTTGAAAGTCGCTCTGACTACTTAGATCATGAATTGCAGATCATGCAGCCAAAGCGTTGGGGGATTAACTTACCTTTCCGCGATTTCCGTTTTGAGTGGGAAGACTTAGTTCCAGCGATCGCCGGTACCATTGGCATTATTGCGATGTATTCCGCGGTGATGATGGCTTGGGCTGACGGTCTGTCGGCAAAGTGGGAACATATCCAACTTGGCAAAGATTTCGCCATTGAAGTTGCCCGGGTAGAAATGTTGATCCCAGCATTGCTGTTCTGTGTGCTTGCCTCCGGTGTCTTTAACCCGAGGGCCAACCTTGCCGGTAACCACGGCCCTATGATCCCGCTGATTGGCGCGATTGCATTAGCGGGTGCTCACCCGTTAGCGCTGGCTATTTTGCTCGGTATCTTTGGTTTGTTGCTGAGTTACTTTAAAGGTGGCTCGAAACTCGTCAACCTCACCAGTGAGGGGGTCGCCGGTGGCTTGCTGGTATTCCTCGGCTTTACTGGCGCCATGAGCATGATCGGCAATATTCAGGATTGGGCGGTCGGCTTGGAAAACGCAGAAGCGGG
The DNA here is from genome assembly GCF_014773395.1 of Neiella litorisoli. Classification (GTDB taxonomy): domain Bacteria; phylum Pseudomonadota; class Gammaproteobacteria; order Enterobacterales; family Neiellaceae; genus Neiella; species Neiella litorisoli. Next base: position 14,038 of record NZ_JACXAF010000008.1, on the reverse strand, counting down.
CGTTGCCGCAGGTGAAATGGGTTATGTCGGCTTGGTTGTGCTCGGCGTCACTGTCATTCTGTATGCGGTATTGGCGCGGCTAGGCAAACGCTGGTTGGCGATTCCAGCTTGTGCTATTACCGGCTTGTTGATTGCGTTGGCATTCGGTGCCGGTTTCGACTTGCGTTTTGAAACCGAAATGGGTCTGCCAAATTTGAATCCAATGTATTGGTGGGGCAGCACTGAACAAGGTTGGATGCTTGGCTTGCCAACGGTTTCTCACTTTATCGCGTCGTTGCCGTTTGCTTTGCTGGCAGTCGCCATGTGGTCGCCTGATTTCCTTGGTCACCGTATTTTCCAAGAGCTGAACTATCCGAAAAATTCCGAGCGCGTGTTGATGGATGTTGATGACACCATGACCGCTTGTTCATTCCGCCAAATGGTTGGTACCGCAGTTGGTGGTGGTAACATCACCTCATCTTGGGGGACCTACATGATCCCAGCGGCTATTGCCAAGCGCCCAATTCCGGCCGGCGCCATCCTGCTTGGCTTGCTGACCATGATTGTTGCTGTGCTCGGCTTCCCAATGGATGTTGCGGTATGGCCTCCGGTAATGCGTGTTGCACTCTTAGTTGGCGTATTCCTGCCGCTGCTTGAAGCGGGCATGCAAATGATCCGCAATGAGAAAGACGCACAAGCGGCAGGTATCTGTGTGTTTGCAGCAGCAGTAACTAACCCGGTTCTGGCGTGGGCATTGACAATGCTGTTGGACAACAATGGTTGGATCGGTGATAAAGAGCGTCCGAAAAAGCTGTCTAAGCTTGATCGCTTGGTGATCCCAGGTTCGGTCCTATTGATTTGTTTGGCTGCCATGTTGGCGGTGGGTATGTTGGAACCGAAGTACGCGATTCCGGCGCTACTATAAAAAAAATCACTTTTCAATGATTCAGAACAGGGCTCTTCGGAGCCCTGTTTGTTATTTTGACTCTCAACTAAAAACGAAACGTACTCCAGACAGGAGCATGATCAGATGGTTTTTCAATCCCTCTGAGTTCGTAATCAACGTCACTTTCAACGCAGCGTGCTTGCATTGAGGCGCTGGTCAGTAGTAAATCGATTCGCAGTCCCCGGTTGTCATCGAAGCCGCGGGAGCGATAGTCAAACCAGCTGAACCGTTCATTTTGTTCAGGGTGTAATGCTCTGAACGAATCGGTTAGGCCGAAGCTTTGTAAAGTGGCAAGCCATTCGCGCTCTTCCGGCAAGAAACTACACTTGCCCGTTTTGAGCCAACGTTTGGCATTGTTTTCGCCGATGCCAATGTCTGCATCGGTCGGAGAAATGTTCATGTCGCCGATGAGCACCAAGTCTTGTTCTGGGGTACAGTGTTGCTCCAAGTAGCTTTGCAGATCTTGGTAAAATTGGCGTTTGTATGGAAATTTCACAGGATGATCGCGGTTTTCTCCTTGTGGATAGTAACCATTCATGACTTTTACCGTATCACCATTAGGGAGTGGCACAGTCACCGTAATCATTCGCCGTTGAGCATCTTCGGGATCGGTAGGAAAACCTTTCTCGACGCTTAATGGTTCTGCTTTGGTTAGCATTGCAACGCCGTAGTGAGCCTTCTGGCCATGAAATGCGACGTGATAGCCCATTGCTTCAACTGCTTCGAGCGGAAAAGCATCGTCATGGACTTTGATCTCTTGCAGTCCGATGACATCTGGGCTGTGTTTGTCGATGAGCGCTTGCAGCTGATGAAGGCGAGCGCGCAGGCCATTAATATTAAAAGAAACGATTTTAAAGTCGGTCATAAAGTATTCGGTTGCAGGGAGTAAAGAGCGCTGATTGTCGCAAACGCCCTGCCACCAAACAAGTACCTACATTTTCATTCGCTTTAGGAATAGGGAGGAGGTTTAACGTGTTATGCACAAACTTCTTTAGTTGGAAGACCCAAGTTAAACTGCAATTAAAAGAGCATCACATTGATGTCGACACAGATGATCAGGCAATTGCGAAAGATATGGAGTTTTCCTATTTTCAACGGCATTTATCAGTTGATGACTATGTCAAAGAAATAGTCGATCGCCATCAAGGCGGATAATGATCACCAAGCCACAAAAAAAGCCGTACTCGAGAGTACGGCTTTTTCTTTTAGACGATTTGGTACTTATTTTTTCTCAGCATTTTTATCGCGATTCGCTGAGCACACTTGTTTGTCATCAAAACCATCGCGGTAGAAGCGGATGTCGACGCATTGTTTTTCATAGATTTCTTGCAAGTTGGTGCGAACAACAACTGACTCGGTCTGGCGAATACGCTTGGATAGCTCGTCACATTCGCGACGTTGAGCATTAATGTCTTCAATATTTTCGCAACTGTCAGTAGTGGAACAGCCGGCAAGTAAAGCAGCGCACATCATTGAGAGCGGAAGCAAGCAGCGCATTGTGTGTCCTTAATTTGTCGTTATTTTAAATATCTTTTGAAGCCACGGTTAGTGTAACTGGGTCGCCCATTCACATTCAATCAAAGATCCCGCAACTTTGTCCTTATTGGCGTTTTAATTGTTGAAATTGTCCCCAAAGCTCATTTTTACGGCTTCGGTGTTGCGCAGGCAGGCGAACGCCGTCGACAGATTTGAACAATTCTTCACATCGTCGCAGTTGACCCGGACTCATTTTTTTCGACTCAGATAAGCGTTTGAGCAGGGTTTGAATTAAGTTAAGTGCGGCGCCAGTATTGGTCGGTGCGATTTGTAATGCCTGCTCAAACTCCTCAATTGCGGTCTTAAAGTCATCTTTATCATAGGCTTCCATACCCGCTCTGCTATGCTGTTGAAAGGTCTCGTGGCGGCTTTGCAGGCCCGTTGTTTCATGTTGCTGGTGGGCAATGGCGGCTTGCAAGAAAGGGTTACTGGAATCGAGCTGTTTGGCTTTGGCTAGAACTTGTTGCGCTTCTTCCAATTCGCCGATCAGGCTGACCGTTGCGAGACTTTCGGTAATGAAATCGTTGGGTAGCTGACTCTCTTCGGAGCTTTCATCGTAGCGCTCGGTGGCTTTGTAGTAGAGCTTTTTCGCTTTCAATAAATCGCCTTTACGGGCGAATTTGGCAGCATTGAGCAAATCTTCATAGTTTTGAAAATCGAAGCCGTTAAATTGTGCGTCCTGCCGCGCTCGCATGAGGGTGCTAAAAGCCTCTGACTCGAGTCGCCCAGAGGTGCGTTCATCGGGGATATTAAGCGAAGCTTCGACGGTGCTCCGAACGTAATTGCACAAGTGTTCGGTGTTTCGCTCCACTGCGCGGCGGCTCTGGTCGTAGACCTGCTTGAACGCGTCGTTGGCCAACAAGTACTCTTCGTTATCCAGTGCCAACTGGGCCAATCGTTCCTGCCGCTCGGGCCGGAAGGGCGACAGATCGGTTGCCTTTTTCAGCATTTCCAAAGCGCGCGTCTGGTCGCCTAGGCCAATATAAGCTTCAGCTAGGCAGTCGTGTGCTTCGACTGTCAGCGGGCTGGTTTTCAAAATTGGAGCGACCGTGGTGATGGCTTCTTCATGCCGTTTACAGTCGTTGAGGGTATGGCCAAGACTGACTCTTGCCCAAATTAAATCGCGTTGCTCAAGTGTTTCTCGGAGTATTTTCTCGGAATGTTGAGGGTTACCGGTACGGCGATGAAACTCGGCGAGCATCTTATTACACAGGCCACTGTAGCGACTATTGTCTGCCAGCAGTTTCTCGCATTCGGTGATGGCTTGTGGCAGATCATCGGCAAACACAGCGTTGTAGACCGGCCCGAGTTCAAGGTGTTTGGAATATGCCCGCTCTAGTCGATTGGCTAATTGTTTGAGGGAAAACGGCTTAACCAGATAATCGTCGGGCTCACGTTCGAGCGCACCGAGGACAATGCCGCGGGTGCTTTCGCCTGAGATAATAAAAAATACTGCGGCGGGCGATAAATATTTCTGGGCCCGCAGGAGTTCAAGTAGCTGTTGGCCATTTCGCCCCGGTCCAAGATTGTAATCGGCCAAGACAATATCAAATTTTGTTGAACGGCAAGCGCGGATTGCTGCTTCAGATGATTCGACAAAGTGGATGTCTTTGATGCCCAAATTTACGAGCATGCCTTTCAAGGTCACTTGAAACGCTCTTTGGTCATCAACAATCAGAACTTTGGTGCGCTTGAAATCGATGTTTGACTTCATCCAACGACTTTAAAACATGGGTTTGTTTCGAGTGTATCACAAGCCGAGGAAAAGGAAGTGTCTGGAGAAGCTGCAAGAAAAGTGGTGGAGGGGGAAGGATTCGAACCTTCGAAGGCGGAGCCGTCAGATTTACAGTCTGATCCCTTTGGCCACTCGGGAACCCCTCCACAGCTGCACATTGCGCGCATTGTTACTGCCTTGCGTAGTCAGCAGTATGGCGGCGAATTATACGAAGAATTATGGTGATGTAAATACCCAACGAAGTAAAAGATGGCGTTTTTTTTCGACTAACTCAGGTGCTTTTTTATTAAAGAAACAAAAGACAAGGCCGATAACCTTTATGAACAGTGATCGTGCAGTAAACTAGTGCAGTGAATTAAAGGCGGTTTTATTAGTGTTGTCCCAGGTTGCCAAGCCTCCGGTTTCGAATGAATATGACTTGGGTCAGTCGATCAATGTTGCTGCAGCGTCTGGCAACAGCGACACCTTTCGATTGCTGCTGTCGATGCTGTCTACTGATGTCTGTGATCAGCCTCAATTTGGCCGCTTACCAACCGATGACAAGCCATCGCAAGATCTTCGACAAGCGTTACAATTGGCGGATGAACAACCGTTCTACGATCAACACCACCCGAGTTATCAATCTTCATTGACACAGGCGTTTCACTCTGGCGGCTTGACCGACGTGCGACTATTGCACGCCTTAAGACCCGAGCCATTGGTTGCCGGCAGTGAACCTAGCAACCCAGTTAATCAGCTACAAACGCTTCTCTCTCCGTGGCAGCAATATAAAATTGCTGGCAATGACGCTGAGCCTTGCCCTCAAGACTGGCAACAAGCCGATCAAGCGCTATTGGCCATTGCCGCTAACGCTTAAAAATATTTGATTAGTTAAATTAATGCCAGTGGCGCAAAACATTTCATTTTGCACTGTTTATTTTGCTGTCTATCATTTGCCTCGTTGAGATGTTGATCACAAATGAAGGAGGTAAATCTCGATGAATCGTTCTAAATTTATCCGCTGCCTGTTTCGTGTTGGGCGAGAGCTTCAAGCGCACGGCGTAAAATAATTAATGCAAAAAGGCGACTTGTTCGCCTTTTTGTTTTTTCTTGTAGGCGTAATGAAGCCGTTTATTCTGCCGCCAAGGGCCAGCCACCAAGGGCTTGATAGCGATTGACGATTTGGCAAAACAACTCAGCCGTTTTGGCCGCATCATAGGCTGCACTGTGGGCAGCTTGTTGATCGAAGCTAATATCTAGCCGTTCGCAACAGTCTTTGAGCACCGACTGTCCCAATGCTAATGCCCCCAGTGTCGCCGTATCAAAAGTCACAAACGGGTGAAATGGACTTCGCTTAAAGCGCGTCCGATTAATAGCAGCATTGAGAAAGCTATTATCGAATGCGGCATTGTGTGCGACCAGAACACAACGTTGGCACCCGTGTTGTTTCTGTAATGGTCGCAGCGCTTTTGATAGCTGATTGAGCATTGATTTTTCATCAATTGCGTTTCGATCGGGGCAGTGCGGATCGATTCCAGTGAATGCTAAAGACGACGGCTCTAGGTTGGCGCCTTCAAACGGCTTAACGTTATAGGCGAAGGTTTCAATTGGCGACAGCAGGCCGTCTTCGTCAATCGTGACCGCAGTGGCTGCAATTTCCAAAACGGCATCGGTTAACGGATTAAAACCAGCGGTCTCAATGTCAACGATCACCGGATAATAACCTCGGAATCTTGCTGCTAATGCTAGTTTTGGATCGGCTGTGGCGGTCATTTTTGCACTCAATACTTGAAAAACGAGCGCCATTATTCCAGAAAATCTTGTTTAATGGTGTATCTAACGTAAAAATGACTCAAGTTATCTTGATAGACGCCGATTAAAGATGCAGGCCACCATGAGAAGACACTAAGCCATCATGAAACATTCAGTGCTGACAACTGCAATGACCTTCGGGTTGCTATCTGCCGTGAGCCCATTCGGAGAGGCCACTGTCAGGCAGTATGCTGCGCCTATAGGACATTCGGACTGGGTTTTAACCCAAAGTTCGCCACTGGTCTGTCAGCTTGAGCATGGTATTCCGAGTTACGGCACGGCTGTGTTCACCGACAAGGCCGGTAGTGGCAACTCGCTGCATATGACCCTAGAAATGTTGCGTCGGCCACAAGTCAGCGGTCATGCTCGGCTGATGTCAGTACCGCCGAGCTACAAACCAGGAATGGAAGCCAGCCTCATGGCCAATGTTCAGGTCTATGACGGCTTTAACACCATGCTCGGTGAGCAATTGTCTTGGCAAATTCTAACGGAATTAGAGCAGGGCAATAATCCGACCCTATTTTACAAAGATGGCTACAGTCGCCTTGGCGATATTGAAGTGGCTCTAAACTCGGCTAATTTCCGCCGTTCTCTCAATGAGTTTGTTGACTGTGTCGGTGGCCTACTTCCGTATGGCTATGATGATGTTGCGATTAGCGTATTAAATTACAAGCTAAATAGTGATGAGCTTGAGTTAGAGTCGTTAAAACGACTCCGCAAAATCGTTGACTATCTGCGCCATGACGACGCCGTTGTGCGCGTTGAAATTGACGCCTTCTCTGATAGCTATGGTGGTCGCTGGCTTAACTTTGAGTTGTCGAAAAAGCGCGCTGCTGCAGTCAAAGACTTTATGGTGACACAAGGCGTTAATGATGAGCTTTTGGTGACGGCGGGCTACGGGGAGCGGCGCCATGTGGCATCAAACAAATCGCCGATTGGCCGGCACAAGAACCGCCGAGTCGTCGTGCGCCTGACTCGTGACAATAGTTTGGAGCCATCGCCAATGGCGCAAAAAGCATTGACGCCGAAAATTGCCAAGGCAATGGCAAGCCAAGCAAGTTCAACGGCTTCTGCATCTACTGGAAACGCTGCCCCACAATAACTTGTTGTAGGCTCCGCTTCACCGCCTTGCGCGACGTTTCAAAAACTTCGACGCTGTTTACACTTTAATCGGATGTTAAACAGCGTTATTCCTTCAATGAATCCCTCATTAGCGTTGATTTGGTTTAATTCCGGATTTTTTAATTCTTTGTTTTTATTTTACAAAATAAAGTTATTGAGAACTTTTATAAGGCTCATTCGTGACTGCTAAAAGGTTGCGTTTTAAACTTAGTTAGAAAAATAAAATGCTTGATCTAGGTCAAATTTGAAGGGGTTTGTTGTATAATTTTTGAGCGGCTTCAATAGTCGCTTTTAGTTTAGTGAGCGGCAACTTCGCTTGCTGACACCTTCCAATCGGTGGCTGTTTGTGTTGACACCAAACAAATGGACCAGGAGGCCCCACCATGAGCATCAACCGAATCCTTCCTATCTGTCTAATTTCATTTAACGCCGTTGCCAGCGACATTGGTGGCATCGAAGTTGGCAATACCATCAAGCAAACATTTGCTATTGAACACCACATTCCCGCAGAGAATATGCATGGGTGTTATGAACAGAATGTCTATCAAACTGTAGCTCTCGACGAATGGCTTGCTGCTGAAGTCGGTGAACAGCTCGGTGAAACTATCGCCTTATCGCGTGCATCATTGGTGCAATATCAAGATGCAGTTATCAATGATGAGCAGATGGCGCAACTCGCCAAGAGTGAGCAATTGGTCGTTTGTCACTTTGAATTTGAACCGAGCGGTCAATATAACAACCCGCTGCAGCAGGCGGTTTCAGCCTATTACAAGCAAACACCAATGAAACAAGTGGGCTTGGCTTATCTGAAAGATAGCGGTCAGATCGTGTCGCTGTCAGTTTACCGCCAGACTCCGGTAGCCAGCTCAATGGCGCAAGTTAAAGCGCATTATATGAAACAGTGGCGTAACGCGGAGTTTATCGACAATGGTCAGTACTTTGAGTTTGCCCAACATCGTTATTGTGAGGTCACAGGGCTTAATTCGGCCCATTGCACCTTTGACAATCAAGCCAAGCAAGAGCTAGTACTCAAACAGCAGCCTGAACTGTATGCTCAGTTACAGCAGGTCGCTGGATATTTGGCGATTGCAGAGCTTGAACAGCTGCCCGCGACTGCCGCTGGCGGCGAACAAACTGCAGCAGTCAGCTACGTTGCAAATAATTATCGCAGCAACTGCTCCGGTCAATAACCTTACTCAAGGGCCATTCGCGATAGGACGAAGCTGTTGGCCCTATCTTTTCAATAACTTCACATTTCTATGCCAATCTGAAACAATTTGCCGATCTCAGTTGTTGCTGTTGGCCGCATGGTGGCTAATGGTCATTCATATGCTTACAAGGACTAAGTATGAAATTGTTCAGTCTTGCTGCTGCGGCACTCGCGCTATCTTCGACTATGGCCATTGCCGCAGAAGAGGGCACCGCTTACCAACCTAGTTTTGATGTGTCTTTGCTCGCAGGTACTAGTGGTAGTAGTGATTTTAAATCGCTGGAATCTGATTCTTATACCCTCGACACCGACAATGGCACCAACATCGCGGTGAGTATTAATTATCTGCAAAAATACAAACATGGCAGCCGGCTGCAGTATGAATTGTATTTAGCGCAGACCGAGACTGATCTCGTGATCAAAGATGCTGAATCTGCTGACAAAACCACTTCGAATATGGATATTCGTTACTACCACATTGGTGGTGTTAACGAAATCGAGTACAGCGACTCGAATTTTGTCCCCTACGTTGGTGCAACCATCGGTATGACAAGCTTTAAGCCGGACGATTACGATTCTGAAAATGAATTCTCGTTTGGCTTTAATGGCGGCTTAAAGTGGTTTGCAAGCGACTGGGTTGGTGCTCGCTTTGATGCTCGTGCCATCGGTACGACAGTCGGTAGTGATACGACTATTTTTTGTAATGGCGGCTGCATTGCCAAAATCGATGGCGGTGTTTGGTGGCAATATCAATTTACTGCTGGAATGTTCGTTCGGTTTTGATCCGGTGGCGACAATCGACGTTGAAGTAAGCTATAAGTATTCTCATTCCACTGACTTAGATGTGAATACTTAGTAATAATTTTGATGTTTTTGTTCGAGAAAAATTTAATTAATAACTTGAAATAACTGCGTTAAATTAAAATCGATATATTTTGGTGCAGTATTTTTATGCATGTTTTATGCGTTTTTAGTGGCTACATGCCGCAGATTAATAACGCAATATTGATTTTTTAAACCCGTGATCAGAGTAGGGTTATTGATTAAAAACTAAACTAATGGCTTTTTTTCGTGTCTATACTTAGCGACCTGTTGCAAACGATAGGCTACAAACGAAAGCCACCAGAACATCATAGTTATAGCTTTAGCTCGCAACGAATGAAGGTTGTTTCAAACATGAGGACTGAATCATGAGCGAAAATTATTTTACTTGGCGTAGTGCGGTAGCAGAACAAGCGAAGCACATGACCGGTTTAGAAAACGAAATGGTTGATGCGGCAAACGACAAAGTGCTGCAAGACCAATATTTCTACGAGCAACTTACGCCGCAGCAAGCAGCACAGCGCTTAATGCAAAACCACAAAGCCACAGCTCGTTAACTCAAAACAAGCTACCTTTTAGTTGCAGCGGCTCCGATGACGGGGCCGCTTTCATTTGCACGCTCGTTCGAGCTGATATGATTCGCCAAACAGCGCCGATACAGATCAATACCTGCATCTTAATTTGACATATACTTGGGCCGGATTTTTCTTTGGAGTTCAGAGTATGATGTTGGGAACCCCGCTGTCTGCGACAGCGACCAAAGCCTTGTTGTTAGGTTCGGGTGAATTGGGTAAAGAGGTCGCGATTGAATTACAGCGATTAGGTGTTGAAGTGATTGCCGCCGATCGTTATCTCAATGCACCAGCAATGCAAATTGCGCATCGCAGCTACGAGTTGGACATGCTTGATGGCCAGGCGTTGCGCGCGCTGGTCGAGAAAGAGCAGCCTGACATTATCATCCCAGAGATTGAGGCCATTGCGACTGACGAGTTGTTAAAGCTCGAAGCAGAAGGGGTCAAAGTGGTGCCCAACGCTCGGACCACCGCACTAACCATGAATCGCGAAGGAATTCGTCGCCTTGCCGCAGAAAGCCTTGGCTTGTCGACTTCTGCTTATCAATTTGCCGACACTGAAGCCGAATTTCGCCAAGCGCTAGAAAACGTTGGTATGCCTTGTGTCGTGAAGCCAGTGATGAGTTCGTCGGGTAAGGGGCAGAGTGTGGTCCGCAGCAGTGATGACTTAAATCAGGCTTGGCACTATTCGCAGCAAGGTGGCCGTAGCGGTGAAGGTAGGGTGATTGTCGAAGGCTTCGTCGATTTTGACTACGAAATCACCCTGCTTACTGTGCTTGCCAGTGATGGCATTCACTTTTGTCCGCCGATTGGTCACCGCCAAGAAGATGGCGATTATCGAGAATCTTGGCAACCTCAAGCCATGTCCGAGGCGGCATTGAACAACTCCCAGCATATTGCCAAAGCCATTGTTGAAGAATTAGGTGGCTATGGCCTTTACGGCGTTGAGTTATTTGTTAAAGGCGATGAGGTTTACTTTAGCGAAGTGTCGCCGCGACCACATGATACGGGTATGGTGACGCTGATCTCTCAGGATCTGTCAGAATTCGCACTTCATGTTCGAGCCATCTTAGGATTACCAATTGGCGCGATTGAGCACTATGGCCCGAGTGCGTCAGCGGTATTACTGCCTTCTGGCCACTCTCGCCAGACTCAGTTTGGTCAACTGGACCTTGCACTTGCTGTGGCCGGCACTCAATTACGATTGTTTGGTAAACCAGAAATTGCAGGCAGTCGGCGGATGGGGGTGGCATTGGCGAAAGCACCGACTATCGAACAAGCAATCGATAAAGCGGTTGCTGTTACCAAGCAGGTTTCAGTGACATTTTAGCCGCTCAACCGCTGTAATTAAGTCATGATGAGCCCCGCTAATCGCGGGGCTTTTTTATGAGGCTCAAAGACCCTCGCGGTGATGCTTACTGCCTGTGGAATTTCTGTTATTACCAATTTGTGAGACATATTTATCTGGAATGGTAAATCCAATTGACCTAGAGTTGTCATTAAATTAATCGGATGTGACGGCAGGTCTATCGCTACGACCCAGTTGATGACCGAGTACGTCAACGCCATAACTGCTGACACAACGAACTATTGTAGTTGCAATTTTGGAGACAATATCATGACAACGTCCACCCCATTGTCGCAGGATGAGATCAGCCAAACGGCCGAAACTCTTGCTGCAGCGCGCTTCTCTGGTGGTTTACTAGAAGCTTTTCCTGGCCGAGTGCCGCCGACGTTAAATGAAGCTTATCAAATTCAAGATCTGGTCATTGGCGCGGCGCCAGAATCCATTGTTGGTTGGAAGATTGGTATGGTACCCCCTGAGCTTCGTGAACAGTACGGTGCTGAGCGTATTATCGGGCCAGTCTTCAAGAATGTAAGCCATTTTATCGGTCATGCCCACAGCGATGATGAAAAGATTGTACTACCCGTGTTCGCGGGCGGATTCATTGCCGTCGAAGCAGAAATAATTATCGAGATCGCCGAGGACATTGAGCCAGGTAGTGTTGATACGTCGCAGGGGGTAGAGCATTTGGTCAAGGCCATGTATGCCGGTGTTGAAATTGCCAGCAGCCCAGTTCCCGACCTCAATAGCTATGGGCCTGCGGCGATTATTTCAGATATAGGCAATCAACACGGTATGGTGATTGGTCCTGCCATTGAAAACTGGCAAACGGTTCTTGCTGAGACCACCGTCGAAACCATCATCAATGGCGAACTGATCAACAGTGCGCCGGCTAATGGGATCCACAATGGTCAGCTTGGCGCCTTAGCATTCTTCATCGACTGCTGTGCCAAACGCGGTATCAAAGTACCGGCCGGTAGCATGATTTTAACGGGAGCCACCACAGGAGTTCATGAGACTCTAGTTGGGTCAACATCAACGGTAAAATATGGCGCGTTGGGCAATATCAATATGGACTTAGTGGCAATAAAATAGCGTTCAGCTCATCTTATCCGAACAAAGCAATGGCTGGTCCATTGCTTTTTTTGTCGCTTTTGTTTGTTAAAGCCACAACAAAAAAGCCGCGGACTAGCCGCGGCAAATGACAGAATGAGAGAAAATGTTGGTGAGTGTTTACGCCTGAGGCGCTTGAGTTGTTTCAGCTTTGGCGAGGTCACGAACTTCGACGTGGCCCTGCTGAAAATCACGTAAGAAGTTAGCAGTGTTCGCTGCGCCATTTTCAGCAGCGAAGGTACCGATATCTTCACCATTACAAACAACCTGATTGGCTACTTTATCCATGGTCAAGTTGTAGCTTTTAACAACGCTTTTGAAGTTGTTTAAGCGATCAGTCGCACTGCTGTGACAGATGTTTTGCAACGCTTTTTCAACCACCGGATCCATCGCTGCGTTGCTTACTCCAAGATTTAAAACACCAAAAGTCAAAACTGCACTGATAACTAATTTTTTCATTGCCCGATCCTCCGGTTTAGTAGGACAAAGTGATTTAGGCGTCTGTTGCCGTAAATCGATGGGGCTATTTAACAACAGTAATCAAGAGTTTTTTTAGTGATCAGTAACAGTTTTAGTAACCTCAATTTTGATTAGTTTGAATCATTGATCTGTAACAACATTGACACCTAGTTTGCATTATTTTTTTTTATGCTTTGACTAAGTTTTTTTGCGCAATCTGTTCGTTAATTAGCTATTTTATATGGATTTAATATTTTTTCTTATCAATGGGTCTATTGTTTTTATAAACCGATTATTGAATGGTTTTTGCATTAGAAATATTAATTTAAATTGCTAATGATTTAATGGCTAAAAAGCGTCATTTTTTGCGCTTTGGTCATTTTTTTGACTTGATATTCCCGTTGCGAAGCTTGTCCTCGGTTTTGGTAGCTTTCTGTGTGGACAACACGTTTTGGCGCTTGCGTTCTGAAGTACTTAGCGCCTTGCGCGCCGGATTTGCCGTAGTAACTGTCGCAATGCTGCTGAAAGCGCCGATCGACATCGGTGGTAATGCCGGTGTAAAGATTGCCATTGTCGGTTTCAATGATATACAGGTACCAAGAATTGTGATTGCTCATAATGACTTATCAAGTTGATGCTTTTATCACCAGGTACACCAATGTTGTGATTTAAAACAACATTTCAATGCAAATTGATCCTAGTTCAGCTGGCTGCAAGGTTGGCCCCGTACTATAACTTGTAATCATCAGTGGTAACTATAACTAAAGGAAGTAAGCGTATGAGTGCCGCATTTATTGTTTCGTTTGCAGGCCCAGATCGGGCTAATTTATTAAAGCAGTTGGCGCAGTTTACCCATGAACATGACGGCAAATGGCTGAGCAGCAAGGTGAATTACCTCGATGGTCATGTCGCTGGCAATATTAAAGTCACCGCACCGCAGGATCAGCTCGATGCCATTAAACAAGAATTTACCCGCCAACAAGGATTGGTGGTTCAAATCGACGATGTGGTGGCCAAAGCAAGCCCTGCACAGGCCGCTAAATTGAGCTTTCATAGTAATGACCGACCGGGCCTAGTGCACGACATTACCAGCGTGATTGACCAGCAGGGCGCTGAATTGACCCATATGGACAGCGCTCGGGTTCAGGTGGAGTCGCTGGGAACTAACGTCTTTGTCGCCAAGTTGGCGGTCAGCATCCCCCAAGGTCAGGCGGCAGAAGACTTGCTCGCGGCACTTCGAGCCTTGGATGAACATGTGGTGGTTGATTTAGAAGACTAATTGCCCGCTGCTTAAGCGTTGAGGCCACCTTTGCGGCTGTCTCTTGATCACATCTTAGAGTTCAAGAGACTTGGCTAATTCGTACCCTTCAAGGATGGCTTGTAATTTGAGCCATCCTTGCCACAGCAC
>NZ_JACXAF010000007.1 GCF_014773395.1 Neiella litorisoli | reverse complement strand
AAGAAAAAGGTCCTAACTGAAGAAGTTAAGACCTTTATATAGCCTGCGGAAGATCGGTCAACCGATCAGTTTGTCGTTAACTGATCGGCATTAGGCTAATCAGCCCCTTTCATTAATCTCTCTAATTGCCTAACAATTAGAAGTGATATTTAACCAGCAGGTTGACCACGCTTTGGTCAGTTTTGAAAGCGCTGCTATCTTTAATGCCGTATTTATTCGACCAGTAATCGTATTCGACCCCCATCAACAACGAACGCTCACGCAGGCCGAAGTGAACACCCGCATCGTATTTAATCTGCGGGTTGAAGTGGAAGTTTTTCTCGTAGTCGCCATCGCTGTTGACAACCCAGTCAATGAAACCATCAAAAACAATTGCTGACTCACCCACTGGGAATGTCATTTTCCACACAGGTGTGATCTGAACGGTATCACCATCGCGGCCATCAGGTAGGCGCTGATAAACGTTCAATTGGAAGAAATCAAAACCAGGCAATGCCAAGTCGGCACCAGCACCAATCAAGTAGCTTTCAACGTCGCCCTCACCAAATTCATAGGTAGTAGCAACCAGCACGTCTTTGACGATACCGAATGACAAGTCTTTATCTAAAATTTTGCCGAAGCTGAAGCGTGGGCTGAATTCACCGTAGTAAGCACTTTCGCCGTTGAAGAAGTCTTTTTCGCCGTTGTACATGGTGTAGTCGGTGAAAATGAATAAGTCACCAACGCTCCAGCCACTGACGTGTTCGAACGTAATGGTTTGCTGAATCGGTGGGTTGACTTCAAAGTCTTTACCATAAAGGTAAGACAGGCTGTTGTCTTGCCATTGGACCAGGCCAGCGGCCTGTGCTAGCGGGGCTACCATAGCTGCTGCGGCCAACATTAAACGCTTCATCATTGCTCCTAAGTCTGCTGTCTCGCCCGCCGGTTTCGTTTTTTAATCACCGGTCGATGGGCTAAAGTGTGTAGTTTGCTTCATCAAAAAACTGGCCTGAGCCAGAAAGGCGCGCATTATGGCACTTCTGTCATCACTTGCAATTGATTTAACCCCAGAATTGAAAGCAAGATTTGAGCAAATTCTTGGCTTTGGTCCAAACAGCTATCACTAATAAGGAATCCAGCAGTTGCCTCAATTTACCCCGTCAAATTCACCAGTGGTGTTATTGGCAGGCCGCAATGCCTACAACCACATGCAACAGCACGGCCTCCAACCGGATCATATTCGGGCGATGCTCGGCGCCAGCGGCGGGCCAAAGTGGTTCGTACTTTCAGCATTAGATCAATATCTAGCTGGCTATTACTTTGCTAATCGCCAGCAACCACTGGATTTGCTTGGCACCTCTGCTGGCGGTTGGCGTTTCGCCTGCTATTGCCAACAGCAGCCAGCCGAGGCGATTGCTCGGTTTGTTGATCATTACTCAAAGACAGTTTATTCGGCGCAAGCAGATGCAGATGAGATCACGACCAAAGCGATAGCGCTGGTTGATGAGCTTTTAGGCCAGCAAGGGGTTGAGCAAATCATCAATCACCCGAGCTTCCGTCTGCATTTGTTGGTTTGCCGCGGTCGTCACTTAGCCGCCAGCAGCAATAAATACCGCCAAATGGCAGCATTGGCTGTCGCCGCTGGCATCAATGCCATTCAACGCCGATTGCTCGGTAGCAGCTTTGAGCGGATTGTGCTGCACAATAGTCACCATACCCCAGCTGCGCCAAGCCCATTTTTACAATTCGATGATTTTCCGACCCGTAATTACAAATTAACCACGGAGAATCTGCGCTCAGGACTTCTCGCAACTGGCGCCATTCCCTTGGTGATCCACCCGCAACGGTATCTAGCAGGCCCCGGTAAAGGCTACTACTACGATGGCGGCATTATCGACTATCACTTTGATTTACCGATTAAAACCGATGGGTTAGTGCTTTATCCCCATTTTTATCCGGCAATCACGCCGGGTTGGTTTGATAAGTCTTTGAAATGGCGCACAGCCGCTGCGGATCATTACCGCAATGTATTGATCGTGGCACCGTCAGCGCAATTTGTTTCGACCTTGCTCCATGGCAAGATTTCCGACCGAAATGATTTTAAGACGCTGACGCCTGAGCAGCGCATTCCCTATTGGCAAACGGTGATCGCCGAAGGTCAGCGGCTTGCGGAATTCTTTGCCGAGCGCCATGAACGGCAGGATTGGATGAACTATGTCCAGCTGATGGAGACGCCGCCGCGCTAGCTACAACCAATCCATACAAGTATGGATTGGTCCAAGGCAGCGAACGACGGCCAGTTGCGGCAAGTTAGTTGGCTTGGAACAACAAATCCCAAACACCATGTCCTAGGCGCTGGCCGCGTTTTTCAAACTTAGTCAGCGGGCGATAGTCAGGTCGTGGCGCATAGCTGGTTTGCGGATGCTGATTACTAAAGCCCGACGCAGCAGTCATCACTTCGAGCATGTGCTCGGCATAGTTTTCCCAATCAGTGGCCATATGAAAAACACCACCGGGCTTGAGAACTCGATGCACCAGAGCGACAAATTCGGGCTGGACGATACGACGCTTATGATGGCGCTTCTTGTGCCAAGGATCAGGGAAAAACAGTTGCAGCCGATCAACCGAGTTTTCAGCCAATGAGTGCTGTAATACTTCAACGGCATCGTGCTCCATGGTTCTGATATTGGTCAGCCCCAAATCAGCCACATCAGCCAAGCAGGCGCCGACACCCGGCCGGTGTACTTCAATGCCAAGAAAGTTAGTTTCTGGTGCCGCTTGCGCCATCGCAACAAGCGAAGCGCCCATGCCAAAGCCAATTTCAACGACTGTTTCAGCTTGGCGGCCAAACACCGCCGGCAAGTCCAGCGACTCGCCCGTGTAGGTAATACCGAAACTCTGCCATAAATCGTCTAACGCCCGCTGCTGACGATTGCTTAACCGTCCTTCGCGACGGACAAAGCTGCGAATGCGGCGCAGATATTTGCCATCTTCTGTGTATTCAGCATCGTTCACGTCTTTGCTTTGACTCATGGCGTGGTACCCATTTGACTCACTGTAAGTTGAATTGCGGCGCATTATCGCTGTGCATTTGTTGATTAGCAAGAATAGAGCCTGTTGATCTTTGGTGTATGAATTTTGTTCGTTCAAAATGCTCTTTTGAGCAAGAAGCGAGCTATGCCGTATAGCAATCTATACAAATAGCGAGCGACGTAGCGAAATGAGCATTTTGACGAACCCTTCGGGCAGCGTTTATTGGCAATTTATTCAGCGTCAGCGATTATTCATTGACGGCCGGTCAACTTCACAATCACTTCCTTGCCTAAATCACCAATAAATTGCTGCAAAAACATACAGCAAAGATCAACAGGCTCTAGCGCACCGACGGCACTGGCGATTAACTGGTTTGCTTCAACATAGCGGCTGTCGGTACACTGCTGCGCCAGTTGTTGCCATTACTAAAATAGACGCCATGACCGCCAGCCAATTGCCCGTCACCGACTTTCAACACCAGTTACTCGCCTGGGCTAACACTCAGGGCCGCCACGATCTGCCGTGGCAGCAAAGCCCCAGTCCTTACTCAGTGTTGGTCTCAGAAATCATGCTGCAACAAACCCAAGTCGCAACAGTGATCCCTTACTTCGAGCGTTGGATGGTAAGCTTTCCGACGGTGGAGATTTTGGCGGCAGCCGATGAGGATCAAGTGATGGCCCACTGGCAAGGTCTAGGCTACTACTCCCGCGCTCGTAATCTACACAAAGCAGCCAAGTATGTTGTTGATAACTGTCAGGGCCAGTTTCCTGCCGATCTAGCTGGATTAGAAGCGATTCCGGGCGTTGGCCGCTACACGGCGGGGGCCATTATGTCATTCGCCTACGATGGTTACGGCCCCATCGTGGATGGCAACGTCAAACGATTGTTTTGTCGATTCTTTGCCATCGAAGGGCAAATCAACAGCAGCAAAGTCGTCAAACAGCTTTGGCAACTGGCCGAACAATACACCCCAACAACCGAATCAGCGCTGAGTAATCGAAACTTTGCCCAAGCGTTATTGGATATGGGGGCCACCTTGTGTAAGCCGAAAAACCCAGACTGCGCGGTCTGCCCGCTACAGCAACATTGCCAAGCTCTGCGCCTTGATCGAGTGAGCGAATTACCAACGCCCAAACCCAAGAAGGTCATTCCAGTGAAACCAGCGTGGTTTGGTTGGGCCGTGGCGGACCAGAAAATTTACCTCGTCAAACGCCCCTCGGAGGGAATTTGGGGCGGCCTTTGGTGTTTGCCTGAGCTTGAACAAAACCCATCTCAAGTGAGTGAAAGCAAAGCGGTGGGGCGCTTTCGGCATACATTTAGTCACTACAAATTGGCAGCAGAGGTGATTCCCTGCAGTCAAACCCACGCCAATGGCCAATGGTTTGATCACAAGTCGTTGGCCAGTATTGGCTTACCCAAACCAATTAAAAGCTTTATTGAAAAACACCTTATCGACTTGTCCGACGGTGCCTAATATGCGTTAAACTAAGGGCCATTTTTTGATAGCAGGAAAGATCCCATGGCCCGCACCGTGTTCTGTCAGTACCTTAAACAAGATGCCGAAGGTTTAGATTTTCAACTTTATCCGGGTGAAACCGGCAAACGCATTTTTGACAACATCAGCAAGCAAGCTTGGGCTGAATGGCAGCAAAAACAAACCATGATGATTAACGAGCACAAGCTCAACATGATGGATCCAGCTCATCGCCAGCAGCTTGAACAAGCCATGGTGGGCTTTTTGTTCGAAGGTAAAGATGTCCACATCGAAGGCTATCAGCCACCAGCTAAGTAATTAGCCTGTTATAAACTGCTTGCTTCCCGCAACCGACCGGCTAGGCCGGTCGCTTTGAGAAAACTACATGTCTATTGAACAAATTCTTCGCCAACGCAGCGGCGACGTCTGCGAGTTATCCGCCGCCTCTGCTGATCTGTCCGTCTATTTTGTCCCGCCGGTCGATGTTGAGTCAGCAGATCGGGCGGTGTTAATTGCCTCAGAACTCATTGCTGAAATCGACAGCGATGAGCCACTGAATCCAAACCATTGGCGCGGCTTAAACGATGCCATGTGGAGCCAAGAGCCGGCAGTTCAAGTGATGTCTTGGCGTCTGCTGAGTCGTTTGAGCAAACAAGGTGAAGGTTGGGCGCGCGATTTGCTGGATATGCTATATCTGGATGACGACACCTTGCAGTGGGCCGAATCAGGCTTAGTCGATGAAGAAGATTTAGTGATCCAGCGCGATTGCAATGGCACTAAACTAGAAGCTGGCGACAATGTCGTATTGACCAAAGATCTGGATGTCAAAGGTACCAGCTTCACCGCAAAACGCGGCACGGCCGTGAGAGGCATCTCATTGACCTCAAATCCAGAACACATTGAAGGCCGAGTTAACGGTGTTCGAATCGTCATTCTGGCCAAATTCGTGAAAAAGCAATAACGCGCTTTAACCCATAATTACAGGGAAGTTGAATCATGAAAAAACAACTCGCAGCCCTCACTTTAGTGTTGGCGTCTGTCTGTCAAGTTCAAGCAGGCGTTTACACCGATGAATTGGCCAAATGTTTAGTATCATCAACGACACCGCAAGATAGAGCTGCGCTAGTCCGTTGGATGTTTATTGCCGCGTCTCACCACCCAGCGGTGAAAGACATTACCGCGGTCACGCCGGCCCAAGTTGATGCCGGTAACCAAAGTACCGCTGATTTATTCGTCAAGCTGATGACTGAAAGCTGCCGCGAGCAAACATCCAGTGCAGTCAAATTTGAGGGACCAATTGCGATTCAGGGCGGTTTCCAGGTGCTTGGCCAAGTGGCTGGTCAGGAGCTATTTAGCAGTCCGGCAGTTGCTACTGCAATGGCGGGTTTGCAAAGCTTTATTGACCAAGAAAAAATCGAATCAGTGCTCGCGCCCTCTCCTGCGCAGTAATTCAACACCTTAGTGAAACTGTTTGGCCCTGGCTGGGAGAGAAGGCAGGTAGAAAAAAGGCTCGGCCGTACGCTTTAACTGATCTTTTTGTATCGCTGGCCCCTAAGAATCAAGGTAACTAACAGCGACCTTTTCTGTGGGGCCCAAGATGAAATTATTGATCCCGACACTGCTGCTCACAGCCGCATTTTCCGTTAGCGCAGCGACCTTATCTGAGCTATCACAACTATTGTGGCACCATCGCATCATTCTGGTTCAATGCGACACTGAAGAGTGTCAGCAGACAAGCGTTGCGCAATTGCAACAAGCTGAGCTTGCCGTAAAAGAGCGTCACATTGTTTGGTTTGTCAGCAGCCCAGCGTCAATTCAAAGCAATGCCTCTATTGATATTGCCACCCCATTACAACAGGCGCTCACCAGCACAGATCTGGCGCGACCTCAGGCAATACTGATAGGCAAAGACGGCGATATTAAACACGCCTCAGAGCAGCTTCAGCTAGAGCTGCTGTTTGATAAAATCGATCAAATGCCGATGCGACAATCCGAGATGAAACTGCAGCGAATTTAGTCGCCGCCCATCACCAAATCAGATGCGCAAGCCACCATAACCAACTGGAGCACTAAGTCCGCTAAATGCTTGATAAAAGCCAACTGAAACCACTGTCAACGTCAGCCAAAACAGCGAGTGAAATTGCCAAGTTTGATCAGCTGGCCGAAGAATGGCGCAAACAAGACGGCCGCTTTAAGCAGATTAGCGACTTCAATCGTTGCCGAGTGAATGCCATGGTGGCGGCAATAAGCGACCATTTCGAACTCGACCGAAACCATTCAGCGCCGCTAACTGGCCTAAAGATATTGGATATTGGTTGTGGCGCAGGGTTGGTTTGCGAAGGGCTGGCGCAACTTGGCGCCGATGTCACAGGCATTGATGGTAGCGCCGTTAATATTGAAGTGGCAAAGCGCAACGCTAGCAGCCAGTCGCTGGCCATTGACTACCAGCACTGCCTAGCCGAACAATTGGCGACGGAGGCAACCGCACCTTTTGATGTGGTGTTGAATACCGAAGTTATCGAGCATGTCGACAATCAAAAGCAGTTAACAGCAACCTGTGCGGCACTCACCAAGCCTGATGGTCTGCTGGTAATGGCAACCATTAATCGCACCATCAAATCGTTTTTAGTGGCCATTTTAGGAGCTGAATACATATTGCGTATGCTGCCAGTTGGTACCCATGACTGGCACTGGTTTGTTGCGCCATCTCAAATAGCCAACTGGCTTCAGCAACAAGGTTTCAATCAGCACACGGCGATTGGTGTTAAGTACAACCCGCTTACGAAAAAGTGGCGCACCAGCAAGGATACTTCGGTCAATTACATGCTGTTTGCTTCGCGCCACTGAACACGTTGGCTGATTCGCCTTTAAAACGGTAACCCAAGTGAATCCTTTAACGATGTCAGCAAGGCTTGGCCACCTTCGCTCTGGACATAATCATACAGGCTGTTGACCAACGGTCCGGCGAGCTTGGGATCTAATCCCAGAGCCGACAACGATTGATTCAAGATATCAAGGTTGCCCGCGGCCGCCCCCAAATCACCACCTAAGCCACCAAGCAAACTACCTGCCGCCGATGACTCAACCTTTGGAGCCGAGCCCATCATGCCGGAAATGCCCGGTACAATATCTGACAGTTGTCCAAAGTCGCCCGACGACATACTAGTCTGCGCCATGTTAAACAAAGTCCCCAGAGCGGCGTTTGCCTGCTCAGATGAAATGCCCAACTGGCTGGTCACTGAATCGATCAAAGACGACTCTTGTGCCTTAGCTGGCATTGCGGCCAAAGCCAAAGCAATCAGCGCAAAAACGTAACTGAATGCGCGAACACGTTGATGATAAAGCATACTTTTCCCTACATTGAATAGACACTGTCTGTGATAACGGCGCTCAAGCGCCCCGTTTACTCAGCCTAGTACAGCAACGAAATTCAACCACTGGATCGAGTAGAATTGTTGTGGCGATGTATTTTTTAGCTAGCCACTGAACGCTCAACAACCGTTCCCGTATGAGAGAAACAAAATCTTGTTATATGTTGTGATAATTGGAGACTTTGATGCTCAATATGGATTTTAGTCAGCGAGTAGTGATTAATACTCGAAGCCAACAATGGCAAAAAAGTCCCGCACAAGGCGTACTTCGCAAACCGCTGGCTCGTGAAAATGCCGAATCAGGACATGCGACAAGCATTGTTCAATATCAGGCGGATAGTCACTTTGCTCGGCACCAACATCCTTTAGGTGAAGAGATCTTTGTTCTTGAAGGGGTATTTTCAGATGAAACCGGCCACTATGGACCCGGTACTTATATCCGCAATCCACCGGGCTCCAGTCACTCGCCGTTTAGCGAGCAAGGCTGCGTCATCTTCGTCAAGCTTCAGCAAATGGATGAGCGTGATCGTCAAAGCGTCAGAATAGCGACCGAGACCACTCCGTGGCTGCCCGGAATGGGTGGCTTGCAAGTGATGCCTTTACATGAATTTGAACATGAACACGTTGCCTTAGTGAAATGGCCAGCAGGTGAAGTATTTCAGCCCCATCGTCACTTTGGCGGTGAAGAGATATTGGTTTTATCGGGTGAGTTTTGCGATGAGTACGGCAAGTACCCAGCAGGAACCTGGATGAGAAGTCCACATCAGAGTCAGCATCATCCGTATGTGGAGCAAGAAACTGTTATCTGGGTCAAGACAGGCCACCTGCCACTTGACTAAAAAGAGGCGGCTAAGCCGCCTCTACTGTTTGATTAATTCAAGTCGTCGTTCTTCCAGTATTTAGTCCCTTTAACGGTTGCCTGAAGCGCCAAGCCAGCTTCAGTTAACTGGTAGACCGTGATATCGCCGTAGGTAGTGCCGCCACTTGCTTCAGCACCTTTGTTGCCGGATTTAGCCGCAGCATCGGCTTCCGCGCCAAAGCCCCAACCATCATCGACAAATTGCGCCATTGCTTCTTTGGTATGAAAGACAAATAAAGCGCGGAAATCTTTAGCGCCTAAACCCAAACCAATGCCGCCCTCGCCCATTGACATGTAAGTACGCTTGCCCGTGCTGCGATCCACCACCACACCAGAGCCGCCACCAGCAGCAACAAAGATTAAATTGACCTGAACGTTAGAAAAGGTGGCATAACCGGCACTGGAATTAACCAAGGTTTTTGCTGCCGGCTCTTCTTTATAGACTTTTTGCAGGATGCTTTTGCTTTCCTGATCAATTTCAGCTCTTTCCTCAGCTGGATCTGCCCAAGTGTTAAACGAAGCCAAAAATAACGCTGAACACACCAGCGCAGCTCGGTAGTACTTAATCATATTATTTCCTTACAAATGTGGGCCTTATTTACTGCCAGTATAGTAGGGAAATTGCCAAGTGCAGGGCGAAGAGAACAATCAGTCTTTGGTAAGCAGCGAGCTCAATTACAGGTAAACGCCATGGCTACTTCGGTCAGAACCACTCGCTCTTTGCCAACATCTAATCGATAGATGCGACCAAACTCATCATGGTCGATTGGCGAAGCCTGCTGATCACTCAGTAGAAAGGCCAACTGCGGCGTGGTATTGCTATGACCAACAACCAGAGCGGTTTGTTTAGCGGCCAGTAATCGCTCAGCAAACTGAGGTAGCTGGCGCGGATCATAGTGCTGAACTGACAGTTGCAATATCTCAGCACTGGCTGCTGCGGTATCAAGCGTGCGGCGATAATCGGTTGAGTAAATCGCTTCAATTTGCGGCTGTTGTCGCGCTAGCCATTGCCCCAGATATAGGGCGCGCTGTTGGCCACAGGTTGTCAATCCAGGGTTGTCCTGCAACGAAGTTTTCTCAGCGTGACGAGTTAAATAAATCGAAAATGATCCGGACGGATCAGCAATCGCCAGCGGCGAAGTGGTTAGCCAAAAAACCGCCAACAGCCAGCTTATCGGGCGCATAATGAACATGGATATCCTGAAGTTGTAGCAATACTTGCAGGGTATTACTGGGGTTGAGCAGGCTTATCAGAGTGGCCCAAATCTCGTTGCGGTGCAATGACATCACGTAATCGTTGCTTTAACACCTTTAATTCAGGAAAGCCGCCTTCGCGCTTACGTGACCAGATCAGTTGATCATTCACCCAAATATCAAACTGACCTTGTCGCCCCGGCCCTAACGCGACTTCCTCCAACTCCGATTCAAAGGTTGTGAGCAACTCCTGCGCCATCCAGCCTGCTCGCATCATCCAGCGGCACTTAGTGCAGTAGCGAATTTTCACTCGCCACTGCTGCTCGTCATGAATGGAAGCTGTATTACTCATGGGTTACGCGATCATGTGCGGCCAATAACAGATCTCGGCTTTCTCGCTGGAACTGAGTGGCAAAGTCACCAAACCACTGAGCAACTTCATTGAACTTCTCTACAAATGCTTCACGCTCGCCCTGCTCCAGTAAAGTCAGCGCGGCAGAGAAATTCCGCAAATAGCGTTTGAACATTTTGATGTTCTCAGGAGCCGCAGTAATGATTGAGGCGTATAGTTCGCCATCTTGGGCAAATAAACGCCCGACCATTGCTAACTCAAGCCGATAAATTGGCGAGCTAAACGCCAGCAAACGGCCTAAATCGGCATCTTCATTTTGCAAATGCATGCCATAGGCAAAACTGGTGAAATGGCGCAATGCTTGGACCATGGACATGGTCTCATCATGCTCCTTGCCCGTTGACTCATGAAGGCGAGGCCCCCACAGCTGCATTTGCTGCAGTAACCACTGATATTGCTCTGCGCCGCGACCATCACAATAGATAATCACTTGCTTAGCAAAGCTTTTGATGTCTGGGCCAAACATCGGGTGCAAGCCAACCACAGGGCCGTCATGGGCCGCTAGCATGGCTTTCATCGGCGCTTGTTTCACCGAGGTGAGGTCAGTCAAAATGCAGTCAGCGGGCAACTTCGGTAAGCGAGCGATGGTTTGTTCGGTTGAGTCAATTGGCACCGACACCACAACCAAAGATGCATTGGCAACGATCTGCTCAGCTTGGTCCCAGTCTTGGCGGCCAAGTACTTTCACCGAGTAGCCCGACAGGCGGAACATATTGACAAACAGTCGGCCCAACTTACCGTTACCACCGACCACCACAATGTCGCCAGCTTGCGGATTGACCTGTTTGAAGCCCGCATCATTTTCAGACGAGTAGGATTCACGCATCGCTCGGCGTAAGACATCTTCAATCAGATCTGGTGGAACGCCGAGGTTTTCAGCTTCTGCTCGCCGTTTAGCCAGCATTGCCGCTTCACGTTCCGGAACATAAACCGGCAAACCATGCTGACTCTTATATTCGCCAACGGCATGAACAAGCGCTAAGCGTTGTTTAAGTAGTGACAACAACGCTTGGTCTGTTGCATCGATTTGGTCTCTGAGTTCATCGAGGTTAGCCGATGATATG
The DNA here is from genome assembly GCF_014773395.1 of Neiella litorisoli. Lineage (GTDB taxonomy): Bacteria > Pseudomonadota > Gammaproteobacteria > Enterobacterales > Neiellaceae > Neiella > Neiella litorisoli. The sequence goes on along the minus strand of NZ_JACXAF010000007.1, from coordinate 186,729 downwards.
TTCATTCCACCTATCCTTGTCTTCGGGCTGTACTAGGCAAGTTGCCGGCCAGGTATCGCGGCAGCCATCACCTGATTGGCTTTTTCGAGCACACTAGCGGTTGTTTTCCAGTTAATGCAAGCATCGGTAATCGAAACGCCATATGCCATATCGGCAAGTGGTTGCTCGCTCGATTGGTTGCCTTCATTAATGTGGCTTTCAAGCATAATACCAATGATGGAACGATTACCGGCAGTAATTTGCTGGAACACATCATCTGAGACCAACGGCTGGCGTGAGTAATCTTTGTTTGAGTTACCGTGGCTGCAGTCAATCATCAAGCTCGGCGTCAATCCGACTTTTTCCAATGCAGCTTCACACTCCGCAACCGCTTCGGCATCGTAGTTTGGTCCTTGCGAGCCACCACGCAAAATGACGTGGCCGTCTGGGTTGCCTTCAGTGTTAATTACCGCCACTTGACCCATGGTGTTAATACCCAAGAAGCTGTGACCGCTAGAGGCAGACTGCAGCGCGTTGATCGCTGTGGTTAAGCTACCATCAGTACCATTTTTGAAACCAACTGGCATCGACAAACCACTGGCCATTTCGCGGTGAGTTTGCGATTCGGTGGTACGGGCTCCGATGGCCGACCAAGCAAACAACTCTGACAAATACTGTGGGCTAATTGGATCTAGCGCTTCGGTTGCCATCGGCAGGCCAAGCTCAGCAATTTGAATCAACAATTTGCGCGCTCGTTTTAAACCAAGCTCTACATCAAATGAGCCATCCATATGAGGGTCGTTGATATAACCTTTCCAACCCACTGTTGTGCGAGGCTTCTCAAAGTAAACACGCATCACTATGTATAGCGAGTCTTGATATGCTACCTGTAAGTCACGTAGACGCTTTGCATATTCCAAAGCGGCGGTCTCGTCATGAATGGAACATGGTCCGCAAATGACTAATAGGCGAGGATCGCGATGGTGGATAATATCAGCGATGGTTGCACGCGACGCTTTAACCGCGTCCAAAACCGTTTCTGATACAGGGTACTGGGCCTTCAGCTGACTTGGCGTGATCATCACGTGTTCAGACTGAATATGGATATCGTTGATTGTGTCCTTCAAAATTTACACCTTGCTGGCAAACCGAATATTTTGCCAATATAGCCAAAAACATTGGGTTGCAAGTCTATTCTAGATTGCAAAAAAATCAAGATGTACATTAAAAAATACACGTGTAAACCTTTAATTACACATAAAATGAATGCAGTAGTATGCTAAAACTTGCCTCGATGGCGCGAATTCGACGACTGAAAATTACCCTTAAAGCACGGGCTTACCGAGCTTTTGTCAGTTTTACTGAAAACCCTAAACGGTACGGTTGGCTGTTTGCGATGCTGCTGTGCACACCGATGGTGTTGCTGGTTTACGATGGCTATCGATTACAGCGCGAGCTTGCCATTACCTCCGATCAAATGCTGCAGGAGCGGCTGCCCGCGATTGAGCGTTTCAATGACACTAAAGCGGCCTTAACTCGCTACCAGCTGATGCTGCAAACTTGGTTCTCCAATGCCTCAATCAATAACCAGAAGCGACTTGAACATGCCCGCAATACGGCAAACACCTTATTTGAACAAATCAATGAGCAAGAGCTGACACAGCTGTGGCAGCAAACGTTAACCCTGGAATATCAGCTGCAGGCTGAAACTCAATTAACTGATCAACAAGTCAGTGAGCAACAAGCAACCTTTAAGCTGCAGAAAATCTCATTTCTAGTTGGCCAACTGCACAACATTACTGCCACCGAGCAAGCCAAAGTCATTAAAGCGGTTGAGGCGCAGGAACAACAAACGCTGGCACTTTTACAGGGTGCCAAATCGCGTTCATTAATACTCGACAGCGCCATGCTGGTGTTGCTACTGCTGGCGTTTGCTTTACTTTATCGCTACCTAAAAGCAAGTAATTACTATCGTCACAAAGCCTTTCATGATCGAGTTACAGGCTTACCCAACCAATCTAAAATGCTGCTCGACTTGCATCAGAAGCGACGTCAGAACACCATTCTGGTGGCATTAGAATTGAACAACCTAGAGATCTACGTGGCCGGTCAGGGCTACGATATTATTGAACAGATCCACCGTGCATTTTCCCACCACCTGCTGAACATTCTTGATGAATTAAACCTCAACTTCATCAAAGTGTATCGAAGTGGCAAAGGCATCTATTTACTGTCTGGACCAGTCGAAAATAAGGCAGAAGTGGACGCTCAGATAAAGCGTATCAGAGAGGCGCTACATCAGCCCATTCACACCACTATTGGCGAATATCATCCGCGTTGGAATCGTGGCGCCACCATGGTCAGCCCAACGACGCCGCCAGAGCAGGCATTAGATCAATTGTACTCAGCACTGGCAGAAGCGGGCTACAAAGGTCAGGACTCACTACAGTTTTTTTCCAACGAGCTACGCGATAAACGCAAGCGTCGTTGGGCCATACAGCAAGCCCTTGGCCAAGCAATTCGAGATAACCAGTTATCGGTCCATTACCAACCGCAGTTTGAATTGCACAGCGGCAAAATGGTTGGCGCTGAGGCTTTGCTGCGATGGCACCATCCGGATATTGGTCAGGTCTCACCGGCTGAGTTTATTCCCATTGCCGAGCAAAGCGGATTGATTATCGATGTTGGTCGTTGGGTGCTGCGCACTGCGGTTCATCAAGCAGCATTTTGGTATCACCATGGTTTTCCCACTCAAATCGCCATTAACATTTCACCGCGCCAGTTTGAGCATCCTGACTTTATCAGCGAGCTAGAGCAGTTGCTGAAAGAAGCGGAATTACCAGCCAGCTTTATTGAGTTGGAAATCACCGAAGGGGTGTTAATGAAGGATGCGCAGGGTTGCCTGACGGCACTCCATGAGCTCAAACGCATTGGCGTTAGTTTAGCCATTGATGACTTTGGTAAGGGCTATTCATCGCTCAGCTATTTGCACCGTTTTCCGATCGACAAATTGAAAATTGATCGCAGCTTTATTTGCGATGTCCATGAATCAGACATGGATCAGGTCATCGCTCGGATCATTATTGAGTTAGGTCGGCAACTCGATCTGCAGGTGATCGCCGAAGGGGTTGAGTTAGAGCAACAAGCGCAATGGTTAAGCGAAAATGGTTGCCACCTCGCTCAAGGGTACCTGATGGGCAAACCCATGGGCAGCGGCGATCTGCACAGTTTATTGCTAAACCAGAAACCCCACATATACCAATAGCGTAACTGCCTTGGCGAAAAGGCATAGCACTTCCCTGGTCGAATTTTGGCAATAAAAAAGCCCGCTATTGCGGGCTTTTTTATGCTTGGTACTGGAACCGGAAACCGAATTAAAAATGGGTTTAGTTAAGCTTTTCTTTAATACGTGCAGACTTACCTGAACGCTCACGCAGGTAGTACAGCTTCGCACGACGAACTGCACCGCGACGTTTCACTTCGATGCTGTCAATCAGTGGGCTGTGAGTCTGGAAAGTACGCTCAACACCTTCGCCATTAGAGATCTTGCGAACGATAAAGGCAGAGTGAAGACCACGGTTACGCTTAGAGATAACCACACCTTCGAACGCCTGCAGACGTTCGCGGTCACCTTCAATTACTTTAACTTGTACAACAACTGTGTCACCTGGACCAAATGCAGGCACATCAGTTTTCATTTGCTCTTCTTCGAGCTGCTTGATGATATTGCTCATAATATTTCCACCCTAGGTAACTGAAACTAAGCTTTCTCGTCGAGATAAGCCGCAAGCAACTTAGCTTGCTCGTCAGTCAGAGCTAGACCTTCAATTAAGTCGGGCCGCCTTTCGTAAGTCCGAATTAAGGACTGCTGAAGCCGCCACCGACGAATATGTTCATGATTGCCACTCAGTAACACTGAGGGCACGGTTTTCCCGTCTAATACTTCAGGCCGCGTATAATGGGGACAATCCAATAAGCCTTCGGTAAATGAATCCTGCTCAGCTGACGCCTGTTTACCCAACACACCCGGAACAAACCGAGCGACTGAATCAATCAGGGTCATGGCTGGCAGTTCACCACCACTTAACACGTAATCACCAATCGACCATTCTTCATCGACTTCCGCCTCAATGACGCGTTCATCAATGCCTTCATAGCGACCAGCAACCAGAATCAGTTTGTCGTTTTGAGCAAGCTCAGAAACGCCTTGCTGATCCAACTTACGCCCTTGCGGTGACAAATAGACCACCTTGGCTCCTTCGCCTGCCGCTGCTTTCGCAGCATGAATGGCATCACGAAGAGGTTGCACCATCATCAACATGCCAGGACCACCGCCGTAAGGCCTGTCATCCACTGTTTGATGTTTGTCGTGAGTGAAATCGCGAGGATTCCAGCAATGAAACTCAATGAGGCCATTGCGGACTGCTCGGCCAGTCACGCCATATTCAGTAATGCTCCGGAACATTTCCGGAAACAAACTAACAACACCAAACCACATGTTCGCTTGCCTGACTAAAAGCCAGGATCCCAATCCACGGTGATCTTTTTCTCGGCAATATTAATGTCGAGAACGAACTGACCGTCGATATACGGGATTAATCGTTCTGTTTGACCAAAGCCATCATTTGGATTTGCCTTCACTCGCAGCACATCAGCTGAGCCGGTTTCCAACAATCCTTCGACTTTACCCAGGTTGTAACCTTTGTCCGTCACTACTTCGCAACCGATTAGGTCACGCCAGTAGAACTCGTCTTCGAGTTCAGGCAAAGCAGACTCATCTACCGCGATGGTAGCGTTCGTCAGGCGCTCTGCTTGTGTTCGGTCGTCAATGCCATCGAATTTCGCCACTAGCCCTTTATTGTGCCAGCGCCAAGCTTCAATGGTCATTTCCTGCCAGTTACTACCCTTTTGGACATACCAAGGGGCGTAATCGAAAATGCCTTCAGTCGCATCGGTGGCAGAGTGGACTTTAACCCAACCCTTGATGCCGTAGGGCGTACCAATTTTCCCTACAACAATCTTTTCAGCGGACATTCCCACTCCAGAACCTTATGCTTGAGCTTTTTTCAGCTCTTTAACCAACTGAGCAACACGGTCAGAAGTTTGTGCACCTTGACCTACCCAGTGAGCTACGCGGTCCAGATCCAGACGCAAGCGCTCAGCGTTACCACGAGCAACAGGGTTGAAGAAACCCAATTTCTCAATGAAACGACCATCGCGCGCACGACGAGAGTCTGCAACTACGATTTGATAAAACGGAGTTTTTTTAGCTCCGCCACGTTGTAAACGAATGGTTACCATACCGTCCTCTATCTCTATAAATAGGGGTTTGCGGTTCCAGTGTTCCCCACAAGAAACTTGCGCCCCCTGCGGGAAAGCGGACGGATCTTACTAGAAACTGGTTAGAATGCAAGCAAAAGCCTGAAAAAGACCGGCTTGACAGACGGGGTTACTCTTTAACAAAGCGAATTTGGCTAAAGCCCATACGGGCGAATTCTTTGTCTCTGAAGTCACGCACCGCTTTGTTGTTTTTCGATACCATTTCAACTTGCTGCTCCATTTTCAAATAAGCAGTCAAATCAATGCCCTCTTCAGCGGCAATGGCTTCAAACAAATTGTTGAAGCGATCCTGAGCAAAGGCAATGGTTTTATTCTGGCCTTTAAAGGTGTAGTGAATTCGTTTCGCCATCGGTAGACCTTAACGGGAGTTTTATTTAATCGCTCGAACCTTACTGGAAACCCGTTAGAATGCAAGGCAACAGCACAGCGGAACCCAGTCATGAAATCCACGCTTATCTTAGTCGACGTCCAGAATGTCTATTACACCACGCGCCAAGCCTTTGGCCGCAATTTTGATTACAACCAATTTTGGGCACTGGCAACGTCAGATAAAACCTTAACCAAAGCATTTGCTTATGCCATTGACCGTGGCGACCAAAAACAGCGTGAGTTTCAAAACATTCTTCGAGCCATTGGTTTTGAGGTCAAGCTCAAGCCCTTTATCCAACGATCAGACGGCTCGGCCAAAGGTGATTGGGATGTCGGCATTACCATTGATGCAATGGAATATTCAGAGCAGGCAGGCCAAGTGGTTCTGGTATCCGGCGATGGTGATTTTGCGTTACTGGTCGAGCATCTCAAAAATAAAGGCAAACAAGTGATGGTGTACGGCGTCGAGCAGCTGACCGCCGACTCGCTCAAACGAGCGGCCAGTCAGTTTATTGCCATTGATGGTGGATTGCTGCTGTAAATTAAAGCTGCTGTAGGTTTTCCATCAAGGTATAGAAAAAGCCAATGGAACGGCCATACTCGTCAATCAGTATGCGTTCATTCACTCCATGAAAGCCCTCGAACTCAGTGGTGTTTTCAAGCTGAATCGCAGTGATGGTGTATACATCCGGCGCAAATTCGCGAGCTTGAAAGTGTTTCGAATCGGATCCGCCAATGACGAAAAACGGCGATACCACTAAATCATTGCCCCAGATTTGGCGCAGCGTTTTCTCCAGCACCTGATAACCTTTGCCATGAGGATCTGCCACTTTAGTTGCCGGCGTCGAAGCTGAAATATCCCGCACCGTAATGCGCTCATCATCTACAGCTTTTTTAACATGTTCAATGATGACTTCCGGTGTATCTCCCGGCATTGGTCTGAAGTTCACCACTGCAGTAGCCGCTGGCGGCAATACATTATCTTTAATGCCAGCATTAAACATGGTCACCGCAGTTGTGGTGTGGAGCATTGCCCGAGTGACTTGGTTTTGCTCCATGACCGCCAGAAACTTCTGCTCCAATTCACTAATTGAATCGTTGTTGCCATAGGCAACGGCTTTATACATGGGCTGCTGCTCGGCAGGAAGTTCTGGCCCCATAAAACGGTACTGATAGCGCACTGCATCATGTATTTTGTATGGGAACTGAGCCGCTTCGATTTTTTGTACCGCTTTAGCAAGTGCGACAATATTGGACTCTTTTGGGGGTTGTGAGGAATGTCCGCCAATACCGTTTATCGCGACCTCTAGACTGACGTAACCTTTTTGGGCAATGCCAATTAACGCAGTATTGCCGCGGATCCCAGGAAAAATATCTGGCACCAACGGAGCAGACTCATCGATAACAAAAGCGATTTTGTCATAGCGTTTTTCAATTAGATCGGCCGCGTATCTAGCCCCTTCTGGGCCTCCGACTTCTTCATCGTGACCAAACACAAAAATCAAAGTACGATCAGGTTGAAACCCCTGAGCCAACTTCATTTCTGCGGCCTCTAGAATCGCATGAATTTGGTTTTTATCATCCAGCACACCACGTCCCCAAATGTAACCATCTTTGATGGCTCCGGAAAACGGCTCCTGATGCCACTGATCACGAGACTCCTCTGCAATTGGCACTACATCTTGATGGGCCATGAAAATAGCAGGAGGAAGCGATGGCTGTTTGCCCTGCCATGTGTAGATTAAACTGAATGGCCTTGGGTCACCGACAAGCTCACGTTTTAGGTGTTTGTGTACCAGAGGATAAGACTGCTGAATAAAATCGTGATAACCATTAAACGCGTCCTCATCGAAATCATCACGGTCTTGGTTTGAAATCGTTGCAAATGTGACTGCTTTGGATAAACGTTGAGCAGCGCCATTTAAATCGACTTCAACCTCGATTTGCTCGACACCTTTCATTTGCATTGAGCTGAAGTCCTGTTCAGCAGCCCAAGTTAAAGTAATGGTAGAAAATACAAGTGCGAATATACCTCTACCGATCCACTGAGCCGAATTGGCCATAACGAATTTCCTTCTCTTCAACTAACTTGCGATTTTATCGTGCATTAATACCGACGTGCCGCCAGATAACCAGCGACAACTAAGGTTAGTTCAAACAACGATATTAAGAGGCAAATAAGAGGACAATTGGTGTCGATAACGTCCCCAAAGAGCTATTACTAGCTCTTTGGGTTGTTCGTTTTACTTCACCGGCTCAGCAACCACCGACTGACAGGTCACACGTTGTGGTTAACCCTTCAGTGACGGTGACATCAACACGACTATCGGTTGGCGTAGGAATCGTTAATCCATCAAAGTCCTCCGGATCATCTTCTTCCAAACCACAATAGACAGCCAGCGTATGAGTCCCTGCTGGCACAAAACCGAAACCAAACGAGCCGTCATCATTCGCCGCAACACTCATGAAAGGCTCAACAGCAGTAACTCCAGCATTGCTTTCAGGGTCGTATTCATCGCCGAGCGTTTCGGTTGGAGAGCCAGCATACAAATAAACGATTTGCCACGCTCCTTCAGCGCTACACGCATCGCTCGCTGATAACGCTTCACCGAGGTTGCCGGTGATATTGCCGGTCCCTGCATTGTTGATTAGGCTGACGCCTCTGGGCTTAAGGATGTAACGATCTGGCCCTGGATTGTAGGTCATTGATTTTCTTAAGTTGAAATCAATCGTCAGTTGAGTGCCTTGCTCATCGTAGCTGAAACCGCCAAGTTTGAGAGTACCTGAAGGAACCTTCAACTCCTTGATGAACGCTTCTTCTTGGGGCTGTCCCTCTTCAGGAAGTTGTTCATTGACGTAAGCGTATTCTGTGTCTTCATCAAACACATCGAGCCAAACATCCTGATAGTCACCTGCAGCTATCTCAACACCATCGAGCAGAATAAATTGCTTGCCGCCGGTGTAGTCGAGCAAATTGACTGACACTAAATCTGCATACACTTTCCCTTCGGTGTCACTCGTCGGACAACTCTCGTCATCAACATCACCTTCTTCTGCATCAACTAAGAAACAGTCGAATATCTGGTCGTCCGTTCCTGACTGCTTGAACGTCACCACATCGACAGTCACCACTACTTCATCGACATCATCAACTGGCGCATCAGAAATGCCGAGGGTCAACGCTTCTGGAGCTGAGCTTGCATCAGGAAAGTCAACGCGGGCAGAACCGCCAGCGGTTAAGGTGACTTCAGCCACTGACGAGAGTGGATTTGGAATGTCGATACCATCGTAGATATCCGGATCATCTCCCCCTTCGCCCAAGTCGCAAGCATATGCGAGGGTATAATCACCTACAGGAACAAAACCAAACTCGTAGGAATACAAGCCGGTCTCTTCATCCATGGCAACGGCAGTACTGGCAAACGGAGCAATAGCCCCTGAAGGGGCGCCATTATTGCTATCTTCAGAGTCAAATTCATCGCTCATATTTGCTTGCGAAACACCAACACCGGAATACAAATAGACCAAATGACCACTGCTGGCACAACTTGGTTCAGCCAGCATGGCATTCCAATCAACATTACCGCCAATGGTGCCCGATTGTGATGTCTCGACGAGCGTCACACCACGAGGTTTGAGGTTGTACTCGTCCGGCCCTGGCTTGTACGTCATTGACTTACGGAGATTAAATTCAACCGTGAAAGCTTGTGTTTGATCAGCCTCAACAATAGTAAATGAACCCAGCTTCAATTCATCGCTCGGCACTTTTATTGGCTTAATTGAACCATCGGTTTCTTCAACATAAGAAAGCGTTTCATCCTCATCGAGAATTTCCAGCAGCATATCGCTGTAATCTCCGGCGAGGATTCGCTCATCCTCAAGGATTTGAAATTGCTTACTGCCGGCGTACTCAAGCAAATCGATTTGCACAGTGTCGGCATCAACAATACCTTCTTCACTGTTATTAAAAGTATCAAACACCACATCATCGCCACTGGGGTTGCGCAAGGTGACGCGATCAATGGTAATCACCACTTTGTTGGCGTCATCAACTGGTGCATCGGATATAGCGAGAGAAAAAAGAGAAGTGGTTGGATTATCGCCACTGTTACTGCTACTACCGCCACACGATACTAAGCAACAACAACTTAAAATAATTCCTACTGGTTTTAGCATGGGTAAACCTCTGAAGCCCTACAAACGCGTGAATGCAGTTTAGCAGAAGTCCAAACTTTCTGGGCAGGTTGCGCACGCCAAGGTCTATGCGCAGCGGCAAGTCATAGCCGACACAAAAAAGGAGCTAATAACAGCTCCTTTCTACCGATAATTCGACTCGCTTTAACGTGGAGGAAAGCCGCCAGGGCCGCCACCCATTCCACCGCCCATGCCGGGTGGTAGCATACCCTGCATACCGCGCATCATTTTCTTCATGCCGCCTTTGCCTGACATTTTCTTCATCATTTTTTGCATCTGGTTGAATTGCTTCAGTAGCTTGTTGACGTCTTGGATCTGAAGCCCGCAGCCGGCAGCAATGCGACGCTTGCGCGAGCCCTTGATAATATCTGGGCGCTGGCGCTCTGCCGGTGTCATGGAGTTAATGATGGCTTCCATGTGCACCGTCATCTTGTCATTCATTTTGTCTTTGATTTGCTCAGACATACCGCCCATGCCAGGCATTTTGTCCATCAAGCCCATCATCCCGCCCATGTTACGCATTTGCGCTAACTGGTCGCGGAAGTCTTCTAAATCAAAGCCTTTACCTTTTTGTAGCTTGGCCGCCATTTTGGCCGCTTTGTCTTTGTCGACCTTCTGATCAATTTCTTCGATCAGTGACAGCACATCCCCCATACCCAAAATCCGTGATGCCACACGGTCAGGGTAGAACGGCTCTAAGGCGTCGAGCTTTTCGCCTACGCCGAGGAATTTGATTGGCTTGCCGGTAATGTGGCGCACCGATAGCGCTGCACCACCGCGGGCATCACCATCAGTTTTGGTCAGGATCACACCGGTCAGTGGCAAGGCGTCGTTAAACGCCTTGGCAGTATTGGCGGCGTCCTGACCTGTCATCGCATCGACCACAAACAGGGTCTCGACAGGCTGAATGGTGGCATGCAGATCTTTGATTTCGCCCATCATGTCTTCATCGACATGCAAGCGACCTGCGGTATCCACCAGCACTACATCAATAAATTGCTTACGTGCGTGCTCAATCGCGGCGTTGGCAATATCGACGGGCTTTTGGTCGGTCGATGACGGAAAGAATTCTACGCCTACTTCACCAGCCACTGTTTCCAACTGTTTAATCGCCGCAGGGCGATAAACGTCAGCAGAGACCACCAGCACTGATTTTTTCTGGCGCTCTTTTAAGAATCGGCCCAATTTACCAACACTGGTGGTTTTACCGGCACCTTGCAAACCCGCCATTAAGATGATCGCTGGCGGCTGGGCACGAAGATTAAGATCTTCGTTCTGCTCACCCATAGTGGCTTCGAGCTCGTCACGAACGATCTTAATAAAGGCTTGGCCAGGGTTCAGGTTTTTCGATACTTCCTGACCAACGGCGCGCTCTTTCACCCGATTGACGAAGTCTTTTACCACCGGCAAAGCCACATCGGCTTCGAGCAACGCCATGCGCACTTCACGCAGCGTCTGCTTGATGTTGTCTTCCGTCAGGCGGCCACGGCCTGTTACGTTTTTGAGCGTCTGCGATAAACGCTCGGTCAGGTTATCAAACATATTGAGTACCAGATCTGGGGTAATACGAAGGTGGCGATTATACGCGATTTCAACAAGATTGGGATGATCATTATCCGGATCAAGCTGCGGGTTAATTTCAACCGCACATGGGGTTATAATCTCAGCTCTGCATGCGGGGTTAACAATGACGTTTTTCAACCACTTAATCGACCTAAGCCTAGAAGCCGCGCCGTATCTACTATTCGGTCTTATCATCGCGGGCCTGATAAAAGCCTGGCTACCGGAATCTTGGGTTAAGCGACAGCTCAGCGGCTCAGGCAGTAAACCCATTGTCAAAGCCGCCCTGCTCGGCGCGCCGATGCCATTGTGTTCATGCAGCGTCATTCCAGTGGCGCTGGGCATCCGCCGCAGTGGGGCCAGTAAAGGCTCCACGGTATCCTTTTTAGTCTCGACTCCAGAAACCGGTGTCGATTCAATTTCCCTAACTTATGCCATGATGGGGCCTTTTATGGCCATAGTCAGACCGGTAGCCGCGATTGCAACAGCGTTAACAGCTGGCTTGTGGGTCAATGCGTCAGATTCAGAGAACAGCCAGCAAAAACCTGCAGCTGCCAGCATCGATGAGGTCACCACCAGCTGTTGCAGCAAATCTGCGCCAGCAAAGCCAGCAACCAGCTCCTGTTGCAGCTCGAAACAGCCAGCGGCGACAACAACCAGCTCATGCTGTGACTCCAAGTCCAACGATAAAGCAGCGAAAGAATCCTCGGTTATCACCGGCATTCAGTTTGCTTTTGGCAAGCTCTATCAAGACATCGCTTGGTGGTTGTTGGCCGGCCTTGTCATTGCTGCCGCCGTACAGACATTTGTCCCGACCGAATGGTTGGCATCGTGGGGCAGTGGCTGGATCGCCAAATTTATCATGCTAGTGATCGGCATTCCGATGTACATTTGTGCCAGCGCCTCGACCCCCATTGCCGCAGGTTTGATGCTGGCGGGCGTATCGCCTGGCACTGTGCTGGTATTTCTGCTGGCAGGCCCGGCAACCAATATGTCAACCATTGCTGTGCTGCGTAATGAGTTAGGCCAAAACATCATGATCAAATATATCGTTTCAGTGATGGCTATGGCATTGTTGAGCGGCGTCGCTTTAGATTTGCTGATTGACCAGCACCACATTGAGATTGCCAATGGTCATCAACACTCTGACTGGATGCCACTGTGGCTTAGCGTATCGTCCCTTATTATTTTAATCGCCGCGGCCTTTAAACCTATTCGAGACTGGGCCTTTGATTTGCTCAACAGCCCATCAGGAGCTCACTAACGCATGATGCAAATGTCTCAATTGGCACTTATCGTGATCTTGTTGTACCTCGCCATTGCGGCGGTGCTTTGGCAACAATGGATACGACCCAGCCCAAAAGCGCTGTCTCCGATATTATTGGCGACTCCAGCACTGGTACTGCACGCAGTGCTGATTGGCTGGCAGGTCTTTGCGGTTGGTGGTGTGCTCGATTTCAGCCTGCCGAATGTGGCTTCACTCGTACTGTTGCTAGTCGCTGCGGTACTTACTCTTGGCCATCAAAGCCTCAAATCTCTGCTGCTGTTACCGCCGGTTTATCTGCTCTGCGCCATGGTCATTACGCCTGCCATGACTGAATCTAATCACTATTTCACCAACTTTGTTGGTATGACCGGGCTGGCCGTTCATGTCTCGCTGGCCGTGCTGTCGTATTGCTGCATGTTTATCGCCGCACTAATGGCGGTGCAAGTCTGGCTGATTGATTACCGCTTGAAGCATCATGGCCCGCTGGCGGGTTTACCGCCGTTAATGGTGGTCAACCGCCAACTCAGCTTGCTGCTTCGCATTGGCTTTTTCTTGCTGACCGCCAGCATTGTAATTGGCTGGCATTTTCTTGAAGGTTTCTTTGGTCACGGCCAGGGTCATAAAGCCATTCTGACAGTTGCCGCGTGGCTCATTTACGCTTATGTGCTGTGGGTCGACTGGCGCATTGGCATGTCGGCCAAACGTATGGCTATATTTAGTATCGTGTCCGCATCGGTGCTGACACTGGCCTATTTCGGCAGCCGCTTTATTAAAGAAGTGTTACTGTCGAGTTAGTGGGCTTGACATTGGGCCCCTGAATACGGCCCAATGCCACTTCAACTGCCATAAAGGATTTTCGTTCTTGAACGACATATCAAACGGCGCCCTACTCTGGGCTCTTTTTGGATTGATCATCATTTCTGCAATGTTTTCCAGCTCGGAAACAGGGATGATGTCCATTAACCGCTATCGGTTAAGGCACCAAGCCAAGCAAAAACACAAAGGCGCCCGTCGGGTATTAAGTATGCTCGAACGCCCAGATCGATTACTCGGTCTGATCCTAATCGGCAACAATCTAGTCAATATCATGGCATCATCCATCGCCACCGTTCTAAGTTTGCGGGTGTTTGGTGATTACGGCATTGCTGTTGCGACCTTTGGCCTGACTTTCTTCCTGCTCATTTTTGCTGAGGTCACCCCAAAAACATTTGCCGCGCTCTATCCTGAGCGAGTCGCGTTTCCAATGTCAGTGCTACTCAAGCCGTTAATGGTGGTGTTCTATCCGGCGGTGTGGCTGGTCAACTTTCTTTCCAATGGCTTGCTACGTCTATTCGGCATTAAAAACAGTGATGACAATGACGAACATTTAAGCTCGGAAGAGTTGCGTTCAGTGGTGCACGATGCAGGCAAAATGATCCCGCGACGCCACCAAGATATGCTGCTATCGATTCTCGATTTAGAGAAAGTCACCGTCGAAGACATTATGGTGCCGCGCAGTGAGATTATCGGCTTTGATGTCAATGAAGAATGGAAAGTGCTGTCGCGACAACTGATCTCTACCTCGCACACCAAAGTACTGCTGTATCGAGATACCGTCGATGACGCGGTTGGCTTTGTCCACAGCCGCGACGCCCTGCGCTTGCTGGCCAAGGGCGAGTTTGAAAAAGAATCGATGCTGCGCGCCGTCAGACCCTTGTATTACATCCCAGAGGGCACGCCGCTTAATGTTCAGTTGCTCAAGTTCCAGCGCAACAAAGAGCGGATTGGCTTGGTCGTTGATGAATACGGCGATATTCAGGGTTTAGTCACTTTAGAAGACATTCTTGAAGAAATTGTTGGCGATTTCACTACCACCGTCAGCATGGCGCCGAGTGAAGAAATTGAACTGCAGGATGATGGAAGTTATCTGGTGGACGCCACGGCCAACATTCGCGATCTCAACAAAGAGCTCAACTGGAGTCTGCCTACCGACGGGCCGAAAACTCTCAACGGCCTCATTTTGGAATATTTAGAAGACATTCCAGATTCCCATATTAGTTTGCGAATTGGCGATTACACCATTGAAATTCTGGAAGTTGCCGACAACATGGTGAAGCAAGTAAGAATGCTGACTCGGCCGAGTAAAAAACGCTTACTTTAACGCGCACTTAATGACCCAGCTAAGTGGCTGGGTCAACTCAGAACAACCAGTCGAAAAAGCCACCTTCCAACTCGTCTTTACATTTACGGTACTGGGTTCCGTATTGACTGGCGCGCTGCTCGACCTTCTTGGCGACCTTCTTTAACCAAGGTTTGCCATTGTAAGTCTTGCGTCGATAGCCACCCCAGCCTTCATGATAATTAAGGTACTGGCCGTAGGCATCCCACCGAGATACACCATTAATTTTATGGGTTTTGGTAATAAACCAGCCCATAAAATCAATGGCGTCGCCGAAATCATCGCGGTCTGCGCCAGAGTTGCCTGTTTCGCGGATATAATCCTGCCAAGTCATGGTCTTAGCCTGCGAGTAACCATAGGCGCTGCTGACTCGGCCCCAAGGAATTAAACCAAAGAAGACATAATCGCGCGGTGGCAGTGCATCATGACGGAAGCTCGATTCTTGATACATCATGGCCATCGGAATTTGAATGGGGACGCCCCACTTTTCATTCATCGAGACCGCATCGTCGTACCAATCATCCTTTTCTCGAAAGATGTCGCATAGGTTGTCTGGATTAGCCGGAGGCGTGGTCGAACAGGCTGTCATCGACAACAAACAAACTGTCACAACAACTTGTTTTAACTTGCTTTTTTTCATTCTCTCAGCGCACTCCGAAAAAATTTGGAAAAAAAATCAAAAATAGCTGAACTTTTAGCGACACCGCCGGTCTGACTTAGTGAACGGAATTTATCGCATTGTTCATCTTTATATCCCTTTCATTTTCCCCTGGGTATGTGGGAGTCGCTGACAACAGCGACTCTTTTTTTTATCTAAAATTCGTCCAATAACCGCTTACAGAGAAAATGGCTGGCCGTTTCTGGCAAAGTAATCTGCTAAAAAGTCATCCAAACTTGGCTGCACTTGCTGCTCCATCTCACGCTGCTGCTGCAACGATTGAGCAGCCAAGTTTTGCCAATAGCCATCATCACTTTGCTGATACGGCACGCTGGTCAATAACTTCTTGTATTGCGATGCCAAATGCAAACCGAACTGACCATTATCCATGTTCGACTTAATCAACTGCTCAATCAGTCGTCCAGAAGTGGTGAGCTCAGGTTGTTGGAAGCGGCGCAACTGCGCAGCTAGGGCTTGCTGATAGGTATTGTGGCGTTGGCCCTGATCGAGCAGCTTAGCAATTGGCCGCAACTGCTCAACAATGTCTTCCCCCCACTGGCGCAAGCTCACCGGCCCATTGCGACGTTCCAGCATCAGGCCCGGTTTACGTCCTTCCAACACCACCTTAATCATGTTCTCTCGGGCGCGCTGCTGATCGTCTGGATCGCGAGGGCCACTCTCTTCTAGCAAACACAAGCAGAGCAGCAAATCGATAAAGGCTACCGTCAGCTTATCCACGCCAACCGGCGAGAATGGATTGACATCAAGCGAGCGCACCTCAACGTATTCCACCCCGGCGCGACGCAGCGCTTGGGTTGGTGTTTCACCCGATTGGGCGACGCGCTTGGGCCGAATCGGTGAATAGAGCTCGTTTTCAATCTGCAAGACGTTGGCATTGAGTTGCCGATATTGACCATCTGCATCTTTAATACCGAGCTTGGCAAAATCATCTGACGGCGTTGAAATGGCGCTCTGCAAACAACTGACGTAATCCGTCAATGTGTTATGACACACATAGAGCTGTGACTGCGAGCTGTTGGTGTAGCCCAAGTCACTCATTCGCAAACTGGTGGCATAAGGCAAATACAAAGTGCCCTTACCCAGCTTTTCAAATGGCAGGTTATGCTCACGACCTTGCAAGAACGAACCACACAGAGCTGGTGATGCGCCAAACAAGAACGGGATCACCCAAGCGTATCGATAATAGTTACGCAACAACCCCATGTAATGCTCTGAGCGGAATTCAGCGGCATCCATCTGCTGCTGACCGAGAATATCCTGCCACACCGGCCAGAATGCATCGGGCATCGAAAAGTTGTAATGGACCCCGGCAATCACCTGCATCATGCTGCCATAGCGCGAATGAAGACCTTTGCGATAAATGGTTTTCATCTGAGCAATGTTTGACGAGCCGTATTGAGCGATAGGAATCTGCCCTTCATCCTCAACATAACAAGGCATGCTCATAGGCCAGAACTGCTCGCCATTCATTTGCCCAAAGGCAAACTTATGGGCATCCGCCAACGATGCCAAACTGGCGTCAATACTGTCACTAACCGGAGTGATAAACTCGATCAGCGCTTCGGAATAATCGGTCGTAATGGCAGGGTGAGTCAGCGCAGAGCCAAGCCCCTTCGGGTGCGACTGTTGCGATAACCGGCCCTCTTGGTCAATCCGTAGACTTTCTTTTTCAATCCCTCGGCGAATCGCCTGCAAGGTTTGAGTGACGTCACTTTGGGCCAGTTGCTCTAATCGCTGGGAGAGAATATCGCTCAACTTTTTTTCCTAATTAAGTGATGGCCACAAACCTGATGGTCGGTGGCCTTTATCAGTTGTTGTTATGGCGCCCAGGTGGTTACCGTCCACCCCTCGATGGCTTCTAAATCAGCCTTAACGCTATCGGCATTGGCAACAATCAGTACCCACATGGTCATTGGATCTAACCATTGCTTCGCTAACTGTTGCAGCTCTTGCTGCTCGATAGAAGCAATAATTTGCTGTTGCTGCGCCGGAAAATCATCAGCCAAATTGAACTGTTGGATCCGTCGGAGCAATGATGCTTTTTGCCCAGCAGACTCATAAACCAAAGCTTCGCCTTGGGTCACCGCACTGCGCATGGTGGCAACCTCTTGCACCGTTGGCCCCTGCTCGGAATAAGCCGTTAATAGTTCGATAGTATCAACGACCGCTTGGCCGGTGGCTTGTTGCAGCAAATCGGCTGACAAGCTGAAATTGCCTTGTTGCTTGCCACCAGCAAACCGTGAAAAAGCGCCGTAAGTGTAGCCTTTTTGCTCTCGCAGCAACTGATTCGCACGGCTAGTAAAGCTGGCTCCCAACGGATAATTCACCAACCCCAGCTTGAACTGAGTACCAGTGGCATCAAACGGCGGTGCCGCACGGCCAACAATCATCACCGCCTGAGCCGCTTCAGGATGATCGACCAGAATGATCTGGCCTTGATGCTGAGTCACTCCTTCAGTTGCTGCTGGAAGCGTTATGGGGTCGCCCGACCAAGATTGCAACCACTGCAGTGACTGCTTGGCATCGGCTTGACTGACATTGCCAACAACCACGGCTTGAGCCATCGCGCTTGAATAGTTGGCTTGATAGAAGGCTTTAACATCGTCGAGGGTAATACCCTCAACTGACGCCAGCGTACCGCCGTCGGCGACACCCAAGCGCGTGTCTTTGCCCCACAGGAGCTGCCGCTTGGTATTAGCCGCTATCGATTTAGGATCTTTGCTGGCGTGTTGCAAAAACTGCATGGTCTGCTGTTTTAAGCGATGAAAATCAGCTTGTTTGAAACCCGGCTGGGTCAGCATTTCTTCAACCAAAGCAAGCGTTTCAGGCAAGAACTCAATCAAGCTAGAAACTGAAACCTGGGTCGAACGACCACCAGAGCTGAACGAGATCCGGCTGCCCAAGCTTTCAATGGCATCGGCTAGCTGCTCGGTGCTTCGTTGTTGCGTCGATTCATTCATCATCGCCGCAGTGAGTGCTGCCAGCCCTTCTTTACCTGCTGGGTCAAGCAACGGACCACCTTCAATATTGAGTAAAATCGATACCGTTGGGATCTCATTGGTCGAAATGCCTTTAACTTCGATACCGTTGCTCAGCTCAAACTGCCACGATTGCGGCATATCGATACTAATCGGCGCGCCAGTGGATGGTTCAACAAAGCGATCGAAAGCGCTGTTCACCTCAGGCGCAACCACATCGGTTGTCACCAGTTGCTCGGGTTGCGGCCCTTGCGGTTCAGGCAATGGGTAATTGGCCGGTTTAGCTGCCAAGGCCTCGGCGCCATGGGGGACCACACTCAGCACCACCGCATGTTGGCTGGCAATGTACTGCTGATAGACGCGCTTAATATCCGCTTCGGTGACCGCACCATAGCGAGCTAAGTCATAGGCGATATTATCAGGGCGACCGAAGAAGGTTTCCCCCGAAGCCAGTTGACTCGCTTTACCGGCAACACGCTCAAGACCAAAAATAGTGCCGGCTTTGAACATGCGTTGGAATTTTTCTAGGGTTGCAGCATCGACAGGCTGCTGCTGCCATTGTGCTAAGGTATCGCGAATAATGGCTTCGACATCAGCCAAGGTTCGGCCCGATGCCGGATTGACCACTGCGTAAATACTAAAGGTACACGCTAGCTCCTGACACGGGTGGGATGCGCCAACCTGTACGGCAATACCACTTTTTACGAGTGTCTCGTAGAGCAAGCTGGTTTTGCCATCGCCAATGATTTGCGACAGAAAATCCAGTGGCGCTTCGTCAGGATGCTGAACGTAAACCGTAGGGAATGTCAGCTGCAACAATGGCAAGTGGATGTTGTCGGGCAAAGTGACATAGCGGTCGGCATCGAGGCTAACCACTTGTTTGTCATCTTTCTCGACCGCCGGCCCAGCCGGAATATCACCAAAATACTTTTTGACCCAAGCGAGAGTCTGCTGCTTATCAAAATCGCCGGCAATCACCAACGTCGCATTATTGGGGCCATACCAACGCAGGAAGAAGGCTTTGAGATCGTTCAGGGTGACTCGATTGAGATCATCGACATAACCGATTGTCGGCCAAGAGTAAGGATGTTCTGGGTTGTACAATGCCCGCCCAGTGGTTTCCCAAACCAAGCCATACGGCGCGTTATCGTAGCGCTGGGCTCGCTCGTTTTTGACCGTGGCGCGCTGTACCTCAAATTTTTCTTGAGTGACGGCGGGTAAGACAAATGCCATCCGATCGGCTTCCAGCCACAAAATCTTTTCTAACTCGTTGGCCGGTACGGTGTTGTAGTACTTAGTGGTGTCACTATTGGTACCGCCATTGAGCTCACCGCCCATGGCATCGACCAATTTCGTGTGGAGATCATTTGGCGCATGAACTGAGCCTTGGAACATCATGTGCTCAAAAAAGTGCGCGAAACCGGACATGCCCGGCTCTTCACGGGCAGAGCCGACATGATAAGTGACATTGACATGGACTAACGGATCAGAATCGTCCTCATGCAGGATCACCGTCAGGCCATTGTCCAAGGTAAACTTGTCGTAACTAATACCTAATTCACCCTGCGCTGGGGCGTGACTTTCTACCCAGTTGACACCTGCAGGCGCGGAGGGCGCACGTTCAGCCACTGAGCAACTCACTAAAGTGATCAGTGACAAAGCAATTATCAGTTTTCTAATCATCGAATATCCTTATGTTGCGGTGGCACCTTTGATTAGCGACACCGCGAGGGCCTTTACCAGAGCGTGTTACTGACACCAATTAAGTAGCAACTTGCCGCAAACATGTCCTTGTTCAAGGTGTTGGTGAGCATCGGCAACAGATCCCGCAGGGTAGCAAGACTCGACTTCAATGGTAAGTTTTTGAGCAGCAACAAGTTGTAACAAGTGTTGTAATGCTTCGGTGTCTTGATGGATCAGCATGCCAGTCGCCTGCAGACCTGCGGCTTGCGCCGTTTGTATGACAGCCTCGGCAGTCACAGTTGGCAAGGTCACCACCCGGCCATTAGCGCGAACCGTCGACAACGCGGCAATTCCGGCATCTCCGCCTGCAAAGTCTAAAAGCAGATCGGCACAACCCGCCGTTGCAGCTAACCAATCGCTATTGTAGTCGCAGATCTGAGCGGCACCGAGTCGCTCAAGCAGCGCTTTGCGCTCAGCAGATGCCACTGCAATAACCTCACACCCGGCAGCAACAGCTAGTTGCAAAGCAATATGACCAACGCCACCTGACGCCCCCAAGATCACAACTCGCTCACCAGATTTCGCTTTGCCGTGCTCAAACAACGCCTGATGAGCAGTTAAACCAGCCAACGGCAAGGCGGCAGCTTGCGCTAGGTGAACCCCTTTGGGTACTTCGAGTAATTCATTAAGATCAGTCGCCCGCATCGAGCTATAGCAGCCACCTTGCAACGGAAATCCAAGCATGCCGCACACCGGTTTGCCCAACCACGCTTCATCAACCCCTTCAGCAACCGCGGTAATTTGGCCTGCCGCATCATAGCCAGGAACCCATGGCAGCTTGTCGGCATTTTGCTGAGCAGCCCAGCCCAAACCTGCGCGGGTTTTAGCATCGATCGGGTTTAACCCTGAATAGTGAATATTAAGTAAGACTTGTCCGGTAGACAGTGCTGGTTTTGGCTGGTGGGTCAGCTTGAGGCCGTCGACGCCACCAAAGTGGGTCAAATCGATCCGGCAATAATTTAGCATCCTCAGGTTTACCTTGTTGGGACGAACGCGCGATAATCGATAGGATACTCGGCTGAACAATAAGATAAACTGATATTCATGAAGATTTTTGCAATTTGGTTCGCCATCCCATTCTGGCAACGAGTGCTTGCCGGTTTTGTCCTCGGCGCCGCAACGGGTTTATTGCTTCAAGAGCAAGCGGTCATCGTCAAACCGCTCGGCGACCTATTTATCAACGCCATTCGCATGTTGATTGTCCCGCTGGTGTTCTGCACCTTGGTGGTCGCGCTAACCTCATACACAGGTAAGAACTTAGGCCGAATAGGCGTCAAAACAGTCGGATTATTCCTCACCACCGCCTTCATTGCTTCGGCATTGGGACTGACTATTGCGCTAAGTTTTGATTTAGGCAGCGGCCTACAGTTGATTGCCGCCGATACCGTCAAAGAGCGTAATATCCCCACTGCCGCTCAAGTGCTGATTGATATCATTCCCCGCAATCCGATTGCCGCCATGGCCGAAGGCAATATTCTGCAAGTCTTGTTCTTCGCCATCTTGGTCGGTATTGCCATCAATACCGTGGGCGACAAAGCACAAGCACTCAAAGCCACTATAACCAGTGGCGCCGAGGTCATGTTCCAGATCACCCGCTATGTCATGGAGCTAACCCCATTTGGTGTTTTCGGCTTGATTGCTTGGATGTTTGGTAGTTTTGGCTTTGAGGCGGTTGTGCCACTACTGAAGTTTGTCGGCGCGATTTATGCAGCGTGCTTGATTCACATGCTGTTGGTTTATGGCAGCATTGTGAAGTGGCTGGGGCGAATGTCGCCGGTGCGGTTTTTCCGCGGTATTTTCCCCGCCCAGCTCGTTGCCTACTCGTCATCCAGCAGTTACGGCACCTTGCCCGTTACCACTCAGTGCGTGACAGAAAATCTTGGCGTTTCAAAGCAATATGCCAGCTTCGTATTGCCATTAGGAGCTACCATTAATATGGACGGCTGTGGTGGTATATATCCGGCAATTTCGGCGGTATTTATTGCTCAGCTCTATGGTATTCCACTGGGCGCGGGCGAATACGCATTGATTATGGCCACAGCGGTACTGGCATCGGTCGGAACCGCTGGCGTTCCCGGCTCTGCCATGGTGATGCTGACGGTCACATTGAATGCAGTCGGTTTACCGCTAGAAGGCATCGCCTTTATTGCCGCCATCGATCGGATTATCGATATGATGCGTACCACTACCAATGTCACAGGTGATGCCGTAGTGGCGCTGGCAATCGGCCGTCAAGAAGGCTTAATGGCACAAGACGCTCCTGAGCAAGTGACTGCTCAGGCATCATAATAAGAGGATGTTATGACTCGACTTTTTCTAGTCCCACTGGTGTTATCGGCGTTGTGGTGGTTGTTTCTTAACTACCACGGTCTGACGGTCAAACAAGGTGCTAAAGGCTTCTATATGATTTTTGCCTTTTGCGGCACCTTCGGCTTGGTCTTAACCTTCATCATGTGGTTTATGCAGTAATACCGGCCCGTGCTGGCATTAAAAAAGGCTGCCGAAGCAGCCTTTTGTCATTGAACCTAAGTATCTAGCCAACCAACGCCAGCAGCACACCAGCCGCCACCGCGGAGCCCAGTACGCCAGCAACGTTTGGGCCCATGGCATGCATTAGCAAGAAGTTGTGAGGATTGGCTTCTAAACCAACTTTGTTCACCACTCGCGCAGCCATTGGTACCGCAGAAACACCTGCCGCACCGATCAATGGGTTGATCTTACCGCCAGTCATACGGCTCATGATCTTAGCCATGATCACACCGGAAGCCGTACCAATTGAGAATGCCACTGCGCCCAATGCCAGAATCCCCAAAGTTTCAACACTCAGGAAAGATTCAGCCGAGAGCTTAGAGCCAACAGCCAAACCAAGCATGATGGTGACAATGTTGATGATTTCATTCTGAGCAGCCTTCGATAATCGATCGACCACGCCAGACTCTTTCATCAAGTTGCCCAAGCAGAACATACCAACCAGTGGCGCCGATGCAGGCAAGAACAAAATCGCCAGCGCCAAAACTGCCAGTGGGAAGACGATCTTCTCTTTCTTCGATACGGCACGTAATTGACCCATTGGGATCTGACGTTCTTTTTCTGAGGTTAACGCCTTCATGATTGGCGGCTGGATAATCGGTACCAGTGCCATATATGAGTAAGCTGCCACGGCGATGGCGCCAAGCAAATCAGGCGATAAACGGGATGCGACGAAAATCGCCGTGGGCCCGTCGGCACCACCAATAATCGAAATTGCCGCCGCATCTTGCAGACTGAACTCAAAGCCTGGGATGACATTCAATGCAATAGCGCCAAACAGGGTGGCAAAAATACCAAACTGAGCGGCTGCACCAAGCAACAGCGTTTTCGGATTCGCAATTAAGGCACCAAAGTCGGTCATTGCGCCCACGCCCATAAAAATGAACAGTGGGAACACACCGGTCTTAACCCCGATTTCAAAGATGTAATAGAGAATACCGCCAGGTTCGGTAAAACCAGCAACCGGGGTATTCGCTAGAATGGCACCAAAGCCGATAGGCAGTAACAACAGCGGCTCGAAGTTTTTCGAGATGGCCAGATACAACAACAACAGGCCAACGGCTATCATCACCAACTGGCCGCCAGTAAAGTTGGCAATACCAGTATCGAGCCAAAGTGTATGCAACGCTTCCATTAATTGCTCCTGTTATGCCAGCGATATCAAGGCGTCGCCAACAGCAACTGAATCGCCTTCTTTGATATCAACGCTGACAACTTGACCATCGCGCGGCGCGCGAACTTCGGTTTCCATCTTCATCGCTTCGAGCACTAAGATAACATCACCAGACTTCACTGCATCACCTGGTGCAACATTTACTTTGAAGATGTTACCAGCCAGAGGAGCGGCAACGGCTTCACCAGCTCCTGTCGGCGCAGCAGCTGCAGGAGCGGCATCGCTAGCTGCTGCCGGGGCAATACTGCTGATATCGCCGCCTTCAGCGACTTCAACAACAAATTGCTGACCTTGCACTTTCACCGAATAAACGCTTGGACCAGTGCCTGCGGCGGCTGGCGCAGGGGCAGCAGCCGGCGCTGGTTCAGGCTCAGTACCTGGCGCAGGTTCAAAGGCATCTGGGTTGTTGCGGTTTTTGAGGAATTTCAAACCAACTTGTGGGAACAACGCGTATGTCAGCACATCGTCGATTTCATCTTTGGCCAGCTCAATGCTCTCTGCCGCCGCTTTTTCCTTCAGCTCGGTGACTAGCGAATCTAGTTCGTCTTCAATCAAGTCAGCCGGACGACAAGTAATTGCTTCTCCACCGTCAAGTACGCGAGCTTGTAGCTCTGCATTAACCGGAGCAGGTGCTTTACCATACTCACCTTTCAATACGCCTGCGGCTTCTTTGGTGATGTTTTTGTAGCGCTCGCCCATCAACACGTTGATGACAGCTTGCGTACCAACGATTTGCGAGGTTGGAGTCACCAGAGGGATGTAACCCAAGTCTTTACGAACGCGGGGAATTTCTTCCAGCACTTCGTCAATCCGGTCGCCAGCATTTTGATCTTTGAGCTGGCTTTCCATGTTAGTCAGCATACCGCCAGGGACTTGAGCCAACAGAATGCGCGAGTCAACGCCTTTGAGCGCACCTTCCCATTTGGCATATTTCTTCCGTACTTCACGGAAGTAAGCGGCAATTTCCTGTAGCGCAGTCAGATCCAAACCGGTATCGCGCTCTTGGCCTTGTAAGGCCGCAACCAGTGTTTCTGTTGGCGAGTGGCCGTAAGTCATACTCATTGACGAGATCGCCGAGTCGATCATATCAACACCCGCATCAATTGCTTTCTGATGGGTCATCAAGCTCAAGCCTGTAGTGGCGTGGCAGTGCAAGGCAATGGGCACGTCTACAGCGGCTTTCAGCGCCTTAATTAAGCTCTCTGCTTCGTATGGGCGTAACAGACCCGCCATGTCCTTGATACACAGCGAGTGACATCCCATGTCTTCCAATTCACGAGCCAGATTGACCCATGTTTCTTCGGTATGAAATTCGGAAGTGGTGTAAGACAGGGTACCTTGAGCATGAGCGCCAACTTGAACGGCTGCTTTCACCGCCGTTTGGAAGTTACGCGGGTCATTCATCGCATCAAAGATACGGAACACATCCATACCGTTGGCGTGAGCACGCTCGACAAACTTCTCAACCACATCATCGGCGTAGTGGCGGTAGCCCAACAGGTTCTGACCACGCAGCAGCATTTGGTGCTTGGTATTTGGCATCGCCTCTTTTAACAGACGCAGACGCTCCCAAGGGTCTTCGCCCAAGAAGCGGATGCATGAATCAAATGTTGCCCCGCCCCAAGATTCAACAGACCAATATCCTACTTTGTCTAGCTTCTCGGCAATTGGCAGCATGTCATCGACACGCATACGGGTTGCGAACAGGGATTGATGGGCGTCACGCAGCACCACGTCAGTAATCGCTAATGGCTTGCTCATAGTTGGTTCTCGTTTTGTTGTAATCGAATTTATGCTTGTTTGTTGTTGCGATGCTTCTGCACCGCCGCAGCAACAGCAGCCAAGACAGCTGGAGAGGTCGCCGCACTCGGTGGTGCTGGTTTACTCTTCGCTGGTGCTGGTGCATCAGGAAAGTATTGATTGATGATCTTGGACATACTGTTTACGCACAAGATCAAGAAGCTTAAAAAGCTGAAGACGATAATCATGCCAATTGCCATGATGTTGCCAGCTTCCGCTAAGAGATGGGTCAGGTCGGCCATGTTCCCCCCGATTTAAGATATTTATGTAATTTTTCTACATAATAATGCAGATAAGGGCTTCCTGTGAATAGGATTTTGCGCTTAAAAGTCGCATTAACCCTGAACAACTCTCGAACTACCTTGTTTCGCTTGAGTAGTTAACTTTCAAAAATTAAGCAGCAGCTGCACCTCAGCGGTGAGAAAGACCCGCGAAGACAATCAAGTGGAAGCCGCATGTAGGCAACCAGTTATGCATAGTATGCTAAATATGCGTCATGAGGCAGATCAAATTCGAGGATATTTTGGCACTTGTCAAGAAGACTAGATTTGAGATTTTCTACGAGAATCAAAAAAGCGAAAAATTGTGCTAGGAAGGCCACTTTAAGAAAGTGGCGGACGCGGGAGGATTCGAACCTCCGACCGCCTGGTTCGTAGCCAGGTACTCTATCCAGCTGAGCTACGCGTCCGCATATAAAAAGCTTGTTCGATTTGACTCGAACGTTACACAAAGGAATGGGCCACTTTGGGAAAGTGGCGGACGCGGGAGGATTCGAACCTCCGACCGCCTGGTTCGTAGCCAGGTACTCTATCCAGCTGAGCTACGCGTCCGCATGTCTAGATGATTATCTAGGGTATTCCGATTGTAACGCTATCCAAGGATAGCTTATCCACTTGAAGAAGTGGCGGACGCGGGAGGATTCGAACCTCCGACCGCCTGGTTCGTAGCCAGGTACTCTATCCAGCTGAGCTACGCGTCCGCAAAAATCGAAAATGGCGGTGAGGGAGGGATTCGAACCCTCGATACCGGATTAGGGTATACTCCCTTAGCAGGGGAGCGCCTTCAGCCACTCGGCCACCTCACCGCATTTCGGAGGCGCATGATACTAGAGCCATTCGATAAGTCAAACGATTTTTGTCGCTTTTCCTACTGCTTGCTTAGGATTTATTCAAAGTGCTCAAAAAGCACAAAAAACAAAGCCGACACAAGGTCGGCTTTTTGTTATCGAGCGGTTCACGGACGATTAATAATCGTGATCCTCTGGACCCTTCTCTGCCTGGATACGGCGATAGATTTCTTCACGGTGAACAGACACTTCCTTCGGTGCATTAACACCAATACGAACCTGATTACCTTTAACACCCAAAACAGTCACAGTGACATCGTCACCAATCATAAGGGTTTCGCCGACTCGACGAGTTAAAATCAGCATTACCTAGCTCCTTTTTAGCTCTTTCCACTGCAACTAATACTCAATTTGCAGCAATTATAGTACAGCCTCGCTGTCTAACGCTCAGAAAAATTTGCGATTATTAGCAATTTACTAATTTATTACGCAGTTTCTTCCAATTTAAACGCACTATGTAAGGTTCTGACAGCTAATTCTAAATATTTCTCCTCAACGACCACAGAAATTTTAATTTCCGAGGTTGAGATCAGCTGAATGTTGATGCCTTCATTACCCAGAGATTCAAACATAGTCGAGGCCACACCGGCGTGACTCTTCATGCCAACACCAACAACAGAGATCTTGGCGATCTTGTCATTGCCACGTACTTCCCGAGCACCAACTTCCGCAGCAACCTGCTCTAACACCTGAGTTGCTTTGGCAAAGTCATTACGATGCACGGTAAACGTGAAATCGGCAGTATTATCACCTACGGAGTTTTGGATGATCATGTCCACTTCGATATCGGCTTTACCGATCGGAGCCAACACCGCCGCAGCGATGTTTGGTTGATCCGGCACGCCAAGAATCGATAAACGCGCTTCATCGCGGTTAAATGCAATACCCGAAACCAGTGGTGCTTCCATATCTTGTTCCTCAAACGTAATCAGAGTCCCTTCGCCTTCATCCTCAAATGATGACAATACGCGAAGCGGTACATTGTACTTGCCTGCAAACTCAACCGAGCGAATCTGCAATACTTTGGCGCCTAAACTTGCCAGCTCAAGCATTTCTTCGAATGTCACAGTATCCATTTTGCGAGCATTTGGCTCGACACGAGGATCGGTGGTGTAGACGCCATCAACATCGGTGTAAATGCGACATTCATCTGCTTTCAAGGCAGCCGCAACAGCAACAGCAGAAGTATCTGAGCCACCGCGACCTAAGGTCGTGATGTTGCCCAACTGATCGCGGCCTTGGAAGCCTGCAATCACCGCCACTTTGCCTTCTTCAAGCACTGACATGACCGCTTTCTCGTCAATGTCCATGATCCGAGCTTTACTGTGAGTGCTGTCGGTGGTCATCCGAATTTGGTCACCGGTCATTGACGTGGCCGGCACGCCAATGGTCAGTAATGCCATCGACAACAGAGCGATAGTGACCTGCTCTCCGGTTGATACCAACACGTCCAACTCACGCGTCATCGGTTGTTCATTGATCTCTTTAGCCAGCGCGATTAAGCGATTGGTCTCACCGCTCATTGCCGACACGACTACCGCCACCTGATGCCCTTGGTCGCGATAACGCTTCACTCGTTGTGCAACAGCTTGAATTCGCTCTACTGTGCCAACAGACGTTCCACCAAACTTCAGCACATACAATGCCATGCCTATACTCCTTTATCCCTAAACCTTGTTGGTGATCTTACAGTCGCTCTTGCAACCAAGGGGTGACCGACTCAAGCGCAGCAGGAAGCGCTGCTTCATCGGTACCGCCGGCCTGAGCAAAATCAGGGCGACCGCCACCTTTACCACCAACTTGTTGGGCTACTACATTCACCAACTCACCAGCTTTCACTTTGCTGGTTGCATCTTTACTTACGCCAACAGCGATACCAATTTTGCCATCGCTGACGGTTGCTAATACCACCACACAGGTGCCGAGCTTGCTCTTGAGGTCATCAACTGTGCTGCGCAGCGCTTTCGGGCTAGTGCCTTCCAACTGGCTTACCAACACCTTCACGCCATTGACGTCAACGGCCTGCTCAGCAAGTGAGCTACCGGCCAGCGCGGTCAATTTGGCATTCAGCCGCTCAACTTCTTTTTCCAGCCATTTCGATCGCTCAACCACTTGCTGTACTTTTTCACGAGCACTGCTCATGTCGCCTTTCACCAAGCCAGACACTTCATTGAGCTGATCAGCTAGGTTGTATAACGAATCGAGCGCATAGCGACCGGTGACCGCTTCAATGCGGCGTACACCAGAGGCAATACCGCCTTCGGACATGATGCGGAACAAGCCAATATCACCGGTACGCTCAACGTGGGTACCGCCACATAATTCAGTCGAGAAATCGCCCATGCCAACGACTCGGACTTTCTCGTCGTACTTCTCACCAAACAGAGCCATTGCCCCTGAGGCTTTAGCCTCATCCAGATCCATCAATTTGGTTTGCACCGAGTAGTTGGCGCGGATTTGCTCGTTAACCAGCTGCTCAATAGTGCGAATCGAATTACCAGAAATACTCTCGAAGTGGCTGAAATCGAAACGTAAACGCTCAGGGGCCACCTGTGAACCTTTTTGCTGGACATGCTCGCCCAACACTTTGCGCAAGGCAGCATGCATCAAGTGAGTTGCGGAGTGGTTGAGTCGAATTGAGTTACGACGCACTTCATCCACTTTAGCGCTAAGCGCTTCGCCGACGTGAATTTCGCCTTGCGACACGTAACCAATGTGGACGATGGCATCTCCGGACTTCTGCGTGTCAGTGACAACAAAGGAGCCGTCTTCCATCAACAACTCGCCCATGTCCCCACACTGGCCGCCGCTTTCAGCATAGAATGGCGTGTGATCAAGCACGACTTGACCATCATCGCCACTTTCTAGGCTATTGACTGACTCACCGTCTTTGGTGAACACCGCCACCACGGTGGCAGGGTATTCGGTGGCATCGTAGCCTTTGAATTCTGACTTGCCGTCAATGGTGATGTTCTGGTTGTAATCGACGCCAAACTGATTAGCTTGCTTAGCACGCTGACGCTGTTGCTCCATGGCCTTATCAAAGCCATCTTGATCGATATTCAACTCGCGTTCACGGGCGATATCTGCTGTTAAGTCAGCGGGGAAACCATAGGTGTCGTACAGTTTAAATACCGTTTCGCCCGGCACAGTGTCGCCGTCCAAGCCACGTAACGCTTCATCGAGTAGCGCCAAACCGCGGTCCAAGGTACGCAGGAACTGCTCCTCTTCAACCAGCAACACTTTTTCAATCACAGGTAATTGTTGGCCAAGTTCGGGGTAGGCGGCACCCATCTCGGTCACCAAACCTTTCGCCAGCAAATGGAAGAACGGCTTCTCTGCCCCCAGTTTATTACCATGGCGCACCGCGCGACGAATGATCCGACGCAACACATAGCCGCGCCCTTCGTTAGAAGGCATCACGCCATCGGCAATCAGGAACGAGCAGGAACGAATATGGTCGGCAATCACTCGCAGTGATTTATCGCTCAAATCAGAAACATTAAGAATCGTTGCCGTGGCTTTGATAAGAAATTGGAAAATATCGATTTCGTAGTTGCTGTGAACGCCTTGCAAAATCGCGGCAATACGCTCCAGCCCCATACCGGTATCGACCGAAGGCTTTGGCAGCGGCTCCATGGTGCCGTCTGACTGGCGGTTGAACTGCATGAAGACCAAGTTCCAAATTTCAATGAAACGGTCGCCATCTTCTTCTGGAGAACCTGGCGGTCCGCCCCAAATGTGTTCGCCATGGTCATAGAAAATTTCAGTACACGGGCCGCAAGGGCCAGTATCGCCCATTTGCCAGAAGTTATCTGACTCATAAGGCTTGTCCGCAGACTTGTCGCCTATGCGGATAATACGATCGACTGGCACGCCTATTTCTTTGGCCCAGATATCAAACGCTTCATCATCGCTTTCATAAACGGTGACCAGCAACCGCTCTTTTGGAAGTTTCACCACTTCGGTAAGAAACTGCCAAGCATAACGAATAGCGTCATGTTTAAAGTAATCGCCAAAGCTGAAGTTGCCGAGCATTTCAAAGAAGGTGTGGTGACGCGCCGTGTAACCAACATTTTCCAAGTCATTGTGCTTACCACCAGCACGGACACAACGCTGTGACGACACCGCTCGGGTATAACTGCGTTTTTCGGTGCCCAAGAAGCAATCTTTAAATTGGTTCATCCCGGCATTGGTAAACAACAGGGTCGGATCGTCGTGCGGCACCAGTGAACTGGAGGCAACAATCTGATGTTGCTGTTGCTTAAAAAAGGACAAAAAAGCTTCCCGAAGCTCTGCGGTGGTCATGTACATGCGTCGTTCCCGATACAATTGAAATGCCAGATCCCTGTCTCTTGCGTCGCCGCTGATAACAGCAACCACACTCAGGATCTGAACTGACAGACAAAAAGACTGGCTATTATACGCAGTGCATTGAGGCTTTTTCCACCGCCTTGGGGCTGGAAAAAAATTTTTATTGGTGCTGGCAGGCGTAGTGAATTTGTTCTTGGCTAAATCCGCGCTGGAATAGGTGGCGTTGCTGCTTTTGCTGCAGCTTAAATTCAGTAGGCCAAAATTCACCAAAGCGTTTTTGACGCTGTAACAAGGCTAATTCAAACCAATCGCCTTCAAATGCCATTAAAGCTTGTTGAATTAGCCCAGAATCGAGACCTTTTTGCTGTAATTCCTGACGGATACGATTGGCGCCGTAACCACGCTCGGCACGCAGACGGGTATAGATGCGAGCATACTCGGCTTCATTCAGCCAATTTTGCTCGACACAGTATTGTATGGTCTGGGCAATAATGTCAGTGTCAAAACCGCGCAATTGCAGTTTTTGGAAAAGTTCTTTGCGGCAATGATCGCGCCGCGAAAGGATAGCGGTGGCAGCTTGCACTGCCACTGGCAAGGAATTACAAAGCTGGTTCTTGTTCAGTTTCGCTTTCATCTTCAGGCGTCGCTGTCACCAGTAAACGAGAGCGAATTTGGGCTTCGATCTCGTTGGCAATTTCTGGGTTTTCTTTCAGGAAGTTGACACTATTGGCTTTACCCTGGCCAATTCGATCACCCTTGTAGCTATACCAAGCACCGGCTTTCTCAACCAATTTTTCCTGCACGCCCAAATCAATCAGCTCAGCATGTTTGCTAATGCCCTGACCGTATAAGATTTGGAATTCCGCTTGTTTAAATGGCGGCGCCACCTTGTTCTTAACGACTTTGACTCGGGTTTCGTTACCAACCACTTCATCACCGACCTTGACCGCGCCCGTACGGCGGATGTCGAGTCGTACCGATGAATAGAACTTCAGTGCGTTACCACCCGTGGTGGTTTCAGGGTTACCAAACATGACCCCGATCTTCATTCGAATTTGGTTAATGAAGACCACCATACAGTTTGTTTTCTTGATGTTGGCAGTCAGCTTACGTAGCGCCTGTGACATCAAGCGAGCCTGCAAACCAACGTGGGAGTCGCCCATATCACCTTCGATTTCTGCTTTTGGCGTCAGTGCTGCAACCGAGTCGACAATAATCACCTCAACGGCATTTGAGCGAACCAACATGTCACAAATTTCGAGGGCTTGTTCACCAGTGTCCGGCTGAGAGACCAACAACTCATCGACATTAACGCCTAATTTGGCGGCATAGACTGGATCCAAAGCATGTTCGGCATCAACGAAGGCACAGGTTTTGCCTTGGCGTTGGGCTTCGGCAACGACCTGCAAGGTCAAGGTTGTTTTACCACTAGACTCTGGGCCGTAGATTTCAACGACACGGCCATAGGGCAAACCGCCAATGCCGAGGGCAATATCTAGCGTCAAAGATCCTGTTGGAACACTGTCGATATCAAGTACATTGCTATCACCCAAGCGCATGATGGAGCCTTTACCAAACTGGCGCTCAATCTGGCCTAACGCGGCGTCTAACGCCTTTTTCTTATTGCTATCCATTAGTGTTCTCCAACCCTGTTGTGCTAACCATATTTTGCTTGAGGGCAAATAAATTGATTTTGTTGAAGCTCAGTATACTGGTCATTCATACAGTATCAACCCCTGTATAAATAATTTTTCCTGTTGTTGCCATTTCAGCGCCCTAACTTGTTTATTTTCCTCATCATTCGGATTTGCAGACTTTTCCGGCAATGAATCACTTGATGGTGGTTTTATCGAGTTGTTACCATCTGCGTCCGATATTCGAATTCCAACAATCACTCCCAGAGGCTTGTGTGAGCAGCAATTCTGAATCAGCCCTTGAGCTGACCTCCCATACACCGATGATGCAACAGTATTTACGGCTCAAAGCTGAGCATCCCAGTATCTTGCTGTTTTACCGGATGGGCGATTTCTACGAACTGTTCTACGACGATGCCGCCAAAGCCTCTGAGTTACTGGATATCTCGCTGACAAAACGAGGCAAGTCAGGCGGTAATGCGATTCCCATGGCCGGTGTGCCATTTCATGCGGTCGAAGGCTATTTGGCGCGCTTAGTGCAGCTTGGCGAGTCCGTTGCGATCTGCGAGCAAGTTGGCGATCCGGCAACGAGCAAAGGGCCAGTCGAACGAAAAGTCACTCGCATCATCACCCCCGGCACCGTCAGCGACGAAGCATTGCTGCAAGAGCGCAGCGATAACCTGTTGGCAGCCGTTTATTTCCAGAGCGGCCGTTTTGGAGTATCGACCCTCGACATCAGCAGCGGCCGCTTTCACGTTATGGAAGCTGGGTCAGCTGATGAGTTATCGTCGCAACTGCAACGGGCAAACCCTGCCGAATTGCTTTACCCAGAAGATTTCCCCTACACCGCATTGCTGCAGCAATACGCTGGTTTGCGCCGTCGTCCGGTATGGGAATTTGAACTCGACACGGCTCGTGAACAGCTCTGCCGACAGTTCAAAACCAGTAGCCTTGATGCATTTGAAGTCGACGCCATGCCACTCGGACTGGCCGCAGCCGGTTGTGTGCTGCAATACATCAAAGACACCCAGCGCACCGCATTGCCGCACATTCGCAGCATCCACCCGCATCATATTGCCGACTCGGTGCAACTCGATGCGGCAACTCGGCGCAATCTAGAGCTGACCCAGAGTTTGTCCGGCGATCAGCAAAGTTGCCTTGCGGCAGTTATTGATAAAACGGCAACAGCAATGGGCAGCCGTTTACTCAAACGCTGGTTACACGATCCACTTGCCGATCATGCTCGCTTGCAGCAGCGTCAACAAACCGTTGCCGAATTAATTGACTATGCCCTGCCCGAGCAACTGGCGCCGGTGTTACGTAATGTCGGCGATGTCGAACGTATTCTGGCGCGCGTTGCTTTGCGCTCAGCACGGCCGCGAGATTTCGCCCGTTTGCGACTGGCATTGCAGCAATTGCCAGAGCTGCAGTTAATTCTGAGCCAAGCCAATAGCGTCAAATTACAAGCGCTAGCGCAACGCTGCCCAATTCAACCCGAGCTACAACAACTACTAGAGCGAGCCATTATTGAAAATCCTCCAGTGGTGATTCGCGATGGCGGGGTGTTAGCCGAGGGGTATAACGATGAGCTCGATAAGCTGCGGGCATTGAGCCAAAACGCGACAAATTATTTGGTTGAGCTCGAAGAACGCGAGAAAGAGCGCACCGGCATTCCGACTCTCAAAGTCGGCTACAACAAAGTACACGGTTACTTTATTGAGGTAAGCCGAAGCTACGCCGATTTAGTGCCGAGCGATTACGTTCGCCGGCAAACCCTAAAGAATAATGAGCGCTTTATTCTGCCTGAGTTAAAGGCTTATGAAGACGAAGTGCTGACTAGCCAGAGTCGCGCACTGGCATTGGAAAAGCGGCTGTATGATGAATTGTTCGATCTGATCTTGCCGACGATCGAAACACTGCAAACGCTGGCGGCATCAATCGCTGAACTGGATGTATTGCAGTGTTTTGCCGAGCGCGCTCAAAGCCTCAATTACTGTTGTCCACAACTATCAGCAGAGCCGGGCATTCACATTGAAGGTGGACGTCACCCAGTAGTGGAAGCACTCAGCGACGAGCCCTTTATTGCCAACCCATTAATGATCACCCAATCGCAGCGCATGTTGATTGTCACCGGCCCTAACATGGGCGGTAAATCCACTTACATGCGGCAGATCGCGTTGATTGTGCTGCTAGCCCATATCGGTAGCTACGTGCCCGCCGAAGCCGCCACCATAGGTCCGGTAGATCGCATTTTTACCCGCATCGGCGCGTCTGATGATTTGGCCAGTGGCCGCTCAACCTTCATGGTCGAGATGACCGAAACCGCCACTATTTTGAATCATGCAACGGCCAATAGCTTGGTATTGATGGATGAAATAGGCCGAGGAACCAGCACCTACGATGGTTTATCGCTGGCGTGGGCCTGTGCCGAACAACTGGCTCAACAAATCAAAGCGATGACACTGTTTGCCACCCACTACTTTGAATTAACTCAACTCCCTGAGCTTTACAATGGCATTAGCAATGTTCATTTAGATGCGGTAGAGCATGACGACGGAATTGTCTTTATGCATGCGGTGCAGCAAGGGCCTGCGAGTAAGAGTTATGGCATTCAAGTGGCCCAATTAGCAGGCGTGCCCCAACCTGTGCTGCGACGAGCAAAGCAGAAGTTGCATGAACTAGAGCAGCTTGCGCCAGCGGAAAGCACTGCCAAAGAAGTGGGGCAACAGCTTTCCATTCTGCCCGAAGCGTCGCCAATCCTTGATGAGCTCAAACAATTGCAATTAGATGAACTGACTCCGCGACAAGCGCTGGCTTTACTCTATCGTTGGCAGCAAGAAAACCGTTAAACGTACTGGTTACGCAAGGAGCGAATGTCGTCGATATTGGCCATGAAAATATCGACCAGTTTGGGATCAAAAATCTTGCCGCGCTGCTCAAGAATGTAATGAAGCACATCCTCCTCGGGCCATGCGTCTTTGTAGCAGCGGTCCGAAGAAATGGCATCGTAGATATCGGCAAGTGTGGTGATTCGCGCAAACAGGTGGATCTGTTCCCCTTTCAAGCCTTGCGGATAACCTGAGCCATCCCAGTATTCGTGGTGTTGATGGGCGATAACACAGGCCATTTGCAGCAATTCACGATCGGAGTTATGCAAGATGTTGTGACCGATTTGGGCATGGGTTCGCATAATCTGATACTCATCATCGGTCAGCTGGCCGGGCTTGTTGAGAATGTTTTCCGGGATACCAATCTTACCCACGTCGTGCATCGGCGAGGCCGCTTCAAGCATTTTAAGAGTCTCTTCTGACAGTCCCAGTTTGGTGCCAAGAAAATAAGACACCTTGGCAACCCGCGTCACATGATTGCGGGTCTCATGGGAGCGAACCTCAATCACTTCGCCAAGAATCGTCAGTAGTTCGCGCTGCGTATCAATCACCTCGCGATCCAGCTCCATTAGCTGTCGGTTATTGGTGTTGAGGGCTCGTTGTTTTTTCAAATTGAGCAATAACAACACCAAAATCAATAGCAAAACGGCAATCACCAACAGCCCAGGGATCATCACTTTCTTGTGCTCATCCCAGAAATTCTGAGGTCGGTTAACAATTCGCGCTCCACTCGGCAAATCACTAAACGGAATGTGATGGCGGCGCAGGGCTTGATAATCGAACAAGCTCTCATCGAGAGCTAGGTTGGTCTGAAAGCTCTCCACAAACTCAGCACGCAACAACCGCAACACGCTCGTGGCCGCTTGATGGCCGATGTTCTGTGCCGACATCACCCGTCCACCAACCACCCCCGGCGCCATTTGGAACGCCCAAGAGACAAACACCGGCGTCTTTGACGACTCAGCAATGGCCATCCCAACCTCGTTTTGATGATAGGAGGAGCCATCAGCAGCGCGAAAATAAGGCAGCAGATAAACAATATCGTGACGGGAAAATCTGCTGGTCTCGGCTCGGAGCTGCGCCAGCGTGAGGCCGTTGAGGTAAACAAACTCAACCGAATCATCAAACTGCTCAGCGATTTGTTCTACTTCTTGCCGTATGGCGATCCCCGTGGTCGAGCTGTCGGCAATCACATAAATTCGCTGCGCTTGGGGCCGCAGCTGCAAGGCAAAACTAAGTGTCTGTTTGTGATCGACTAACTCAGCAATGACACTGTGAACCGGTGATTGCAAAGGCGGTGGTAAGGCGCCATTAATGCCACCCGCAACCACTTTGGCCTGTGGAAACAGGGTTGCACCATAGCGGTTATAAAACGCCATGGCATTGTTATCCGATAGGATGATGGCATCGGGTTTGTGATCGGCATATTTGTAGGTGTAAAGCTCGGCAAGGTGCGCTAAATAGTCGGGATGAAAGATATTTTTAGTATCCATAAACTCAACCCGAATACGGCTTTGTGGCGACTGCGTGGTAATCGTCTCAGTGATGCCTTGGTGGATTTCGTTGGTCCACTGAAAATCGGTTGAATAGGAATGCAGCACTAGAATATGAAAGGCTTCATCATCGGCCGACGAGGGCATGCTGAGCAGCATAGCTAGCAACAACAAGAACCCGTATTGAATGCAGTGTCTGCCAGTCACAATTATCTTGCCCTTCTTGTGCTCGCCGTCGAGGAACGGTATTCGAAATTAGATTCCATCTGTTAGCTTTAGCAAATCATGCCTCATACTGCACAAATAACTGCCCTTTCCTTGATCTGCTTCGCCATGTCCATTATTGCCAACATTTGCTGTTGGTAAGAATCACTAGTTTTCAGTGAAATTCACAATAACCTTAACCTTCGCATATTTAAATTACATGAAATTCAGCTAGTTAAATATTGGAACAAAACCTGCTTAATCGACATCTTGAGATTTGTAATTAAACTACCTGATCAAAATGATGTGCAAAAGGAAACCGCCATGCCTGTAAAACCCGAAGACAAACCGATTGAAAAGCTAAGACAAGAAACGATTGATCAGCTGATCATGAATTACGGCCATGGTGAAATCTCCATTGACGCTTTTGAACGTCGCTTGGACCAAGCAGCTGCCGCAACCAGTCATCATCAGTTAACGGCATTAACTGAAGATTTAGAGTTACAGGTTGATAACGACTACGCCGAACAAAAGCAGCACATGATGGGCTGCAACTACAAGCCCGGCGAAGCCAAAGAGTCGGAGCACATGGTCAATATTTTTAGTGGCAGCGACAGCAGTTACTTCGGTGATCTGCCCAAAGAAATAAAGTCCATCGAAGTATTTTCCGGCTCCACCATTGATTTAACAGACGCCTGCTTCCGGCAACCCAGCCTCACCATCAAGATGTTCAGCTTATTTTCTGGCCCAACCATTTATGTGCCTGAAAATGTTCGTGTCATCTCCAAAGTGTTTTGTGTCTTCGGCGCCATTACCAACAAGGCCTCACCGAATAGCATCGGTGAAGCGCCGGTCATTTACATTGAGGGTATTGCCCTGTTCAGTGGCTTGGACATTAAGCTTAAGAAAACCATCAAAGAACGAGTCAGTGAGTTTGCTCAAAGCTTGCGACGGAACTTGTTGGGGTAAGACCTAACTCATGAGTAGCGCCAGCACGAGCTGTGTTTTTTGCTTCATGAGTTGCACATCGCCACGACTTTCAACATTCAACCGCACAACTGGCTCCGTATTAGACTGGCGCAAGTTAAAGCGCCAGTTGCTAAATTCGACGCTAATTCCATCGGTATGATCAATACTAAGCGCTTCCCCCTTTAGCTTGTCTAGCACATTGGCTATAGCGGCCTGCGGATTGCTTAGCTGTTGGTTAATTTCTCCCGAAGATGGGTAGGCAGCAATTCGCTCTTTCACCAACGCCGACAACGGCATGTTTTTGACGCTCAGCAATTGGGCAACAAGAAGCCACGGGATCATGCCACTGTCGCAATAGGCAAAATCGCGGAAGTAATGATGAGCACTCATTTCGCCGCCATACACGGCATCTTGTTCACGCATGATCTGTTTAATAAATGCATGGCCAGTTTTACTTAAAATCGGTTGACCGCCAGCATGTTTCACCACATCAATGGTATTCCAGGTTAAGCGCGGGTCATGGATAATTTTGGCGCCGGGCTGGCGTTGTAAAAAGGCTTCGGCAAGTAATCCGACAATGTAGTAGCCTTCAATAAATTCACCGTTTTCATCAAACAAAAAACAGCGGTCAAAGTCGCCATCCCAAGCAATCCCCATGTCAGCGCCATGCGCTTTTACGGCATTTGCCGTTGCAGGCCGATTCTCTGGTAGTAGCGGATTAGGAATACCATTGGGGAATGTGCTATCAGGCTCATTATGAATCTTGATTAGCGACACAGGGATGTTGAGTTCCGCAAAGGCTTGCTCCAACGCATCAACAACGTGGCCAGCAGCACCATTGCCTGCATTCACCACTAGCTTGAGTGGCTTCATTAAAGACGGGTCGATGTAGCCGAGCAAGTGATTGACGTAATCCTTGAGCAAGCTCTGCTGTTGATAGCCGCCGACACTTTGGCTTGCTGATTCAGTGGTTGTTTGGCGCCATGGCGCCTGCTCTGCCAATGCCTTAATCTCAAGCAAACCATTGTCATTGCCGATTGGTCGACTGCCCTTGCAGACCAGCTTCATACCGTTGTAATCGATTGGGTTATGGCTAGCGGTGACTTCTACGCCGCCATCAACCCCAAGATGAAAGGTGGCAAAATAAATTTCTTCAGTACCGGTTAACCCCAAGTCAATCACAGCAGTACCGGCATCTCTTAGACCTTGCGCCAAAGCGAGCTTTAACGATTCACTCGTTGCGCGGGCATCGCCCCCCACAACGACCTGCTTGGGTTGCAATACCTCACCATAAGCACGGCCGATATCGTAGGCAATGTGTTGATTCAGTTCAGCGCCTAACTGGCCACGAATATCGTAGGCCTTAAAGCAAGTTAGCTCGGTCATAGTCAGTGTTACTCCATTGGCTAAAGCGGTTCAAATCGCATTTATTTTGTTCGACATACAAGCTAATTCAGTTTGTAAAAACAATGTAACCAACCTCTCAGTTTGGAACCGTTTACAAATTAAACCGCTTGATTATTAAAAGTTCAATGGCATTATTTGTAGCACAAAGATGTAACCGTTTACAGGATTAATCATGAAGTTATTGACCTTAATACTGCTGACCGCGTTGACCACCCTTTCAGCTCACGCCACACCATTGGTACACAACAAACTACAGAACAGTAAAGACCAGTATTTCATCGAGTTGATTGAACTGGCACTAAGCAAAGTTGGTAAAACCAAGTCCTTTGAGCTGCAGCAAACCAGCGAAACACTCAATCAAGATCAACTAGTTGAAGGGATAAAGTTTGGCAGTGTGTCAATCCTGTGGGCGGGGACGCAACCAACCTACGAACAAAATTTACGGCCCATTCGAGTGCCGTTGTTAAAAGGCCTTCAGGGTCATCGATTATTTATTATCAACAAACACAACCAAGCAAATTTCCATCGAATTCATTCTCTTGCTGACTTAAAGACGTTAAATGCCGGACAAGGCCGATCGTGGGGTGATACCCAGATTTTGCGCGACGCCGGTTTAAACGTAGTAACCGCAGTGAAGAAAGAAAGCTTGTTTTACATGGTTGATGGAGGCCGTTTTGATTATTTTCCACTGGCCGTTCATGAACCTTGGGACGAAATCCGCGCACGTCCAGATTTAGAGTTGAGCGTTGATAAAGAGTTACTGCTGATCTATCCCATGCCGATGTATTTCTTTGTTAGTCGAGACAACGAAGAATTAGCCCAAGCCATTGAACAAGGTCTGAATTTAGCCATCGCCGACGGCAGCTTTGATCAGGTGTTTTATCAAGCGCCACATATCAAGTCGGCATTGCAGCAAGCACAGTTGGCCAATCGCCGCGTCATTGAAATCAACAACCCCAATTTATCGCCAGCAACACCGCTGGATCGTAAAGAACTCTGGCTCGACCTAGCCAAAGTGATGTAATCCAACCCCACGAGCTCTTGCTCAACCCCATTTGCCCCTGTCTCTCCAGCAGGGGCTTTTTTATGGCAAAAAAATCCCCGCTCGATGGCGGGGGCGACATTCAAAGTCCAAGGGGGGAAGCAGTAATTTGCTCGCTAGGGTTGTTGGTACGACTGCACAT
This sequence comes from Neiella litorisoli, assembly GCF_014773395.1. Lineage (GTDB taxonomy): Bacteria > Pseudomonadota > Gammaproteobacteria > Enterobacterales > Neiellaceae > Neiella > Neiella litorisoli. The sequence continues at coordinate 145,740 of NZ_JACXAF010000007.1, read as the reverse complement.
TCGATGGTACCGATTGACCCGATTCATTAAAGGCTGTCACTCGGTAATAGTAGGTTTCACCAGCGGCACGCGGCATGGGATCGGCGAACAACACATGGCTGGCAGGATCAAAGCCGTTGCGGCCATCTGAGATACCATCACCAATTACCTGCCACGGGCCCGATTGACTAGTCGCACGCTCAAAGCGATACCAGCGGCCAACTGGCGCCCCCAGCCATTTCAGGTTATCCGGCGTGTCAATTGCTCGTAACGTCGGCGCTTGCGGAGCAGGTAATGGCTTCACTGTATCTTCACCGTTCATCTGTGCAATGGCGGTGCGAACTACATCAACAACCGCTTGCTCTTCATTGCGGAAGCCTTCTGGGAAGCCTGGTAAATGATAGCTATAGTGACCGGTGTATTCGCGATGCCAATAAAACCCGCCGTCATGACGACGCCCGCGGAAACCCCAGATAAAAGCACCGGCCGCTTTCGCGCCTTTGTATTCTTCATGCACTGCCGCTTGCATCACCGAGTTGAGGAAGTCAGCTGATTCCAAACCAAACTCGCCGACGAAGTACACTTTTTTGCCATCAATGGCGCGTAAATTCTTGCGTACTTCATCAGGGTTATTGTTCTTATTAACCGTGTAGAAATGGTTAGAAATGATGTCAACGTTCGGATCGGTTTTCGAAAATTCGTTAATTTTCAGGTAAGTGCCATCCATCACCAATTGATTCGGTGCCAGCTGTTTAATGTGGGCTGCGGTTTGTCGAACAAAAGCTTCCGTGGAACCCTTTAATTCATTACCGGTTTCCCACGCCATGATGGCTTTTTCTTGATTGTACTTGCGACCGGTAATGGTGTTGGTGCGGTTAATTACTTGACTGATGATGTGCTTATAGGCTGCGTAGGTTTTACTATTGGTGTCGTAAAAGTCGTCTTCACTTTCACCATAAAACGCCGCTAATTGTTCGCGTCCGCCCCACCATTTCCAGTGGTCGATGAATGGCAAGATCAACCGCAGGCCGTGCTTGTCTGACAACGCAATCATGCGGTCGTAATGAACCATGGCCACTTCGTTCAGGCGCGGCATACCGTCTTTGCTAGTCGGCGGTAAAATATGGGTTTCGCGCTCACAGGCTTCATCATATGGTGTAGCCACTGACAATACGTATACCCGCATTGCCTTATGACCCGTTAATACCAACGACTGAATCCAATTGTCTTGTTCATCAGCCGTTGGCCATTGAAAATATTGGCCCCAACCGCGCGGATCGGCTTGACACACGCCACGCGCATCATTTTCGATACGGTGCAGTTCCGGTGCATGGATCCCAGCAAATCGAAATACTTGGTCACCATCTTTTAATTGATGACCATCTCGGGTAATAAAGTGGTCAAAAGCAAGGGTTGGCGCAGCGAATGACGCAGCCAATGCCGCAACCAAGACTTTTTTACGAACACGGCCAAGGGTCAATTTTTTCATACTTCTACCTGTCGTTGTTTAGTTGTTTTTGTGTTGGATGCGATCAACTAACTTGCAGATCTCCATCATCGCCCGACCATTGTGGTACGGCGCTTTCCAGCCTCCTGCTTTGTAGACTTCCGGATGATTGGCTTGATCGATTGTTGCCAACCAATGCCATTCGCCGAACTCCACATCCTTGTGGAAGTCACAGATAAACTGCCAAATGCTCTCGTACAGAGGGAGCAACTCTTCGTTACCATTGAGGTAATAAGCATTAAGGAAACCAACCAATGCTTCAGCCTGCACCCACCAATGGCTCTCAGGATGGTTAGTGCGCTTGATGCAATCAAACTGGTCTAGCACCTGACCACGCTCGCCAATACCTTCGGCCAATGTGGTATCCGCTAACTTCAACACCACTGGCGTTAATCGCTGTAACCGCTCTTCGTCACCCAAGGCTTCCAAAGCTTCAAACAACAACCAACTGCATTCAATATCATGGCCGTAGGACCACAAGGTCGACTTATCTTGCCAATCCATTTCCATAAACAGCCGTAAGTGGCCGCTGTCATGGTCAATGATGCGGTCATTAAACAGATCGATTAGGTTTGCTAACGCTTCGGCGGTTTGCGCCGTCGGTGCCACCAAATGCAAACTGGTGTAAGCCTCAAGCACATGCAAATGGGTGTTCATGGTCTTCGGCAAGTTGTCGTCTTTATCACTCAGACGAACATCGGCCAGCGCCTGCCAGTCTTGGCTCAGCGCTTCGACATAACCATTGCGCTCATGGTCGCGCGCATGCTTTTCCAGCAAGCCAAAGTATTCTTGCGCTTTGGCTAAAGCTTGCGGGTTGTTGGTCAACTTGTAGTAAGCCGACAGTCCATAAATGGCAAAACTAATGGCATAGGTTTGCTTTTTGCCATCGGTCACCTGGCCTTGGTGGTCGAGCTGCCACACCACGCCGCCCTGTTCTTTGTCATCAAAGTAGCGCAGCAGATAGTCAAAAGCGCGGGTTGCTAGCGCCTCGTAGCGCTCTGATTTGCTGCCTCTCCCTTTCAAGCTCTTCGTTTTCAAGAAATGTGCATACTCAGAGAAAAACCAAAGAATGCGGGTGTTCTGAATGATGCTTTTTTCCGACTCAATGACCGGCGTATTATTCCGGCCAACTTCGCCATAAAAGCCACCATGGTGCTCATCAACTGTGTAGGTCGCCCACCAATCGGCAATACTTTCCGCTTCTCGGCGAGCGGCTTGTTGCCAGTCGATCAGCTGCGGCGCTAGAACCTCGCTCATGATCAGGCTCCGCTTTTCAGAAATGCCAAGTTGGCATCGATCAGCTTATTGCGCTCAATCACCGACGTAGCTGAACGAAGCCCATCTTCCGGCGTGTTTTTGCAATAGTCGATCAACTGATCAACGGTTGAAGTCGCAACATGCATCCGAGTGTCTGATGATGCGTAGTAGATAAACACTTCATTGTTTTCGTTAACGACCCAACCATTGGCAAAGGTCACGTTCGACACGTCGCCAACCCGTTCCGCACCTTCTGGAGCGATGAAATGACCGGCAGGCATGTGCGTTACTTTCCAAGGCTGATCTAAATCGGTCATGAACATATACAGCACATAGCGCAAACCAGCGGCGGTGTTACGCACTCCATGAGCTAAGTGCAACCAGCCCTCACTGGTTTTGATTGGCGCTGGCCCTTGGCCGTTTTTGATTTCTTTGATGGTGTGGTAGACCTTGCCATCGACAATCAACTCTTCTTTGATTTCAGCATGTTCCATGCTGTCAGCTAGGCCCCAGCCAATACCGCCGCCACTGCCAACCGAAATAAAGCCGTCTTGCGGGCGGGTATACAGTGCGTACTTGCCATCTACAAATTCAGGATGCAACACCACGTTGCGCTGCTGACCTGAGTAAGTAATCAGATCAGGCAAGCGCTCCCAAGTCACTAGGTCTTTCGTACGCGCGATACCGCACTGAGCCTCTGCAGCAGACAAGTCATGGGGTTGAGTTTCATCTTTGCGTTCGGTACAGAACAAGCCGTAAATGTAACCGTCTTCATGAGCGGTTAAGCGCATGTCGTACACGTTAGTGTCGGGGCGATCGGTTTCTGGCATGGTCACTGGATGCGACCAGAACTTAAAGTTATCCACGCCGTTCGGGCTTTCAGCTACGGCGAAGAACGACTTGCGGTCATTCCCTTCGACCCGAACCACCAATAGGTATTTGCCGTCTTTGTAAATGGCTCCAGCATTTAAAGTGGCGTTAATTCCCTGACGCTCCATTAAAAATGGATTGGTTTCAGGGTTTAAGTCGTAACGCCAAGTCACTGGCACATGGGCGCGGGTCACAATCGGATTTTGCCAACGCTGGTAAATGCCATTGTTTTTTGCCTGCGGCGCATTGGCTCGGCTCAGCAACTCTTCTTGCTGGGCAAACAGTTCGTTCACTAACGCTTTGTAATCACTCATTTTCTGTATCTCAACTTGTCTTTGCTATTGGTTACAACCAAATCGTAACCGTTTACATTTTAATCTAAATTTTTTACGCGCTGGCGAGCCAGCGCACATACTCAACAATTAGTTTGGTGATTGCTCACTGACGCGGCGAGCATCGAGCTCTTCGCTGACTTTCAACATGTAATGGTCGGTGAGTTTGTAGAAGATCATAAACAAACCTGACAACGCCGCACCGATGGCAGGCAAAAAGCTCACCATATAGCGCAGCCCTTCTTTGGCGAATTCAGTTTGTTCCGCATTGGCTTCATAACCGAAGAACGCCAATGTCCAGCCTGTTAGCGCGCCGCCCAAGGTCCATCCCATTTTTTGCGAGAAAGACGATGACGAGAAGATCAGGCCAGTCGAGCGGCGGCCCGTTTCATACTCAGAATAATCGGCAATATCGGCATACATCGACCACAGCAATGGGAAAACGATACCGGCACAGGCACTGATCAGCACTTGCAACACCAACATCAACATGATTTGGTCTTGGCTTAAAAAGAAGAAAAACACGCTTAATCCAGCCGCCAGGAACATTGCCACCATAAAGGTATTGCGCTTGCCAATGAGCTTGGAAATTGGTTGCGCTAGCACCACACCAATAATGTTGGCGGCCTGACCCAGTACCAGATAGGCAGTGGTCATACCGAAAGTCATGCCCATGATGGCAAGATCATCAGCTTGGACAAAATACTTAAAATAGAACACGGCCGCGCCATCGCGCATGCTGTTGAAGATCAGCGTCGATAAAGCGGCGCCGAGCAAAATAAACCATGGCTTATTGGTGGCGAGGTTTTTCAAGTCCTCTTTCAAGTTGCTCTTTTGTGCAACCGGCGGTGCTATGCGCTCACGCGTCCAAGAGAACGTCATGTAGAACAAGAACGCCGCGATACAGCCATAGACCATCATGGTCATCATCCAACCCAGCTGTGGATCTGGCGTGGCTGACATATTGGTGAAAAAGTTGGTTAACGGATCGACCAAGACAAACGCAAAGATACTGCCGGCAAAGGCAAACACCATGCGGAATGATGCTAACGAGGTGCGATCTGAACTGCTCGATGACATCACCCCAAGTAAAGAGGCGTAAGGTACGTTAACCGCCGTGTACGCCATCATCATTAGGGTATAGGTGACATAGGCATAAGCTAACTTCGCCGTTGGCGACCAATCAGGAGTAGTAAAAGTCAGCACCCCAATTACCGCAAACGGTATTGCGCCCCACAGCAGGAAAGGCCGAAACTTGCCCCAACGGGTATTGGTTCGGTCGGCAATCACCCCCATCACGGGGTCATTAGCGGTGTCCCAAATTCTGGTCAGCAGGAACATGGTGCCCACCGCCGCCGCCGAGATGCCAAACACATCGGTGTAGAAGATCAGTAGATAGACCGAAAACATCTTCCAGAACATTGATGAGGCAAAGTCACCAAAGCCATAACCTATTTTTTCTTTCACTCTTAACTGGTTTTCTGCTGAAGTCATATCACTATCTACTGCCAGGCAAACGGAACAAATAAAAACCGAGCGCTACTGCGACTCGACCGACAACGACTAGGTTGAATGGCTGCCTCTATTTTTGTGAAGACGATCACAACAAAATGAAACAGCGATCGGCCAAAAATCAAAATTCAGCGCTCAACCCTAATCCATCAAACATCCACAAAAACAAAATTAAATTAATTATTTTCAGTAGCTTAATGAATATTTATCGCATCTTTCGCAAAATCAATACGTCAACCTTAACCGGTTACATTTTTCATTTCCACTATTTTCCGTAGTGCAAAACTGAAATTTGTGAGATCGATGTAATATGTTACATTCTGCTAGTGACAGAGCAGAATTGAGCTAAGCAAAGTATTCTCAGGGGTGGCTAAAAGATGTCGAACATTCGTGATGTAGCAAAGGTTGCAGGCGTTTCTATTGCAACTGTGTCGAGAGCTCTTAGTGCTCCGGAAACGGTTTCAAAGAAAAGCTTAAAAAAAGTGCACGATGCCATCGAGCAAGTGCAATACAAACCCAATATGCTGGCTCGAAATTTTCGCCGTCACCGCGCTTTTACTATTGTCGTGCTGGTGCCGAATATGGCCAACACCTTCTTTGCCACTGTCGTGCGCGGCATTGAGGATGTCATGCAGCAGCACGGGTTTGGCGTGCTACTTGGTGATACACGCGATCAGCGCAAGCGCGAAGAAGAATACCTGAAACTGGTTGAAACCCGCCAGGCCGACGGCGTGATTCAATTGCGCCCTTATTGGGAGGGCGATTCAATACTGCCAAAAGACGACATCATTGCGGTCAATGCCGCCGGCTGTGAAGACACTCCTTACCCTTGCGTTCGCATTGACAATGCTGGCGCGGCAAAAACAGCAACCGATTACCTGCTGTCACTGGGTCATAAACGAATTGGCGTGATCACTGGTTTATCTGAAAACCCCCACACCATTGACCGCCTTAAAGGCTACCGCCAATCCCTTACTGACGCTGGCATCGAGTGCTGCGACGAATGGGTTGCCGAAGGCGAATTTACCATGTGGTCCGGGCTCAACGCAGCTCAGCACTTTATTCGACTGGCGCCAGAAGAACGACCTACCGCCATTCTGTCAATGAACGATGAAATGGCCATTGGTGCCATTAAAGGCTTCCGCGCAGCCGGTATTAAAGTACCGGAGGACATGTCGATTATCGGCTTCGATGACATTGAAGTATCGCGCTATGCCGAGCCAGCCCTGACGACCATCGCCCAGCCCGCTGAAGAAATCGGCAAAGCAGCAGCGAATATGCTTTTACGCCTCATCGAAGGCAAAGAGCTACGCCAATCAGACTATATCTTGCCGTATGAGTTTGTTGTTCGTTCAAGCTCAGTGCCCTTTACTGGCTAACATCACCCTAAGATACTGAAATAAAGTAGAGCCCTACCTACCTCTCAGACACGAGACACCTGTGATCTCTGACACGTCGATCTGAAAATGATCTTGAAACGAAACTGTAACCGTTTACAATATTTCGTAAACGGTTACATTTTTATCATTGTTACGCCCCAATTAAGCCCAACCGGCCGATGACAATGAGTGTTTTTGAAGAGAAGATGACATGCAGCAAATAGCCACGCTTGCGCAACAGGTGGATCGATTCCAGCATTGGATGGTGGATCAAGCCTTGCCACTTTGGACCTCTACCGCAATCGAACCCAATACTAATGCGGTCTACGAACGCCTGACCTTTAGCGGAGAGCCAGACAAAGCGGTTGCCAAACGAATCCGAGTTCAGGCTCGGCAAATGTTCAGCTTCTGTATTGCCGAAGAATTTGGCTGGACCGGCAGCAATCGCCGTTTGGTCAGCGACATCTGGCGCTTTACTCGGCTTCATGGCCACCATCCTGAGCATCAACACAGTTACGCGCATTTAGTCGATGCCAGCAATCAGACCGCGGATAGCAAACAAGATTTGTACGATATCGCGTTTCACTTGCTCGCCGCAGGTGCCCGCTATCGGCTCTACCGGCAGACCATCGACATCCGCCACGCCGAGCGCCTGCTGGCCCACATCGATGAGCACTTTGCCGCCGATAACGGCGGCTGGCATGAGGGCGATTATGACGCGCCGGTGCGCCGACAAAACCCTCACATGCATTTGTTTGAAGCCTTTATGACACTCTACGAAGCGAGCGGCGATGGCCGTTGGCTAGCCAAAGCTGGCGAGATTTTTACCTTGTTCCGCAAGGTGTTCTTTGATCATAAAGACGGTGTTTTATTGGAATTCTTTGACCACAACTGGCAGCCAGCTTTAGTCGATGGCCAAACCGTGATTGAACCCGGCCATATGTTCGAATGGGTTTGGTTACTGGACTGGTACAGCAGCCTGACCGGCGTCAAGGTGCAACATTTCTGCCAACGGCTCTATCAAAATGGCTTGTTGATCGGCAAGGAATCGAGCAGTGGCTTAATCTATGACGCCACCACCCCACAAGGTGAAATTATCCACGCCACCAAACGCAGTTGGCCAATGACAGAGCTGATCAAAGCCAGCCTGGTATTGGCAAAGTGGCAGCCGGACATCTACGAACAAAAGGCCGCCGATGCCATCGAACTGCTGTTCCAATATTACATCGAGCCTGCCACTCGCGGTGCGTATGTCGATCAGCTCGATGGCAACAACGCGATCTGCTCAGATGTGGCACCCGCTAGCACCCTGTATCACCTGATAGTCGCCCTCGCCAAATCAGTGCGCTATCTCGACCGCTCCGGTCTCCGTCAGTCCTCACCGAATTAAGGATTTTGGGATGAAACACCTGTTGAAATTTGTCGCTACGGCGGCGCTTTTGTCGCAGTTAGGCTGCCAAAGCCAACTGACCACGCCAGACACCGCAAGCGCGGCGACCAATGATTCCTTTGTCAGCGTTGCCCAAGGCGAGTTCGTTCGCAATGGCAAGCCCTACCAATTTGTTGGCTTTAACTACTGGTACGGTCCGCTGCTTGGTACCAGTGAGGAAGGCAAAGCGCGGATGATCCGCGAACTCGATTTGATGCAGCAATATGGCATCACCAACTTGCGCATTCTCGCCGGCGGTGATGGCGGAAAAACCGATTCCATGGTCAATCCAGCCTTGCAATATGAACAGGGAAAATATGATCAAGCATTACTTGAAGGGTTGGATTTCCTGCTGGCAGAAATGGCCAAGCGCGATATGGTCGCGGTGCTGTATCTAACCAACAATTGGATTTGGTCCGGTGGTTTCGCTCAGTATTTGGAATGGAATGGTTATGGCGACATTCCTAGCCCGTTCTTACCCCCCTATGACTGGGACAAGTTTCAGGATTACACCATGCAGTTCCATTCCTGCGAGCCATGCATGGATGCATTTGCTAACCACGTTGATTTCATTATTGGCCGCACCAACAGTGTGACTGGCGTCAAATACACCGACGATCCAACCATTATGTCGTGGCAAGTTGCCAATGAGCCTCGGGTTCGCAATGCCGAACATGCGCCAGCATTCATTGCTTGGCTTAATCGTACTGTCAGCCAGATTAATGATTTAGCCCCTAATCAGCTGATTTCGACCGGTGCCGAAGGCGAAGCGGGCACTTACCGCGACATTGAACAATGGAAAAAGGTTCACGCCAATCCCGATATCGATTATCTGACTATCCATGTGTGGCCGAAAAACTGGTCTTGGTACGATCCCAACAACGAACAAGCGTCGACGCAAATCGCCATTGACAATGCCAAAGATTATATCGCCCGCCACTTAGCGGTCGCGAAGCAACAACAACGGCCGGTTGTTCTGTCTGAGTTTGGCTTCCCACGCAATCAAGAAAAGCTCGAACGCGATGCTGACGTCACCTATCGCAATATATTCTTCAAAGGCGTGTTTGGCGAACTGCTCGCCACCGACGATCGCACCTTTGCTGGGGTCAACATCTGGGGGTTTGGTGGTGAAGCCAAACCAGCCAAAGATATGACCACAGGCAAATGGCAAGCAGGCGATGACTTCTCTGGCGATCCACCGCAAGAGCCTCAAGGGCTGAACTCAGTGTTCTCAACCGATACCAGTACCTTAGCGCTCATCAAACAATTTAATGATGACATGCAACAGCGTTAACCTTGCAGCACCGGAGTAAATGATGAAGTTTCTCGTGACATTTACCTGGGTATTCGCAGCCGCCTTTGTGGCGGCTGTTTCGCCTACTCAGGCTGCGAAACAACCTAATATTATTTTAATCACCGCTGACGACATGGGGTTTGATGACCTTGCCATACATGGCAATCCGGTGATCACCACGCCACACCTCGATCAGCTGGCCACCCAGTCCGTTCAGTTTTCCGACTTTCAGGTAACACCGGTCTGCTCCACCACTCGCGCTGCGCTATTGACGGGTCGTCATCATTACAAAACTGGCGTGTCCGGCGTTCACGGTGGTCGTGATTTTATGAAGCTCGATGAAGTACTGATTTCACAGCTACTCAAAGACAATGGCTACGCCACTGGCACTTGGGGTAAGTGGCACGTTGGCAAAACGGCGGGCTACTTCCCTTGGGATCGCGGCTTTGACCAAGGCTATTACGCCGAGCTATATGTCCACCAAAACAGTTCGGGGTTACTCAATGGCAAAGCAGTAAAGCATGACGCTTGGGTGTCCGACGTGATCACCCAATACGCCATCGACTTTATCGACGACCATAAAGAGCAGCCGTTTTTTGCCTATTTGAGTTTTCTTGCGCCGCACGAACCGTGGTTGGCTCCCGATGAGTTTGTCGAGCCGTACCGCCAAAAAGGCCTGCGCGAACCGGTTGCGCAACTGTATGGCATGATCAGCGAAATGGACCACCATATTGGTCGCCTGATGCATCACCTCGATGAAGCCGGCTTGGCAGACAACACCATTGTGCTGTTCTTATCAGATAATGGCCCTTGGTTTGATTCGAGTAACTTGGGCGCCATGACGCAACAAGAATGGCAACAACGAAATCCGAGTCAGCTCAACGGTAACAAAGGCCAAGCTTGGCAAAACGGTATCAAGTCACCGTTGTTCGTGCGCTGGAAAGGGCAATTTCCGGCGGGCAAGGTTCATCACTTAACGAGCGTCATGGATGTCGTGCCGACCCTGTTAGAACTGACGGGTACTGAACGGCAAGTGGCCAATCTGCCACTCGATGGCGGCAGTTTCGCTGCATCATTACAACAACCAAAACAGGCCAGAGCCATTGAGCGACCAACGCCAGTGATGGTTGCAAGTCATGATGTCATTTGCCAAAAGTCATTGTTTAACCAATGGACGCCGGTAGATGACGTTGCCAAGCGGGCAATTAAACCAAGCGAGCAATGGGTGGCATGGCGCACCGAACAATACAAGTTGCATCAATTCCCACCGATGGACCGTGCAGGTTACCCTCGCCCACACAATGGCTACGTGTTGGTCGATATGAAAGCCGACCCAAAAGAGCGAACCAATATCTACTTGCAACAACCGGAGCTTGCCAAGCGCCTAACTGCGGATCTGCTGGCCGGCTACCAAGCCATAATCGACAGCCCCGAAAGCTATAAACCACCGGTTTACCAAATTGCCCTAGAACAAGCGGAAGTTTCTGTGGTCAATGCTTTTGGACCATCGGCGACGTGGGGCAATACGCGCAGCAAAGCCCATACCCTCAGTCAGCTGCAACATGCTGGCGATGGTGCCTTGTACGATATTGAAGTGCATCAGGCAGGTCGCTACAGAATCTACCTCAAGCAACGCCAAGCCATTGCCAGCGCCGGTATCCAAGTGAAGTTAAAGCTCGATTCACAACGGCTCGATAAGCAACTTGATGAAACCGAGTTGCAGTTACTTGGCGAGCTTGAACTGACCACTGGCATACAGCAATTTAGCTTTGAAGTGACTGGCAACCAAAGTATGAAGCATTGGGCGTCAGTCGATGGCTTACGGCGCTTTTTCTTCGTCAAAGTAGACAGTCAAGCACAACCCAGCGATCTGCCGCTGCCAAACTAGTAAACTTGGTTGACAGGCGCTACAGTCGAGACAGTTCTGTAGCGCCACTCAAGAATCCCTGTTATGACCGATTTCAGCCCCACCTACTGCCCACAATGCGGCAAGGCAACATTTGCTCGCAAGCATGGCACTTGCTATGTGTGTCAAAGTTGCCAGTTTGAGTACTACCACAACACGGCTGCTGCCGTTGCTGGTTTGATTGAATGGCAGGGAAAGATCCTACTTACCCGCCGAGCGAAAGAGCCCTTCGCCGGTCGACTTGATTTGCCGGGCGGTTTTATCGACCCAGCAGAGTCTCTTGAGCAAGGGCTGAGCCGAGAGATCTTCGAGGAGCTTGGCATCCATATCAACGACTGGCGCTACGTCGCATCAGGCGCTAATCAGTACGTGTATAAGAATGTCCGCTACAACACCCTCAACTCGCTATTTGTCGCCAAATTAAACGACCAGCCCCAACTCACTCTTCAGACGAGTGAAATTATTGAAACTGTGTGGGCTGATAAGAGTCACTTTGATCCCAACGAATTAGCTTTCGCCTCGCTACAACGGCTGGTTCAAGCTTACTTACAAGAGTGATTTCTGCTAGTAATTAGCAACCAAGTGAACCGGTTCACAATCTATCATTCAAGCACCTGTTTCAGTTGTTACAGGACAGTGTTACTCTGTTTGAAATAGCGAGTTAGCAGTTGATTTAGGATAAGTGTCAGTGGCAACCATCAGAGACGTTGCAAAAGAAGCCGGGTTAAGTACAGGGACGATTTCCAAAGCACTAAGCAACCCTGAACGAGTTTCGCCGAAGAACCTTGCCAAAGTAGAAGCGGCAATTAAAAAGCTTAACTACAAGCCCAATATGTTGTCGCAAAAATTTCGTAGTAAGCAATCCAATACCATCGTGGTGCTCGTCCCCGACATCGCAAACGTGTTTTTTGCCAAAGTGATCAGCGGCATTGAAGCGGTCGCTCAGAATGCCGGCTACAGTGTACTACTTGGCGATACCAAAGACTCACCCGTGCGTGAAGCTGAATTCATCAAGATGGTCGAAACACGCCTCGCCGATGGCATTATCAATTTGCGCCCCTACACCAGCGACTCCCAGCTTCCGCAGCAAGATATCACCGCAGTCAGTGCCACCGGCAGTGAGAACACCCCATATCCGTCGGTTCGGATCGATAACGCAGGCGCTACCGCGCAAGTTATCGAGTACTTGCTCAGCCTTGGACATCGCCGAATTGGTGTGATTAGTGGTTTGAATGATAACCCCCACACCCAAGATCGAATAGCCGGCTACCAGCGCGCGATAGCGGCAGCAGGAATTACTTTCGATCCATCACTGGTCGTCGAAGGTGACTTTAATTTTGCCTCTGGCCTCAATGCCGTCAGACAATTTATTCAGATGAAGGAGCGCCCCACGGCGGTCTTCTGCATGAACGACGAAATGGCCATCTCAGCAATCAAAGGCTTTGTCGATGCTGGGTTACGAGTACCTGAAGACATCTCCGTAGCGGGTTTTGACGACATGGATGTTTCCAGTTATTGCCGTCCGACACTCACGACCATTGCCCAGCCAGCAGAACAAATCGGCGAACAGTCTGCTGAGCTGTTGCTAGAGCTGATTGCAGGCAAAACGCCACAGCAAACTGAATATGTTCTAGCCCACGACTTTATTGTCCGCGGCAGTACCGCAGCGGTGCGCCAGTAACCGCAATTGACAATCCATGCAGGCGTGCATGGATTGTCAGCAACTGCTCAATGTGCTCTAAGGAGCCCTGTACATTGGCGGTAAATCAGCATTAAACAGCGTCATCGGATCTTGATAGAAGCGCTTAAAATAAGGTGCCGATGGATGTTCTGGTGGCGGGGTAAAGAATTGCTCTCGCTGTTCCTTATCAAGATTGCTATTACGCCACACCAACACATAAGCCATTCGTTTGGTCCATGTATTCGCTTGCAAGCCTGTCAGCAATATCTCAGTCCACATCGGCGGATACTCTAGTCGACCAGAGCCCGCTTCGGTTAGCGCCGCCAATTTGCCATGCTGATGCGCGAGCTTCGACAGCTGCTCGGTGCTAAAAACAAAACTGGCTAGCTTTTGCTGTGCCAACTGTTGGTCCATCTCACCACGCATATCCCAATAGTTGTCTATGCCCATAATGTCGACGTAGTCGTCACCAGGATAGCCCCACAGATAATCTTCAGTAAAATGGCTATCGCGCAGGCGGCTGCGATCCGGCGAGTATGCATAGATCAAATTATGTTGTTGCTTCACATCGCGCAGATAATGGACGGTAAAGCGCCACAGCGCGATATAGTCCTGCTCCGCGGTATTGCCTTTGCCCCACCAAAACCAATCTCCACTATGCTCATGCCAAGGGCGGAAAATAATAGGAATATGGACTTGCTGACCAAACTCATTGACCACAAATAATTGCTGGTTAAAGGCGACAAAACTATCGAGGTAAGCGAGTAATTGATGATGATGGCTAGCGCCCGGTAGTAACTGTTCGACTGGCGACTGATTACTCCACGAACTTGCGCCTGACACAGGATCATGGATATGCCAGCTAATGGTATTGATACCGCCGCGCAGAAAAACCTGCTTGATCCAAGCTTGCATATTGGCAAAGTTGACACCGTCGATGTTGACTTGGTGGCCGAGCTCTAAACCGCCAATTTCCCAGCCGGTAACAGCCGGATAATCGCCTACTACATCTTTAACATCTGATCGATTTGGTTCATTCCACCAATGCAGGCCATAAGCTAAATCATCTTGGTGACCAAACATGATCTGTTGCTCGGCAAGCTGACTCATGTGCTCAAACAAAGCGATCGTCTGAGGCGTAGCCTGACGATCAATAAGCGAGTGTGGAGCAGCATTAAGCGATGAATGCGGACTGCAGCCAAGGAAAGTTAGTGCAGCGAAAACCGCCCAGATAGAGCTCATAAAAACGTGCTTTTTCAACCTTTACTCCTAACAAGCGACAAAAAAGGCCCCAAACGGGGCCTTAACGGTTAAGTGAGTTGTTCGTCCTTGCCCTTAGAGGCGCACTTGAACACCCAACTGGATCTTACGTTCGTTGATGAAACGCTTATCAACCAAGTCTTTCCACTGCAGGTATTGCTCTTGTTCTTCTTCGAACAAGTTAGTGCCTTGCAACATCACTGTGACGATCTCATTGAAGTCATAGCTGACTGATGCATCAACATAGTGAGTCGAGTCTTGCCAACGAGCAAATGAGTACGGTGCTTTGTTGACGATCCACTTGAACTGCTTAGAGCGATAGTTGTGCGCGATCCGCGCTTGCAAACCATCTTTCTCATACCAGATTGCCAAGTTAGACGTGTGCTCTGAATTATCCGCGATTGGCATTTCGTCGCCATCGTAATCTCGCGAGTCACTGTCACTTGGCGAGTAGGTGTAGTTCGCTGTCACACCAAAACCGCTCCAGATACCAGGCAAGAAATCAAAGGCCTGCTGATAGCCAACTTCCAGACCTTTAATGGTACCGCCGTCACCATTTGACTTAGTGGTGGTAGGCGTGACGCCGGTAAATTCACCCGTGTTAACGTCGTAACCACGCACTACGCCATCACTATCGGGCTGTGGCAGGTAGACCGTTTCTTGGCTAATGAACGATTCGATGTCCATGTAGAAGGCGCCAACACTGAAGATGCCAGAATCATCGAAGTACCATTCCCAAGAAATGTCATAGTTCTTCGAGCGCCATGGATCCAAGTATGGGTTACCCGTTTGGCTCGCACCGGTGGCACAGAATACGGTGTCGCCATTCGCGGCCGTCACGTTACAGCTCTTGTCACGGTTGATGGTGACACCACCCGCCAAGTTCAAGGCATCGTGAGTAGTCACAGTTTTAGTGAAGGCGCCACGTAACTTCATGTCATCGGTAATTTCCAGTGACAAGTTGAGCGATGGCAGCCAATCGTCATAGTCACGTTTGGTGTTCACCACAGGACCGATTGGGTTTGGTGACCCCGGACCGCCACCCACAATGTATGTCTGGCCATCAATCTCATAAGTGGTTTCAGACGTGCTTTCGTATTGGTTGATATCGAATTCAGTCTTTACGTAGCGGAAACCAAAGTTACCGGTGTAAGCCAAATCAAAGACTTCGCCATCCAAGTTACCTTGCAGGTAATAGTTGGTGGTTTCTTCGGTTAAGTCATAGGTATTGGCGTTGGTGAGCATTTCATAGTTCGGCACACCATAGACTTCTTCATGGAACTTGGTTGGGTTGTTCATTGCCTTCGGATTAACAAAGTACAAAGAACCGATGCCAGTGGTGCCCTCAAAGTCATTGATCGCTTTGATTTTGCCAGCCAGCACTTCATCGTTGAATGAAATCGGCGCAATGTATGATTCACCAGTGAACGGCGCACCAATCTCTGAATCTTTCCAGCGCGCTAAGAATGGGTCGCCATAGGCATTGGTCGCTGGCATCACGCCATACCAACCTTCGGTTTTGACGTCGCGTTCAGCGTAGCGAGCACCGAAATCAACCGATACCAAGTGATCCCAATCAAAGGCATAGGACACATCGAAGCGATAGGCATCCAGATCTGCATCCGAGTAGTAGCCCTGTAAGTTGGTTGAGGTCAGGCTGTAGCGGTCAACATTGCTACCCAGCACCTCCTCGGTGACCGAACCATCGGCTTCAGTCACCGTCATGATTGGCATGGTGTAATGCACCTTGCTGCCATAACGGACATGAATTGGGATCATATAGTGGGAGTCTTCAACCGGCGTACCATCTGGTAGCTGCGCCCATTGGCCCTGATAACCCCATGGGTTCGATGGGCTGATCGGCACACCACCTTCACCGAGGTAATAACGATCGCCCTGCTCACCCGAGTTAAAGTAGGAGTCGACCACACTTTGAGACTGATCTTCGCGGGCTTCACCATGAACCCAACGAATCGAAGCTTTGAGTTTATCGCCGTCATCGTAGTCAAGCTGCAGGTTGGTGTTAACCGCTTCTTTCTCGGTGTAATGGGTCTCGGAGTGAGACATGGTCCGGCGCGCTTGAATGGTGCCAGCATGGAACGAGTTGTACGCACCGTCGAGCGTTTCATACTCGCCAGTCTCAGAGTTCAGCACGATGTTATCGTGTGCGGTGTAGCCGTCTGCATCTGGAGTGAACCATCCGGTTACGCCCGACCAGTCTTGTGACGCGTTAAACGCCGCAATGTACTCGTACTCTTCCATGTCGGTGTAGAACACATCACCGGTCAGCTGCAGATTGTCAGTGACATTCCACTGAATCGAGCCGTTAATCCCGTTCCGCTCACGCTCGATGAACTTGTTGCTAGCGGCGTGCCCTTGGAAGGCGTAGTAAATATCGTCGGTGGTGCCGTTGCCATTGGCGTCAACTTCATCAACCACAAAGCCGGTCGCTTCGCTGGCGTTAAAGCCCCAATCTTCGCCGGTGGAGCCAACGGTGTAATCTGCCAGATGCGTCTCGTCGCGAGACACATTGATGTAAGCGGCAACATCACTATTCCAGTTATAAGACGTGAATAATGCTAATTTGGTGTCAGTGTCGTCGCCCATCGAGCCGTCTGCAACCGCTGCTTTAGCTAAGAAGGTTAGGCCTTCGTCCATATCAATAGGGCGAACCGTTTTCAGGTTAACCACACCCGACATGCCGCCGTGCATGGTCTTCGCTTGCATCGACTTGATAACGTCCAAACCATTCACCATGGTTGATGGAATGTCATCGAAGTTCGGCTGAATGGTGGTAATTGAACCGGCCGAAAGCATTTGCTCGCCGTTCAATGTGGTCATCACCTGAGGTGTACCACGAACACTAATCGACGAGCCTTCACCACCGGAGCGGTTAATCGAAACACCCGTAATACGCTGCAACGAATCAGCGATGGTGGTATCAGGCAATTTGCCGATATCGGTTGCGGTAATAGTGTCAATAACTTGGTCAGCAGCACGTTTGTCCATCACCGATTTGGTCATAGAGCCACGAATACCGCGGACCTGAATCACTTCCGCTTCTTCGTCAGCGGCGACGTCTGCCGCCACCGATGCGGTTGGCGCCATGGATAGTACTGCGACAACACTTGCTGCCAGCAGACTAACTTTAAATTTATTCTCTAATTGAGCCATCTTAATAAGCCTCATTGATGTTCTGCCGAGGGACTTGTCCGCTTTCCTCGCCCTTTCCCCTGGGATTAAGGAGGGGACAAATGGCATCCCCCCGACAGAATAATTTCCTAGTTGCTGGTTGCTGTTACTCGGCAGATGCTTCAAGCATCACGCTGTCGACATAGAACTTGGCTTCAGTGGCGGTTGCATCCAAACTTTGGAAGCGAACGCCGTAACCAGAGATCTCTTGGTAGCCGGTGATATCGAGCATCAACTCCACTGGCGCACCGTCAACATTCACTGCGGCTGGCCATTGCTCGGCAGGGTTGCCATCGGCATCAATGCCTTTAACAAACATGTGAACATTGACATCAGCACCGGCACCTTCGGCATAAGCGGTTAGTTTGATTGCCGTCAGGCCGTCTTCCAGAATCAGTCCTGGATAGGTTTGCAACACGACGTTGCCCGGATCAGTCTCAGCACTGAGATCTTTCACTAAGCTCATCGAGTTGGTGCCATCCACACCCCAGTCTTCTGAAGGAGTCAAACCTGCAGTTGGTGCCCAGTTGACTTGACCTTCCCAGCCATTGAGCTGTTCAAAGTCATCGTAAGTGGTGTCTCCATCGGCGTGACTGAAGCGCACGTAGTCAGCAAAGAACTTGGCATCCGTTGAGGCCGCATCGAAGTTAATGAAGCGAATACCAAAGCCATTCAGGTGGTCGATTTCGGTCAGATCAATGGTCAACTCAGCGTTGTCCGCATCGACTGCACCGCTATCAGTCCAAGCATCATCTTGGTCTTTGACGAATAGCATCACTTGCGCACCAGCAGCATTCATTGCGGTGGCATCAACTGTGATTGAGTCATACATGCTGACGTCAATACCGCCCTCTGGGTAGGTTTGAATAATGACGTCGGTAGCACCATCGACTTCGGTCAAATCACGGAAGAAGGCAATGGCTTGCTCACCAGAACTCGACCATGCTTTTGAGGTCGCAAGACCCGGAGCACCGCCCCAGTTGATTTGACCTTCATAACCTTCAACTGATTCGAAGTCAGCAATCAGCTCGCCATCCAGCATCACTGAATCGATGAAGAAGCTAGCGTCAGTTTGCGTTGCATCCATGTTTTGGAAACGCACACCGTAACCGGTAACTTCGGTGTAGCCAGTGATATCCAAGCTCAATTCAACGGCTTCGCCATTGATGGTGGTTGCTTCTGGCCATTGCTCAACAGGGTTGCCATCAGCATCAAGGCCTTTGACAAACATGTGAACATTGACGTCAGCACCCGCATTCATGGCATAGGCTGTCAATGACAAAGTGCTTGGGCTCTCGGTCGCAATAGCTGGGTAAGTTTGCAATACCACGTTGCCCAAATCAGCAATCGCGCTGAGGTCTTTGCTCACGCCCATCGACTTATCGCCAAAGCGCGACCAAGCAGAGCTGTATGCCAAACCTGTGGTTGGGCCCCAGTTCACCTGCGCTTCAAAACCATCAGCGTGGTCAAAGTCTGCGAGCATACCAGCGCCTGCTTTTTCAATACCGCCCGGTAGGTCGTCATTGTTGACCAGCGCGCTGTAGCTGTAATTTTCTGCAATAACCGCTGGGTCCATCGCCGCAGGACCAATAGTCGCAGGGTTGTTCCAGTCAGAATCGCTGTTCCAAGTAATGTAGAACGACCACATAGCGCCGTTGTCATGCATCACTTCGACATTAGGCACCGCGCCGGTTTCAGTCAGAGCAATGAGCTTCTTACCATTGAAGTGTTGTTTCAGAGTGTTGAACTGGCCCACGAATGGTACGTTTGGATCATGATCTGGGAAGTCATAGCCGTCGAAACCGACGATATCGACATACTCATCACCTGGGTACCAATCCATGCTCAAGCCGTCGGTGAAGGTGTAAGTCCAGATCAGGTTATTCAAGCCATGGTGAGTTGTGAAGCGATCAAACATCAGCGCCCACAATTCTTTGTATGCATCTGCGCCCGCCGCGCCCCACCAGAACCAGCCGCCTTCAGCTTCGTGGATTGGACGCCAGATCACGGCAATACCGGCATCCTGCAGCTTCTTCAACTCTGCAGCAATGATATCCATGTCGGCGATCAGAGCGGCATAGTCATCACTTGAGGTGTCAGCTAAGGTTGCCGCCAAGTCAAAGGTGGTGCCATCCGGATGGTTGCTACTTTGGGCGTAGAACTGGCCCACAGCACCGTCAGGCTGGCCAGATGGCGCGCCCCAATGCCACAAAGCAGACAACACCACATTCTTGTCCGCTTGCGCAGCAATCATATCTTCGGTCAGAGTGCCTTTGTCTTTGTCAGCATGATCATCACGCGACTTGGAGTAATCCATGTAATCAAAGGCTACGATTGCAGGCGCTTCTCCGCCGGTGGCATCAGCGACCAGCTGGTAATCGCGCAAGCCAGAGTTACCACTGGCGTAATCAGAATATTCGGTCTGGCCGGTGATGGTGTTAGTACCATAGTTACCGACGATGAATTCCATCAATGCAACGGCTTCATCAGTTGCATTGTCGTTGACTAAGGTGGTTGGCACTGGCAGCAAAGGAGCTTCACCAGAGGATGGAACCAGCTTGATGGCGTCAACACGGTAATAGTTCCAACCGCAACAGACAATCACTTCGGTGGTACCTTGTTCAAAGTTGACGGTGCCGACGCGCAACTCTTCCCACGTGCCAGTTTCTTGTAGATCTAAAGTGTACTCAACGCCATTCACGCTCAAGGTGCCTTGCTTGCCACCGTAACCAGAGCCAATGGTGTAGTTTAAGTACAGCGAATAAAGGCCAGCTTTTTCGGCATCCATCTCGACATCGAATGCCACCTCGGTACCTGGCAGCATGTCCGATAAGTGCGCATCACCACTTGCGCCTGGCACATACATTTCATGCCCCTGAGTCGCCACTTCTAATTCGGCGCTGAAACGAGCCTCTTCGGCCTCAAGGGTGATTACTGCATCAGGATCAAACACGGTAATTTTGATGTCATCCATCAATGGGTTACCGTCGTCGTCAGTCACCACTTCACCAGCACCATCGAGCGCGACCAGTTCGAATTCGTAGCTTTCGATGCCGTCAACGGATTCAACAACAAAAGTAAACTCTGGCGAAGTCCAATCAATGCCATCTAGCGGTTCACCTGCCGTTTGAGTCCAAAGTAATGTTTCATTTGTTACAGTGCCGGTCAAACGACCGCTCACGGTAATATCTGTGCCGGGTGCGTACTCAGCATCATCGCCTGCTAATACGCCTAAAGGACGTTGCTCTGGTGTGTACTCGAAGTCCTTGTTATTCGCACTTCCGCCATCGACACAACCGGTGACGCCCCCCATCAATAACGCTGCTGATAACAGCGAAATTGACGATTTGCCACTCATATTAAATTTCATTTTCCACCTCATGGTTGTTTCTTTTGCTGACCCCCGAGTCAAACAAAAGAAATGAACCGGTTCACCTTGTTTCCCTTAAAAAACCGGAAACACCTCAAACAACTGGGCGTAACCGGTTTCGATTTTTGTAGTAACACGGTGAAGGTAAACAAACTGTTTCAATGTTGCAATTAAGCAATCATTTGGTTGCCTGACTTCTTGAAGTGAGTCACGAAAAATCGATCTGACAGACTGAACTAGTCATAAAAATCATTGCCACTCTGACTCAATAGCAATGATCACAAGAAGCGCATAAAAATCGCAATAAAAACAATCAACAAATTGTTTTTATTGAATTAAATTCCAAATTATCGCATGTGATTAGTTTTTTAATACAAACCTCTAGCTGACAACTCGCGATCTTGTTTTGTGGATGACGTCATGATGAGGTATTGAGTCAAGCATTAGCGCTTTATAGGAAGCCGATAACAACGCAAAAGACACGTCCAACAAACTGTAACCGTTTTCTTTTTGGCGCTATTTTGTTTCAACTTTCAAAACAGGATAGAAATGAAACAATTCGGTAGCGAATGACAGGATTTGCCAAAAAAATGCCCGCACGAAGCGGGCTAGACGAAGAGGTCTGAGAGGGGGTATCGGTTCACACCAATGTAGTGCGCAAACTGGCGCACCAAACACACTTCAACGAGCAACGCTAAGGTTGTTGATAAGCCTCCACGTTGGATGGTTCAGACTGACCCGATTCATTAAACGCAGTGACCCGGTAGAAATAAGTTTTGCCTGATTCGCGCAACTGCGGATCGGCAAACAGCACATCAGTCTCGGGGTTGAAACCATTGCGGCCATCGGAAATACCATCGCCAATAATAGTCCAGGGGCCAGCTTCGCTAGTGGCTCGTTCAAAGCGATACCAACGGCCAACAGGCGACCCGAGCCACTTGAAGTTGTTGGGCGTATCAATCGCTCGGAGTTTAGGTGGCTGCGGCTTAGGTAGAGGACGCATATTTTGTTCGCCATCCATTTGCGCAATAGCCAAGCGAACACCATCGGACATCGCCATTTCTTCATTGCGATAGTTTTCCGCCGCACCGGGCAAGTGATAGGCGTAGTGGCCGGTGTATTCCTGATGCCAATAATAACCACCGTCATGACGATGGCCACGATAGCCCCAGAACAAGGCCCCAGCCGCTTGGGCACCATTATGTTCCTGATGAACAGCAGCCTGCATCACCGAGTTCAACAACTTGGCACTGGCTAAACCAAACTCACCAATAAAGTAGACTTTTTTGCCATCAATGGCTTTCAGATCCTTCATTACCTGCTGAGGGTTATTGTTGCCGTTAACGGTATAAAAATGATTGGTAATAATGTCGACATTTGGATCGGTCAACGAAAAGTCATTGACCTTCAAATAAGTACCATCAATCACTAATTGATGAGGCGCCTGACTTTTAATCAACGCAGCGGTTTTGCTGACAAATGCTTGTGTCGACATTTTCAGTTCGTTACCGGTCTCCCACGCCATGATGGCTTTTTCGTCACGATATTTTCGGCCTGTGATGGTGTTGGTGCGGTTAGTGACTTGCTTGATGATGCTCTGATACGCCGCATAAGTTTTGCTGCTGGTATCGTAGAAATCGTCTTCATGCTCACCATAAAACGCCGCTAAATCTTTACGGCCGCCCCACCATTTCCAATGATCGACAAAAGGCAGAATAAGCCGCAGACCATGCTTGTCAGCCAACGCGATCATGCGATCATAATGGACCAAGGCTGCTTCGTTGAGCCTTGGCATTCCGTCTTGAGTGACAGGTGGCAAGATATGGGTTTCGCGCTCACAGGCTTGATCCCACTCGGTGGCGATAGACAGCACATAAACCCGCATGGCCTTATGACCCGTTAATACCAACGACTGAATCCAGTTTTCCTGCTCCTCAGCTGTCGGCCATTTGAAGTATTGACCCCAGCCACGTGGATCTTGTGGGCACTTACCGCGCGCTTGATCTTCAATGCGATGAAGCTCTGGGGCATGAATGCCTGCAAAACGAAATACCTTGTCACCGTCTTTCAGTTGATGGCCGTCGCGGGTAATAAAGTGGTCGAATGCCAGTGCCGGCGTGGCCATCATAGCCCCCAAAATACATGCTAGGGTCAGTTGTTTCATATCACTACCTATGTTCATTGTGATCATTTATGGCTATTGCGTTAGCTGTTGCTTTAACGATTGGCCTCAGCGGCGCAGATCCGATCAACTAACTTGCAGATCTCCATCATTGCCCGGCCATTGTGGTAAGGCGCTTTCCAGCCTCCTGCCTTGTAGATAGCCGGATGACTGGGTTGATCAAGCGTTGATAAGTAGTGCCATTCGCCATACTCGTCATCTTTGTGGTAATCGTTGATGAACTGCCAAACCAGATTGAATGCATCGAGCGCTTGTTCATTACGTGCCAAATAAAACAAGTTTAAAAAGCCCACCAAAGCCTCGGCTTGCACCCACCAATGACTCTCTGGATGGTTGATCCGTTTGATGCAATCGAACTGATCGAACACCTGCCCTCGCTCACCAATGCCCTCGGCTAATGTGGTATCGGCTAATTTCAGCACAACCGGCGTTAAACGCTGCAAACGCTGTTCGTCACCCAAGGCTTCCAGCGCTTCAAACAACAGCCAGCTGCATTCAATATCATGGCCGTAGGACCACAAGGTCGATTTATCTTGCCAATCCATTTCCATAAACAGCCGTAAGTGGCCGCTGTCATGGTCAATGATGCGGTCGTTAAACAGATCGATTAGATTTGCTAGCGCTTCGGCGGTTTGCGCCGTCGGTGCCACCAAATGCAAGCTGGTATAGGCCTCAAGCACATGCAAATGAGTGTTCATGGTCTTGGGTAAGTTGTCGTCTTTATCACTCAGACGAACATCGGCCAGCGGCTGCCAGTCTTGGCTCAGCACTTCAACATAACCATTGCGCTCATGATCGCGAGCATGCTTTTCCAGCAAGCCAAAGTATTCTTGCGCTTTGGCTAAAGCTTGCGGGTTGTTGGTCAACTTGTAGTAAGCCGACAGACCATAAATGGCAAAGCTGATGGCATAGGTTTGCTTTTTGCCATCGGTCACCTGGCCCTGGTGGTCGAGCTGCCACACCACGCCGCCTTGCTCTTTGTCATCAAAGTAGCTCAGCAGATAGTCAAAGGCGCGGGTTGCTAGCGCCTCGTAGCGCTCTGATTTGCTGCCTCTCCCTTTCAAGCTCTTCGTTTTCAAGCTTTCTGTTCTCAAGAAATGCGCATACTCAGAGAAAAACCACAGAATACGGGTGTTCTGAATGATGCTTTTTTCCGACTCAATGACCGGCGTATTATTCCGGCCAACTTCGCCATAAAAGCCGCCATGGTGCTCATCAACTGTGTAGGTCGCCCACCAATTGGCGATGTGCTCAGCTTCCAGTCGCGCCGCATTTTTGCAGCCGGATAAGAAAGCAATGCTCGCTTCGTTCATACTCTTTCCATTTTCTTGGTCATCACTGACTTGCGATTGCGACCTGCCGCACACTGGGTTCAATGACACCAGCTAAGCCACTGAGCAATCCTTGTTTTACTGCTTGCTTAGCCGTTTGTGAGGGCGCTATTCCTAGTTAGAAATAGCGCTTTAAAGCCGCTCAAATGAACGCAGTAAACGTTTACATTATTTAACTATTATCAGAAAACGTTTACATTTCAAGTCAAATTATTCGGCTCAATGTGCGCCACTGCACAAAGCGATAAAATTGGCTGACTCGTGTGATTTAGAAGCGAAGTCAAACTGGATAAAAGCTAAGAAAATGGCCGTTAGGTTCGCTTCGAAAACGGATTAAAAATATTCCAAAGCATAGAGTAACGAAATCAACGCAATGAAATATATAAACAAAATAACAAAAAAGGTCCTATCTTAACGTTTAGGGTCAGATTCATTGCACCTTCAATCAACCCGAGCAGGCTGTTTATTTTGTGATCGACTACACGTCAGAATCAAAAGGCAATTGAACCTTTCAAGCAACCATTTACAATGTCACGACAACTGTAAACGTTTACAAATAAATTCAGCATAACTCTCTTAGCCAATCTACGAGGAACTTGGATGCGAGCCTTATCAATTCTGTTGGCAACTTTGGCGCTAATCTCTCTGTCTGCTTGCCAATCAAATCAAGTCGATCCCACTAACAAGGCAGCAAACTCACAGTTTATTGCTGTCGATAACGGTGAGTTTGTTCGAAACGGCAAACCCTATCAATTTGTTGGCTTTAATTACTGGTATGGGCCACTGCTCGGAACCAGTGACGAAGGTAAAGCCCGTCTGCGCCGAGAGTTGGATTTAATGCGCCAATATGGCATTACCAACTTGCGGATATTAGCGGGCGGTGATGGCGGTCAAGACGATTCCATGGTGACGCCGGCGCTGCAATACGAACAAGGCAAATATGATCAGAGCCTGCTTGAAGGGCTCGACTTTCTGCTGGCTGAAATGGCCAAACGCGACATGGTGGCAGTGTTGTACCTAACCAACAACTGGATCTGGTCTGGCGGATTTGCCCAATACATGGAGTGGAATGGCCAAGGTAAAATTCCCAACCCGTTTTTACCGCCTTACGACTGGGACAAATTTCAAGATTACACGGCCCGCTTTCATTCCTGTCAGCCTTGCATGGACGCATTTGCCAACCATGTTGATTTCATGATTTCTCGCACCAATAGTGTTACTGGCGTCGCTTATGTTGATGATCCAACCATCATGGCTTGGCAAGTCGGTAACGAGCCCAGAGCACGAAACGCTGAACACGAGCCGGCATTTGCCGCATGGCTTAACCGGACTGTTGATCAGATTAATCAGCTAGCGCCCAAGCAACTGATATCCACTGGTTCAGAGGGCGAAGCGGGTACTTATGGTCCCAACCCCAATGATCCAGATCGCTATGGCGATGTTGCTATCTGGCAGCGCTTGCACAACAACCCCAACATTGATTACCTAACCATGCATGTGTGGCCGAAAAATTGGTCTTGGTACGATGCCGAAAATGAACAAGCGTCCACTCAATTGGCTATCGATAAAGCGAAAAGCTACATGGCCCGTCACCTTGCGGTCGCTCGCCAGCAACAGCGGCCTATCGTGCTGTCCGAGTTTGGTTTTCCACGCCGACAAGAACAACTCAACCGCGATGCCGACATCAGTTATCGCAATCAGTTTTTTAAAGCCATTTTCGATGAACTGCTCGCCACCGATGACCGCACTTTCGCCGGAGTGAATATTTGGGGCTTTGGCGGCGAAGCCAAACCTGTGAGCGACATGAAAACCGGTAAGTGGCAACCCGGCGATGACTTTTCTGGCGATCCACCACAAGAACCACAAGGGCTTAACTCCGTGTTTTCATCGGACACCAGCACCTTGGAATTGATCCAACAATTTAATCAGGACATGCAACAGCGTTAGGTTTCTCGCTCACGGTCGCGGCTTCGCCATAAGCGAGCTGCCGCTGTGAGCACTCTCCTCTCCCTGCCATACCATCTCTCAATTGTTGTAATTATAAGCAAACAAATTGTCGTTCTGTGACCTTGATTTTTGTCAAATCATCAGCGCCTTTTTACTATTTCCGGCAACGGATGAAATCGTTTTCTTTAACATCCACAATAATTCGAATGATGGCGCGATTCAGCGCGACAATAATGATGCTGAGGGAGCATAGGTATAATGGACAAAGTGACTAAATCAGTGGTCATCGTTGGCGGCGGTACTGCCGGATGGATGGCCGCCGCCAGCCTAAGTAAGTTTCTAGCTGGACGTGATATTTCTATCACTTTGATTGAATCAGCCGACATCGGCACTGTTGGCGTGGGCGAAGCAACGCTGCCAGCGATAAGAGAATTCAATCATTACCTTGGGCTTGATGAAGTCGAATTTATCAAAGCCACCAATGCCACCTTTAAGCTCGGTATTGAGTTCCAAAACTGGCATCAACTTGGTGATTCCTTTTTCCATCCATTTGCTGGCTATGGCGCGCCAATGCATGGCGTTGATTTCTATCACCATTGGCACCGCGCCAAAGTCGAAGGTGCAGCGGGCGAGTTAGGCGACTACTGCCTTGCCACTCAGTTGGCAATGAATAACAAATTTGCCCAACCCAGTATGAACAACAATAACCCCTTGTCGGTGTTCAATTACGCTTTTCATTTTGATGCCATTGCATATGCCCGCTATCTGCGGCAATTCGCCGAGCAAGCAGGAGTCCAACGTATTGAACAGCGTATTAGCAAGGTGCATGTTGGTATTGAAAACGGCGATATCGAATCGGTCGAATTACAAGATGGTCGGGTTATCGCTGGTGACTTGTTTATCGATTGCTCCGGCTTTGCCGGCCTATTGATAAAAAAAGCGTTACACGTTGGCTATGATGATTGGCGTCATTGGCTGCCTTGCGACTCGGCGATTGCCGTTCCTTGTCAATCAGTTGCCGACATCACGCCGTACACTCAATCGATTGCGATGGAGTCGGGTTGGCGCTGGCGCATTCCATTGCAGCATCGAACCGGTAATGGCGTGGTGTTTTGCAGTGACTATATGGAAGAGTCGCAAGCAACCGATTGGCTTCTCAGTCAACTCGACGGCGAGCCGCTGGCGGACCCCAATGTGATTCGATTTGTCACCGGTAAACGACAAAAAATGTGGCACAAAAACTGTGTTGCGATCGGCTTGGCTTCGGGCTTTTTAGAGCCGCTGGAGTCGACCAGTATCGCCATGATCCAAAATGGCATTTCCCATATTCATCAGTTCTTCCCATTTGCAGGCATCAAGCAGATAGAAGTTGATGAAGTCAATCGCCTCAATGACCTGCAATATGAGCGCATTCGTGACTTCATTATTCTGCATTACTGTGCCACTCAACGCACCGACACACCGTTCTGGCAGCACTGCCAACGGATCGATATTCCGGATTCACTTAAGCACAAAATTGAACTATTCAAACAACGCGGGCACCTCATCAAATACGATGGTGAATCGTTTGAGCGCGACAGCTGGTTAAGCATTCTCAGCGGTATGGCGATAATGCCAGAACAGATCGAGACCAGCGCTCAAATGATGCCGCAGCAACAACTCCACCAGCAGCTCCAACAAATCCAACATGCCATTGAACAAGGCGTTGGCTTTGCCGGATCGCACGCCGCCTTTATCAATAAGCACTGTAAAGCCGGTGAATAGGAGCTGACAATGAAAAAGATTGTGGTACTGGGCGGCGGTACCGCTGGCTGGATGACGGTGTCTTTATTGCATCACGCTTGGGCTAGCAAGGGCTTCCAGTTCGCCGTAGTCGAGTCCGCTAATGTGCCCACCATTGGTGTTGGTGAAGGCTCTACTCCAGCGCTAAAACAGTTCTTCGACAAACTGGGTATTGCCGAATCAGAGTGGATGCCAGCATGTGCTGCCACCTATAAATGTGGCATTCGCTTTGCCAATTGGGCGGGCCGAGCTGGCTATGACAGTTATTTTCACCCTTTTACCTCAACACTCGATAACAATGTGCTGGGTTATTTTCATCACCATATCAATGCGCGACGCCAGGGGCACAATAGCTATCGAGCGCCCGATGACTACTTCTTGGCAAACGTCCTAGCCGAGCAACATCAAGCTCCAAAAGAAAGTGAGAGTTTTCCGTTTGAGCAGAGTTATGGCTACCATTTTGATGCCGCTGCCCTCGGCCACTTTCTAAAACAGCGGGCCATCAGGCAAGGCGTTGAGCACATTGAAGCCGATGTTGAACAAGTTCAGTTGACGACTCAAGGCGATATTCGGCAGCTAGTGACTCACAATCACAATGCCATTGAGGCCGACTTCTTTGTTGACTGCAGTGGCTTTAAGTCACTGTTGCTGCAAGGTACATTGCAAGTGCCGTTTGTCTCTTATGCCAATGCCTTGTTTAACGATGCCGCGGTGACCTTGCCGACTCAGTCGACGGACTTTCTGCCATCGCTGACTACATCAACAGCCATGACCAATGGCTGGCGTTGGCACATTCCGCTGACTAACCGAGTTGGCAATGGCTATGTCTATAGCTCGCAGTACTGCAATTCCGATGATGCAGAGTTCGAACTGCGCCAACAGCTCGGCTTGCTGGACTCTGCGATTGAAGCCAAGCACCTGAAAATGAAGGTTGGCCGAGTAGCCGAACATTGGCGCCGCAATTGTTTAGCGGTGGGTTTATCTCAAGGGTTTATCGAGCCTTTGGAAGCAACGGCCCTGATGCTGGTGCAATACACGGTTGAAAACTTCATCTTGGCCTTTGAAAAAGGCAACTTCACTGACACTAATCGCAACCAATTCAACAGTAACATCAATGCTCAGTTCGACGGTATTCGCGACTACATTGTGGCCCATTACAAAACATCTGGCCGCAAAGATAGTCAGTACTGGCGCGACAACGGCCAAAATGATCAATTGTCCGATTCGTTGCGGTATGTGTTTCAAAGCTGGATGCAAGGCAAGGATTTCAGCGAAGCACTGCGAAAACAGGGCATTGACCGATTTTACAGTGATGTTTCCTGGATGTGTTTGTTAACAGGAATGGGGGTATTGCCGCCTTTAGCGGCTGGCGAGTCGACTATCCAGGTAGAGCAAGACAGGCGTTGGATTGCTGAGTTTCTGCGCCGTAGCAGCCTGAACTTTCCAGACCATCGAACTTATTTAACGGCTCAATAAGAACAAAAAAGCTTTGCTTGTGACACAAGCAAAGCCTTTCAAACTAATGAGTTATCTGATTACAGCAATTACTGGCAGCTCGTTGGTGCCGCAGCAAGAATATTATTCAAGCCTTCCGTGTACGCTGAAACCCAAGGCGTCTTGCCACCTTTACCTGCCGTTGCCATGACGTAGTTACGCAATTCTGCACCCGCAACCTGACGGTTAGCGTTAATGGTATTTTGCGAAGCAGAGTCATAGTCAGCAAACATGTTTGGCGCACTGCCGTCAGTCACATCAAGTGAAGCCGATGCGCCAGACGTGGTGCACTCAGAACCTGATTCGTAAACGTAGCTGTCACGAACTTCCAAGTTACCATCGCGAACCGCACCATCGAACAGTTCAATTTGCCAGTCGCCCAAGTCATCACCTTTGGAGTTTTCAACTGGGTTCATAAACAAACTGTCTTCAACCAATGCACTGCCACCGACGCGAATACTCATGACATCTTTACGATAGCCATAAAACACATTGTTGAACTGGTGTGTTTGACCACGGCGCAACAGCGGTACCCGACGCAAGGTGTTGTATGAGCTCGCACCAAAGTTGTCGTCAGTAGTGACAAACAAGTTGTTATGCATGGTGGTTGTGATTTGCGAGTTAATCGCACGACTATCGCTTGAGCCATGCAACGCCGCTCGTTTGACATTGATGAGCTTATTGAATGACATGGTAATGTCATAAGCACCGACCTTGACATCAAAGGCTGAGTCGCCAGTGGTATCAAAGGTGTTTTGGTGGATCCAGATATCATGCGATTCACCGGTAGAGCGAATCATATCAGGGTCTAAACCATGATCTTCGGTGTGGCCCACACCAACAAAGTAGTTGTTGGTAATGATGACGTTTTCTGATTGGTGAGTAGATGCACCGCTGCTATCGGCACCAATCTTGAAGCCATTGAAGGTAAACACCGCGTTAGCACCACGACCATCAATGGTGGTGTTACTGTCGATCAGGTAGTTACGAACCGGCAAGTCATTGTTGTTGAGTTCATCATTAAAGAATCGCTCCAGACAATCACCACTTGAAACGCCGTTGTCAGAACACCAAGCATAAGGGTCGCGACACGTTGCTTCATCAGCGCCCAGAGCGGATTGGAGCTCAGCATTGGCGCAATACGGGCGGTACATCATGATTGCCGTCTCATTAGCAAAGTCTTGCTTATCAAAGACAATCCAGTTGTGTTCGCTGGATGAAATCGCGGCGAGGATCTGATCTTCTGGCTGGTCCTTAGTGATCACCACCAACTTACTACCGCCTGCTGGATCATAACCACCTGTTGCGTTGGCACCATAGCCGACTGGTGTGCCCAATGAAGCTGACAAACACTCAACGATCTCCTGATCGGTTTGCAACGATGATTCACGCCAGTTGATTGCGTCATTGTGAATTAACTCTGCGCAGTCGGCATTTGGATAATCAACGATACCATCGCCATTATCTCCGCCAGAGCCAGTGTCTCCTCCAGTATCGCCACCGGTATCGCCACCCGTTCCGCCGTCAGAGCCACCGCCAGTGTCACCACCCGTTCCGCCGTCAGAGCCACCGCCAGTGTCACCACCCGTTCCGCCGTCAGAGCCACCGCCAGTGTCGCCGCCCGTTCCGCCATCAGAGCCACCACCGGTGTCGCCGCCGGTGTCGCCGCCAGTATCTCCACCGGTGTCACCACCAGTATCGCCTCCAGAGCCTGCTCCATCACCCGGTTGACCGTTACAATCACCAGCAGCAGGGCTTAAACCAGTCACCGTTAAACTATCAATGTTTGCTAAGCCACCAGCATCAGTTGCTTGCAACCGGAGTAGGTTTAAGCCAGCGTTTAAGTTAACTGTCACAGTGCTTGAGTCAGCGTAATTGCCCCAAGCGCCAGTGCCTGGCAAAGGAATGTTACCTGACAAGGTATCGTTGATAATGATTGCAGCAGGGCGGTCAGTTGAACCGTTCGCATAGCGTGCAGTTAATTGGTACTGACCTGAAGAAGGTACTGTAACGGCATAGTTAATACCTTTTCCGGTTTCATTGTCGGTATTGGCAAAGCCAACGCCAGTAAAACCAATGTGGTTATCGTCTATTGAACCTTCAACAGAGCAGAAACCATTGGCATTTTCTTCAATTGTTAAGCTTGAAGTGGCCGTCGCAACATTGGCTTGTACTGCTACTGAATTATAAGTACTGCCATCATTACCAGTGACTTTTACTGAATAGTAATATGTGCCATCGGCTACACCGTAATCAGTGAAAGAGTTACCAGCCACTGCAGCTGCGATGCGGACTCTGCCATTTAGATCAGCGTCAGTATCACGATAAACCTGTTGACCTGTGATGTTGCTGATATTGCTAGTTGACCAGCTGACTATCACATCACTGCCATTTACCGAAGTTGACGCAGAAACGTCACCGGTATCAGGTTCTGGTGTTGGATCAGGGTCGGGGGTAGGTTGAGTATCTGCGTCATAAGCAAGGCTTAAATAATACAAATTCATTGTATCGGCTTTGGTAATGGTGTGGTTACCTGCGGCTAATGCCACAGTAAGCACTCCGTTTGATACGGTGTGATTCGTACCATTGATTTTGATATCACCACTTTCGCCTTCATTAAACACTAACGTTAGCTGACCATCAGCAGCTGAAGTGAACGCAATTGAAGTACTTGATTCAATTTTTAGTGCTTGAGTTAAGGTTAAACCATTGTAATTAACCGTACCTTTTGAAGACGACAGATTACCGCTAATAGTAAAGAAATCGCTAGTTGAGCCTGACTCTGTGATGTTTAATACTTCGTCACCATCAGGAGCTGGCGCAGGGTCTGGGTCTGGTGTTGGATCAGGATCTGGCGTTGGATCAGGATCGGGGTCAGGCTGCGGATTGGTAATCTCACATGAACCGTCAGACACTGCCAATCCTTTATTGGCACCAGCAATGCTCGTCAGCATGTTCGGTAAACAATCAGCATCATCTAGGCTGTAACTGTATGGCAGATTGACTGACGTTGTTGATTGAACATTTGGACCTGCTGGGTGGTTATCATCGCCATCGGCTGTCCACACGACTGAACTGGTGAACGTGTTGCCGCTGACATCCCAATACCCCATATCGTTGGTGTAAAAAGTGCCGAGCGGATCTTTTGCATTGGTGAAATAGTTGTTTTCAACTTTCATTTCACCGCCAACACGAACATTAATCCCAGACTTATTGATGCCATTGAAGTAGTTGTTATAGCTGTGACCTAATCGGCCTCGCATCAAAGGTGCACGAGAATCAATGTTTTCATAGATGTTGTGGTGATAGGTCACTGGACCGTTGTTGGTGTCACTTGAGCTTGAACCAACCAAGCCACCGCGGCCGGAGTTTCGCAAAATACTGTACGACAAAGTGACGTACTTGGTGTCCGCTTTCATATCGAATAGCGCGTCGTAACCATCCGATTCACCGCCTTGCGCTTCGAGCGTCACATGATCGACCCAGACGTTGGACACATTCGATTCCATGCCAATGGCATCACCACCATTTGATGTCGGAGAACCCGATTTTTTGACATTTCGAACATGAACGTTGCGGATAATAATGTTTGATGACGAGCGAATATGAATGCCCAGTTCATCGAACAGCGCACCGCTGCCGACACCAATCAAGGTGACGTTGCTAATCTCTTTGAGCTCAATGACGCCATCTGCGGTATTGCAGCTGTCGCCAGAGACTTTGAAGGTGTTGCCATGATCAATGACGCCTTCGACCTCAATAATAATTGGGGTATCACTCGACGCCCTGTTACATAAGGCCTGATGAATTTCAGTCCCCGTTGTTGCATAGACGGTATCACCACCTGCACCGCCTGTTGTTCCACCGTTTTCGGTGTGAAACCCCGTTGCTAGAGATAATCCAGAGTACAGGGGGAGAGCTACAGCCAGGCCCCATTTGGACTTTCTCAAACCATTTCCGATTGACATGATCTTTCCTTTATCTTTCTTGAATCATGATTTGGCGAAATTGCCACCGGTGGCATTTGTAATTATTCGTGAACTAGCGTTTTGCCACCGGTTGCGAACCTAAAACTCGATTATTTTTTAAACAATCGAATAAAAGAGAAATTTGAGGTAATTCACCTCGATATTTTAAGTAATGAGAGCAAGGTCTAATAAAATCGGTGGGCAGGAATAGCCGAATGGCAAAGGCCATAATTTTCATATGGCCTTTTGCAGAAAAAAATAACTTTTTGTTTTAAAATAAATTTTTCATCGGAAGAATTTGATTAGATGACGTGCTGGCGTAAGAACTCATGGTGGCTCTGAATCTTACCAACCGCGCCCTGTAGCGACTGTTTCATCTCCGCCAGACTTTTACTGAGATAGTCGGTTGAGAAGCTATCAACAATCGGATCATAGGTTTCTGGGTACACCTTGTTGCCATCGTACAGCGCCAGCCAGCTTGCTGGCTGAAAAATCTCCCAGCGATACTTCACCAAATGCCCCCTGGCTTTGAACATGCGGATCTTGTGTTGCAAGGTCTCAGGGATCGGCGTTTGCTTAATTTGCCGCCAGAATGCCGAATCGGTGCGCGAACTCAAGTGGTAGTGCAATACAATAAAGTCTCGCACTCGCTCCCACTCCAACTTGGTCATGTCATTGAACTCATCAATACAGGCTTGGTTCATCGATTTATCAGGGAACAGCATTCGCAGTTTTTCAATGCCCGTTTCGATCATCGCGATACTGGTGCTTTCCAGTGGCTCCAAAAAGCCCGCAGCCAAACCGATCGACACACAATTTTTCACCCAGGCTTGTTTGCGCCGCCCCGGGGTGAACTTAAATAGATTCGGTTCGGTGGTTAATGGACCGTCAATGTGATTGATAAGGACGCTGGTTGCTTCGTCATCACTAATATATTGACTTGCATAAACATGACCGTTGCCTTGTCGATGCTGCAGCGGAATATTCCACTGCCAACCGGCTTGATGCGCAGTTGAAACCGTTCTCGGTTTGGCTTCGGAAACTAACTCACTCTGAACAGCAATGGCGCGGTCACAGAGTAACCACTCACTCCAGTCCTCATAGCCAGATTTCAACGTCTGCTCAATCAACAAGCCACGAAATCCAGAGCAATCAATAAATAAATCGCCGTGGATCTGCTCGCCGTTGGTTAACACCAGATGCTCAATAAAGCCATTGTCAGGGTTAAGCTCGACCCGATCGATTTTGCCATCAATGCGTTTCACCCCATTGGCTTCGGCAAATTCACGCATCAGCTTGGCAAACAGGCTTGCATCGAAATGTAAGGCCCAATCAAAAATAGATAAGGTCGATGGCGGATTTGGCGATGGCGTGGTGAACTTGTCGTTCATTGCCAAAGTGCAGCCTAATGAATAATCGGCAAAGTCAGACACTAAACCCAACTGTTTGAGTTTCAGCCAGTAATGGTGAAACGAAACGCCTTGAACATCTTGACCATAAAGGCCAAACGGGTGAAAAAAGGTGTCGTTAGTGGCATACCAATTTTTAAACTCGATGCCCAACTTGCAGGTTCCCTGCGTAGCTTTGAGCACGTCAATATCTTTCATTCCCAGCGCACCGTAGAAGCGCCGAATAGTCGCGTTAGTCGCTTCGCCAACGCCGACCGTACCAATATCGCTGGACTCAACCAGAGTAATGTTTAGTTTCTGGTAGTAACGGCTCAAACTTGCTGCGGTCATCCAACCAGCGGTGCCCCCACCGACAATCACCACCTGCTGCACCTGATTATCTGTCATCTGCTGCTCCATTTAACGGCTACCTCAACGAACTATAGACAAAAAAAAGGCACTAACCCCAAAGGGTTAGTGCCTCATACAGTGACAACTTAGAAGGTACCACGAACACCGACGGTGTAGCGGGCTTCATAGTAGTTTTGATACGCGAACTGGTCTTTGAACTCCATGTAGTAGTTCTCGTACTCTTCCGTCACGTTCGAACCGCTGACGTAAACAGAGATCTCGTCAGTCACATCGTAGCTGGCCGACACATCAACATAACCGGTCGATTCTTGGTACAAGTTCAACGCACCCCAAGCACCGCCCTGAGCCGCTAAACGCTTGCTCCGGTAGTTATATGCAACACGAGCTTGGAAGCGATCGGCTTGATACCAACCAATCAAGTTGAACTGACGCTCAGAGTTGTCAGGCAACATCTGATCATCACCGTTGATGTCTTTGCCCTGACCTTCACTTGGCGAATACGTAAAGTTGGTATCAAAACCAAAGTCAGAGAAGAAGCTGTCATCACCAATGACATCGCTAAGTGCCATCTTAGCGCCAATTTCGACACCATCGATGGTACCGCCCTTACCTTGAACATTGGTTGTTACCGGCACTTCACGACGGACAATACCATCTGCGTCAGGAACGGCACGCTGGACAGTCTGGTTTTCAGTAAAGCTATCAATGTCGACTTTAAAGGCAGCCACATTCAGCATACTGGCTTCACCAATGTAGTACTCCAATGACACATCCCAGTTATCCGAGCGCCATGGATCCAACTCAGGGTTACCATCTGAGGTACCAGAGGTAGCAATAAACTGGTTGAATGTGCCGCTGTCAGGATCCGAGTCCAAGGCATAGTTAATGCTCAGACCATCACCCCATTGGTTCAAATCTAGCGGTACCATGTTCTTGGCAAAGGCGAAACGCAGAATCAAATCTTCATTAATTTCGTAAGCCAAGTTCACCGATGGCAGATAATCGGTGTAATCACGGTTGGTTAGAATGTCCCCTGCATCGGCGTTGGAGTTACCGTAAGGAATACCGGCACCGGCAATGTTTTGCTTCACTGACAAGTCGGTCTCAACCACGCGCATACCGGCATTACCAGTTAAGTCGCCATCAAGAAACTCGAAGTTGGTTTGCAAGTAGTAGGACAACTCTTCGAGGCTAACTTCGAAGCTACGACCCGGAATGATTTGCTTTCTGGTTGAGCCAAACACGCGGTTATGGAATTTCTCTGGGTTGTCGTAATCCTTCGGATTAACCGCCCACATACCCGGAATGCCTTTGGCCGGACCAAAGTCGGTAATGAATTTGACGTTGTTGTATTGATCCAACGCGACGTTTTCTAACACCACGTATGGTTCAAACGCGCCATTTACCATTTCACCATCGGTACATGCGCCCGGCGCAGTTGAGCCAAAGGTCACATCCGTTGCTTTCCACTGCGCCTCACAACCGGCGTTATGGAATGGTGAGAACAAGTGGAAACGTTCAAATTCGACGTCACGGTCCGACAAGCGTGCGCCCATATCAACGCTGGTGATAAAGCCAGTGTCGAGGGTGTAGTTACCTTTTAAGCTAAAGGCCCGCAGATCGGAGTCAGAGTTTTCGTTGTTTTCTGATGAGAAAGCACCGATGTTGTAGCTATCAAGGTTCGCCATGTAATCGGCAACCGTTGCGCCCTCACCTAAGCCACCATCAATTTGGGTATCAAAACCACCCCAGCGCTGGTGCTCACCACTGGTATCAAGGGTCAGCTGAGGATTTTCGCTGTAGCCCAGCGGGTTAATTTCCTGATAACAACCACCCTCATCACCGACGACTTCGTCACCAGGGCGACATTTGTCAGATGGCAAGAAGTTGGTTGTACGGCCCAGTGTCGTGGAGCCATTGGTTAAATCACCTTCGTTGTAGCCGTGGCGCTTGTCACGATTGGCACGACCGACAATCCCACGGAAACTACCAGTGAAATTACCGCCATTGTCATAATCCAACTGGAAGTTAATATTGGTTGAATCGGCTAGGTAGGAGTCGTTCTGAGTGAATGATTTCAAACGTTTTGGATCGAGATTAACCGACTGCCAAGAGTAGAATTCGCCGCCATCTTGTGGTGCGCCAGTAGCCCTCTCACTGGTTGGAGTAAACCAATCCCAGCTTTGCCACTTGTTGGTGGCACTCATACCAATTTTGCGGTTGTACTCATCCTGATCGGTGTAGAACACATCACTGGTAAAGACAAAACCTTCGCCCAAGTCGATTTGAAGCGATGCATTCAACCCGACACGTTCACGTTCGGTCTCCTGATTCCAAGCGGCAAAACCCTGGGCGCCCATGTAGACTCGGCCAAGATCTTCAAGGCCAACTTGGGCATCAGTGAAACGGCCGGTCCACCCCACTTCACCTGGACTGCCGGTGTTAAAGCCGTTGTAGGAGTTTGACAGGGTGACATCAGAAATCGCCGCAGCAAACAAGAAACCGATTTTGCCGTCGTTCCAGTTGATCAATGCCGAAACCGCTGGATCGGTACTCTCCGTTTCAGAGCCATAACGCGCCTCCGCACTGCCAGAAACAGTAAAGCCCACGTCAAAATCGAATGGTCGGTAAGTCTGCAAGTTAATGGTACCTGTGATACCGGCATTACCTAAACTAGCGGTTGGTGATTTGTACACTTCAACGCCGCGGAATAGCGGAGCTGGCACATCACCGAAATCAGGCTGGCTTGATACGACCGAATTGGCACCTTGATATTGCTCGCCATTCATCTGGGTGACAACTTGCGGCAAACCACGAATGTTGACCGAGCCACCCTCACCAGCAGAGCGACGAATTTGAACACCAGAAATACGTTGTAGAGAGTCAGAGATGGTGGCGTCAGGCAGCTTACCAATGTCTTCTGCAGAAATAGCATCAACCACAGAGTCTGCAGCACGCTTGACGTTAATCGATTTCACTTGCGAACCACGTACACCCGTTACGTGAATTACCTCGACGTCATCTCCAGGTGCTGCATCCTGGGCGAGCAAAGGTCCTGCAGTCAAACAACTAGCCACCCCTAGTGCGATTGCAGAGTATTTGAAGTTATGAGGTTTTTTTATCATCTTTTGTCCCTTTCTGGTCCTTTTAGAGTGTTCTCTAGAAAGTAAACCGGTTTCATTATTATCTTTGTATGGTTCGTACTTTCGGACTCTTTATTATCGTTGGTGAGACCCCACCACTGAAAACGTTATCTTCACCATTTGCAGTCCTGCTACGAACCATTAAGATTCTGGTACCTACACATGAAAAATGTCAAACAAACTTGTTATGGAATAGTGTGAGGTGTGTTACGTTTTTTTCTAAAGTTATTTTTTAACCCCATAAATCAACAACTTAAATAATCACAAAGCAACCCACCGAAATTACTGAAAACGTTATCTAGATCACTCAATATTTATTTTTTTAGCTATGAAATTTAGTCGCAAAGAGATTCAAACGGTCAAATAAAACGCAAAAAATAGTCAAAAACAGAGCAATTAGCATGAAAACGATTTCACTCTGACTATCAAATTAATTCATCGAGACGGAGAGAATTCGCGACACATTAACCTTATGTTTAAATTGACAAAAAGCCTATAAAAGAAGGGTTAAGGAGGTTATTAGCCCCTTTTTAGCATTCCAATCCAA
Organism: Neiella litorisoli; assembly: GCF_014773395.1. Classification (GTDB taxonomy): domain Bacteria; phylum Pseudomonadota; class Gammaproteobacteria; order Enterobacterales; family Neiellaceae; genus Neiella; species Neiella litorisoli. The sequence goes on along the minus strand of NZ_JACXAF010000007.1, from coordinate 106,618 downwards.
GTCGTTACAATTAGGGCTGACTATCTAAAAAACATTGCCTGAGCTGTTTTATCTTGACGCAGTGAAACCAATCACTGCGTTTAATTTATATGCACTTCGGTTACACCTGAGCCATCATTTTGACTCAACAGGTATCCTCTGCCGAAGGTGCTTCTGCATTAGTCAAATGGGCAATGACATGGCAACAAATCAGCTCGATTAACGGCTCTCAAGAGTTTGCTCAACCGCGCCGCAAACTAAACGAATCAGCACCATGGTGATCAGCATATAGAGCAACATTTGCAATGGCTGAATAATGTCATATTGCGGGCGTAAATATTGTGCAGTCATGGTCAACATGATCAGCATTTGTGCGCCCAGCATTCTCAATGGCAATTGCTCTGGGCGGTGGAATAAACGCCAAGCGACAAAGCAATTGGCAAAGTAGAACAATGCTAGCTGCCAACCAGCTGTTAACTGCGGTAGCAAGAACACGTACTGAATCAGCACAACCAAAGCCCAACCAATGACCACCAGCATCAACTTGTTAAACCAGCTGGCCGGAAATTCAACCAACGCATTGCTAAGTGACGCCACTAAAATAGGGAACAAAAAGCCGCCGGGGATCGGCAGGTAAATCCACGCTAACCACGCAATGCAATTGATCACCACAAACTTAGCTGCTCTGATCAGCCCTTCTCGTCGCGCTTGCGCGACGTTAGCAAATTGAGAGGTGCGGCCATCGCTTGGTTGCTGCGGCCGATTCATCGACGGCCAGAGAATAGAGTGCACTAGGGTAAAACAGACCACACCCAGTAAGGTTTCCTGACCCCTTAATATCGCCAGATGAAAGCTGTATTGCTCAGTCAAACCACCAATCAAACTGACAATGGTGGCTACCAAGAAGGTCATTTTAAAGACATAGCTATAGCGACTAGTTGCCGAACTGTAGCTTGCTAGCGCACCAGTACAGACAAAGCTGAGGAAAAACAGCTCCCGTTGCTGACCAAAAAGACTGATCCAAACAAAGGCCAGCACCACGCCAAACGCAGTACCAATAAGGCGATGACGCCCCTTGGCAACGGCATGGTTGTAGCTCTCGGCAACCGCCATGACAATCACCGCCAAACCACCCCAGTAAGGTTTTTGCCAACCAAAACTCAGCGCCAGAGCAATCGTTAATGCCAAGCTGAGCGCAACTTTAAATGCCTGCTTGCTCTGAATCGTCATCGACTTACCCTCTTGCTTGCGGTGTAATCATCACCGAAGCAGTGGTGCCGACCCGCAATTCAACTTGCTCGGGCAAAATTTGCACTTTGATTTTGACGGGGATCCGCTGAGCCAGTCGTATCCACTCGAAATTCGGGTTCACCGTCGGTAACATTTGCTGACTGGTGGCACCATCAGTTTGGGCAATACCGTAGCCCAAGCTCACCACCTTTCCTTGCAGAGGCTGATCGGGGTACGACATCAGGGTAATGCTGGCCGTATCACCGGCATGAACATGTTCAAGATCGGTTTCCTGAAAAAAGCCTTCAATCCAAAAACTGTCACTATCAATCAACGCCACGACCGGCTGATTGGCCACCACATGGGCGCCTTCTGCCACATTAAAATTGGTGATGTAGCCATCTTTGGAGGCGTACACCTTGGTAAATTCCAAATCCAACTTGGCATTTTCCACGCCGGCTGCGGCAGCGGCGACATTAGCCACCGCGGCGTCAACATCATCAGTCAGATTATTCAAGGTGATCACTGGCACTGCACCTGGCGTTTTCTTCTCCAACGCGGTCATTCGTTGCAACTCATTGCGTGCTCGCTGCACTTGAACCTCTGCTTGAGCCAGTGTCGCTTGTGCCTTTTCATAAGCCGCCAGATAAATACGGTCGTCAATTTCAAATAACAGCTGGCCAGCGGTGACCATTGTATTGTCTGCCACATAAATCTTGGTGATTGGCCCTGTGACTCGTGGCGTCACTTCAATGATGTTGGCCCGCACCAAGGCATCTCGGGTCCATGGATGGGTCACATAAGTCTGATATTTCAGTACCACGGCAATAATGGCTAGTGCTACTAAAGCGAGCGTGATTAATTTTGATTTCATGACAATCTACCTGATTTTATCCTTGGAAAATCAACAGGCTAAGCAGCACTGTATAAATAGTGGTTAAGGCCAGTTCAACAATCGCAGGGGCATAGATATGGCGATCCCAGCCCACTTTGGCGCTCACCAACATGGTCAGGCTGGTTAAGCCATATGCGCAAATCACAGCGAACAGCAAAGGAGGTATAAACAGCTCCCCCACAACCAACTCTTTTGCAATGTAATCTAGGTTCATGTCGCCCTCTGATGTGTCGAATGTGTGTTACTGAAGATGGGGAGATTTTAAGAGGAGCAGACAAAAGGGGTTAATCGCGTTTGTAGGATCAAACCCTCAGTTCGCCACAGCCCCAATTAAATAAAGACTTCACTGCTCAGAAAAGAGGAAGATGGGAGCTAAGCTGCTATGCTCAGAACAGTTTTTCATGGAAGTGAAGGATCTCACCCTCATGCAATTTAGCCTTGAGCAGCTCAAAGCATTTGTCGCCGTATTTGAAAAAGGATCGTTTAGCGATGCCGCGGCCAAATTGAAAAAGCACCGCACCACCATCGGCCAAGTGATCACTAATCTAGAAGATCAGCTAGCAGTGGATTTGTTCGAGCGAATTGGCCGCAGTGCCGAACCCACCGCAGAAGCCAAATTGCTTTATCGCTATGCCAAACAAACCATCGAACAAGCCAGCTCGTTTGACAAAATGGCCTTGAGCTTGTCATTTGGTCAGCTCGAAGAAATCACCATTGCCTACTGTCACTTTATTCCGGCAGAACCCTTGGTTCGAATCCGCCTCAAACTGGCCGAACACTTTCCCAGTATGAAAGTTCACTTTCGAGTAATGACCAAAGAGCAGATCCGGCAAGCCATCCTCAACGACGAAGTACAAATTGGCATCGTCAATATCGATACTCGCTCAGCCATGACCAGCTTTGATGCGACCTTTTTAACCAATGTCTCCCATTCTATTTTTACCGCTGCCAATCACCCGCTGCAGCAAGCAACACAAACGGATCGCCTGAGCCAACTGAAGATCAATAAACAGATTTTGCTGGCAGCCTACATCGATGACGGCATGGCAGATAAGATGATTCTGTCGCCCGATTACGAAATTGTTAGCGACATGCAACTGCTGCTAAATCTGGTCAGCCAAGGTGTTGGCTGGGCCATGTTCCCCATTATCACCGCCAAGCAATTTAGTGCCGAGCTGGCCATCAACGAGCTCTCGTTGAACGAATTAAATGACGACTTCTTTGTTCCTGTTGCGCTGTGGTTTCCCCACTCCAAACCAGTGCTCGAAGTGAAAAAATATGTCGCCGATGTCTTGCTGTCGTTTATTGACGAGTACCGCATTCACCGGCCCGGTACCATCAATCGATAACCACATTAATCGCTTCTCGGCCCAATGTTTCAGCCAGCTGGTCGAATTGCCGCGCAGATACGGCATCAACTTTTGGCAGCAACTGAGCTTTAAATTGGCTCTGTGGCGTCACCAGTTGTTGTTGTGCAGCAATGGTTTGCAATTCCCACTCATGAAGGGCTTGGGTTGTCTTGAGCACATCGAACACCGCATTATGGGTGTGCTCAAAGGCCGCAACTGGCGACTTACCAGTGACCAATTGGGCACTAAATAGACCTGAAATTAAATCGCCGACACCCACTGGTGCACGATCAAACTCAAGCTTAGGTCGTTGGATCAAATAGGCTTCATCTGCCGTGACCAACAGCATTGAGAACAAATGATCGGCCAAGCAATGTAAGTGCTTCACCAGCACAATCTCCGGACCTTTACTAATCACTCGTCGCGCGGCATGAACCGCCTCACTCAGGGAGCTAATGGTTTGCTCTGCCAACTGACTCAACTCAAATTGGTTAGGCACAATGACATCGGCTTGGGGCATTAACAGCTGGATCATTTGCTGATGGACTTCTGGCGCCACAATGCAGCCTTTGTCGGGGTCCCCCATCACAGGGTCACAAATATAGAGCGCATCAGGGTTGGCTTGTTTCACTTTGTTAACCGCGCTCAACACACTCTGACACTGCTCTGCACTGCCGAGATAACCAGACAACACCGCCTGACACTGGCTCAGTTTGCCGATTGCATTGATGCCTATGACCAGATGGTGGATCTGTTCAGCGGCAAACACTTGGCCGGTCCAACCTTGCACATACTGCGTGTGATTGGAAAACTGCACGGTGTGAATAGGCCAGACTTCGAGCCCCATGCGCTGCATCGGAAACACCGCCGCACTGTTACCGGCGTGGCCGTAAACCACATGAGATTGGATTGAGATAATGCCTTTCATTTGACGGCTCCTGTGAAAACAACCAGAGAGAATAAGATGTCGGCAAGGGCTTTATTGCCCTTGCCGTTTAGCTTGGTGCAGCGATTACTGACCTTGGTATTCGGCGTAGTACTGGTCCAGTACTTTGCGCGTCTCGCGGCCAATCAACTCGTACTCATGGTGAGTCAGATTAGCCAGTGAGACCCGAACAGAAGCGTTGACGGTGTCGAAGCCTTTGCCTGGTAGCAAAATAACGCCGGTCGATTGAGCCAGTTGGAACAAGAAGTACTTACCTTTGCCGTTATCTTTGAACCAGCGAACGAAATCTTCGCCGTACAGTTGGCCACCGATGTCATCCAATTCCAGCAGGGTGTAGTAATCGACGCGATCTTTGTCTTGCTTCATTTCCAAGCCCATGTTGCTGTACAGGGTTTTGAAGCGGTCACGAATAATGCGCTTACAAGCGGCTTTGTAGTTGCCAGCAGAATCCATTAGGCAAGTCAGTGAAAACAGTGCCATTTGCAGCTGTTGTGGCAAGGCCAGACCAGCAGTGTGGTTTAACGCAACCGAGCGACTGTCAGCAACGATGCGGTCAATGAATTTGATATCGCGCGGCGTTGTCGTCAGTGTTTTATAGCGGTCATCGAGCTGCAGTTGATGTGCTTCAGGCAAGCGGCGCATGGCATCATCAAAGACATTGTTGTCGTGAATGGCGATAGTGCCCAAGCGCCAGCCAGTTGCACCAAAGTACTTGGAGAACGAATACACACACAGGGTGTTGTATGGCAGCGTTGCAAACAGCGAGACAAAATCATCAGCGAAGGTGCCATAAACATCATCGGTCACAATGAACAAGTCATCTTTACGATTGTCATTCACGAAATCAGTCAGCAAGGTGAGTGTTTCATCTGACATTTTCACCGATGCTGGGTTGGCAGGGTTGACCACACACAGCAACTTGATATCGCGGTCGGCCAATTTTTCGATTTCAGCTAAAGGCAACTGCCAAGTGGTTTCATCAAGGCGCAGCTCAACAATTTCCAGCTCGTACTCTGACAATTCAGGAATTTCCAGATAAGGCGTGAAAATTGGCGTGACTAAGGCAACTTTGTCACCTTTTTTCAACAGGCCATTATTGAACATGGTCTGGAAGGCATAGGTCATTGATGCCGTACCGCCTTCGGTCGCAAAGACGTCAAAGTTTTGGGTCATCGGAACGTTGCCATACATTTCTTCGCCAATGTACTGCTTCACCACGGTTTCCATGTGCTTCAACATACGTGATGGCACTGGATAGTTGCAACCTAAAAAGGCTAATACCAGCTCATTAAGAAACTCGTGTTGGGCAATACCCAAGCGGTCTTTGGCATAGCTCAGTGCTTTTTGTAAGAACTGGACGCCCTCTTTGTCACCGTATTGCTTGGCGAACGTATCGAAACGAGCAATGACATCATCGCCGTTTGGAATGCCGCCGAAGCCGCCGTCTAAATATGAGTAATTGCGTTCTGCTTCTTCCAATGCAAAGTCACCCAGACGCAAGAATGCTTTACGCGGCAAGGTCGCTAAGAAGTTTGGGTTGCCGCGACCAGCATCAAGTAGGGTGCGATCAGGAACCGTATTTGCCAAGTCAATCAACTTGTCTTTCAGTTCAAATGGGCTCAGCTCGGCAAATTGGTTGAAGTCGATGTTTTGCATGGGTTGTATCCTCAAAATTTTCAAAAAAATGTCAGTGATTTTGCCCGCGTCAATCGCTGACGCTGGCGTTCAATTCGGATTCACTAAAAGTTTTTTTAGCGCCCCTCCGTCGGGATGGGTGCATAGTAAGGAGGCAGGTAAAATCGCGTTAATCGGCTTTGTAGGATCAAATCCTACAAAGTCATATTTGGCCGCTAAACCCTTTGAGAAAACAGCCGAACAGTTAAATTTAACGCATTGTTTTTATTGAAAATAACTTCATTAAAAACAGTTTCAAGGGAATAATGGAGAGAGATTAAAGTAACGAAAAAGAAGGTAAAAAAAGTGATTTTTTTAGGCTGCAAAGATCAACTACACATCAGGCACCCCTGATTCGAAGATCTTTTGGGATGGAAAAGTCGCTTAATTAGCGTAATGGGAGACAACAGACACTTGTTTTGTTTGAACTTAGCTCAGACGGTCGATTATTTTTGTTGCCCAGCCATCAAGCAGTCTAGCCGGAGCAAACGATAGAAACAGCCCAAATATTGGAAATAGAGCACTAAAAATGACTGCTACAATTTTGTCCATTTGATCCTTAGTTGGAACACCATTGATTTCAATAGTGGCAGTTGGGTCTAACGCCGCTTGAACAAAAACGAATACCAATATGCAACCAATAAGAGTCAATGTGCCACCTGCTAGGCGGCTTAACCCAACGACAACATCTACTTTTCTCTTTAAATTTTTGTCTATGTCTTCGAGAAGTCCCGCGACGAGTTGGTGAGTTAAGTTTGTTAGGACTTTTCCTGCCAAGAAATATCGATTTTACAATGATGTGCTACACAGTCTCGCAAGTATAAATTGATCAAGCTCTGATAAGGAGCACCATTTTCCTTAGCCATTTCCTTGAAGTAGCCGATAACATACTCTCTAAGACGCATTGTGACCGGCTCTGTTAGCTTTGATGCATACGCATTGTTGCCTGATTTCATGCCGAGATAGATAAGATAGATGAGTAACACGATCAAAAAAGGGAGCCCTAAAGGCTCCCTCGTGTGTTAATTGCAACTGCCTGGCAGCGCCGTGTTATGGCGTCACATTGGTGGTGATGATACCGATGATAACCGGTCCCCAAAGGGTCAACAGCACATTAGCAATGGCATAAGTCACGGTAAATGCAAACACTGGAGTGGCGTTACCTGCCTTCTCAAGAAGGGCAGCAAAACCAGGGTTGGCACTGCGGCCACCAGTCAGCGCGGCCAAAGCTTCAATTGGATTTCTCACTCGTAACACATAGTACGAGAAGAAGAAGCCAATAAACTGTGGAATGATGGTAACACCGGCACCAAGAAACAGTAGTGCAAGACCATTTTCACGAATGGCATCAATTGCCTGTGGACCTGCTTGCAAGCCAACAATACCGACGAATACTGCCAAGCCAAAGTCACGAAGGAAGTTCGATGCTCCCATTGGCAACGAGGCAACTTTCGGGTTTTTGCTGCGGAGCCAGCCAACAAACAAGCCTGAAATTAAACACCCAGCACCCGAGCCAATGGTCACTGGAATACCGGCAATCTTGAAGCTAATCATGCCAATCAAAAAGCCAGCCACCATACCTAAGCCAAACAACACAAAATCAGTGGCATATTGCGAGCCCAAGCGCTGACCGATATTCGCCGCCACTCGATTTAAGTCCGCAGGTTTACCTGTCAACTGCAGCACATCATGTTTCTCAAGCACGACATCAGGGGTAATATCTATTTCTTTACCGCTACGGACCAAGCCGGTGATGTAGATACCACGCGTCAGTGATTTCTGCGCCCGTTGTTTGACATCAGCCAAACTCTTACCGACCAAGGCACGATTGGTGATGATGAGCTGGCGATTCTCTTCAACCAAGGTCACATTTGCTGGCACACTCACTTCATGACCGAGTGAATCACCGTAGCGTTTGACCGCTTGGCGACGACCATTAATGACCAAGATATCGCCACATTGAATCTCTACGTCAGTCTCACTATCCATTGCTGATTGATCGCGTTGCACCATAGCAATGTTGGCGTCGACCAATTGCTGATTCACTTGCGACAATGAACGACCGATTAATTGGCTATCTTGGTTGACTTGATAAGCACGTGAATCAAGTGGCGTAATCGCATTGAACTCGCCCGGCGCTAACTCAGTTTTACCCTGGTTATTGCGCTCAGCCAGCTCAAGCGCTTCTTTACGAATGTCCCACTTCATCAGGCTAGGAATAATCCAGGTCGCCATCAAAATCGGGCCAAGCGAACCGAAGATGTAAGTCACCGCGTAACCGACCGCAACATTAGTTTGCATCATTTGCTTGGCTTCTGCGCTGACACCAGCCAATTTAGCAATCGCATCACCGGCTGTGCCGATAATCGCCGATTGGGTCAAACCACCAGCCGCAAGACCCGCAGCAGTACCGCGATCTAAACCAAACAGATAGGCCGCCGCCAACACGCACAGTAAACCGGCCACTGTCATGACCACTGCCGACAGCAAAATCTTGATGGCTTTGCGGTTTAATGCACCGAAAAACTGTGGACCGCCCTGATAGCCAACGGCATAAATAAACAGCGCGAAGAAAATACTCTTCACACCGGGGTCAATGTCAACACCAACCTGCCCAACCAGCACGCCCATTAATAAGGTACCGGCAACACCACCGAGAACGAATCGACCAATGGTGATTTTGCCAACCCAGTAGCCAAGGGCTAGCGTAATGAACAGCGCAATATAAGGGGCGCTTTGGAATAGCGTCTCTAAGAGGCTCATTGTTGACCTCCGAGAACCGCGTGAATGTCAGCAAGCGTGCTCGCTCGCCATGAATGGACTAACTCAGAATTAAAATTAAACATACCTACCTCAGAAATTGGAATCGCCCGCTGCGATGGCGGCATATTAATAAGGCGGTATAAATTGGGTTAATCGGCTTTGTAGGATCAAATCCTACAAAACGCGATCAGAGTCTGGTGGGGCACGCGAAACTAACGGACCAGCTGGTCGCTAGCAAACAAACGGTAGGCAAAACCAAGCCCTACGGCGTAGGTGGTTTTATCAAGAAATAGCGGGCTATCGTCGTTGGCTGCGCCATGATGAAAGCTAGCGCGTCCGCCAAAAAACAGGGTCGCTTTTTTATCAAACATGGGCACCACAAAACCGAGACCGACATCGGTGCCCATGTAGCCGCCAGAGGCATCATAGCGAGGCCGATCTGCAGTCACATCGCGCTCATCGACCTGATAGAAATAGCGAGTCAACTTATCCGTTGCCCACACCGGCCCAACGGTGCCAACAAATTTCAGCTGCTGGCCAAAAAACTCGCGATCTTCAAAACGAAGTTGGGTTTCAAAGGCGTAACCGCGTTGATTGAGTTCGGAGAAATCGGTGGAAAAAACCGAGCGTAGCTGCAGCTTTAATTCCAGTTTTTGTTGCTGTTGTTGATAGAGTTTGTAATTTAACTCAGGGCCAATGCCAAACAGGTAGTCCAAGTCATCCATGCCTTGACGGGCATCGTTGTCATCAGAATCGGCATTAAAGGCGCCATCAATCGACACACTCAATTGCCAACGGTCATCCTCAAATGCTTGCGCTTTGATCAGGCCACCTTCCCCTGCCCGAACGACTTCACCGCGATAAATAAAGTAAGGCACCACCAGCGGATTAGCATGGCTTTGATCCGCCGCTGGGTAGTCAGGTCCATAAAAAACCGCTGCAGCGAGGCCGGCTTCCCAAAGCGGCTTTTCTGGCTCGCAACTGCTGGTGGTTAAGCAGGCCACTTCAAGGGTTTCGGCATTGCTGTGGATGAAGGCTGACAGCAGCAACAGACCGCTCAACATCACCAGATGGTTTAAACATCTAACCATAATGTTCTCATTTGATTGGTTATTTCGCCTGTCTATGCGAATAACCGCCATAAGGATCAAGTTACCAAAATACCCGCTCGATAAACCAGTACAGGCCTACCAAAGCAATCAATGCCGATGCCGGTATTTGCACTACTGCGCGATACCAAGACTTGCGACGAATCCAAAAGGTAGCCACAAAAGCCAGCAAAATAACGCTGATTTGGCCTAGCTCAACACCAATATTGAAGGCCAGCAACGCTGGTACCAGATCGTCTTTGGGCAGACCATAATCGCTAAGCACCGAGGCAAAACCCAGCCCATGAAGCAGGCCAAAGCCAAACACAATCGCGGGTCGCCACTTCGATGCTTGCTTGAACAGGCAGTTTTCCACCGCCACCCAAACAATCGATAAGGCGATCAATGGCTCAACAAGACTCGCCGGCACCGCCACCAAACCCAGCGCGGCTAACCCCAGAGTGATCGAATGAGCGAGGGTAAACGCGGTGATTTGCCACAGCAAAGAGGCGAGTAGCAAACTGGAGAAGAACAGCCCCAACACGAACAGGATATGATCCAGCCCTTTGGGAATAATGTGCTCAAAGCCCGCGCCAATGTATAGTTGAAACTTCTCCAACGATGACATGGCGTTGAGCTTACGTAGCCGTTTGCGCTTGAGTGCGGCCTGATATTCCTCATCAATCTGACCCGGCTCGAGTTGCATTTCGCCCAGCTCAATATCAAGAATAATGTCTTCATCCTGAGGATGAGCATTGCCACTACTCGGCGTAACGCAGCACAGCAACAACCCAAGGAACAGCACTCGCAGCAAAAAAAGAGGCCTGCAATCAGGCCTCTGTAACCACATCTCCATCAACTTAGTCTTCGCTGCCGTCTAAGCCGCGAACTTTCAGCAAGGCGTCAATGGTCGGCGCCCGACCACGGAACTTCTTGTACAAGGTCATCGCATCTTCAGTTGAGCCTTTTTCATAGACATGAGTCCGAAGCTTCTGGGCCAGTTCAGGGTCAAATACGTCGCCTGCTTCTTTAAAGGCTTCAAAACCGTCTGAATCGAGTACCGCTGAATGCACGTAGCTGTAGTAACCTGCCGCGTATCCACCGGCAAAAATGTGGGAGAAGTAAGTGGAACGATAGCGCGGTGCAATTTCGTCAATCAGACCGATTTTAGCCATCGATGCTTGTTCAAACTTATCGGCATCTTGTAGCTCATCATCCGCCGTCAGGGTGTGCCAATCCATATCCAGCAACGACGCCGCTAAATATTCGGTGTTGGCAAAACCTTGGTTGAATTTCGACGCTTTGAGTAGCTTGGCGATCAGCTCATCTGGGATCACTTCACCGGTCTCATAGTGAGTGGCGAAGGTTTTCAGAATCGCCGGCTCGGCCGCCCAATGCTCCAGAATTTGAGCCGGAAACTCAGTGAAATCACGAGGGCCAGAGGTGCCTGACATGCTTTCATAAGTCACATTGGTCAGCAAGCCATGAAGGGCATGACCAAATTCATGGAACAAGGTGGTGACATTCTCAAAGCTCAACAGCGCTGGCGCATCGCCAACAGGGCCAGGGAAGTTACAGACGTTAACCACTACAGGGCGCTCCACGCCGTCTAAGTTTGACTGACCTTTGAAGCTACTCATCCAAGCGCCTCCACGCTTGTTGGAGCGAGTAAAGTAGTCGCCGATAAAGATACCTAAATGGCTGCCGTCATTGTCTTTGACTTCCCAAACGCGAGCATCAGGGTGATAAGTGTCGATGTCGTATAGCTCGACGAAGGTTAAGCCCCACAATTTATTGGCCGTATCAAAAACGCCTTTGAGAACATTGTCCAACGATAGATAAGGCTTGAGGCTGGCTTCGTCTAAGTCGTATTTGGCTTTGCGAACTTTCTCGGCATATTGCCACCAGTCCCAAGCCGCGACTTTGAAGTCATGCCCTTCGGCATCGACAACTGCTTGCATGTCAGCCACTTCGCGCTTCGCACGCTCCAGCGCCGGCGCCCACAATTGCATCAGCAAGTCGTAAACACCTTCTGGGGTGTTGACCATGCGCTCTTCCAAAACGAAATGGGCATGGGTTTCATAACCCATGATGCGGGCACGTTCGGCACGTAACTTGGCGATTTTGGCGGCAACCGCTTTGTTATCAAATTCGTTGTCGTTATCACCGCGATAGATGTAGGAGTTGTAGAGTTTTTCGCGCAAATCGCGGCGAGCCGATTCGGTCAGGAACGGATACATGCTGGAGCGATGCGGAGTGAACACATACTTATCTTTATATTTGGCTTTTTCTTCGTCGGTTTCAGCAGCATCCATTTTTTGCTGGGCGGCGCTCGCGGCGGCTTGAATCACGCCCTCAGACAACCCTTCGAGATCTGACTTATCCAAAATCAGCTCAAAGCCATTGGTTTCCGCCAGTAAGTTCTGGCCATACTGAGTGGTCAGTTGCGACAACTCTGAATTGATCTGAGTGATTTGTTCTTTTTGCTCAGCAGTCAGCAGCGCACCGCTGCGAACAAAGCCCTTGCGGGTATCTTCTAAAAACTTCAGCTGCTCTGCAGTTAAATCAAGACTTTCCCTTGCTTGATAGACCGCCTCAACGCGCTCAAACAAGCCTTGATTAAGGTTAATCTTGTCGTAGTGGGCCGAAACCAGCGGGCTTAACTCACGCTGCAATTGTTGTAGTTGGGGGTTGGTGTTAGAGCCCGCCAGATTGTAAAACACTCGCTGCACTTTGCTCAGCAACTTACCGGTACGCTCCAATTCTTCAATGGTATTGGCAAAGGTTGGCGCATCTGAGTTTTGCACGATGGCATCAATTTCCGCTAAGTGCTGTTCCATGCCCTTCTCAAAGGCCGGCATGTAATGCTCGTCTTTAATTTTGTTAAATGGCGGAATTTGGAATGGCGTGTCGTAATCGGCAAAAAATGGATTGTTTTGTTGCTCCGGATTTTGCGCAGCAATCTGCTGAGCCTGTTGTTCAGCCGTCACTTCAACGGTGACTTGTTCGTTCTTAGGTGGCTCAGAGCAAGCGCCCAAGGCCAATGCTATTGACAAAGCAATAACAGACTTGCGCACAGATGAAGAATTGAAATTCATTTCCTTTAGTCTCCTGATCGTTCTTTCTCGGTAATTGATAGTTGTTTTTATTGTTTGTTATGTTGCGAACTGACTATACATTAGCTGTTTTTTTAATAGCAAAGTCATTTGCGCCATCCTTAAACGATTGTCTGCAAAGATTTGATTACTGCCGAGCTCAAACTGCGACAATGGCCGACAACACGCATCTATCCAGACACCGGTTGTAACTGTCTTGAGGCTCCTTGCTGCAGCTCCAGTACAAGCCTGAAGGACTGCTAAATCATCAAGTTATCCCCTATACTGAACAGCCTAATGAGTTGCAATCAACGAGTTACCAAGGGCCTAAACATATGGATAATGCTTCAAGTAATTGGACTACTCGCGCGCTAGATCGCATTGAAGTGGTCGGCAATAAGCTGCCAGATCCAGCCATTATCTTCCTCGTCTGTCTGTTTGTTGTGTGGCTGGCCTCAGCCATCTTTTCGCAATTCAATTTCGATGCAATTGATCCCCGCACCGGCCAAGCAATCGTGGTGAATAATCTCCTCACCGGCGATTCGCTGGCGAGCTTTTTAAGCCGAATGGTGACCATTTTTACTGGTTTCGCTCCACTTGGTGTGGTGCTCGTGGCAATGCTCGGTGTCGGCGTAGCCGAACATTCAGGCTTTATAAGCGCTGGCCTCAAGCGGATGTTGGATTCCACGCCCAGCAGCTTGCTCACCCCCATGGTGGTATTAGTGGCGATTGTTTCCCATACCGCAACCGACGCAGGCTATGTGCTAGTGATCCCACTCGCAGGGGTGATCTTCTATGCCATGGGGAGACATCCTTTGGCTGGTATTGCCGCAGCGTTTGCTGGAGTCAGTGGCGGCTTCTGCGCCAACTTTATTCCCTCCGCCATCGACCCATTACTTCAGAGCTTTACCCAGACCGCCGCGCAAATCATTGACCCTGAAATTCAGGTCAACCCGCTAAATAACTGGTTCTTTAACTCGGCATCCTCGTTACTCATTGTTGCTATCGCTTGGTACCTCACTGACAAGGTCATTGAGCCGAGATTGAAAGATGTCGAAGTCGATGGCGACCCCAATGACATTCCCACTTTTGCGGAACTAACAGCCGAGCAAAGCCGCGCTTTACGTAGGGCCAGCCTGACCATGTTAGTCGGCGTGATTATTCTGATCGGGATATTGCTGCCGGAATCGAGCCCAATGCGAGATGCCGAAGGTCAACTCACCTCGTTTAAAGCGCCGATCATGCAGTCAATCGTGCCTCTGATCTTTTTACTGTTTCTGCTGCCTGGCGTCGTTTATGGCTACCTTTCCGGAGCCTATCGAACAACCAAGGACATGATTGATAGCATGACCAAAGCCATGCAAGGCATGAGTTATTACATCGTAATGGCTTTCTTCTGCGCATTGTTTATTGATGCTTTCGGTCAATCTAATCTCGGCGCTCTGCTGGCGATTGAAGGGGCTGAAGTATTGAAGGCCTTATCGCTACCGACCATGGTGACCGTCGTTGGCATTATTGTGCTAACAGGCTTTGTTAATTTGTTTGTCGGATCTAGCTCGGCCAAATGGGCGCTACTGGGGCCTATTTTTGTGCCCATGCTGATGCAGCTGAATATCTCCCCCGATCTGACGCAGATCGCATACCGTATCGGTGACTCGTCGACCAATATCATTACCCCACTGATGCCCTACTTTCCATTGGTGGTGGTCTATTGCCAGCGTTACGTAAAATCCACCGGCATCGGTACCGTGTTGTCGCTGATGCTGCCATTTAGCATTAGCATTATGGTGCTCTGGAGCGTCTTTTTGTTGATCTATTGGGGGCTCGGCATTCCACTTGGGATTCAATCCAGCTATCTCTATACAGCAACCGGATAGGCAATCAATTCTGCAGTGTTATGGTCACGGCTTGAATCAGATTTTAAAGGTCACTTTCAAGCCGCCCATTTCGCTTTGCTGCGCTTTAATCAAACCACCGTGCACCTTGATTAAGCCCTCGCAGATGGCCAAGCCAAGACCTGAACCACCGGTTTGGCGACTCCGAGATCATTCCACCCGATAGAGACGATTGAAGATCATATTGAGCTTATCTTCACTGACCGTCGGAGCCGTATTGTCCACTTTGTCCGAACTACTACTTTGTAGAAGAAGTTTGTGAGAACTGAGTAGATTTATCTAAGGATAGCTTTCGGAATAGGACTGGGGTCGTACCTGTCAAACGCTTAAAGGCTCTAACAAAGGAGCTGGATTCAGAGTACCCCAACTTACTTCCAATAGCAGTGATACTTGAATTTGACTCTCTCAATGCTTGCTTAGCAAGAGCCACAATCACTTCTTCGCGGATGGTCTTGTAGTTAGTTCCGTTCTTTCGGAGATGACGGTTCAGTGTTCTAGCGGTAACGTGTAACGATTGAGCCACAGAGTCGACTCCCGCCCCCTCTGTCTCAAGCGAGATGGAAATAATAAACTTAGCCTGCTCAATAAGATTGTCGCAAAGCTGCCATTTACTCAACTTGGAGTCCGCATAACTTTTGACGATATCCAAAAGCTTTAGATCTCGAGATGCTAGCGGAGTATCGAGCATCTCCACGTTAAAATATAAGCTATTTCTTTGCTGACTAAAGGCTATGTTGGTTCCAAATGTATCTTCATAACGTTTAAGAGGTAATTGACATTCATGTTCAAAAGAAACTTTCTTGGGGTTGAATGGCTTGCCCAATGCATCTCGCGAGACATTTAGAAAAGCCGCTAAAGAAAACTCAACATCTTGGCGAGTGCTTTCAGATGGAGGCCGAAATATTTGCCATTGAACTTCGAATAACCCTCCTATTTCCCGGAAACTAAACTTCATTCCAGTCATCAGAATCACTTGATACTGCTCGAGCATTTCACAGAATACAGCGATGTTAGGCGAGTTTTTTATCAAATAACCTAAAGTGCCAAAAGTTTCGGCTGTTGCTTGCTCAGCCATATCCATGCCTAAGTGAGGAGATGACAACCGCTTGGCACTCCAACCCAATAGACCTAAATAGTCATCTATTTGCAGGTAGACCCTATCGGGATTACTAATTTTTTCACCGACAATAGCTGAGATTTCACTTAAAGAAACCCCCTCCTGAATTAAATAAGCAACTAACCATTCGGCATGAATACCCCAGCTGGTTCTCTGATCTATATCAGCCAAGTCCCTCTCCCTGAGTTACTCCATTAAGCGTTATATCCGCAAAGTATTACCCTGATAATAAGTGTGCATGGTTGAGGCTGATTGATTCCTTAACCTCCCAATAGGGTTTACTTTGTAAAGTCGATATTTTGTTACAATCGCTTCTATTGAGCAGTCTGGATATTGAAGATTGGGTTAATGAAGGCAACCTTCAATCTCAGTATTTATCTTTAAAAAACGTATCTCATGGTTGCTCCGAGAAATAGAAGGTAATTGTCGTCGAAGTCACCTTTTACTCGAACCCCTTGGACGGTGTTGTCGATTTTTGTATCGCCAAACACCATTAATGATGCGCCTATGGAGTAATCAAACTTATGGAGACTGTTCCAAGAGTATGACGCGGAAAGCCGATACAGATCGTCTACCGGGAGGTCAAACGTCCTATCTTCATCATCTACCGGTGAACTCTCATAGGATAAGCCTAAGCTGTAACCTTCTCTCTCTTCCAAGTGAGAAAACCCAACGCCTGCATGCCATGTATCCTTCCAGTTCCTCTCTAGCACAGCGACTCCTGCACCAACAAAAGCCAACTCATTATTGCTAAATGCAGACCAGTCTTGCCAACCAGCATTGAAGAAGAGTGTTTTCAACTGATTAAACTTATAGCTTAAACCAGCTTCTAAAGTTTGCGGGTTGTCCCATGCGACGTCGACTTTATCCACAAGAGACGTATGTTCTCCCAAATTTTCGTACTTTACGTCACCTTCGAGATCAACCTCCATTTCAGCGCGATAAACAAGCCCAATGAGAATCTGATCCGACAGCTTATAGGTAGCACCAATAAAAGGTTGATAACCCCAGTCGTCAGCATCTTCGATTTTCAACTTGCCATCTTCGCCGTTGATGGTTGGAGCGAGTTCTGGGTTGATCGCGATGTCTTGCTCAAACAAAGTGTACACAAACGATATTCCAGCTCCGACCGAGAAAGCATCATTAACTTCATATCCAATTGATGGTGATAGTGCTATGCCTTCAAGGTAAGCACTTATGGTTTCATAACGCCCCACGAAGTCATCGCCATAATCTACCCCCCCGCCAATAGGAACTGTGATAGAAAACCCAGCATAGAGCCGCTCAGAAAACTTTTTCGCGTAAAAAAAGCTCGGAATTAGAGCCGTTTCACCTGAATTGCCGCCATCTTTTCCTCCCTTATCAGCTACGGAAGAACTGAATTCGATTTTCGGAGCTAGAACTTGCAACCCTGCAAATATTCTATCTTCTTCAAGAGCAGTCATTCCTGCTGGGTTTGTCCACACAGCATCCGCACCATAAATATTTACAGTATTCGAAACCCCACCAGTACCTAGACTGCTAGGTGTACCAACCTCAGGAAAATAAAAGCCTGCTGCATTAACTGAGTTATTAAAAAGAGCTACAACCCCTGCTAGTGAGGCTAAAAAAGAACTACGCGCTACGGCCATTGGGTTCGACATAAAACGTTACCCCTTTGGCTCATAAGGATCAGGAGTGCCTAATTGAATTGGAGGCTCCTCCGCGAGCGTTTTTTGAAACTCGACGATTTTCTTAAACATAACAGGCAGAACCCAAGTTGCTTCTTCTTGCATTTGATATTGCTCTTTAGGATCTGTAATTAAGTTATAAATTCGAGGCACATTTAATTGCCTCGGCTCGCTGTTCATGTCGTCTAGCTCAACGAGGTGCATTTTCCAGTTGCGCCATTTATAGCCATAAATATCGTCATTGTTGTATATGATAAAGCCTTCTAAATTCGACTTTTCTTGCTTTCCTGTGAAAAAGTCGAATTGGTTCACCCCGTCAATGATTCGATCATTCGGAACATCGTATCCTGCAATATCACCCAGGGTTGGAAGCAAGTCGACAACATGGACAATTTCATTGGAGACACTTTTCTCAGGAACATGGCCAGGCCAGCGGATCATAAATGGTGCTCTTAACGAACCTTCCCACGCAGTAAAGTACCCTCCCTTCCAAGGCCCTGAAGTGCCGTGCCAAGGGTAGAAATGTTCTGGCCCGTTGTCGCTGAACCAAATCACTACTGTATTATCGCGAATTTTCAGATCATCGATCGCATCTAAAATTTCACCAGCTCGGAAATCTATTTCGGCGAGAACATCTGCATAGTGACCATTGCCTGTTTTCCCATCAAAATCAGGATGTGGAAGCGTCGGCAAATGAGGTTGCGTATAAGGAATAAAAGCGAAGAATGGTTTGTCCTGCTTGACACTTTGCTTCATGAAGTCAATAGCTTTTCGGTTCAAGTCACCATCAATCTCACGGCGAGCTTGAAGGTCATAGCGCTTAACATCTCGAGGTATTTCACCTTTTTTAGCTTTTACAATTTTCGGGACAGTTCCGACAGTTTCATCGTATTGGAATTGTGACGAGTATTCAGCCTCATCTGTAGTGTTTGCTACCCCATACCATTCATCAAAACCTTGGTCTGTAGGAAAGCGTCCAGGCACATCACCAACATGCCATTTACCAAACATTCCCGTTGCATATCCAGCATCAGACATTAGTTCAGCTATTGTTATTTCCCAATTCGTCATGCCATAAAGCATGCCCCAGACAACTCGAGTTGTCCCCGAACGTATAGGACGACGTCCGGTCATAAAAGCTGAACGGGATGGAGTACATTGAGGCTCAACATTAAAATTCTGTAGCAACATTCCCTGAGATGCTAGCTCATCTAGGCGTGGTGTTGCAGCACCGCGAAGCTCACCCCCACCGTACACACCCAACTCACCCCACCCAAGATTATCAACCATCATAACGACGATGTTTGGCTTATCATGTTTATCAGTAGCTGCCAGGTAGGGCGTTACACATATAAAAAGATAAATCAATGATGTGCATATCCTTTTCATATTAGCTCTCCAGATTGTTTAGCCTTTTAATTTGGGTAATGAGGCATGGTTAAATATGGATACAATATAGCCACATCCTATTAACAGATATTGACCAAAACGGACAACCTACAGACATTTTCGGACAGGCTAGCTGGAAGATTGAACGCTATTAGTCCGGTGGAATATGAAGCTTCATCAGCACTATTAAGCTCTTAAGCATCTTTTTGTTGATCTATTGGGGCCCGGCATTCCACTTGGGATTCAATCGAGCTATCTCTACCAAGCACTTTGAATCGTCGACTCAACAGCGACAACTGATATCCCAACAAGCATCCGCTGACTAAGGCAAGTGAGGGCTCCTAAGCCCATCACTCGCCTATAAAACTCGTACAGCAGCCGTTTTCAATACAATCGCACACCGCAGTTTGCTAGTCCCAAACTGCGACATTTTTTCAAAATCGCCTCGGCAAATCGGCATGTGTTGGCAGTCAATTGGCTGTTGCCATTTATCATCCACATCGGAATCATGAACATATAAAAAGCGCTCATCGATACCGGTAATTAACACCCAGTGGGGCGCTTTAGCGCCATCCAGCCGATAGGTGCTGATTAGCATGAGTACCGCACATTGTGCGGCCAGCCAGTTGGCGACATCCGTTTGGCTCACCTCACGATAGTGAATCGCCAAATCGTTATTGCTGCAGTGTTGCCGAAACTGCTCATGAACCAGTGTCATCACCTCTTTTTTATGACTCGCTCGGACACCATCAATAAACAGCGGTTGCTGTGAATTAACATGAACCTGAGCCTCAAAGCCACGCTGCTTGGCCGCAAGCGCAAGACCAAAGGGATGCGTGCCGCCCAGCCCAGAGGTCATAAAAATGGTGGTTGACTCGCGCCACAACTGCAGCTCCAGCGTTTGCTGACATTGCCAGCGCTTGTCCAATGCCGACATCGCCATCATCAACGCCGCGGGGCCACAAGTGAAATCGGTTGTTTGCTGATACCAAGGCGCTTCTAAATGCTGCAGATCGATGGGTTTATGCCAAATCGTTTTCTGCATCCGCAGGGCATCCTGATGGTCTTGGTAGTAATCAAAATACTCGCCAAACCCTCTGTAGCCCTGCCGTTGATAGAGTGAAATGGCCGCGCTATTTGACTTCGCCACTTCGAGCCGCATAAAGATCTTACCGTGACTCGCTGCCGCCTTTTCGCCGGCTTCAAGCAACAATTTACCAATCGCAGCGCCCCGCACTGCCGGTGATATCGCTAGCGAATAGAGTCGAGCGAGGCGAGTGCCTTTATGCAGCAAACAAAGAATGTAGCCGACCACAGCTGCATCAGCGCTTATCGCCACCAGCAACTCACTGTGCTCAGAGCGCAGGTGATGCTTGAAGCTTCGAAGACTGAGTCGGTCGGATGCAAAGCACTGTTGCTCAATGGCCATCAGTTGTGACAAATCGGCCTGCTGCGCTGAGCGTATCGAATAATTTATTGCGACATTAGTTTTCATCTGTGCTGTACCTGAGTCATGCAAAGCGCTTAGCTCAATCCCCGTATTTCAAGGCGGCGAAGAAACTCGGCCATCACCTGCATATATAATTCTTCGCCGAGGTAGGCATCCTCCACGCCATGTTCAAGACTTGGGTTGTCATTCACTTCAAGCACATAAGCTCGGCCATCAACTTCTTTAATATCAATTCCATAAAGCCCATTTCCAACCGTGGCGGCCGCCTTCAATGCCGCTTGGAGCACGCCAGAGGGCACTTCAAAGGTCGGCAGCGCATCAAATCCGCCACTGAAATTACGCTTCGAGCTATGGTTGTAGATCTGCCAGTGATTCTTGGCCATGTAATAACGACAAGCGTAAATAGCACGCCCATTGAGCACGCCAATGCGCCAGTCAAACTCGGTATATAGATACTCCTGCGCAATAAACAACGCCGAATCAGCGAGTAAAGAAGTCGCAGCGGCCTCCAATTCAGCCCGATCACTCACTTTGAATACGCCTTTTGAAAAGGCACTCTCGGGGATCTTGAGCACCATGGGATAGCCCAGCGAATGTTCCACCTTGTCCAAGCTGCTGGCGGAATTATCGGCAAGAATAAAAGTCCTTAAACTCGGTACGTTGCGATAAGTAAACGCATCGTGCAGATACACCTTGTTACAGCAGCGTAGGATCGAGCTTGGATCATCAATGACCACCAATCCGGCCTTTTCTGCCTCGTTGGCAAACCGGTAGGTGTGGTGATCGATAGCTGTGGTTTCGCGGATAAATAGCGCGTCATACTGCGGCAACGTGGTCAAATCATCGGGGCCAATTTCGACAGCTCGAATACCGTGCTTTTCTGCCGCCCGAATAAAGCGGCTAATCGCGCTTTTGTTGCTCGGCGGCACTTTTTCATCAGGGTTGGTCAGAATAGCCAGCTCCCAGCGATATCTCTTTTTATCTGCTTTGGTACGCCAAGCTTTACTGGCAAACAGTTTGAGCTGTTCGATGCAAAATTGTCGCTGGCTGTCATCAAGTTGGTCGATCGAAACGCGACTGACGGTGAGTCTTTGCTCACCATTTATGTGCTGAAATTCGATCAGCAATAACGGCGCAGGAAACTGCTGATAGAGCCAGTTGGCTAATTTTTGATGAATGGCCTGCTGGCATACGCCCATGCAAAGTAACAGTGCATGTGGCTGAGCTGCTGGCCATACTTTTTTGGCGACAGGAATGCTATTAAGCAGCAAGCTGGTGCCACTTTCTCGCAACGAATTGATCACTCGAACACTGGGTAGCACAGGGTGTGCCCGCGCTTCTGCTAGGAGCGAACAATAGTAACCATTGCTCAGGTAGCGACCCGAGTCGCAAAGATTAATGATGCGTACTTTGGGGCCTTTCGCCTTCGGGTACTCATTCAAATACTCAAGGAAGCTTATACAGTTGACGCTTGGCTCTGCCAGCAGCAGCTCATTGTCTGTGACAAACAGGGTTGATAACACAATCAGTCCTTTCAAGGCGGGGTGATGCTTACGCACATCAATGGCATTAGGACTGACGGTTTGAGCGACCCCAGATTAATAAAACGGGCACTCCTATTTAGCACAGTTATTGGCACTGCAATAGAGGTCTTATCAACTATTTTTAGGGGCTGATCAAGTGGCTTTGATAAGACCGATTACGGGAAGATCAAACAAAAAAGCCCCGCTCAAATGAGCAGGGCTTAGGAATAATGGTACCAGAGGGCGGACTTGAACCGCCACGCCCGTGAAGGCAACGGATTTTGAATCCGTCATGTCTACCAATTTCATCACTCTGGCATGATTGCTTTCGCGCTTTTTTCAGCGCCACCTCAATCAAGGTGGGCGCCATTATATCGTTAGTTTTGAGGCTGGCAAGCCCTAAACTGAAAAAAATGTCGTTCTGATTACAATCCTTGCCTCAAGTGATTATTTGTTGCTCAGGCTGATGGCTTACCGTCGACATTTTCAGCGGTTCAGACAACCCAGTGAGTTGAACGAGGTCAGCTTCGATTGCTATTACATAGTCACGATAATGGCTGTTACAATGGCGCCTTTGTTTTTGCCAGTAGCAAGTAGCGCGTCATGTCAGTTAACTACCCACCAGCCAGCTTTATTCGTCGTTTTGCCGCCTTGATTTACGATTTACTGCTCGCCGCCTCAATCGTGGTCATCGCTCACCTGTTATTGAGTGTGGCGCTGATCATCATTGCCCAAAGTGACGCCCTTAATTTAGAGCAATACAAAGAAGGTTTAGTGGGCTTCCTAGCCACCTATCGCTCAGCGCATTTGCTGTTTTTAGCATCAGCAGTAGCGATTTTCTTCATGTGGTTCTGGACCCATGGCGGCCAAACGCTGGGGATGAAAGCCTGGCGACTGCGAATTCAAAATGACGATGGTACGCCGATTCACCCGCGCCAGGCGGTGGTGAGAGTGTGTTTTGCGCTTGGCGGTTTGGGCAATCTGTTGATATTGGCGGACTGGCAGAACAAGCGAGCGCTGCAAGATCGACTGTCGGATTCAATCGTCGTAACGCTGCCCAAAGGCGAAAATGGACCGCTCAAGCGGCGCTAATTGCGCCACCCTAAGCAGAAATAGTTGCGGTTAACTGCGCCTTAGCAGGTAAATGGCAAAACCGAGGAACAGCAGAGAAGGTAGCGCCGCCGAGATCAATGGCGGTACCGCAAACACCACGGACAGCGGCCCAAACAGCTGATCAGCCAAATGAAACGCGAAGCCGGCAATCACACCGAGAACAATCCGAGCCCCCATGGTGACCGTTCGGAGTGGCCCGAAAATGAAAGACAGGGCCAACAGCATCATGGTGGCAACGGCCAGCGGCTTCAAAATTTTGCGCCACATGGTCAGTTCATAAAGGGTTGAGTCCTGACGCCCTGCTTTGAGGTAATCGACATAATCCATCAAGCCACCAATCGGCAGCGCATCGGGCTTAATCGACACCACACTCAGTTTGTTTGGCGTTAGCGTACTATTCCATTGAGATTGCTCGGCAAAGTCGGTGGAAATTTGGTTGTCGGTAAAGCGCGTATGATGGACTTCGCTCACCTGCCAGCCTTTGCCGGTGTAATGTGCTTCTCGGAAATGAAACACTTCCTGCAGACGATTGTCCTCATCGAAATGATATTGTGTCACCGCGTGCAGTTCATCGGCATCAAGCACCGAACCGATATAGACAAAGCTATCGCCATCTTTGGCCCAAGTTCCTGACTTGCTCGACAAAATGCTACCGCCAGAAATCGCAGCTGATTTTAACTCGCGGGCAAATCGCTCACTGGCTGGCACGCCCCACTCGCCGATGACCATCATCAACAAAGCCAACGGAATCGCTGTTTTCAACACCGAGCCCGAGATGTTTAATTTACTCAGGCCAGAGGATTGCATCACCACCAATTCACTGTGAGATGCCAGCATACCCAACCCCACCAACGCCCCCATCAGGGCACAAACTGGGAAGAATATCTCAATATCGCGCGGCGCCGAAAACAACATAAAAATAACCGCATCGACGATGTCATAATCGCCTTTACCGACGTGCTTGAGCTGCTGAACAAAGCGGATTAGCGAGGACAATCCAACCAGCACCAGCAACACTAAACTGGTGGTGCCAAGTAACGTTCGGCCAATGTGACGGTCGATAATCGAATACATCAAGCACGCCTCCAGGCCAGTAATTTACGCTTAAACTTAGCCCCCGTTTCGCGGCTATTAAGGAGCAAGCTCACCGCAAGCGTCAAGCCAATTAAATGCACCCACCACAAGCCCAGCCAACTCGGAATCGCCTCGCTTTGCAGCGCCTTGCGCCCCGCCATCAAAAAGATGAAATAGGCCAAATAAAGCAAGATCGCGGGTAACATTTTGGCAAACGCGCCTTGGCGCGGATTCACCACTGACAGCGGCACCGCCAGTAACGTCAAAATCGGAATGGCCAAGGGTAATGCAATGCGCCAGTGGAATTCGGCAACACGTTCTGGATCATCGCTGTTATACAATTCAGTGGTTGGTACCGCATCGAGTTTGCGGCGCTTACGCTCAGAAATTTGCGCTTTGGCGTCAATCACATAAGTATCAAAGGTGACGCGATTATAATCTTGCTGGCTTGGCGAACCTTCATATCGCTCGCCATTGCTCAGCTCTAAATTGACCGAGCCATCTGGTTGCTCTTTTAACACGCCTTTTTCGGCTAAAACCAAGCTGCCACGTTTATCGGCACTCCAGCCATCGGCCATTTGAGCAACAAAGACTTTATCGAGCTGATTACCGCGCTTGCTAATATTTTCCACAAAAATCACGGTATTGCCGTCTTTACTTTGGCGAAAACGACCTTCTACCAACGCCTGAACATTGGTATCAGCCTCAGCTTGCTCTAACAGTTGTAACTCGCGTTCTTTACTGACTGGCACTAAATAAAGAGTTAAAAATGCGGTAACGATCGTGATCACCGCGGCAAGGATAAGTGTGACGCGGGTTACATACCACTCGCTGACCCCCGTCGCTAACAGAACCACCATCTCGCTTTGTACGTACATTCGACCGAGGGCCATCAAAATGCCCAAAAACAGGCTGAGAGGCAGGATCATTGTCGCCAGCGCAGGAACATTAAGGCTTAGCAATTGAAACAGTATGGCACCAGCAATTTTGCCTTCAGAGGCATCTGCCAGAATAGAGACCAGTTCGCGGCTTATAAAAACCACCATCAGCACGCTGAATACAGCGAGCGTGGACTTCAAAACTTCAATGAGTAAAAAGCGAAATACAATCAAGGTTTGTTCCTGACTGATAAATGTGTCATTTTTAATGCCTGAGACTATGATTTGCGACAAACCTCAGGTTTTTACTAATATTTGCTAGTAAGCCTGCTTAACACGCATTATCTATAGAAAAGCTCAAAAAGAATACTTTTCTTTACCGACACAGCGATTGCACCAAACAGCAGGCGCTGATTATCCAACAAATAGAATTATAAGTCTTTATATAATAGGAGCATCCATGGAGTTCAGTGTAAAAAGTGGCAGCCCTGAAAAACAACGTAGCGCTTGCATCGTTGTTGGCGTTTTTGACCCAAGACGGCTTACGCCAGTAGCTGAACAGCTCGACAAAATCAGTGGCGGTTACCTGTCCAACTTACTGCGTCGCGGTGATTTGGAAGGCAAGCCGGGACAGATGCTGTTGTTGCACCAAGTACCGAATATTCTCAGTGAGCGAGTATTACTGGTTGGGTGTGGCAAAGAACGCGAGCTGGATGAGCGCCAATACAAGCAAATCATCGCCAAGACCATCAGCACCTTGAATGAAACGGGCTCAATGGAAGCGGTCTGTTTTCTGTCTGAGCTGCATGTCAAAGGCCGTGACACTTATTGGAAAGTTCGCCAAGCAGTTGAAACCACCCAAGATTCTCTGTACGCATTTGATCAGTTAAAAACCAAGAAAGGCGAAACCCGCCGTCCGCTGCGCAAAATCACTTTTAACGTGCCAACCCGCCGTGACCTGCCTGCAGGCGAAAAAGCCATTGCTCATGGTTTGGCCGTGGCCGAAGGTGTACTGGTTTGTAAAGACGTGGCCAACATGCCACCGAACATTTGCAACCCAGCCTATCTGGCCGAACAAGCCAAGCAATTAGGCAAAGACTACGACAATGTCACCACCGAAGTGATTGGCGAGTCGCAGATGGAAAAACTCGGCATGACCAGTTACTTAGCGGTTGGTCGTGGTAGCGAGAACGAATCCATGATGTCAGTGATCCACTATCGTGGTGCTGATGACGACGTCGCGCCAATCGTATTGATCGGCAAGGGCCTGACTTTCGACTCCGGCGGTATTTCACTCAAGCCAGGCGCTGGCATGGATGAAATGAAGTTCGACATGGGCGGTGCAGCTGGTGTTTACGGCACCATGAAAGCATTGGCTGAGTTGAATTTGCCAATTAACGTGATTGGTATTTTGGCCGGCTGTGAAAACATGCCAGATGGCCGCGCTTATCGCCCAGGTGATGTCCTGACCACCATGTCCGGCCAAACCGTTGAAGTACTCAACACCGATGCCGAAGGCCGCTTGGTCTTGTGTGACGCCCTAACCTACGCGGAGCGTTTTGAGCCAGAGTGCGTGATTGACGTGGCAACCCTAACTGGCGCTTGTGTAATTGCCTTGGGTTCTCACGCCACCGGTTTGCTGAGTAACCACAACCCACTGGCCCATGAGCTGGAAAACGCCTCGAATCAAAGTGGCGACCGCGCTTGGCGTTTACCATTGTGGGAAGACTACCAAGAACAGCTCGACAGCCCATTTGCTGACATGGCCAACATCGGCGGAAAAGCTGCCGGTACCATTACTGCGGGTTGTTTCTTAAGCCGCTTTACCAAGAAGTTCCACTGGGCTCACTTGGACATTGCTGGCACTGCATGGCGCTCGGGTAAGAACAAAGGCTCAACCGGCCGTCCAGTGCCAATGCTGACTCAGTTCTTACTGACTCGCGCTTCGCAAACCGAGGAATAAATGGCCGCAAGTGCCCATTTTGTCCTGATGGACCAAGCCAATAATGAGGAGCAGACCGAAGGGTCTGCTCCTTTTGCTTTGGCCGAACACTTCATTTTGGCCGCCAAACTCTGCGCCAACTATCAACAACGCGGTTTAAAACTGCATGTTTTGGTCGACAGCCAAGAGCAAGCAGAACTGATTGATGATCAGTTATTTGCCGCGCCACTTGAGCAGTTTGTAGCGCACGCACAAAGCCAGTTTGCACCTCGTTATGGCGCACCTGTGATGATCAGCACCAGCGAGCCGACAAATTTTGTGCCGCTGCTGATTAATCTTTCTGCCAAAGGGCCGTCGAATACTGTAAAATGCCGCCACATTCTTGACCTGGTGCCAACAGAACCCGATCTGAAACAGCAAGCGCGCGATCGCTACCGCTTGTATCAGAGCTACGGCTTAGCACCAACCACAGGGTCAGAGCAGCAGTTACCTGCATTCAACTAATTTACAACGAGTTACTTTAAGAACGACGTCATGGAAAAAACTTTCAATCCAAACGCGGTTGAGCGCGCCATGTATCAGGCATGGGAACAAAAGGGCTACTTCAAGCCACATGGTGACACCAGCAAAGACAGCTACTGCATCATGATCCCGCCGCCAAACGTCACTGGCAGCCTGCACATGGGCCACGCTTTCCAAGACACCATCATGGACACCCTGATCCGCTACCAGCGCATGCAAGGCAAAAACACCTTGTGGCAAGTGGGTACCGACCACGCGGGTATTGCTACCCAAATGGTGGTTGAGCGCAAGATCGCCGCCGAAGAAGAGAAGACCAAGCACGACTACGGCCGCGAAGCGTTCTTAGAAAAAGTCTGGGAATGGAAAGGCGAAAGCGGCGGCACCATCACCAAGCAGCTGCGTCGTTTGGGCGCATCGGTCGATTGGGAGCGCGAGCGCTTCACCATGGATGAAGGCTTATCGAAAGCTGTTCTCGAAGTATTCGTTCGTTTGTACAAAGAAGATTTGATTTACCGCGGCAAGCGTTTGGTCAACTGGGATCCAAAACTGCACACGGCGATCTCCGATCTGGAAGTGGAAAACAAAGACAAGAAAGGCCACATGTGGCACTTCCGTTATCCGCTGGCTGACGGCGTCAAAACCGCCGATGGTAAAGACTACATCGTGGTTGCTACCACTCGTCCGGAAACCATGCTCGGCGACACCGGTGTGGCGGTGAATCCAGAAGATCCGCGCTACAAAGACCTCATTGGCAAATTCATTGAATTGCCACTGGTTGGCCGTCGCATTCCAATCGTTGGCGATGACCACGCCGATATGGAGAAAGGCACCGGCTGTGTGAAGATCACCCCAGCCCACGACTTCAATGACTATGAAGTCGGTAAGCGCCATCAGTTACCGATGATCAACATTCTCACCATTGACGCTGCCATCCGCGCTGAAGCGGAAGTATTCAACACCAAAGGTGAAGCATCTGACGCCTACAGCACTGAGCTGCCAGCAGAATACGCGGGCATGGACAGATTCGCTGCACGCAAAGCGGTTGTTGCTAAATTCGAAGAGCTGGGCTTACTGGAAGAAATCAAAGATCACGAACTGACTGTGCCTTATGGCGACCGTGGTGGCGTGGTGATTGAGCCCATGCTGACCGATCAATGGTATGTGCGTGCCGATGTGCTGGCTAAGCCTGCGGTTGAAGCGGTTGAAAACGGCGACATTGAGTTTGTGCCAAAGCAATACGAGAACATGTACTTCTCGTGGATGCGTGACATCCAAGATTGGTGTATTTCCCGTCAGCTGTGGTGGGGTCACCGCATTCCGGCTTGGTATGACGACAACGGCAACGTTTATGTTGGCCGCAGCGAAGAAGAAGTTCGTGCCGACAACGGTTTGGCTGCCGATGTTGCCCTGCGCCAAGACGATGATGTACTGGACACCTGGTTCAGCTCAGCATTGTGGACCTTCTCAACGCTAGGTTGGCCAGAGAATACTGACGCGCTGAAAACCTTCCACCCAACGTCTTGTTTGGTGACGGGCTTCGACATCATCTTCTTCTGGGTAGCTCGCATGATCATGATGACCATGCACTTCATGAAAGATGAAGATGGCAAGCCGCAAGTGCCATTCAAAACCGTTTATGTCACCGGTCTGATCCGTGATGAAAACGGCGACAAGATGTCGAAGTCAAAAGGGAACGTGCTCGATCCGCTCGATATGGTCGACGGCATTGATTTGGAAAGCTTGGTACAAAAACGCACTGGCAACATGATGCAGCCTAAGCTTGCCGCCAAGATTGAAAAGAACACTCGCAAAGCGTTTGCCAATGGCATTGAAGCCCACGGCACCGACGCCCTGCGCTTTACCCTAGCGGCGATGGCCTCAACCGGCCGTGACATCAACTGGGATATGTCGCGCCTTGAGGGCTACCGCAACTTCTGCAACAAGCTGTGGAACGCCAGCCGCTACGTGCTGATGAATACCCAAGAGCAAGATTGCGGCTTTGCTGCTGACGCCGATAAAGAAATGGTATTGAGCTTGGCCGATCGCTGGATCATTGGCCGCTTTAACCAAACCGTGAAAGATGTCCGAGAAGCGCTCGATGGTTACCGATTCGACATGGCGGCTAACGCTTTGTATGAATTCACCTGGAACCAATTCTGTGACTGGTACTTGGAGCTGACCAAGCCGGCACTGCAATCAGGCTCTGAAGCTGAACTGCGCGGCACACGCCACACGCTGGTTTCTGTATTGGAGCAACTGCTTCGTTTGATGCACCCACTGATGCCGTTTATCACTGAAGAAATCTGGCAACAAGTAAAAGTGCTGGTTGGCAATGATGCCGACTCGGTGATGCTCGAAGCCTACCCAAGCTTTGATGACAGCAAAGTCGATGAGCTATCCGTTCACGACTTGGAATGGGTGAAGAAATTTGTCGTTGCGGTCCGTAACGTCCGTGGCGAGCTAGGAATTTCCCCAAGCAAAGGGCTGACTTGCTTGCTACGCAATGTCGATGCCGATGCTCAGCGTCGTTTGGACGAAAACCAAACCTTCCTAAAAGCGATGGCTAATGTTGAGTACATTGAGATCCCAGCGGCCGATGCCGAACTGCCCATGTCGACTACTCAGTTGGTTGGCGATATGGAAGTGATGATCCCAATGGCAGGCCTGATTGATGCCGAAGCGGAAATTGCTCGGATCAGCAAGCAGCTTGAGAAAATGGCGAAAGATGCCGCCCGCATTGAAGGCAAGCTCAGCAATCAAGGTTTTGTTGCTAAAGCACCAGAAGCGGTTGTCGCCAAAGAGAAAGAAAAGCTGGCCGAAGCGAAGCGTGATATGGCCAAGCTGGAAACTCAAATTGAGCAGCTAAAAGCACTGTAAGTAGCTGTTTGAATAAACCAAGGCGACTCATTGAGTCGCCTTTTTTATGACACTCATGTTATGACCAATATGACGACCGAGCCAAGGCTCTAGCCATCAACGCTAAGCCCAGCTTGTCGCGCCGCTTGTAAATCGGACTCAAGAATTTCAAACGGCATAAACGCCTCATTTTGATTGAGCCGCTCACCGTAGTAAGCCCCTAAAAATACATACAGCAAACCGCCTGGCCGACTCGGCAAACTATCAGTGGTCGCCATATAGTCGAGCAAGAAGGTGCTTCCTTCAGCAGCCTCATCACCCACCCACCAAGAGTCCACTTCCTTGGTCAAATCATAGTAAGACCATGCGTGTGACTTCAACGCGTCGTACGTTGGCGCGACGACGATCGCCGTACCAAAGCCATCAAAGCGGCTTTTTACTGTGTATTTTGCCACTTCAACAATTCGCTCTGCATCGCGCAATAACGCACAACTTTTGTTGTTTTCATGGGTTGCGCTTGCTTCTCGCAAATCCAACTGAATGCCCTGATGGCCCCATTCAAGGATTTGCTGCAACGACTGATTGGGCGCTCGCCGAATACCGCGCTCTAGCGCCAGATTAACAATGCTAGCAATGATAAACAGGCGGTGTTGGCTGTTTTCAAACCGACTCATGTCTTCTTCACGAAAGTCGGTAAATATGGTTTCCAACTCTTGGTCAGGTATGTTTTGCGGTTTGCGATCCCAGATATCGACCAGCCGCCTAACTTTTTCTGGCTCAGGATCGTCAAACGATCCGAATCGGTAGACGCTAAAGTCGTACCAGCAATTGAGCTCAACACTCCGATTAATGCCTAATTCTTGCCCCGGCGCTTGCTCAATCGGAATGGTCGAACCCTCAGCAACAATCACCGGCGGAGGATAAATGCCGTAAAGCTGCAGCTGATGCCGCACCGCTTGGGCCCGCTGACTGGCCAGCTGTGCATTGGTGGCTTCAGGGCCGGTTTGACTAGCATGACCAATCAAACTATCAATGCTCAATGCCCGATCGGACATCACTCGATGACAAAAATGTTCAATACTCGCCAAACTCGCTTCGGGTAGCTCACTCGATCCCACAGGAAAGTTGGCCAGCAAAAAAGTGAAGTGAAGTTGTTCTGGCAACTTGCGGCCTGTCGCGCGCATTCTGATTTGTTGCAACAGCATGGCAAAGGCTTGCTCTAACTCTTCGATTAGCGCGTTATGATTGATGATAATTGGATTGCTCATGACACAGACTCCAAGTTGGCAGTGGCTACGGGATAACTAAAAGAGGCCACTTGCGTACCGCTGGCGTTGATGAGTAACAGGGTATCGCCCTCGTTATTCCATATCGCCGCTCGGCGCCCCATGTGAAGCCGCTGCAATTCACTGTCAGAGGCAATGTGATCATCTGCCGGCGATCCGCCGGTAAATATTTGCACCGCCTGCCCGGGGTTGAGGGTCAACTCAGGGAACACGTACTTGTGTCTGGCTAGGTCTTGGATTTGCCAATGATGCAAGTCAGTTGGCTGCTCGCCATGCCAACGAAGCATCGCGTACTCTTGGTCCACATCTCTTCCCGGTGGGTTAGCATCAATCTCTATGTGCCAGTCACTGGGATTAACATACTGCTCAAGATCGACGCTAAATAGCGCGGTTTTGCGCTGATGATCGGTGCTCAGCGGGCCGGTGATCCAGCTGACTTCAAGCACATTCATGCCCTGCACAAACTCGTGGCCATCAGCCGATTGCCAACTCAACTGATATTGATTGGTAGCGCTGACAAATTGCCAATCCTGAGCATCTACCGGCAACGGCTGGCCATTTAATCGCAGCTGAATTCGGCTTGATTCGGCAACCGTCAATTGCAGCCAATTGCTGCCGCTTACCCGAATCACCACCGTTAGCGAAGCGGGATAAACGCGCTCAAAGGTCGATGCCGGTTGCACTATCTCGACATTGAACTGGTCATCGAATTGATGGGCGTTGAGATCACTCACGGCCTGCTGTTGCTGCGCTTCGATCAGCGAAAGCTCTGCTTGGGCAAGCGCTTGCTCTTGTTGTAGCCGCCGCAACTGACGCAATTGGGTCAAATAGGTTTGGATGTCATCCATTAATGTCTCAGGGAAGACGTAGTCCATGACAATATCCCGCGCTCGCTCTGCCGATAGGGTGACGATTCCCGATAATAGCGCCAACACCTGTGCCTCCACCTGCGCCTGCCAATCAAGCAAGGCTTGCGCGCTGTCTCCTGCGGCGCTGGCGAAGTTATCGAGGCGGTCAATGATGTTGACCAGAAGCGGCTGAATATAGTCAACAACCGCATCCAAGATCGGCCCGATAATAAGCCAATCGCCAACATAAAAAGCCGCTAAAGCGGCTGCTTGGGCCGCCTCATCGTCAATATTGTCGAGCACAATTTGCTCTGCTTCTAGACGAATGGCGAGGCGTAGATTCTGGGCCCAATTCGATGCGATCTGCAGCTGGATCCGAGTGGTTTGAAGACGAATTAAATTAGTTAATTGGTTGAGTTCACGCTCGATGGTTGTTCGCAATCGATCGGTTAACTGAGCGATCCGTTCAATTAGTTGATTGGCTATTGTAGCGAGCTGTTGGATGAACGAGTTCAGCGAGCGTCTGGTTTGCTGTAGCGCGTCCAACGTCAGTGCCAAATAAAATTCAGCTAACGCTGGCGCTAGGTGTTGCGCCGCAATCCGCACGGCATCGAGTTGGATCTCAACCAACAACTCAGTAAGCCGCTGGGCTTTGGGTAAATTGGGTAAATGTAAGCAGTTTTGAATATCGGCAATCAACTGATCAACAACGAGTGGCGAGTTGTTATCGATTTGTCCTGCCATTGACAGCAATACATCGCGCTTCAATTCATACAACTCAGCCCGCCTCGCCGTAGTCATGACACTTGGCCCCAACTGCATTGCGAGGGTCGAAGTGATGGCCAACAATAATTCACGGACAGCAGCACTGTGGCGCGAGAGATCGGGCCGCCCCGGCAAGTTTTGCTGCAGCACATTCTGGCAATGGAGAAAAAACGGCTGCTCATCATCACTGACTAACTGTGTTAACTGATTCAAGCTGGCGTAGCCTTCATCAATGAAGAAGTCGCTGAAGATGCGGTCAAAATAGACCATGTTACGGGCTAAAATGCGATAAATCACAACGCCGCTACCGGCGGTAATATCATTGGCCAGTTGCAAGCGAATTGAACTTGGCTTTGCCCCATCAGATGTGATCAGCAGCTCATCTAACTTACTGAACAGAAAATCGTTAACCAAAGTTAAGCTCGGCTCTACGACTTCGTCCAAATACAAAATCAGTTCATCTAATTGGTGCTGAGCCAAATGCTGTTTCAAACTCGGCAGCAATTCGCCAATAATCAACTCCTCAAGCAATTGTTGTTGCACCAACTGACGGAAACTCTGATAGCTGTTCAGTTGCTCAAAGCGCGTTTGCGGCGAACTAATGCTGCGAATTAAATCTTCCAGCACATCGCCTGCGGATAAATGAAAGGTTTGCTCGAGCTGCAACCGAAATAACTCAAATTGCGGCGCATGGCGCTGCAATAGTGGCGCAACGCCGATAGCAACGAGGTAATCAACGGCTAGAGAAACGTCGACCGAATTGAGCGATTGCGCTAACGGCGCAGATCCCGTTGACGACAAGGTTTGCTCAATTTCAGCTGGCACAAAATCAGGCGCATCCGGCAGCTGTGAGCCGCTCAGTCCCATATCAACTTCACCAACTGCAGTTGAGTGGCCGGAAAGCTCCGCATAGAAACCGTCGAGCAACTTGCTCGCGCGCATTGATAGTACCGACGCACACCAAAATAGCGTTAACGGCCGTTTAAAGGGCGTCAATAACTCACCATCCAGCCGATCGATAATGTTGCTGAATGCCACAATGACGGTGTTGATCTGATGAAGACTTTGTTCACCAGCCGCTAGCGCCTGCAATAAATCGTCGATATTCGATTCAATATCAGCGAGATCTGCTTCTACCAAATCAACCCCAGACAATCGGTAATAGAGGCGCGTAACTTCGTTTTTTAACCAATCAATGGCGCTATCAATCAGCCCTTGCAACGCACTGCGCTGCAAACTTTCAATAAGGTTGTTGGTGATAATCGGCGCGATGTGTTGAGGTTGCAGCAACGCCTTTCGTTCATGAGCTTTATTGCCAATGTCATATGCCGTCATGGTGAGCAACGGAAAGCAAAAATCAAAGGCATACGCCAAATAAGCAGCACTGGGATGATTGAGCGTGCGGATTTGCTCAACGAGCGCTTGGCTGACGCGATAACTAGAGCGCGAAACTGCCCGCCGCAAGTCGTTGAAACCGGCATCGGCATAAGCATCAGCGCCGCCGCCAGCACCTAAACCGAAATTAAAACCACAGGAAATTTCAAAACCGGCAGAAATATTATTGATATCAAGAATGGCGTTGAGATAACCATCAGCCGCTGCCGACGCCGCCACCTTGCCAAAGACGCCAACCTCCACACGCAATTCTTCAGCAAAAATTAGCAGCAGATCCGCCGCTAAGGGCGTCAGCTGCTCGTTGGCAAATCGCGACACATGCTCAGCGGTAAAATACACCGCCAGACTACCGGCGGCAGCGGCATAGGCATAGGCGCCGCCTTCAAGACTTAAACCAAGAGTTTGGAACGGATTGGGCTCCAATCGAGCCACCGCCTTGACGCCCGCTTCAGCCTCTAACTGCCCCTGCGCGCGGCCGCCGACGATCAGTAAATTAAGTGTGGCGTTGGCATTAGCCATCGCCTGAGCATCAATGCCAAGCTGAATACCGTGACATACGGCAGCGGTGACATCCACTCCGGCCCGAACGCGGCCAGTGAGTCGGCCACTGACAATGCCGTAGCGGCCTCCGGACAGGACATCAGCTTGAACAATCTGGATAGGAATAGTTGGCATAGTGGCAGCATCCTTGCGGTACATGTACCGAATTGGTGCCGTCAACTTGCGTGTCTAACTGAGCCACAAAGCAGCAAGCTAACACAGCGATGATTAGCAATAATAAGTGTTGAAAATAGGCCTTTCAGCGTTGCTCGCTAAACAGCCTAAACCGAGTAAAGGTTAGTAACCACTTGCGTATTTATCCAGAAGAACATTAATTATTCGTATTAGTACTTGAGTCTATTATCGGCTTCGAGACGCTAAAAAAACATGGGAAGCAATTGCTTGGTAAAGAAAAAGGCGACTCAATGAGCCGCCTTATGAATATGCTGGTTGAATGTGCTACTACTGGTCTGGCGCTGCTGGCTTACCCGGCTCCCACCCACATTTGAGGCAGGGGCGCCCAGCCCGAAAGGCGTTGTAGACATATTTCGGTTGGATCCGCTTGCCATCTTTGAATTTGGTCAGGTTCCAGCCACACTCAGGGCATTTCACCAAATGATACAGACAAAGGTGATGAGCAATGGCACAGGTCAAACTCACGCCAACCACAATGCTCAAACAAAACGACCATGAAAGCCCCTGAGTTGGCACCAGAAACATGGTGGTAATGCCGCCTAACGGCAGCGCATAGATCCCCGCTCGATCGAGCCAGAAAATCCAACCTTTGTTTAATGCAGCTAGCGTATTCATTGTTTAACCATCTCAACTTCTTCGCGATGGCAAATGCTAACACGTATTTGCCAAGACTGAACCGGATATGATTTAAGATCAGAGTTGGATCGGCTGGACCTGCGTGATACAGAAGATTATTCATCATTTGGCTCTAATGAACGACCACAGTTACTTGTTATGGATTTTTACTCTCAAGCATCAAAACTCGTTTTTCTAACTTTTTAATCTCATCAAAATTTTTCTTCAATACTTTTGTTTCTGGTTCATCTTTATTTTCTTCATCAGTAAAAAAGTCTACTTCGCCACCTTTTTCAACAAATTCGATTAGATTTTTAACTGACTTCTCTAGCACTTTAACTTTTTCCCCGTCACCATTAGCGTCTATATTTAACTTTACGGATATCTCTTTAGTTATTTTATCTAAACCCTCTTTTTTCTCTTTATCAGCTTCTTTTGCTAAGTCACTTTCTAATTTTTTATTATTTAATTTTAGGGACTTAATTTCTTCTACTTTTTTTCGAATTGTTAACACTCGGTCAGCTACTTTAAGAGCAGATAAAATAATAGTGCTCGCAGTAGTAGCTATTGCAGCCGCTACCGCCAATTCAATCACTATAGACCCTTTACTAGCACCAACTACTTTTATATCTTCAGGAGCACTATCATGAGCCATTGCAATACCACGTCCAATCTCCCACCAAGAATTACCTAATTTTTTGAAGTCTGTAACATTATCCATGCCGGCTTCGTTTTGAAAATGCACACGCATAACCACACTTCCTTTTTCTAGTTCACCTTCATCGTTGGTAGTTATTAGTGGCTTTAATGCGGCTTTTATTTGATCTGATTTTTGAACTGCCGTGTTTATTTCCTGAGATATTTTAGCAATTTCAGCTGCTGCAGTAGCTACATCAAGAGAATTTTTATACAAAATACTTTCTATTCGATCAATTCCTTCATCACCAATATTTTGTGTAATATTTAAGAGAGAAAGCACATCCTCTTGTTGGTATGTTAACCCACTAGTATCCACTACCTTAATTGCATCAATAATCGCATTTTTTTGAGCTTCAAATGGTTGTTTAGGCTGATTATTTCTGGCGTTAACATTTTGCTGAATGCCAGTTTGAAGAGCTTGGTACTTCTGAGGAATCTGAGTAGTTTTAATATTTTCGTCAATCCAAAATGACAATTGCAAGAGTTCTGATATTTGCACGATGCTTCCTTAAATTCATAACAGTGTTATTACTGCGAATTCACACTAAGTCCGAAATTCGCAATTCAAATCTTTAACGATTCATTCCTAATTTTTCCAGCAAGAACAAGGAGGTAGGAGAGCTAAAGAGCTACTTTCGAACCAGTCCTTGGTATGGAAAGTGAGAATGAAGATTTATGTAGGTCGATATAAGCACATTAGTCGATGCTAAATCGTGTTTCAAATCATAAAGATAAAAATCTTTGCTTGCGTGAAAGTCCCAAAAAAAAAACGGCCAGCTGGCCGTTTTCTATTCGCTTTTAAGCACATGGCTTACTTTGCTTTATAAGCAACCGCGCCATCTTGCTCTTGGCTTTCCGCCAGTTCTTTTTTCACCAGCGCATCTAGGGTGTTCTTGCGAGCGCTTAGCTCTTTCGCATCAACCCAGTCGCCAGCGGCTTGTAATTCCGCCAGTGCTTTTGCTTGCGCGTCGGATAGGCCCGCAGGCGCCGCCGCTGCAGCAGTAACATCAGCTGTCGCTGCAGGCTTGCTTTCAGCTGGCGCTACGACTGCAGCCGGCTTAGGTTCAGCAGCAGCTTTCACTTCCAGGTTCACATCAGCCTGACGATAAGCGTCAAAGACCTTGCCACGCGGCAGAGTGTTGCCTTGTGCGACTTGCATGAGTGCCCAAGCTTGTTCAGCTTTCATTGGTGCTTGCCCCTGTGGGGTCAGGTTTTGTTGTGACATTATTTGTACTTTGCCTTTTCAAATCTTTCCGCCAATCAATCCCCAAGGTATTGACCAAAAGGGCGGACTTATTCTCTAAATGAATCACGTTAAGTGAATACCAAGGCGCGAGCAATTTCGCATACTGGCATCACAGCGGCGGGATGGTACCAAGATTGTTGCCTTGTGACACGAAATTTGCCGATCTGTTCCAAGTAGAAATCTAAATCTAAGATCTAAATCAGTTCAAATCGTGATTGTTCGACGAAGTTATGCCGATTTTAACACCGCGATCTTTGCTGTTGCCATGACTGGCACCCAGCAAAAAACAAAACCCCGAGCAAACAAATTGGTCATACACAAATACAAAATAGTCATGACGAATTAACATACCAATAAATAACCTTTGTCGACCACTTGCAGTTCCCATGAATCCATTTCGCTCAGCGTTCCTTATTGCATTTTCAACCTTGCCCCTTGTTACGGCTTGTGGCGGCGGCGGAGGTAGTTCAGCGCCGTCGAATCCGGCAACGCCGGTGACACCACCTGCGGAGCCGGAAGTTTGCACCTCGCCAACAGCAACCACATTGGTGGCCGCCTACGATGATGGCAGTCACGATGGCCATTCGCCGTCAGATGCCATTGATGGCGACTTGAGTGATGGTTCCCGCTGGTCGTCTGAGGGCGATGGCAAGTGGCTGATCGTTGATTTGGGCGAAGCCTTTGATATTCGCCAAATCCACACCGCGTGGTACAAGGCAGATGAGCGAGCATCCTACTTCGATCTGGAATATTCGCTCGATGGCCAGAGCTGGCAATTAATCGGCGATGAATACCAATCAACCCTTGGTGTCATCGGCTTTGAGACATGGCCCGTGAGCAATGCCGATGGTCGTTACATCCGCCTAACCGGTCATGGTAATTCAGCAGCTGACAACAACTGGAACAGCTTGCTTGAAATTGCAGTATCCGATTGCGGCGCGACTCATTCGGTCACCCAAGAATTACAGCTCCCGGAGACCCCGACTCCGCCATCGGAGCAACCGGGCCAAACAGTCACTACGCCAGATGGCACGCCATCTGCGCCGTTGACGTCGGTACTGCTCGACTCGAGCTTGCCGCCATCGGGCAACTTCGATTTAAGCCGCTGGTATCTGAGCGTACCGACCGACACCGATGGCAATGGCAAATCCGATAGCATTTATGAAGCCGAGCTAAATGCTGGCTATCAGGACAACAACTATTTTTATACCGCAGCCGACGGCGGCATGACCTTTGTCTGCCCTATTTACGGTTATAAAACATCAACCAATACCACCTACACTCGCGTCGAGTTGCGTGGCATGTTGCGCGCTGGCGACACCAGCATTCGCACTCAAGGCGTCAATCAAAACAACTGGGTCTTTAGCTCGGCGCCAAGCGCTGCGCAAATTGCCGCCGGCGGTGTTGATGGCGTGTTGAAAGCGACCTTAGCGGTGAACCATGTTACCGAGACGGTTGAAGCCGGCAGCGACTATCGCGTTGGCCGCGTGGTGATTGGCCAGATCCATGCCGATGATGATGAGCCCATTCGACTCTACTACCGCAAACTGCCGGGCAATGACAAAGGCTCAATTTACTTCGCCCACGAGCCGATTGATCGTTCCGATTTATGGTTTGAGCTAATTGGCTCAAAAGATTCTGATGCCGCCAATCCAGTCGATGGCATCGCCCTCAATGAGAAGTTCAGCTACGAAATCCATGTTGTCGGCAATGTCCTAAGCGTCAGCATCTTGCGAGATGGCAAAGACACCATCACTCAGTCCATCAGTATGAATGGCAGCGGTTATGACGCGGCAGATCAGTACATGTATTTCAAAGCCGGGGTTTATATTCAGGACAAACTAGAAAAAGATTTTGCTGATTACGCCAGTGATGACCCAAGGCTTACGGATTACGCCCAAGTGACCTTTTACGCTTTGGAGGCCAGCCACAACTAATTCAAACCTATCTTTCCCTATCAGGATTGACCCAGTCTTGACCTAGAGCTTGTTGCTCTTTGCTGTGTGTTTTTGCAGCAATTTATTGGTGATTTAGGCAAGGAAGTGGTTATGAAGTTGACTGGCTGTCAATGAGTAATCACTGACGCTGAATAAATTGCCAATAAACGCTGCCCGAAGGGTTCGTCAAAATGCTCATTTCGCTACGTCACTCGCTATTTGTATAGATTGCTATACGGCATAGCTCGTTTCTTGCTCAAAAGAGCATTTTGAACGAACAAAATTCATACACCAAAGAGCAACAGGCTCTAGCCTTTGCTGGGTCTTTTTTTGGCTGAAATTTGGCGCCCGTCAAGCCGTTGGAAACAATGCGGCTTGGTCAGTGGCGATTTAACATGTCACTAACATTTCAATTACCTTGCACAACAAAATAGATCCGAAAAACAACCTGCAATTGGACGATTTGCAACCACAATTATTGCTAAAATTCGCGCCCGTACGAGGCTCGGGCAATGGCCCCGAAAATAACAGAAAGGCGGTAACCAATGCGGATGACAGCACTCTTGTGTGGCGTGACTTTAATAGCGACAGGCAGTTGGTTTGCGCTGTCCAGCGATCGTGCCGAGGCATCCAGTCAACAATCAACGCCGGCGGTTAGCGTGCGAGTGCAAACCCTTGATAAAGCCTCCATCGCCGAGAGCATTCCGCTGCAAGGCACTGTATTTTCCCATCACGCCGTTGACATCACTCCTGAGGTCGATGGCCGCATTACAGCCATTAAAATCGAATCAGGTCAGCGCGTCGAGCAAGGCCAACTGCTGATTCAACTGGATGATCGCCACCAGCAAGCCGATGTCAGCCGTGAGCAGGCAAAGCTGCAAGATGACTTGCGCCACCAGCAACAAATCCGCCAGCTGTTTACCCAGCAAGCGGTGTCAGAAACTGAAGTGGATCGCGCCGATGCTCAGGTTGCCATTCAACAAGCCGAACTCGCACTCGCGCAAGCCGCATTGGCAGATCGCGCGATTCGGGCGCCATTTGCTGGCACCGTTGGTTTGGTCGATCTCAGTCTTGGTCAGTTGGTTAATAGTGATTCGGTACTGACTACTCTGGACGACACCAGCGTATTGAAACTGAACGCGTCGGTGCCGGCGAAATATCAGCACCGTATTCGCATGGGCAGCCGCTTCATGCTTAGCACCAACAAGATTCACGGCCATCAGGTTGAGGCCAAACTCGCCTACATGGATACCCGAGTGCGTGAAACCACGCTGAACTTGCGTCTGCAATTAGTGATCGATAATGCCAACGGTTACATGCTGCCTGGCTCGTTTTTAACCGGTAATCTACCGCTCGCCGAAGAAGCCGTATTGAGCATGCCATTGCAAGCCGTTGCCTACGAAGGCCATCAGCGCTTTGCCTATCGACTCAGCGGCGATCATGTCGAAAAAGTAGAGATTGAACTCGGTGCTCGCAATGCCGATGAAGTTGAGGTCATTGATGGCTTAAAGCCTGGTGATGCGATCGTCACCGAGGGCTTGGTCAAACTCAATGACGGCACTCGCGTTCGGGTAATTAAGCAGACCAATTCATGAGGCTTTCCGATCTCGCGATGTACCGCCCGGTGCTGGCCATTGTGGTCAGTGCCTTGTTGGTGGTATTTGGCTTAGTGTCCTTGTCGTTATTGCCGGTCAGAGAAATGCCCGACATCGACAATCCGGTGATCTCCGTTGGCACCGCCTACCGCGGCGCCGCGTCCAATATTGTCGAAAGCCAAATTACCAATCCCATTGAAGATCAGCTGAGCGGCATTGATGGCATTGATTATATCTGGTCATCTTCTTGGGATGGCTGGTCTGGCGTCACCATCACCTTTAAGCAAGGCCATGACATGCTCGAAGCGCTCAGTGACGTGCGCGATGCGGTCAACCGAGCTCGCAACGAGCTGCCTGATGATGTCGATGAGCCGGTGATCCGCAAAGACGATGGCGACAACGCGCCAATCATGTGGCTGAACTTGGTTGGCTCGCAGCTCGATCGTGTCGATATGAGCGACTTTGCTGAGCGAGTATTAGTTGAGCGCTTGAGCCTGTTGCCTGGCGTCAGCGCGGTCAATACCTCTGGTGTGGTTGAGCGGGTCATGTACATTGAGATCGACCCAACCCAGCTGGCCGCTCGCGGCCTCACCACCCAAGACATCATTGAGGTGCTGGCACAAGAAAACATCCAATTACCAGCCGGCTACATTCGCAATGAAACCCTCAATCGCGTTGTCAGGGTTGATCGCCAGTATCAGTCACAGCAAGATTTTGAGAGCATTCAGCTGACCAGTGGCGTTGATGGTCCGGTTTATCTGCGCGATGTCGCCAATATTTATGTTGGCGCGAAAAAAGACACCACCACATTTCGTGCCAACGGCGTCGACAGCTATGGCATCGGCATTGTGCCCATGTCGCAGGCCAATCCATTGGAAGTGGCCGACGAAGTCCGTCGCCAGTTGCCTCACCTGCAGCAGTTTTTACCGGACGGTGCCGAGTTATACATCGACTACGACAGCACCAAATTCATTCGCGCCGCCATCAACGAGGTGTATTTCACCCTAGCCTACGTGGCTATCTTTGTATTGCTGGTGCTGTATGTGTTTTTAGGCCGAGTCGGCTCTACTTTGATCCCCGCCATCACGGTACCCATTTCGCTTATTGCGTCACTGACAGTCGCTTATCTCGCTGGTTTTTCGATCAACCTCGTGACCTTAATGGCAATGGTGTTAGCCATTGGCTTAGTGGTTGATGATGCCGTGGTGGTGACCGAGAACATCGCGCGCCATCGAGCCAACGGGGAGTCGCCGCTGGTGGCAGCCTTTAAAGGTGCTAGAGAACTGAATTTTGCCGTAATTGCCACCACTGTGGTGTTGGTTATGGTGTTTCTGCCACTGCTGTTTATGGACGGTCAGATGGGCCGTTTATTTACCGAATTTGCAGTGTTGCTGTCGGCCGCGATTGTGGTGTCATCATTGGTCGCTTTGACCTTAGCACCTGTGATGGGCGGCGCCTTGTTTAAAGATGACGGCAGCTGCCAAAGTGGCTTTCAAGTCGCTATCAACAGCGGTTTAGAAAAGCTCCGACTGGCTTACATTGGTTTGCTTGGCAAGTTACTCAAACACAGCTGGTTGGCGTTGTCTTTGGTGATGATTGCCTTAGTGGCGCTGGTATTAAGCTTTCAGGCGCAGAAAAAAGCGTTTGCACCGAAAGAAGATCGCGGCACGGTCAATGTCTATGTCGGCGGAGTTGAAGCAACCAGTTATGAGCGCATGCTCAAAAGTATGTCGGCCATTGAAAAACGATTGATCCCGCTGCGCGATGACGGCCCAATTCGCTCGCTCAATTACTCTTCGCCTGCATTTGGCTCATGGGCTGATCATCAGGGCTTTTTCATTATCCAGCTGGAAGATTGGGCCGATCGCGAAGAGAGTGCCTATGACGTGGTGGAAATGATCCGCGCCGCGACGATTGATGTCCCTGATGTCAAAGTCATTCCATACGTGCCCGGATTCGGCGGCAGTATGGGCGAGCCGGTGCAATTTGTCGTGCAAGGTGAAGATTATCAGCAACTTTGGCATTACGCCCGTGAGCTAGCCGACAAAGCCAGCGCCAGCGGCTTCATGGAAGGAGTGGATCTGGACTACAACCCAACCACACCAGAACTGATCCTGACGGTTGATTTACCAGCAGCACGCCAGCTTGGGGTTTCAGTTCAAGCCATTGCTTCAACCTTGGAAGTGCTGCTTGGCGGCCGCAATCAAACCCGCTTTGAAGAGCGCGGTGATGAATATGATGTTTACTTGAAGGCCGATGAAAGCCAGTTCATGTCCGAAACGGACCTAGCCAAAGTCTATGTGCCCAGTGAATCCGGCGAATTAATCTCGCTCAACACGGTGGTGATGGCCAAAGAGCAAGCATCAGCGCGGGGACTGTTCCACTATCAGCGCAAGAAATCCATCAACATCAAAGCCAACTTAACCGCTGATGCCACCCTCGGTGAAGCGCTGGACTTCTTTGCCGTCGAAGCGCAGCAACTCTTGCCATCAGGCTACACCTTTGACTATGCCGGTGAGTCAAAAGAGTACTTTGATAGTCAGCGCGATGTCACTCTGTTATTCGGTTTGGCGCTATTGGTGTGTTATCTGGTACTAGCGGCTCAGTTTGAGAGCTTTATCAGCCCGAGCATTGTTATGATCACGGTGCCATTGGGGTTGCTCGGCGGTTTAGTTGGCTTATTAATGGCTGGTGAAACCTTTAACATTTACAGCCAGTTAGGCCTGCTGATGTTGATTGGCATGGTGACGAAGAACGGCATTTTGATCGTTGAGTTTGCCAACCAGCTGCGCGATCAAGGTAAATCAATTGCCGATGCGACCCTGACCGCCGCGGGTTATCGACTACGCCCTATTCTGATGACGGCATGTACCACACTGCTTGGCGCACTGCCGATGTTGCTGGCCTCTGGCGCAGGGGCAGAAAACCGTTTTGCCATCGGCGTGGTCATCGTCGGCGGCATGTTGTTGTCGACCGTCATCACATTAGTGGTGATCCCAAGTTTGTATAATCTACTGGCTGGTTTTAGCCGCTCACCGCAAGCTCGCCAACAGGCGCTGGACGGTGCGCTCAATGACAAGCCTCATAGGGATTAACCACATGCACGGATACCAGTCGCTTTGCCAAGACCTCATCAACCTTGGCATCAAAGC
This sequence comes from Neiella litorisoli, assembly GCF_014773395.1. Classification (GTDB taxonomy): domain Bacteria; phylum Pseudomonadota; class Gammaproteobacteria; order Enterobacterales; family Neiellaceae; genus Neiella; species Neiella litorisoli. Next base: position 61,897 of record NZ_JACXAF010000007.1, on the reverse strand, counting down.
CACCGATACGGTCATGGTTCATAGTTCGATGAAAGCTATTGGTGAGGTTGAAGGTGGCGCTGATACCGTATTGGATTCGCTGAGCGATACCATAGCCAAACAAGGCTTGCTGTTGTTGCCGACGCACACTTGGCAAGAGTGGAACTGCCAAGACAATATTTTTGATCCACTCAGCGAGCCCTCGTGTGTTGGTATTCTGACTGAGTTATTCCGGCAGCGGCCGAGAGTGGTTCGCTCTTACCACCCAACCCATTCAATTGGCGCTTTAGGTCAAGACGCTGAACGCTATATCTACGGAGAAGAACTAAGCCGTTCGCCCTGCCCTAAGCTTGGCTGCTGGGGACGATTGGCAGCGGTGAACGCTAAAATTTTATTCTTAGGTGCCAGCCCCAAGACCAATACCTTTTTGCACAGCGTTGAAGAGTGGCACCATATTCCTGATCGCTTGGCCGACTCAGCAACGTTGTACCAAATTCGCCAGCCAAACGGCCGATTAATCGACTGTCCAATTCATCGGCACCACAGCTCTCGGGGCGATGTCTCCAAACATTACGACAAAATGATGCCACTCTTTTTGCAGCAAGGCATGGCAAAACAAGGGCGAATTGGTGATGCCAATAGCTATCTGTGCGATGCCGCAGGTATGGCTGAAATTGTTGGTGAGCTGTTAACGCAAAACCCGAAGCTGTTTGATGATCATCAACCAATAGCAATTTGACGATTAGGGCTCAATGACATGGAAGAAATAAAAGCGCTATTTGATATTTACAACCTGCAATACGAACAAGTCGATAAGATATGGAACTACTTTGGCGTTGTTAGCATGGGTATTGCCGGCTTCGTTATTGGCAGTGAAAAAGCGACAAAATCTTTTAAAGAGCCGCTGTTTATCTTAATTGGCTATCTTGTTTTTACCGCTGGAAACTTCTCGGCATTGGCCGATGGTCAAGCGGTGTTACATGATCTATCGAAAAACTTAGTCGAACTATCCGCGAACCATGACATGGTCAACCTGAGCCAACTCAAAGCCTATTCAGTGGCAGAAGTGGCTGGCTTCTACTGGTCTACCGTGGTTGCTTTTTGCGCGATTATCGTTGTCCTCAGCTGGCTGCGTCTAAGACCTCAAGCAAACAACACTGCCGCCAAATAGCGGCAGTGATACAGAAGGTGAGAGGTTATTCCGCTAACCGCTCCTGATACATAGTCGAAGTCACTTCTTTCACCGCTTGCACCAATGCTGGGTAAGGAATGTCGGCAACAGTGACAAAGCCAATATTGGCATTTTCACCATCAAACGCGCGACCAGAAACCGGCTCATCAACGTACTGGAACCAGTGGGCCCCAACCATATACGGCTTCTCCAATACGCTCTTCATGTAATCTTTGTACATTCGAGCCCGATCGGCCTGATCAGAAGCGTGAACAATCCCCGGATTGAGCATGCCGCTGTCATCCGTGGTGCCAATATGGAACTCGCCAATCACCACCGGCAAATCAACTTGTTCGAGGAACTGCCAGTAATGATCTTGCATCCCCTCCTCATAAATGTTGAAGCTCAACACGTCCGAGTATTTCAGTGATGCTTTGATGATTTCATCGGGCATCCCCCAGTTGGCCATCCTTGCCCCCATGTACAAATGGTGCGGCATCAGCTCTGCTAGGGTGTTGTGAACCACATTGAAATACTGCTCTCCAAGCATTTCCAACAACATCGACAAGTCATTGACCATGGCATCGGAATAGCTATCCAATGCGACACCTTCATTGAGCGTCTGCCAACTATCGAAATTGCTCTGCCAGGCTTTGTTCAAGGCATCAATAGAGCCGTATTGTTGCTGCAGGCGTTGAGCAAATGCCGCTTTGGCAGGGCTTTGCTCAGCAGATTTACTTAAACCGTCAAGGATCACGCCATAGCGCTGCGGTACCGAGCCTTCACGCTCCCCCCAACTTTTCTCATTGTCGATAAAGATACCGGCGCACCAAGGCGAGTTTTTGACATCGCGAGCAATCACCTCAATAGTGGCGACCGCTCGCTCCTTAAACACAGGATCAAATGGATCAGGCATCAAGCCCCAGTGGTTCTCATAACCGGAGAGCGTCTTGAAGTCACCGATAATCCAGCCATTGGCAAAGTACGGCACCTGCTCGGCATGATAGAAAGCCGGATCAACCCAGTTACCAAATGAGGTAAAGCCCCAGTCTTTCATCCGATCCATAGTGACCTGATGCCACATTGGCAGATAATCATCACCATAACGCCGCTCTAAGTTCGCTCGGTAAAAGCTGAAGGTTTCACCATGGGGCATCGCGCCTTTATGGGTGGAACGGCGATAAGAGTAATGATCGGCCAGTGGATCAGTGTAATCAGGCAGCCATTCAAATAAGTTGTGACGAATGGTCGAGGCGACATAACGACTTGCACGAGCCTGCTCAGGGATCTGAACAATGCCCATGGAATCCTCGGGCGTCACCTCATCAGCATGACGAATGCGAATACTGTCATCTTTAAAGTCGATACCGGTCAGGGTCGATAGGTTCGCCATACGGACGTTGGCGGGGCCGTGAGAGAAGAATGGGTAGCCTTCTGGATCGACCATCCACCACTTGCCATTGACCTTCTCGGTGCGGAAATAACCAGTGGCTTCAAGCTTGGGACCATTGGTGTAACCACCGAATTTTGAGCGATGCGGCATGCCTTCTGATTTGGCTAGATCGGCGAGTTCTTGATCGGCTAACTGTTTGAGCTGCTGCTCACTCTCAACCGTTAATTCTGTCGGCGTTTTGGCATTTTGACCAAAACGATCGATCAGTCCAATCATCCAGTCTTTTCGCGTCGGAGGATTAGCCCGCAAGCGAATATCACCAATCACCACCTGACGATCTTGGAGGTTGCCAATGGTAAAAAACTTCAAAGCGGCCAGCGTCGATAAGTCGACATTGTCCGAGCGCCACGAGCGCCACACCATTTGCTTATCTTCGCTATGCCATGCCGGCACATCGCCCCAAAAACCTGCTTCTGTCTCGGCTTCCACGCCAGTCAGCGGGATATAAACCGTGCCATCAAAGCCAGCCGCTAAGGCAATGGATTTGCTGATGGCTTTGCCTTCGGGGTTGATCAGGTTGAGATAAAGGTGAGTTGAAATCGTGCTGTTATTGACTACATCAAAGGCAAGGTTGTAATTGCCGTACTGATTTAACGACCATGCTTTGGGCGGCTCAATCAACAACTCGGGGATGTTGTGGTCACTGGCAAAATCGAGCTGCAGCATAGTGGCGTTGTGTTGTTTGACCGCTTTGGCCGTCACACCTTCGGCCGACAACCAATTCATGTGTTTATCAAAATCAACCAGTTGTAGTAGTTTTTGTTCATTGGCGAAGGCGTCAGTGTGAGTAGACGACGCGGCTTTTACTGGCTGCTCTGCCACACGAGCAGGTGCCTGTTGGGTTGAGGTTTCATTACAGGCAACCAGCGAGGTTGCTGCAAAACACAGGGCGCAACTGAGCGCTAACGGGCGCAGCGACACGCCCAATAGGGTTGGATAATCCATGGGTAGGATCCTTATTTATTACCGGCACTGGCGATTGCTCAAATCGGCAGTGCACCAAAATCGAATCAAATTACTCCCAGCCGAACACGAACAACACTCGTTAAGGTAGCGCTGTCTTATTGCGGCGGAACAATCAATTTGTCTGGTCTTAAGACCTTTACATCGTCCTTGAGGGGTCTACCGCCGCATCCTTGCGACAGTTAATTTGATTGCCAGACTCGATAGCAATAAATGATGTGATCAAGCGTTTAGGCTCCAATCATAAATCCAATAACAAGTTAGCTTAACAATACATATTGTCAACAATCTACAAAATAATTTACATCATGATAACTGGATCAACTATCACCGTTGACTTTGCAATATCACTAGCTTTTGAATGTTGCCAATCGATGCCAGCAATAGATGACAGGCTTGGAAATAGCCCTGCTGATGAAAGTCCATCACCTGTTGCTCAGAGAGCTGAGCCAAGGCTTCTTCATTGATGGTGTAAAGCCCGCCAAAACTCTGCTTACTGCCATCGGCTAGATTGACAGTGAACTGAATCGCTTCAATCAATTGATGTTGAACAAGCGCTTCGACAAATCGCTCGGTGCGGATCACTGCCGGAATGAGGCCCGCCAGTAAGCTACTGATTTGGCGGGTGTACTCGGATGGCTCCCCGTGTTCAGAAAATAAACTCTCGCCGCCGGTTTGAGTCACCCTTGGGTGGTTCATATCGATCGTCACCACCGTGTTTTCTGGCGTTGCCGCAGTGCCAGTAGGACCGTTGACCGCCACCATAAATGGCTGCCGACGAATATGCAGCGGAATGTAATTGGCCTGCCAACGTTCTGCTTGCAAAAACAAATTGTTGCCCGGTTCAAATCCCAGTAGCGCATGCATGCCAAACTGGCCGGTATTGGGGTCTTTTAACAGGCACACTGGATACTCCAACACCAGCTGGCGCAGCTCATCGGCGACAACTGGCACCAAATGAATGTTTTCGCCGTAGTCGGCACCACGGTCGGTGATGACGCGGATGTTTTGATGGCTAGCTGGATCGAGCGGGGTAAAATTGCTCACTACATTATTCCTTACTTTGTTCATACTGGCGGTGCTTAATACCTGCAATCTAGTACGGTTACACCGGTTGTAAGCCATGCTGATAAATCTTATTCAGAAGCTCTCGATTGCTCGGCATCGACGCCAGTAGCTGTTTAACTTGCATTGAGTTTTTAGCGAACCATTTGTTCGCATTGGCATGGCTAGCTGCTGTCAGTGGATGTGGCGATTGAGTTTGGAAGCCCATGCCATACATCACATATTGATAACTGGCGGCAGGAAACACTTCTTGCAGGCGGTCAAAATCACTGTGCCATGGCGGCTGGTGTTGCCAAAGGGTGAGCATTTCCTGCAAGTGATCGGGGATGCTGGCGCTTGCTCGGTTGTCAATCCAGAATTGGCTGTCGGTGCGCTGCGATAACAGGTAATGCAGCTTGAGAAAATCGATGATCCGTTGCCAACGGTAATCAAAACTTTCGTTGTAGCGCTTGGCCACAACATCCATGCTGCTGCGAGTCGCCGGTAACTGCTCGGCAATGGTGCTAGCGGCGATTTCAATCAGCATCAGCGCTGATGCTTCGAGCGGCTCCAAAAATCCAGCAGCCATGCCAACCGCAACGCAATTATTGACCCAGAATTTAGCTCGATGACCAGGGTTAATCTCAATGGTTCTTACCGATAACGACTCAGCATCTGAATAGCTCGGTTTGATGTAATCAATCAACTCTTGATGGGCTTGCTGCTCGCTAATATGAGCAGAGGAAAAAACATGGCCAACGCCGCGACGCGATGGCAGGCCAATATCCCATATCCAACCTGCACTTTGCGCTGTTGAGATGGTGTGGGAGGCAATCGGACTTTGCTCATTTGGGTATGGCACATGGGTCGCCAACGCGCGGTCGGCAAACAATACATCGCGGCAGGACACAAACGGCACTTGATAATGCTGACCTAACAACAACGATTTAAAGCCGGTGCAATCAATAAATAAGTCGCCAGCAAGCTTGCCATGATTGGCGGTCTGCAAGGCGGCGATGTCACCATTAGTGGCGGCGTCAATGCCGGTGACATGATCAAGAATATGGCGAACACCCAATTGCTCAACACAGTGCTCACGGACAAAATCAGCAAATGCGCCGGCATCAAGGTGATAGGCATAGTTGGCCAGCGCATCGTATTCAGCAGTCGTAATTAATTTGGGCGCAAGGCCCTGCTCACACAAGGCTTGCTGATAACAAACGGAATCAGAAAATGACTTGTGTTGATGCTGTTCGAGCCAGTTCAAGACTAAGTTACTGTTGTCAAAGTCTTGCGGCAAAACCAGCGGATGGTAGTAATAATCATCGGTGGTACCGGTGGTCCAGCGGGCAAATTTTGCCCCCTGCTTAAACGACACCTGACACCGGCGAATAAAATCGGTCTCGCGGATCCCCATGTTTTTGAGGGTGCGGCGCATGGTCGGCCAAGTGCCCTCGCCCACACCTATGGTGGCAACGTCCGGGGATTCGATCAGGGTGACTTGAATGGCACTGCCATGTTGTTTGGTAATTTGCGCCGCTAAAGTGCCCGCTGTGATCCAACCGGCACTGCCGCCGCCAACAATGACAATCGATGTTACTGCCTGATTCATTCAGCTACTCCTTCAAACAATAACTCAGAGCCCACCTGTCTATTCCCTGGCAGACTCTGGTGTTAATTCACTAATGCCCAGCCATAAGCGGCCGGGCGTTTAGTGTTACCACTTGGCGCGAACACCAAACGTGTAACGCGGGCCATACTGCTCGGCAGTCAACAATTGCTCTTCGAATCGAGCGTGACGACGCACGGTCTCATTGAGCAAGTTGATACCGTCGGCAAATACCGAGAAGGTGTCGTTGATGTCGTAGCTAATGCTGGCATCCAACTGACCATAAGACTCGGTGTAGGTTGGCTCATTGCCTAGCGCTTGTAAGAAGTCATCGCGCCAGTTGTAAGCGAACCGCACTTCCAGGCTATCGTTTTCATAGAAACCCACTAAGTTGGCAGAGTCACTCAAGCCGGTAAGCGCGACTGTGGTGTCAAAGTCAAAGCGATTGAAGCTCTCATCGCTATCAACAATGGTGTAGTTCGCCACGGTACCAAAGCCGGTGTCGCCAAACATGTACTGCACGTTGAATTCCCAGCCATCAATCTCATTGTTTTGCAGGTTTGATGGCGTCGAGACTTCCCAAATGATCACTGGATCATCAGGCTGGCTCAGACAGTTCGGATTTGGCGTGGCCGATGAGTCAGGACAACCTGGACGCGGATTGACACTCGGATTAGTCAGCGCGTTCCCATTGACATCAGCGATGGTGCGGTTTTCAACACCGGCGCCAATAAAGTTCTCAACAAATTTTTTGAAGTAACCGACCGACGCATAACTACCATCATCGCCGTACCACTCCAACGAGAAGTCGAAGTTATCCGAGGTGATTGGCAACAAGCTTGGGTTACCTTGCGAGGCCAAATACGGACCATCAGGACGTGCATCTGTGGTGGTACCGGGGAACATCGCGCTAATATCGGCGCGAGAAATGGTCCGGCTGTACGAGAAGCGGGTAACGATGTCATCGGTGACATCCAACTGGAAGTCAACGTTCGGCAAGATCCGCGTGTAATCACCCGATAGCTTTTGCGGCGTGGCACTATCGGCATAGACCTCTCGCAATTCCTCTGGGTGGTTGAAGTTCATCGCGACGATGCCGGGCTGAACGGAATAGGCATCAACGTCAGTATCTTCGTAACGGACACCGGCATTAATCCGCACCGGTAACTGGTTGAATTCAGTTTCAATATCTACCGACAAGTAAGCTGCAATGGTGTCTTCTTCCATGCCATTGGTGGTGATATTCGGCGCCTGATAAACGCCTTCCGCTTCAACAATGTCGATAAAGTCATGAACATTGTATTTTGGGATGTAAGGGAATAGATCTTTGTAGCCCGAGAACTCATCCATGGTGTCGCCGGCATCGACAAACTTCAGATCTAAGTCATCAAGCGGCACATTGACGAAGGCAAACACTTCACTCAGATAAGTATCCACCTCGTATTTAGTTTTCTGAATACCAAAGGTAATTTTGTTGAGATCACCTGAGCCATCGTTAAACCAAGTACCGGCTAGGTGAGCCTGCTTGATGGTGTTTTCCACTTCATAGCCACGCTGCTGATACAAATCAGAAACGATATTGGCCTTGTCGTATGCGCCACCTGGCAGCGATGAATCATCGACAATGATGGCTGGAATATCACCGACGAAATCAGCGCCGATGAGATCCACTGAGCCCGGCGGGTTTTTCAGGTTGGCTAGGGTTTCAGCGGTATCGCCATCTGGGTTTGAGTGAGACTCTGAGTCATGGTAATCAAATTCAAAGCTCAACTTGTCACTGTAATCCCACTGCAAGTTCAAGCCCAGCGAATCGTTTTCTTTTTCCTCGTAGTATTCCCAAGCCCAAAAGTTCAATTCATCATTTGGGTTGCGGGGCATCAGCAGCGTGCCGTTCTCATCGGTGGCGCCGGTTGGATCATCAAACCAGAATGCCGAGCGGTTGGTGTAGCTCTTTTCTTCAAAACGAGAGATGGTGTAATCGGCTGTCGCTGTCAACGAATCAATCGGTGAATACTGCAACACCAATTGAGCATTGGTACGCTCGCGCTCGGTGTCATAATGCTCAGATGTTGCGGTCCACGCAGTCCAAAAGGCCTGCTCGGGATTTTTGCTGGTATCAATGGCACTGGTGTCGATTTTGTCGCGGTTACCACGGTTGCGAACCCAACCATCGGTGCCGGCGCGGTCACGGTGGCTGTCGCGCTCTGAGTAGGATGCAGAAACCAGTACGCCGAGTTTGCCATCAAGGAAGGTATTGGCAATCATGCCAGACACTTCTGGAGTTAAGTCATCGCCCTCTTCAACACTGGTATCATGAATGGCTTTGGCGCTAACGAATGCCTTAAAGCCGTCGTAGTCAAACGGCTTGGCAGTTTGAATATCAATGGTGGCACCAATACCACCGGAGCTGACATAGGCCTTGCCGGTTTTGTGTACTTCAACCCCTGAAACCGTCTCTGATGCGATTTCACGGAAATTAAAGCTCCGCGAAATGCCTGCCGACTGCAGTACCGACGAGTTCGGCATTTGCCGTCCATTCAAGGTCACTAGGTTAAAATTCGGACCAAAACCACGAACAGTGACCTGATTACCTTCGTTGTTGTCACGATCAATTGAGACGCCTGAAATACGCTGTAAAGATTCAGCAAGGTTGGTGTCGGGGAATTTGCCGATGTCTTCGGCGGTAATTGCGTCAACCACACCATACGATGAACGTTTGACGTCAGCCGACTTGGTTAATGAACCTCTAATGCCAGATACTTGGATTACTTCAACCTCTCCATTCTGGTCTTGCTCTGCTTGTCCTTCAGCCGCGTGAGCGGTGGCGACTGAGCCGGTGGCCATCAGTATCGCCATGTAAACAGAATTTAGTTTAAATCTGTTGTTTATCATTATCGCTGCCCTTAGTGCATTAGATTTATAAGTTAGATAAACAAGCCCAGGTCAGACGATTCCCCCCAGATTCGATCCCTGAACTTGCTCGCAGAACATATGCGACATTGACATTTCTGCAACAAAGAAACCGGTTTTTTGTTAACAATCTACGGTTTTTTGTTTGTTATATGTTCAAATTCATGGCTCAGTTCGAAGTTTTAGATTTGTTTTGATCCAGGTCAAAATATCGATCGATGGCCTTTGATCGTGGTTAACAATCAAATTTATACCATCAACAAAACAGCAGAAGGATTAGTTTCTCTAATCGGTAGGAAAGCGGCAGCCAAGCCGAAATCAGCGTGACTCAGGCTGGCAGGCTATATTGCTTCAGGTGCGTCAGTGGTTGGTTCTTGAGACGGCTCGCCGCTATCGTTTGGGGTAGGCTCTTCAGGTGCCTTTGGCGATAAGTCTAAAGGTGGCGGCGGCTGTGGTTTATCCTCGCTAGCAAATAAATTTTGCAAGGTAACCAAGGTGTTACCCAGAGTGGCATACCAAGCTCGCTCGGAGTTATAGAGATTGGTGGCTTTCGGGATCCATTCTCGCCAGCTACTTTCTTGGCCCGATGGCGCTCGCACTAAGTGCTCAGAAGGCGCCGCAATGACGGCAATATCATGACGAGCAAACAAGCGCACCGCTCGCTTCATGTGAGTGGCCGATGTCACCAACACAGGCGGATTGGGGCCGAGTAGCTTTTTAACCGCAATGGCTTCGGTTTCGGTATCGCGGGCGACAGGGCTAATGATGATTGCGTCTCTGGGCACACCAAGAGCAATCAACAAATTGGCACCCAGCTCGGCATTACTAAGCTGACCAAAGCGAGTTTTTCCCCCTGACAAAATCAGTTTGGCATTGGGGTGGAAACGCCAGATCCGCATCGCTTCAATCAAGCGCATTGACGAGCAGGGGTGCAACTGGGAGCTGACCGGCAACTGAGGATCCTCAATGCCATAGCAACCCAGCACAATAATTTGATCGACGGGCCGGTCAAGCTGAGCGCTATAAGCCGGATAAAGCCCTTCATACTTGAGCAGCCAAGATGACGCGACTGGATAAACACTCAGACTACCGAGCATTAGCCAGGCCACACTGAGTGGCCAGCAAACCCAGCGGGAGGCAGCGGAAAACCAAGCGGCCAGCAACGCCAATGTCATCAGCAAAAATGCAAATGGCATCGGCGAGACTAAGGTCGCAACCAGCTTTTTAATGACAAAAAAGTCCATGCCTCACCCAGCAAACAACAATTGCAATGAAACGCTCTACCTGAATCCTACAACTCATTGTCTTTCATTGGAATATATCCGGCTATTTCAGTGATCCGCTGCAACCAATCGGTGATCGCCGGATAACCAGATAAATCAAAACCGCCTTCATCAGCGACATGGGTGTAACCATACAGGCTGATATCAGCAATCGTTGCTCCCGAGCCAACCAGATAATTGGTTTGGGATAGCTGCTGCTCCATCACGGCCAGTGCTTTGTGGCCACCGAGTTGCTTGCTGTCGTATTCCGCTTTGCGCTCGGCCGGTAATCCCAAATACACCGCAATGTAACGAGCAACAGCAATAAATGGTTCGTGACTGTACTGCTCAAAAAATTGCCACTGCAGTACTTTGGCGCGCAGCCAAGGTTGTTGCGGCAACCACTCGGTGCCTTCGGCCAAATAATTAAGGATGGCGTTTGATTCCGATAGGGTTTCGCCGCTGGCCAGCTGCAACAGCGGGATCTTGCCATTGGGATTAAGCTGCTTGAATGCTGGCCGCTGGCATTCGCCGGCCAGAATATCGACATGACGCCATTCGTGTTCAATATTGAGAAATGAAAGTAATAGTTTGATTTTGTAACAATTACCCGATGCTGTGTCGCCATAAACGATCATGGGCTGCTCCTTGTTATCTTGCTATGTCACTACCACAGCGAACCGGCGGTGATGGTGACGATCAGAATCTCTAAAAGTGACAGAAATCATCCAACAATTGCAATACTGGTCATTTTTTAGGCTAGGATGAATTTGTGAGTCACAATCAAGGAGGATTAACTCATGCTAAAAAGCCACACCCTGACACTGATCGGCTGCGCCTTACTGCCGGCCCCTGCCCTGCTAGCAGGGCAACATCCGCAACCACCGTTGATGCTTGCCAGCGAATATCAAGAGCAGATTCAACTTGGTAATTATCTGGTTAGCGAAAAGTTCGATGGCATTCGAGTTTTTTGGGACGGCCAACACTTACTGACCCGCTCGGGCAACCTAATTAACGCCCCGAGTTGGTTTACCCAAGGTTTTCCACAGATCCCGCTCGATGGCGAGCTATGGCTCGGTTATGGTCAATTCAGCCAATTATCATCGGTGATCAATAGCGCCAAACCACCACTCGATATTTGGCACCGAGTCCAGTTTATGGTGTTTGACTTGCCAACCATCCGAGCGCCGTTTGATATGCGATACCAACAATTGGGTAATCTTCTCGCTGAGCTCAAGCAAACTCAGCTAAGGCGTGTTGAGCAACACACGCTGAGTTCCGATCAGGAGGTCCGCCAAGCGCTGACTTCGGTACTGCAACGAGGTGGAGAAGGGCTGATGTTTCGCCATCGCAACGGCTTATATGAGCCCAAGCGAAGTATGCAGTTATTAAAACTAAAGCCTTGGCAGGATGCCGAAGCACAAGTGATTGGTCATCGCCCCGGTCAGGGCAAATATGCGGGCCAATTGGGCGCGCTAGTGGTGCGGGCAGCCAATGGTCAAGTGTTTAAAATTGGCACCGGCTTTAGCGATGAGGAACGGCAACAACCGCCCTCGGTAGGCACCACGATTACCTATCGTTACAGCGGCTTCACCAATAGCGGCAAACCTCGTTTCGCCAGCTATCTGCGCCCTCGGCCCGTCGAATGACGGGCTACATCAGATTGTTCAAGGCGGCAATTTTGCCGCCATATCGGGCATTTTGCTCTCGCGTCGTACTCAATTCCTGGGCCTTTTCCAACGCCACTAAGGCATCTTCATATTCGCCCAATGCCAATAACACTCGCGCCTTGCCAAAATAGAAGTTGTGAATGTAGTCGGCTCGGCGTATCGCTTTATTGTAGTGGCGCAAGGCATCGTTGTAAGAGCCTTCTAGGTAGTAGCTTTCCGCTTCACGCGCTAACACAAACGGACTTTCAAGCTTGATTTGGTCAAGTCGAAGTGACATCAGCAATGCTTCATAATCTCGATTTTCGGTGCGGTAGAAAAATGCCAAATTGTTGAGCAGTACCGGATCCATGGCATCGAGTTGCATACCAATGTTGTAGGCCTGCTCCGCCAACTCTACTTCTCCCATACGCCTCAGCACGATACCAATCAGCGAATAACTTTTTGATTTTTGCGGCGCATTTTGCAGGGCGTGGTAAGAGAAACTGTAAGCCAAATCCAGATCGTCAGCGGCCAGCGCTTCTGCCGCTCGGTTGTGGTAGAAGGAGCCGACAATATCGTCTTTACTCAGCTCGTAGCGTTTCGCATAGCGGTACAGGTCATTCTCAGTGAAATCGACAATAAAGCCACTCGAGCCCCAGATTTTGTTGAGATTTTGGCGGCTGCGGATATACACATTGATGTGGTCGCCGAGGGTTTCAAAGCTATCATGCATTTCCCAGAAAAATGGTACATCCGGCTCAAGAAAGTAGGCCTTGAGTTGAAGGTGCTCAGCAAAGGCATGAGTGAGTATCGATAGCGACAAACAATTACCGGCCTGCTCGTGAAAGGTTTGCGACGCGGTAAATGTGGTCTTGTTGTCATACACCACATCAAAACCATCAGGCTGAGTCATCCAGCGGCGAAACGACGACATCAGCCGTTGTTCATCTTGACGATGCCGATTGAACTTGTCATCAAGCACGGCTTTGGCTTCGTCCGGCAAGGCAAATATCTGCTTGCGCGTCGGAATATCCTGACCGAGTTGGTGAGTTGGTGGCGGCAAATTCAACTGGCTGAGTTGAACTTCAGGCGGAGGCGTGTCGGTCGAGCTGCAAGCAGCTAAACTAACCAGTGCAATGAGCGCAATGAACAGTCTATTCATGGTTTAATACCTTTGCCATAGACAAGCTCTAGTATAGAAAATCGCCAAAAAAACGGTTTTCGCCACATCACAGTTTTATCAGAAAGCAGCCCAAACAGCCACGCTGAGGTAGTCATGAAAATATTGGTCGATACCCACGCTCACACCATCGCCAGCACTCACGCTTACAGTACCGTTCATGATTATTTGCAGGTGGCCAAAGAGCGCGGCTTACAAGCCTTTACGATTACCGATCATGGTGTAGCAATGCCCGATAGCCCGCATATCTATCACTTTGTCAATATGAAGATTTTCCCTCGCGAAATGGAGGGCATCATTGTTTTTCGCGGTATGGAAGCCAATATTCTTGATGCCAGTGGCAAGCTTGATGTGCCTGACGCCATCAACGATAAACTCGATTTAGTCATTGCCAGTTTCCACGAGCCCGTGATCAAGCCAACTCACAAAGATGATCACACTCAGGCGCTTGTTGGTGCCATCCAATCAGGCAAATGTCAGGTCATTGGCCACCCCGGCAACCCAAACTTTCCATTCGATTATCAAGCAGTCGTGCAAGCCGCCAAGCAGCACCATGTTGCGATTGAGATTAACAACAGCTCATTTCTCGAATCCCGTCATGGTAGCGAACCCAATTGCTTGAGCATTCTACAAGCGGTGAAAGATGTCGGCGGTTTGGTGAGTATTGGTAGTGACAGCCATATTAGCTACCAACTCGGTGAATTTAGCAAAAGTCTCGAGGCCATCGACAAAATCGGCTTTGCGCCAGAGCAAATCATCAACCGCGACTTGGCCAGCTTCAAAGCGTTTCTAGCAAAACACAACAAAGCCGTGGTCGCAGAGCTGCCTTAAAACGAGTTGGCTTAAAGTGAACTAGCTCAAGCGTGGCGCCGCTCGTTGCGCCAATGCTGCGGTGACAATCCAACATGCTTCTTAAAGCAGTGAGAAAAGCTAAGGCCATCTTCATACCCCAATGACTGGGCAATTTGCTTGACGGATAACTGCGAGTGCAGCAACAAATCTTGGCCCCGTTGGATCCGCATCCCGGTGATATATTGCATCGGACTGGCGTCAAGATGCTGCCTCACCAGCCGATAAAATTGCGGCTCCGATAAAAATATCCGCTGCGCTAGCTCAGCTACGGTCCAAGGATAATGAAGCTGGCGACCCACTTCATCAAACAAACGTTGCAGCCGGATCTGCTGACGTGGCAATTCACTGTCGCGCTCAAGAATCCGATCCAAGTAGTTCAGTAGGACTTTGGCGAGCAAATCCAACTGTTGTCGATCGGCAGGCCGTTTTAACTCGGCAGCAAGCAGCGACAAGGTTTGATTAAACTGCTCGCCTTGGCCGGAAATCGCTTCCACTCGACCTTGTTGCTGATGCAGAAATTGCCAACGTTCATCATCAGCCAGTAAAAACCAGCAGCACTGCCATTGATCATGATGCTCCAGAACAAACAAATGAGGCGCTCTGGCGGGCAACACCATGACGCTGTCACTGTCAATTTGGTAACGACCCGCGCGAGTGTGCAATACGCCACCACCTTCGAGGGTAAATAAAATGGTGTGATAGTCCGGCGCCGCGCGGCCAATGCGATAGCTGGTTTTGAGCAGCGATTGCCCAGCTAAGGTCACGCCGGCTGCTTTCAGCTCAGGCACATCCAGCGTGGCGACAAAGCGCTCTTCGCAGTCTGGATGTAAATGGAAAATATCCCGCCATTCCATCATTCACCTCGATGATAGTTTTAAACATACTAATGATAACTCTGAACCTACTCAAGTTCACCCTGCGCCCTATACTTCGGCCCTATTATCTGGCTGGTTATTTTGTCACCACGAATAACTGTCGCCTTATTTATTCGCTATTTCACATACGCTGTTTGATGTGGAGGACAAATGATGCAGTTACCAAACGCCCTCAAAACCAGCTTTGCCTTGGCCTGGCCAATCTCGATTCAACAAGTACTGATGACAGTATTAGGGATGGTCGATGTCATGATGGTTGGCCATTTAGGCAACGCAGCCGTGGCAGCGGTGGGTTTAGGTAACCGCATTCAATTTGTCATCATCGTTATTTTTGCTGGCCTCGGCACCGCTTTGAGCATTTTGGTGGCGCAATACTGGGGCGCCAAAAACATTCGTGGCATTCGCAATTCGGTGCTGTTGGCAAGCATTTGTGGCTCTGCACTGTTGGTACCTGTGGTGATCTGGCTATGGTTGCAAGCAGAGACGGTGGTGGCTTGGGGCTCGCCCGATCAGCAAGTGATCGCACTTGGCGCCAACTACCTGAGGCTCACCTTGGTCGCCTTAGTCTGCAGCTTGTTCCTGATTATTCTTGAAGCAGCCATGCGTAGCGTTGGTGAAGTCAAAACACCGTTGGCCATTAGTACCGCTGCCATTGCCATTAATATTGTGCTGAATGCCGTCTTTATCTTTGGCTGGGGACCAATCCCAGCGATGGGGGTTGCCGGCGCCGCCATTGCCACCTCGGTTGCCCGTGCGCTGCATGTCGTCATGCTGCTGGGCTTTATGCTGTGGCAACGCCATGTCACCTTGCCACGGCTCGACAATCTGGCGGTGATTAGCTCGCTGAGCGCCTGGCGCCGTTATTTGCTGTTAAGCCTGCCGATGATGGTTAACTTTGGTATTTGGTCCAGTGGCACCTTCGTTTATGTCATGTTGTACGGCCGAGTCAGTACCGAAGCATTGGCAATTGCCAGCATGCTGACCCCGATTGAAGGCGCGCTACTGTCGCTGTTCTTTGGTATGTCATCTGCAAGCGCCATTTTGGTGGGGCAAAAGCTAGGCGCCCGCGATCACCAGCAAGCTTGGACGTTGGCCCGCGGCTTTGCTCTATACAACCCCGCAGTGGCGATGTTGGTCGGCATTGTATTGGCTTTAAATTACCAGTACGTATTGGCTCCTTATGCCGCTTTAGGCGAGGAAACCTTACGTTTAGCGAGTCAAATCCTGTTAATGATGGCTTTGCTGAGCTGGCTCAAAGTCACCAATATGACGCTCTCCATGGGGATCTTGCGCACTGGCGGACAAAACAAATACTGCTTGCTGTCTGATACGTTTGGTATGTGGTGTGTGGGGATCCCGATGACTTGGCTGGCAGTTGAAATGCAATGGCCCTTCATCTGGGTTTATTTCATGGTGTATTGCGAAGAAATCGTTAAAGCGGCGTTGTTTTTCCGCAAGCTCTTCAGTCGCACATGGATGCAAACTATCGCCGCGCCCGAACATTAGAGTCTGTTGATCTTTGCTGTGTGTTTTTGCAGCAATTTATTGGTGATTTAGGCAAGGAAGCGGTTATGAAGTTGACTGGCCGTCAATGAATAATCGCTGACGCTGAATAAATTGCCAATAAACGCTGCCCGAAGGGTTCGTCAAAATGCTCATTTCGCTACGTCACTCGCTATTTGTATAGATTGCTATACGTCATAGCTCGTTTCTTGCTCAAAAGAGCATTTTGAACGAACAAAATTCATACACCAAAGATCAACAGGCTCTAATCGAGCATTGATGGTGCCTACGCTTTACAGCGAGCCGTTCAATCTAGATTCAGGGAACACTTGTAAGCTCAATTGAAAGTAAGTACGCTTGCGGCAGCATCTAGCTGCATCATCTATAGCTTTCATATCAATAGACAGTGACATGAATCGATATCACTTAGTGGAACTCTTGCGCGAAAGGATTTCGCAAAGTGGTGACAACGAAGCCCTTCGCTTCGAAACCGAAAACGGCTGGCAATCAATCAGCTGGCAACAATTCGGCGAACAAGTACAAGTGTTCGCTCAAGCTTTAATCAGCAGTGGTCATCAAAGCGGTGACAAAGTCGCCATTTTCTCCCGCAACATGCCGGAGTGGACCATTGCCGATTACGCCATTTTATCGGCTCGCGGCGTCGTGGTGCCGATCTATCCGACCAATACGTTGGCGCAAACCCGCTACATTATTCAAGACGCCAGCATTGATATCCTCTGCGTTGGCGAACAAGCTCAATATGATCTGGCGCTGGAATTGCTGCACTCGGGTGATATTAAACAAATCATCGTCTTTGATGATAACGTCGATCTCAAAGGCTGCAGCGCCGCGGTGTATTCGAGCTATTTCGTCGCCGCAGATAGCAAAGCCCACGCCGAACTGATTGAACGCTCCGAGCAATTCAGCATGAGCGATCTGGTCACCCTAATTTATACCTCGGGCACCACCGGCGAGCCCAAGGGCGTCATGTTGGATTTCGCTAATTTTGCCGCCGCGATGAAGGTTCACGACGAGCGCTTAACGCTTGATCAGAGCGATGTGTCCTTGTGCATGTTGCCACTATCCCATGTCTATGAGCGTGGCTGGACCTATTTTGCCCTGTTCAAAGGCGCCACCAATGTCTATTTGCGCGATCCAAGCCGCGTGATGGATGTCATTGAGCAGGTAAAACCGTCGGTGATGTGTGCGGTTCCGCGGCTTTATGAAAAGGCCTACGCCACCATTCATGCCAAAGTCGGTCAAGCACCGAAGCTGCGCCAGCGAATTTTCGCTTGGGCCAGCAAAGTCGCATTGGCGCGTCTGAGCCGTCAACAACATGGTTTGGCAGCAAACTGGTGGCTTGAAAAACAGTACAAGCTGGCTGACAAACTGGTGTTCGCCAAGCTAAGAGCTCGCTTTGGCGGCAATTGTCGGTTCTTCCCTGTTGGTGGAGCTGGGCTCGATCGTGACGTCCACCAGTTCTTCCTGGCGGCTGGTATGCACCTGAAATTGGGTTACGGCATGACCGAAACGACCGCCACCGTGAGCTGCTTTAGCGATCAGGATTACACCTTGGGCACCGTTGGCACACCAATGCCTGGGATCCAGCTCAAGCAAGGTCCGGATAATGAAATTTGGGTCAAAGGTGACACCGTGATGCGCGGCTATTACAACAAGCCGGAGGCAACCGCCGAAGTACTGACAGATGATGGTTGGTTAAAAACCGGCGATGCGGGCTATATCAATGACCGTGGCGACTTGGTCTTTACCGAGCGACTGAAAGAATTGATGAAGACATCCAATGGCAAATATGTGGCGCCACAAGTGGTTGAGGGCACCCTTGGCAAAGATCGTCTGATTGAGCAAATAGCCATTGTTGCCGATGCTCGCAATTTTGTTTCAGCGCTGATTGTGCCTTGTTTTGAAACCTTAGAAGAGCACGCCAAGGCATTGAATCTGGCTTATAAAGAACGATTGGAATTGGTCAAACATCCGCAGATCCTAGCCATGTTCAACGAGCGCTTAGAAGCACTGCAGCAAAGTCTAGCGCGCTACGAGCAAGTCAAGCGCTTCACCTTATTGAGCAAACCATTTTCAATGGAGCTGGGTGAGATCACGCCAACCTTAAAATTGCGCCGTAAAGTGATTTATTCGCGCTATCAAAGCGAAATCGAAGCCATGTATAGCGCCGTTAGCTAAGCCGCTTTGAGCTGCCGCTGAAGGCATCAACGCTCTGTTGTCACTCATCATTTTGAGCTATCATCAGGGCGTTTTTTATGCCACCGGATCAAGCCTTTGTTACTCTCCCATAAACACCAATTCTTATTTATTCACATTGCTAAAACTGGTGGCACCAGTGTTCGCTCGGCACTTGCAAAGTATCGTTGGGGCCACCGTTACTCAATTCCGCAATGGCTCGCTAGCCGCCTCAGTGGCTTTACTGGTCATCATATTGGCGCCAAGTTTCCACGCCATTGCAAAGCGGTAGCCGCAAAAGAAATGCTGCCCGGCGAGTACTTTGACGGCCTCTATAAATTTTGTGTGGTGCGTAACCCATTTGATCTGCAGGTCAGCTCGTTTTATCACATTCAAAAAGAACACCCGCAGATCTTCACTCGTTACCAGATCAGCAGCTTCTCTGAATTTCTCGCCGTTCGCCTCGATCCGCAGCGACCTTTTGAAGAACTACTTCACGCACCGCTACAGTCTGATTATGTGGTGGATCTCCATGGCAAGGTGATCGTCGATAAGATCTGCCGCTTTGAACAGCTGCAGCAGGACTTTGATGAGGCCTGCGATGCCATTGGCATTCCTCGGGTGGCATTACCCCATAAGCGCAAAGCCAGTAGCCGAGAAAGCTACCAACAGTACTACTCAGAGCACGATATTAAGCGGGTTGAACAGCATTATCAGCGTGATTTAGACATACTCGGTTACCAGTTTTAACGAGATGCGACCATGACCCAGCCTCATATTGCAGTTGCCTGCTGCGCCGATGAAAACTATGTCATCGGCCTGTCAATGGCGATGGTCTCGTGTTTCGCTCAGGCCAGCGGCGACTATCACTACAAGCTTTATGTTATTGACTGCGGATTGGCGGCTTCATCCATCACTTCACTCAACGACAAATTGCAACAAACAGCCCATCGTAATGGTGCGAGCTTTGAACTTGCAGTGCTGAAACCACCAGCAGCGGCGATCGCCAACTTACCCGAGCATTTGGGCTCTTGGATCACCTATGCTCGATTTTTGTTAGCAGACATGGTGGATGAATCGACCATCATCTATCTTGATTCCGACATCCTCTGCTTACGGGGAGTGGAAGACTTTGTTCGTTATCAAACCGGTCACGAGGCCATTGTTGGCGTGCGCGACCCCATTGCAATCGTCGCTAATGATTGCCCCTGCCCCGAGCACTTATCGAAACCTGATGATCCATACCTCAATGCCGGCCTGCTATTGCTCAACCTCGACTGGATGCGCACCAACCTGCCGCTGAGTAAAGTGCTGCAATGGGTCGAGACCATAGGTATTGAGCAATTAACCCATGCCGATCAAACCATTATTAATATGGTCTGTCAGGGCCACAAAACCGTGATTGACAAGCGCAATAATTGGGTGCTGGAAACAGTCAATGCCAGTCAGTTGATGGCCGCCCTACCGAGCGTCAACATTCACTACATTAATCGGCCAAAGCCGTGGCAACCGCACCGCAGCGAACCGCGGAAATTACTAGCCAATAAGCTATTTATCGAAGCCGCGGCGCACTATCAAATTGCCGATTTGGCCGCTATTGAAGTCAATGACAAAGCGTGGCGAAAGGCTCAATTAAAGGCGGCGTTTTACCGCCTGATTAACCCAAAGCGTGGCAAGGTCTACCAAGACATTGTCGCTACGGTTGAGCATGCGCAAACAACCTCGCCATTACTTTCTGAACAGCACTTGTTCAGCAACAAACCAAAATCATAGGACAAACCATGGCCGTACAAACCGCAGACAGCAATCAGGTGGTGCATTCGCTTTGGATTGGCAATCAATTATCAGCCATCGAGCAACTTACCATCAGTTCGTATCTGGCGAATGGTCATCGGTTCCACCTGTATACCTATGGTGAGGTGAGCGGTGTACCCGCCGGAACCACGCTGTTGGATGGTAACGACATTTTACCCGAGCACAGTATTTTCAAAGCCAACGGCGGCAGCCTGGCTATTTTTGCCGACTGGTTTCGTTGGGAATTGCTCTCCCAGCAAGGCGGCACTTGGGTGGATATGGATTTGGTGTGTATCAAACCTTTCGACTTTACCGAAGACGTGGTTTTTGGCAGTCAAAAAATGGCTGAGTTAAACGTCGCCATGCTGAAATTTCCAGCCGGTCACCCAGTCTGTCAATTTATGGCGCAGGCGTGCCGCCAGCCCACAGCGCCTTGGCCAAATGACAAAACCAAACATAAGATTCAGCGCTTTTTCCGCAAAGCGCTGCCGCGCTCAGCTCAATTTGGTTCAAGAGGGAGTATCGGGGGCCCGAAAGGTTTTACTCAAGCAGCAAAACACTTTGGCATCATGGATCAGGCTAAGCCCTACACATACTTCTACCCGATTCATGCCACCAACTGTGATGCCATATTCGATGACACTTTTGCTGCCGATCGACTATTCAACAATACCTACGCTGTCCATTTGTGGAATGAATTTCTTGCGGCTAAGCAGATCGACAAAAACCATCAATTCCCAGATGGCTCACTGATCGAGCAACTTAAACGCAAGTACCTTTAAGCTGTCTCTTAATCAAAGGTATAACCAAGAATATCAATATCGCGTTGGAAGTGTTTGGCGACCAGCTCGGCCGTTTCGTCGGTGTAGTAATCGCGATAGGTTTTACGATCCGTGGCTTTGCGCTTGTGGGGCAGCTCGATAGTCGGCAGCTTTAATTGGTCACAAACGCTGTTG
This sequence comes from Neiella litorisoli, assembly GCF_014773395.1. Taxonomy (GTDB): domain Bacteria; phylum Pseudomonadota; class Gammaproteobacteria; order Enterobacterales; family Neiellaceae; genus Neiella; species Neiella litorisoli. Next base: position 40,501 of record NZ_JACXAF010000007.1, on the reverse strand, counting down.
AAATCCTGCTGTAGGCTTTCATAGTGGCCGATAAAATCGACAATCACATTACCATGCAAATCAACTAGGTAGTCGGTTTGCAGCTCAATTGAAGTATCTATGTGGTACTGGTACGGGCGTTCAGGGTCAAACTTCCATTTTAAGAAAGTTTCAAAATCATCACGGCCAGCCATCACCTTTGGCCGCTCACGCTTAATATGATGAAAAGAGCTAACTTGCAGATCCCAAGGGTTGCGGACAAAAACAAACTTGTACAATTGATCGAAGTAATCACCCGGTAGCATTTCCTTGGCCGCAATGACTTTAGAGTGGCGCGGGAACTTAGAGCCAATATGGTGCCCAGTCATTTGACTCAATTTGCTACAAATAAACTGCGGTAAGCTGTATTTATGCCCCCACCGGTACTTGGAGAGCGCAGTGCGCACGCTAGTGCCGCCAGTTTTAGCGATATGAACAAACAAAAAATTGTGCTTGTGAGATAACAACATCAGGAGTCTTTAAACTCATTTGCCACGAGGCGATTTGGGTCCGTTTTCTGACTCGCCATCACGGGTTAATTCAAGCAATTTCGCTTCCTTAAGAAATGCATACATAGCTTCTACCACGGCATGAATAAAGCCTCGTCTTCCTGACAAGAACATGCGTCGTAGAAAATAACTTTTCAAAAAAATAATCGGCATCACCAGCCACAGCTTGGCAAGGCGGCTGCGCTTGCCGGCAGCGTATTTTTCTTCTGCTCGCAAGCTCGAATATTTGTTTTGCTTACCGACTAATTTGGCGACCGAGTCATAACCGTAATGGTTAATGCAGCCCTTTATTCGAGCCACTTTGCCGTTGACCGACACATTTTCGTGAACGGCTTTATGCAGCGGAAATTCAATTTTGTCTTTTTTATACACCCGAACAATCGAGCGCTTATGAGAGCTCGGATGCATTGGTCCACCAATAAAATAATCTTCAAAACGAACCCGAATCGCGTCACATTGGTCGGTTTTAATCAGCGCCACAATTTCATCAAGTACTTGAGCGGGAACGACTTCGTCGCCATCGAGATTAAAACACCATTGATTGCGGCATAGCTGCATCGCAAAATGCTTTTGCTTGGCGTAGCCAAGCCAGTCTTGATGAACCACGGTAGCACCAAGCGCTTGCGCCGCTTCGACCGTGCCATCGGTCGAGCCCGAATCAACAACAATCACTTCATCCAAGTGCTGAACACTGCGGATCGCCTGCTCAATGTGATCAATTTCATTGAACGTAATGATAAAAACGCTAATGGCAGGAACGGTCGTCGAACGGTTCATGGATTGCGGTTTGAGCTCCTTGAAGGGGCAGCGAAGCGGTTAACTGATGCCCGAGTTATCGCTGCATTGTAACCAAAGCGCAATGAAATGAAAGAAAAGGAGGGAGAAGCATGCCCAATCATTGATCGGCTGGGCATACTGAACGAGCATTTAGTTGCCTAGCAGGCAAATTAACGAGCGGCGCGAGGCCGCGCTTTATTGACGACCAAGTTGCGCCCCGCCAATGGCTGGCCATTCAATGCATCGATGGCGGCTTGCGCGGCGCCATCATCCGGCATATCAACAAAGCCAAATCCTTTTGAGCGGTTTGTTTCACGGTCCATCACAACATTGGCAGAAGCGACATCGCCAAATGGTGCAAATGCTTCATTTAACCCTGCGTCAGTAAATTTGTACGACAGGTTTCCTACGTAAAGTCTCATCGGGGAATCTCTTTCATTGCGACCAGCGAGCCCTCGCTGGTAAAGCTAATATTTGCCGTCAAGCGCTTGCCCTTCTGGCATCCGGCACCAGATTAGCCGCTAAATATGGCAAAACCATGACGGCAATTCCCCACTCAGACCATTGGTTTAAGATTCCTGTTCGGGCTCTTCAGTGCCATCTGGATCAACAAAGTAAGTGCCCCAACCATCGTAATAAATACCCCACTTTTCGGCATTTTCGAGCATCGTCTTGCACTCTTCATCAAGCACCGCCAAGTCGAGAGGTTGCTCATTCACGACATCAAAACTGAACAGATTATTGCCTTCTTCATCTTCGACTTGCTCGGCATCAGTGACTTCATAGCCGGCTTTAAACGCTGCCACCGCGGCCGCTTCGAGCAAATTAAAGTCATCTGCCGAGAAATGGTGCTCCAGCACATACAAGCCGTCAGGGTCGCTGCCATCATCAAGCAATGCCTGGCGAATTTCGCGGTTAAACTGTTTTAATGATTCGAGTTCTTGGTCCATGGGATTCCTCAGGAATTAGCGATTAGCGCGCTGCTGAGCCTGCTCGGTGAGCTCGGCTATGGTCGCAGCCATTGTTTGATGAAGTTGATCCGCCACGTGGCGAACGTCGTCGTTGGGCTGTAGTTTTATTGGCGGCAAAATTTGCACTGGCACCACTCCATTGCGCCAACGTTTCAGGTCAATCAGTTTTGCGGTGTCAGCGACGCACACCGGCACCAGTGGCACTTTAGCAAGCATTGCGAGGCGAAACGCGCCGGTTTTAAAGGGCAATAAGCCGCGACCATAACTGCGCGTGCCTTCTGGAAACATCCACACTTTGCGTTGCTTCGATTCGATTTCAGAGGCTGCTTGGCGCAAGGTATCGTTGGCTTTGCCGGAGTGCTTTCTGTCAATCAGAATATTGCCACTAAGCCAATAAAACAGGCCAAAGATCGGCAACCAGATCAGGCTTTTTTTGCCAATGGTGGCAGCATTTGGTGGAAATGGCGCCGGACAAATCACCAGATCAAGGGTGCTCTGGTGATTACACACCAACACGCAAGGGCCTAACTCACGAACATGCTCATGGCCACTGACCTGAACCTTGAAACCAAGCAAGGGTGCAACCCAGCCAAAAGGCCGAGAAACCCAATACACCGCATTTTTATGGAACGGGCGAAGCAAACAAAGGATGAGCAAAGGCACTGCCATTAGCAGCAAAAAGCCAACACTTAATACAACTCGGATGGGATATAGCATGAGCAATGCCTTTCACACTTTTTTCGCGGCAGTATAGCCGCTTTCATTGGGCAGTCCATTGCTAGGGTCGGTTATTTAATTGCAACTCATGCCAGCAAGCCATCAAGCGACTGGCGGGTATAAACTCCGGCCAGTCACAACAAAGCATGTGATGTGATTATGCGTCGCTACTTGGCTCGTCACTCTCGACGCCATCGGGCGTCTCTGGTTGCTCGATCAGAATTTCTTCAACACGTTGTAAGCCGCGCGGTAACTTATTCCCTCGGCGTCCTCGGTCGCCCTTATAATGTTCTAAATCAGAGGGTTTCAGAGTTAGTTTGCGCTTACCTGCTTTTAACACCACCGACAGGCCCGGCGGTACTAACGCGATTTGCTTGACGTATTCTTCGCGACTTTGAACTCGGGCGGGTGGCACCTGAATGATCTTGTTGCCCTTGCCTTTACCCAGCTCCGGCAGTTGATCAATCGGGAATACCAGCATTCGACCTTCGGTGGTGACGGTGACCACTAAAGCATCGTCTGCAGGTACCGGTTTGGGCTCCAGCACTTTCGCGCCAGCAGGTTTGTTGAGCAGCGCTTTACCAGCCTTCTGGCGACTGAGCATGGCATCAAACTTACAGACAAAGCCATAGCCAGCGTCCGAGCTAATCAGGTACTTCTGCTCATCGCTGCTCATCAACACATATTCAAGGTTTTCGCCGGCAACCAGACTAAAACGGCCGGTCATTGGCTCACCTTGGGAGCGCGCTGACGGCAAGGTGTGGGCATCGGTCGAGAACGTGCGGCCAGAGGAGTCCATAAATACCACCGGCTGATTGCTACGCCCTTCGGCGCTGTCTTGATATTGGTCGCCCGCTTTGTAGCTCAGGTTTTCGGCATCAATATGGTGGCCCTTGGCCGCTCGCGCCCAGCCCTTTTCTGACAACACCACAGTAATTGCTTCGGATGGCAGTAGATCTTTCTCGGTCAGCGCTTTGGCTTCACTACGCTCGACAATCGGACTGCGGCGATCGTCGCCATATTTTTCCGAGTCGGCTTGCAGTTCTTTTTTCATCAGCGTCTTTAAACGACGATCCGACGACAACAACTGCTCCAATTTCAGCCGCTCAGCATCCAGCTCTGACTGCTCGCCGCGGATCTTCATTTCTTCAAGTTTCGCCAAGTGGCGCAACTTCAATTCCAGAATCGCTTCTGCCTGCCGCTCAGAAATACCAAAACGAGCAATCAAGGCTGATTTCGGATCATCCTCGGTGCGGATGATGTGAATAACTTCATCAATATTGAGGAACGCCACCAACAAGCCTTCAAGCACATGCAATCGATCGAGCACTTTGTCGAGGCGATATTGCAGACGTCGAACAATGGTGTCTTTGCGGTACACCAACCACTCGTTAAGCAGCTTGTTCAGCGCTTTGACCTGTGGCCGGCCATCCAAGCCCAGCATGTTGACATTGACTCGGTAGGTTTTCTCCAGATCGGTAGAAGCGAACAAGTGCTGCATTAATTGCTCACAATCGACCCGATTTGATCTCGGAACAATCACCAAACGCGTGGGGTTTTCATGGTCCGATTCGTCACGCAGATCAGCCACCATGCTGAGCTTCTTGGCCTGCATTTGACCGGCGATCTGCTCTAAGATTTTGGCACCCGAGGCTTGGTGAGGTAACGCCGAAATGACAATATCACCATCTTCGCGCTTCCACACCGCACGCATCCGAATGCTGCCGCGGCCTTTTTCGTACATGGCCAGCAAATCTTTTTTCGGGGTGATGATTTCCGCTTCAGTCGGATAATCCGGCCCCTGCACAAAGTCCATCAATTCTTCGACGGTGGACTTGGGGTTATCGAGCAAATGAATACAGGCAGAGACCAATTCGCGGACATTATGCGGCGGAATGTCGGTGGCCATACCAACTGCGATACCGGTGACACCATTGAGCAAAATATGCGGTAAGCGCGCGGGCAATACCGATGGCTCTTTCATAGTGCCATCGAAATTAGGGATCCAATCAACAGTGCCCTGCCCTAACTCGCTCAATAGGACTTCACTAAAGCGGGTCAGCTTAGATTCGGTGTAACGCATGGCGGCGAATGATTTCGGATCATCCGGCGCGCCCCAGTTACCTTGGCCATCAACCAGCGGGTAACGATAGGAAAACGGCTGAGCCATCAATACCATGGCTTCATAACAGGCACTGTCACCGTGGGGGTGGTATTTACCCAACACGTCACCGACAGTACGAGCCGATTTTTTGTATTTTGCTACTGCCGATAAGCCAAGTTCTGACATGGCGTAGACAATGCGTCGCTGGACCGGCTTCAAGCCATCACCGATGTGCGGCAGGGCCCGATCCATAATCACGTACATTGAATAATTCAAGTACGCTTGCTCGGTGAAGCTATGCAGTGGAAGTCGTTCGATTCCTTCCAGACTTAAGTCAGCTGCGTCATCAGTCATAGTCATTCTGTCGTTAGCGTGTTGTTATTCTGTTAGTCGATACTGGCCAAGTTGCCTTTGGTTTCCAGCCATTCTTTACGATCGCCGGAGCGCTTCTTGGCCAACAGCATATCCATCAGCTCTTCGGTATGTTGCAGCTCATCAATGGTTAGCTGGACGAGGCGGCGAGTGTTTGGATCCATTGTGGTTTCACGCAACTGCAGTGGATTCATCTCACCCAAGCCTTTGAATCGTTGGACGTTTACTTTGCCTTTCTTCTTTTCGGCAGCAATCCGATCGAGGATTCCCTCACGCTCAGCTTCGTCCAAGGCGTAGTAAACGTCTTTGCCAATGTCGATGCGATAAAGCGGCGGCATCGCGACATAAACATGACCTTCCTGCACTAGCGTGCGGAAATGGCGCATGAACAACGCACATAGCAAGGTGGCAATGTGTAACCCATCGGAGTCGGCATCGGCGAGGATACAGATCTTTCCGTAGCGCAGGCCACTTAAGTCAGCGGAGTTGGGATCAATCCCCAGAGCAATGGCAATGTCATGTACTTCTTGAGAAGCAAGAATTTGTTCTGATTCAACTTCCCAAGTGTTGAGGATCTTACCGCGCAGCGGCATGATCGCCTGAAAGTCGCGATCGCGCGCCTGTTTAGCTGAGCCGCCTGCCGAGTCACCTTCCACCAAAAATAGTTCGCCACGCATCGGATCATCGCTGGAACAATCGGTCAGTTTGCCGGGCAATGCCGGCCCTGAAGTCACTTTCTTGCGAACCACTTTGGCCCGCGAGCGCATCCGCTTTTGCGCATTAGAAATGCACATTTCGGCCAGCGCTTCAGCAAAATCGACATGCTCATTGAGCCACAAGCTAAAGGCATCTTTCACCACGCCAGAAACAAATGCAGCCGACTGGCGCGACGATAAACGCTCTTTGGTCTGGCCGGCAAATTGTGGATCTTGCATTTTCACCGACAGGATGTAACTGCAGCGCAGCCAAATGTCATCCGGCGTCAGTTTTACTCCGCGCGGCAGAATATTGCGGAATTCACAAAATTCGCGCATCGCTTCAAGCAAACCGTTACGGAAACCATTAACGTGAGTACCACCTTGGGCAGTAGGAATCAGGTTGACGTAGCTTTCCTGCGGGCCATCACCACCTTCAGGAAGCCAAACCACAGCCCAGTCAACGGCTTCGTTGTTAGCCGCCAGACTACCGGTGAACGGTGTTTCCGGCAGCATTTCAAATTCTTTAACGGAGTCGACCAGATAGTCCTTCAGGCCATCTTGATAACACCACTCATGCTTCTCATTCTTGCTCTTGTTGTGGTATTTGACCTGCAAGCCGGGGCACAAAACGGCCTTGGCTTTGAGCAAGTGGCGCAACCGAGAGTCAGAGAAATTGGCTGAATCAAAATAGCTGGCATCCGGCCAGAACCGCACCCGAGTACCGGTATTACGTTTACCAACGGTGCCGGTGACCGTCAGCTCTTGCACTTTTTCGCCATTTTCAAAGACGATTTCGTGCACCTGACCATCACGCTTGACGACTACTTCTAGGCGCTTGGTCAGGGCATTGACGACCGAGATCCCCACCCCGTGCAAACCACCTGAAAATTGGTAGTTTTTATTGGAGAACTTACCGCCGGCGTGGAGCTTGCTGAGAATCAATTCAATGCCCGACACACCATGTTCGGGGTGAATGTCGACCGGCATGCCGCGCCCGTCGTCAATCACTTCCAGCGATTGGTCTTCGTGCAGAATTACTTCGACTTTACTGGCATGGCCAGCAAGGGCTTCATCGACACTGTTGTCGATCACTTCCTGGCCGAGGTGGTTCGGTCGGGTGGTTTCGGTATACATACCAGGACGGCGCTTCACCGGATCTAAACCGCTGAGCACCTCAATGGCATCGGATGTATATTGCTCTGACATAAGACGGGTCGTTAATTTTAGGTTGCCTAATAGTTCAAAAAGGGCGAATAGATGTCAACTGCGCAGACTGTCTATGGCCGGAGTACTTGAGCTAGGCCAACAGAAATTTCAACATGTTGGGCAAATCTTCAGCAAAATGCTGGTAACTGTGATCGCCGCCACTGCGGATCCGACAATCACAATTGTGGAAATACTGCTCAGCCTGCCGATAATCAAGCACTTCATCACCAGTCTCCAACCAAACTTGCAGCAGCTGCGCGTTGTTGACTGGGTGTTCAATGGCGCGCAATTGCGCCATGTGCTGCAGGGTGATGGTGATGGCGTTGCCGGTATACGGATTGGTTTGCGGCCCTAGGTAATCCTGCAGCAAAACGTAGGGCGCTACCGCCGGATTAATCAATACCGCTCGAACACCGAAGCGCTCGCTCAAATGATGGCCATAAAAGCCGCCTAACGATGATCCGATGAGTGCCACCTGCGACTCAAGCTTGGCCTGCGCCACCAGCTTAGCCAGTTGCTCGATGGCGATGTTTGGCTCATCGGCAAGTCGGGGAGTCAGGTAACGCACCTGCGGCAGGTGCTGGCTCAGATACTGCCCTGTTAACTGGGCTTTATGAGACTGTTCAGAACTCATAAAGCCATGAATATAAAACAGAGTTTGCTGCAATTAGTAACCTTGAGCGCGCAAATTAGGAACAAAGGCATCGGATGCCAGACGTTTGAGTTCCGTTGTCAGCGAACCATCGCGATGCAAACTGAGGTAGCGATAACCCGGCGGTCGCTTGTCCAAAGCAAATTGCTCGGAGCGTGGTTTGAATTGAATGCAAGTTGAAGGCGTTGCGATTAAATGCAAATGATCGCGAGTCTGCTGCCAATCTTGATGAACATGCCCCCAAACCACGCCGCGCGCATTGTCAGCCTGCGTGAGCGCTGATAACAACGACTCACCATTTTTCATCCGATGCTGATCAAGCCAGCGACACCCCATCGGCACAGGGTTGTGATGGACGAATACTAAGGTGAAATGATCGGGGTGTTCCGCTAACGACTGCGCTACAAATTCCAGCTGCGATTGGGCCAATTCGCCAAAGGTGAAACCGCGCACCTGAGAGTTCAACATTAATAGCTGCCAATGATCGGTGAGTACGCGATCGGCGCAGGACAACGGCTCGGCGCCAAGCAGATCAGGCATGATTAAGCCATCGTCATGATTGCCCGGCAACCAAACCACAGGCTTACCGAATACAGCGATTTCTTCGGCAAATGCTTGATAAGACGCTGGGCTATCGTCTTGCGAAATATCACCAGTGACAACGACCAAATCGAACGGCTGCTTGTCCGACTTAATGCTGGCTAACACCGCAAGAAAACTGTCGCGCGTATTCACTCCAAGTAAGTCTTTATCTGGGTCGCCAAACAAATGAGTATCTGTGATTTGGAGAATAGTTAGCGTCCCAGTTTCCGACTCAGCTAATGTCAGAAATTCCTGATTATTCAATTTATTACCAATTTATCAATTTTTTATGTAATTCGTTATTTGAGCCGACACCGTGGTCTAAACAAAATTCAATCCATTCGGCAAGAAACTGATTAAGCTGCATTTTTTCATCGCGCTGATGCATGCGTATATTCGGATAATCATAGCTTGCCCGAACACTGCAGATCTGCTGACAACTTAACACTTCTGCCATCCGCGCATCGTGGTATAAGCGCACTTGCATAGTCGGCGCCAAGTACTTTGGCATCCCTTGTCGACGCTGCGTTAGCCGAATGGTGGTGGTGTAAGGCGCCTCATCTTCAATATCCAACCCAAGGGTCTCACCGGCTTGACTAAAGGTCATGGTGGCTTCGCCTGCGAGTCCATTGATCAGCCGAGTTAAGCTCGCATAATTACGCGCACAACAAGCGTGAAGCTCCGAAATACTAGGAACATAGCGCTTGTTGTTTAGTTGTCGCTGAGCTTGGTTTGCAGCCATTGTTGTCGAATACGTTGATGATTCATTGCCAGCCATTGTAACCCGATAATACTAGCAGCATTGTCAATTTTTCCGGTTTCAAGCAGTTTTAGCGCGTCTTCGGTGCGATACACATGAACCCGAATATCTTCGTGCTCGGTGGCTAAACCATGCAAGCCACCCGCGTTACTACTATCAACCTGACCAATAAACAGACTAATTCGTTCGCTACAACCACCTGGGCTTGGCAGGTAGCTGCAAATCAACTCCACCTGCTGAACATCAAGGCCGGCTTCTTCAACCGCCTCTCGACGAGCAACATCTTCGGCCGACTCTCCTTCCTCGATGATCCCTGCTACCAATTCGAGTAACCAAGGGTATTCCGAGGTTTCGACCGCGCCGAGTCGAAATTGTTCAACCATAACCACCTGATCCAAAACAGGATCGTAGGGTAAAAGTACTGCAGCGTGACCGCGCTCAAGCATTTCGCGTTCAATCACTGGGGTCCAACCACCGGCAAACAAACGATGACGCAATTGATATTTACTCAGCTGAAAAAAACCTTGGTAAGCAGCCTCAGTAGCGACGATTTCAACATCGTTGACCGTCAAGCCCGCCCCTGGCGGTGAGATTTCATTTTTTTTGCTCATCAACTACTCCTAGCACTTGTTAACCGTTTGTAACCGTCTATGCTACCAACAGAATTTTACATTTTTAACGTTGGCAGCAGCCTTAATAAGTTCATAATACGCAGGCATTATCGTATACACTAGTTGCTTGCAACAGTTCAGGAATGGGATTACACCAATGACAAAAACACTTCGTGCCGTGAGCATGGGAATTGCTCTCGCAGTGTGCAGCTCGCCGTCCTTCGCTGATGATCTTCATCAGATTTATCAAAAAGCTCTGGAAAAAGACGCCGTATTACAGCAAGCCATTGCCCAGCGTGACTCTGCGATGGAAGCAATTAGCGTAAGCCGGGCACCGTTACTGCCCCAAATTAACCTTACCGCTGACTACAGCACCATTGGCAGTAACCGTGATGCCAGAGAGTTGGATCGCGGCACAGCGACCCTAAGTCTTAATCAAAGCATTTATGACCGTTCCAATTGGGTAGGCCTGGATCGCGCCGAGAAGGTTGCCAGCCAAGCCAATACCAACTACCAAGCAGCATTGCAGGATCTGATGGTTCGCGTCAGTGAAGCTTACTTTGATGTACTTAGCGCCCGTGACCAACTTGAGTTTGTCCAAGCGACCAAAAAAGCCATTGCCCGCCAGTTAGAGCAAACCAAACAGCGCTTTGCCGTTGGTTTAACCGCAATCACCGATGTTCACGAAGCTCAGGCCGAATATGACCAATCGGTTGCCGACGAAATTGTGGCGCTGAATCAACTAGAAAACAGCTATGAGGGCTTGCGCGAAATCACCGGCATGTACCACAAAGATCTGAACGTACTGAATACCGAGCGCTTCAGCCCAGTGCAACCGGATCCAAAACAATCAAGTGATTGGCAGAAAATGGCCAATGACAAAAACCTCAACCTGATCATCAGTCAGTTGGGCGTTGATATTGCCATGCAGGACATTGAGCTGGCGCAATCAGGCCACTGGCCAACATTCTCGTTGTTTGCGCAGTTGAACGCAGCCGACAACGACTATGACTTAGATGCCATTGGTAAATCGTCTTACACCGACAATGTCATCGGCGTGCAAATGAACCTGCCAATCTACTCTGGTGGCGGTACGACCGCGCAAACCCGCGTGGCCCGCGCCAACTACGTTGAAGCAAGTCAGGTATTGAATGAAACCTACCGCGCCGTGATGCGTGGCGTGATTAACGCTTATAACAACGTTAAAGCGTCGATCAGTGCTGTTCGCGCATTCGAGCAAACGGTCATTTCTCGGGAAAGCTCATTGCAAGCAACCGAAGCAGGTTTTGAAGTCGGTACTCGTACCATCGTTGACGTTTTAGACTCAACGCGGAACCTGTTCGATGCCAAGAGCCGTCTGTCTGATGCTCGTTACAACTACATCCTCAGCGTGGTGCAATTGAAGTTTGCTGCCGGTAACTTATCCGAGCAAGACATCATTCTGATTAACAATGGCCTGACTCGCCCAACCAGCTAGGGTCATTTCGCCCATTGGGAGATCAAAAAAGGAGCGCTTCGCGCTCCTTTTTACTTTCTAATTCAATATATTACTGCTGCTTGATTTGCTCGATAATCTTTGTCGTTGAGCAGCCATCTTCAAAGTGCAGCACTTGCACCTCACCACCGTTGGCCCAGACCGCTTCTGCTCCGGCTATTTCATCAGGCTTATAATCACCGCCTTTGACCAGCAAATCAGGCAAGGTTTCGCCGATCACTCGAGCCGGCGTATCCTCACTAAACGGCACTACCCAATCAACGTCACCCAACGCTGCTAACACCGCCATCCGGCGATCAACCGGGTTGACAGGACGGCCTTGACCTTTGAGTCGGGTGACCGAAGCATCATCATTCACCGCCACAATCAGCCGGTCACCTAGGGCTCTGGCGGCTTGTAAGTACGACACGTGACCAGCATGAAGAATATCGAAACAACCATTGGTCATGACGATTCGCTCACCGCGCGCTTTGGCTTGGGCCACAGCAAAACCAAGCTGCTGCTCAGTCACCACGCCAAAACCAGATTCCGTGCCATCAGCAATGGCTTGCGCCAGCTCCATTTGCGACACGGTCGATGTACCCAATTTGGCCACCACAATACCGGCGGCGATATTGGCCAGTGCACACGATTCCGCAATCGGCGTACCAGCGGCAAGTGAGGCGGCTAATACCGAAATCACGGTATCGCCAGCACCAGTCACATCGAATACTTCTTTAACCATGGCCGGCAAATGCAATTCGTCACCATCACCAGAGATAAGCGTCATACCATGCTCACCACGAGTGACCAGCAGCGCATCTAGCTCCAGCTCATGTCGCAATTTGTGCGCTTTAGCGACCAAGTCGGCCTCTGACTGACAAGGGCCGACAACCGCTTCAAATTCACCGAGATTCGGGGTTAACAAAGTTGCCCCTCGGTATTTTTCAAAGTCCGTTCCTTTTGGATCGACCAACACAATGCGATCCGCCTTGCGAGCCATTTGAATGAGCTCAGCCACCTGGCTTAACGCGCCTTTCGCGTAGTCCGATAGCACCACCACCTTGGCATCAAGTAGCGCTTGTTCAAAAGCTGCGGTCATCGGCGCGGCATCAATGTCTGCAAAACTATCTTCAAAATCCAACCGGATCAGCTGCTGGTGACGGCTAATGACTCGTAATTTGGTGATTGTCGGCAAGCCATCGACCTGTTGAAAATCGGTTTTCACGCCAACACCACCGAGCGCTTGTTGCAGCACCTCGGCGGCTTCATCTTTACCTGTCATCCCCAGCAGTCGGGTATCTACTTTTAACGCCGCCAAGTTCAGCGCCACATTCGCTGCACCACCCGGTCTGTCATCAAACTGCTCGACTTTCACCACAGGCACCGGCGCTTCCGGACTAATTCGGCCAGTCGGGCCTTGCCAATAGCGGTCTAGCATCAAGTCACCGGCAACGGCAACTTTGGCAGTTGAATAGTCGGGTAAGGTCAATTTCATAGCGAATCCGATCGAAAAGGTGGGTCTGAATTTAAGTGGCGCACAGTCTAACACATGGTCCATCTGTGAGCTGTTGTTCTATAGTAACTTTCATCACAGTACCAGCTTCGTTAGAATACGCGATTCGTTTTTTGCAGTCGCTTGATGAACTCATGACAGAAAAGACCCCCGGCGATTTCCAATGGTTTATGTTGCACCCCAAATATTGGCCGGTGTGGTTGGGCTATGGCCTGCTGTGGCTACTGGTGCAATTGCCATTTCGCTGGATCATTGCGATTGGCCATGGTCTAGGGACAATCGCTGGCTGGCTAATGCCGCGCCGCCGCCATATTGCCGCAACCAATATCAAATTGTGCTTTCCTGAGTTAACCGAGCAGCAACGCCAAGCAATGCTTAAACAGAACCTCAAGGAAGCTGGCGCCGCCTTGATGGAAACCGGCATTGCCTGGTTCTGGCCGGAACAACGCCTACGAAAAATCACCGAATTACGGGGTGTTGAGCATTTCGAGAGCATTCAACAACAGGGACAAGGCATTGTCTTGCTCGCCTGCCACATGATGAGCTTAGAGATTGGCTGCCGGCGTTTTGCCATCGATTACCCCGCGGGCGGCATTTATCGGCCCAACAAAAACGCCGTGATGGAGTACTTTCAGTATCGAGGCCGCAGTCAAACCGGCGCGCTGATGCTCAATCGCAATAATATTCGCAGTGCTTTTAAAGCGCTGAAGAAGGGGCATGCCGTGTGGTATGCACCGGACCAGGATTTAGGCCCCCGCCGCTCCATTTTTGTGCCTTACTTCGGCATTCCTGATGCCGCAACAACACCAGCGACCGGCTCAATGGTATCGCTGGGAAAAGCCGCTCTGGTGCCCTTTTTTCAATATCGCAAAACCGATGGTTCAGGCTATGTGCTGGAAGTTCAGCCACCAGTTGAAGACTTTCCAAGTGGCGATGAACATGCCGATACCAGCCGCGTCAACGCCATCATTGAAGCCAATGTCAGGCGATACCCAGAGCAATATCTGTGGGTTCACCGGCGCTTTAAAACCCGCCCCGACAAGTCATTGCCATCAAGGTACAAAAAACGCCGCTAGCTGCGGCGTTTCTGGGCACTTGCTCTAATTCGACTCGATCCAACTGGCTTTGTTGAAATCATAACTTAACCGGCGCCAACCCGGCCCTTCTGGATCGGTCAGCTTAATTTGCCGTACCAACGCGCCCCAACGGACATACACTTTGTCCTGCTCGGCATAACCCACCATTAAACTTTCGGCAGGCGGATTAATGCTCTGTTTTTGATAGTGATTATTTTGCCACGAGTACAGGATCAAACCGGCAAAGCGCTGATCGACCTGCTGCAGCAACACAATATCAGGCTGCGGGTTGCCCACCAGTTTGTCGAGCCAGATTGCCGTAAAAGGTTGGTCATATGCTTCGTACAAAGTTTGCTGAATGCCATCAGGCGTGTCGATGGTAAGGACAAACATCCCTTTGCGACAATCGCCGGTTACACTCAGTGACACCTGATAACCGGCCTTGTCAGCATTGAGGACTTGCTCGCATTCAGCTCGCGCTAGATTGCTGAAGCTGGCGCTCAGTATCAGCAAACAAATGCTGCCAAATCGCAATAACCTGTTGCCTTTCATCGGTAAACTCCGTCACAGAAACCTTAGCTTTCTGACGCTGTAACGCTAGGTGATGACCTTTGTTTCGGTACAAACAGTATGCATCGACTAGCGCTGTGGCTTGCTGCTCGGTCAACAACTGCTGCTCAGCCGCGGTCTCAAAAATACGCAAATTATCTGACCAATCGGCCATGCTCGGCAGCGCCTGACCGAACCCTAACACTAGATATTGGGCGATAAATTCGATATCGGCAATGCCGCCGGGATCTTGTTTCAGATCGAACAACTGCTCATCCTTGGAGCCTAAATGGTCACGCATTTTGTGCCGCATTTTGACCACTTCGAGCGCCAGTTCGGCCATATTGCGCGGCAAGCAAACAATTTCTCGTCGCAAGCTAGCAAAGGCCTCAAGCAACGGCTCCGAACCAAATACCGCTCTGGCTCTGACCAGCGCTTGATGCTCCCACACCCAAGCTTCCTCTTTCTGATATTGAGCCAGCGAATCAAGGTGAGTGATCAATAGCCCAGATGCGCCAGATGGTCGCAATCGTAAGTCAATTTCATACAACTCACCGGAGTGCGTCCGCGTCGTCATCAAGTGACTGAATCGCTGCACCAACTTGACCAAAAACTGAGTGGTATCAATCGGTTTGTCGCCGGTTGTCACGCCAGGGTTGACCATATGGAAAAACACGATATCCAAGTCAGAATTGTAGCCCAGCTCCAAGCCACCGAGTTTGCCGTAACCAAGCACCGCCACACATTGGTTGGCACTGGTCATGCCCTCGGGAGTGCCGTGGCGCACCGATAGCTGCTGCCAAGCGGCATGGACACAATAGTCGAGCAACACTTCCGCAAGGCGAGTCAAATGGTCACTAACTTTGGTGATCGCTAACTGACCGGCAACATCAGCGGCGGCAATACGAAGTTGGTGGGCCTGCTTAAAGTGGCGCAGCGCTTCCATTTGCTGCTCGAGATCATCTTCATCGACCCGTAACATGTATTGGCGAAGCTCATCTTCGTAAGCTTCTAGTGCCGTTGGTTGGTATAGCTGAGCAGGCTCCAACAACTCATCAAGCAACATCGGGTGATACGCTAACTGATTGGCAATCCAGCTGCTGGCCTGACACAGACTGACCAATTGGTTCAGCGCTTTGGGGTTTTCCAACAGTAATTCAAGGTAAGTGGTTCTAGTCAGCACCGGCTCAATCACACCAAGTACTGAGGGCAAGGTTTGCGCCGGTTGCTCGGTCTGACAGACAGCGGCCAGTACCATGGGCATCACCCGCTCTAGCGCGTCCCGCCCACGCGGCCCTAACTGGCGCTTTTTGCTCTTGTCATAAAAGGTCTGCAAGTCAATAACAAAACGATCAGCATCGGCAATACCGAGTTCTCGGCACGTCCCTTCAACCAACTCTTGCTGCCAGACGTCTGGCCACAACGGCAACGCTTGTAGCACTTCTTGCTCTGGCTCTTCATCACCGGGCTGCTCACCAATCACCATGGTAAAGCTCTGATGGACCAGTTCTCGTTGTTGGTCAAGATCATCGAGTAATTGTTGCCAGTGATCACAGCCCATAATGGCGGCAATACGGCTTTGCTCGAATGATTCGTCCGGCAAGGTTTGAGTCTGCGCATCGCGCACACCTTGCAACGCATGCTCGAGCTTACGCAGGTAACGATAGCCATTGGCTAGTGCCTTCATATCGGTATCTGGTAGCGCATTTAACTGCTCAATGACGGCTAACGTTTGCAGTAAATTGCGGCCACGTAAGGCTCGTTCGCGGCCACCGCGCATCAGTTGCACCGCTTGCGCCACGAACTCAACTTCACGAATACCTCCGGCGCCTAACTTGACGTTCGCTTTGAGTTGCCGGCGGCGGACCTCTTGCTCAATCAGCAACTTCATCTTGCGCAGTGACTGAAAGGCAGAAAAATCAATATAACGACGATAGACAAACGGCGTCAGCAATTGTCGCAGCTCGGTCGCGTAGTCGCTGTTGTCACCCAGCACCCGCGCTTTGACCATGGCGTAGCGTTCCCACTCGCGGCCATGGTGTTGGTAATAATCTTCCAGCGCGGAAAACGGCATCACCAGCGGGCCACTGTCGCCAAACGGGCGCAACCGCATGTCCACTCGAAACACCGAGCCATCGGCGGTGGTTTGATTCAACACATGGATTAAGCGTTGGCCCAGCCGAATAAAGAACTCTTGATTGTCGCGTTCGCGGCGGGCGCCCTGGGTGGAGCCTGGCTCAGGATAGGTAAAGATTAAATCGACATCTGACGACACATTCAGTTCTTCACCACCCAGCTTACCCATGCCAATGATCAGCAAGGGTTGCGCTTGACCGGCGCTGTTGCTTGGCGTGCCCCAGCGCTGCGCTAAATCGTGATAAAGCCAGTCGTTGGCCTGAATAATAATTTCATCGGCTAGCGCTGAGGTGGCCTCTAGCACTTCATCTATATCAGCCAAACCAAGTAAGTCGCGCCAGATGATGTGAAACTGCAGTTGACGACGGGCCTGACGCAATCGCGTCATCAGCACCGGCTCGCTATCGGAGCCGGCGATGTGCTGGCTGACTTGCTCAGCAATCAATGGCTTACTCAGCGCCGTGTCGAGCGAACCGGATTGGAGCCAAGTTGCCACCGCTTGCGGCGCTTGCATCACCACATCGAACAGAAAATCCGATAAGGCAAAAGCATGACTCAGTTGGGCTTGGAAAGGGAGGAGGTTAGCCACATCGTGGCGATCAGTTAGTTTTTGCCATTGCCGCTGACCATACTGTTGCAGGTCAAGCGGCAAGGCTGGCCATGCGACGGGTTGAATCGTCATGGATATTCCTTGTGTTGTTTGATTGAACTGGCGCAGCGTCGCTGCATTTACCTCAACGCCAATAAGGCTCCATCGCCAAGGCCGCGTGTTTGCTTTGCTCGACCAGTTCTAACCAAGATTCTCGTTTGCGCTGTAACCAACGCTCAAATGCTTCTTCGTCTTTTAATTCAATGCCATTAACAACCCGCTGCAGAAACGCCAACAAGGCTAGCTCCTGACAACCGCGTAACATGTCGTGCCATGGTCCGCGATAGGCTGATGTTGCCTCTGGGTCAAACATCTTGCGGAAGCAATTACCACTGAGTAACGCCCGCTCTAAGCGCTCACAACCTTTGGCACACTCATCGGCGCTGAGCGCTCGATTAGCGGGAAAACGCTCGGCAACGTATTGCTTGGAATGATCGAGTACATTACGTGCTAATTGCGCCACCGGCTCGTCCAATTGCGGCTGAGCACAACCTTCTAGGCGCCAATACTGACAGGTCAGCCACTCGCTTAATTGCAGTAACCACTGGCTGTAATCGCGACTTGATAATAAAGCCGAGGCCAATTTTAAGTTGGTGCTGTTATCACATTCTTTCAACGTCTTGCGGACTTTTCTCTTATCTTCCAGACGCTTCATGTATTGATCTTTTTGCTCAAGCAACTGCTCGCGATACAAAGCATCAGCCACCCATTGCAACTTGACCAGCCAAATTTTGGCATTGGCCAGCAGGTTTAATGAAGCTTCGTCCAGCACCTCATTGAAGTAATGACGAATTTGCAAAATCCACAGCAAGCCGTGTCGCACTTCTTGCAGCGCGGCAATACTGTCATTGCTAAAAAACACGTCCTGATTGCTTTGCAGTTGCCGCAATGCCGCCGACGTCAGTTCGGTCATGGCTTCTTCAATTGACAGCGCCGCATCAAGGTTCAACAGTGGCAGCGCCATCGGCTCCGGCTCTGGCGCACCTTCTAATAGACGATAACCGCGCGCCGCTTTACTGGCTTGGCCTGGGCGAACATCAAATTTCTTGCAAACTTTGTGCGCCAATTTGAACAACAGTGATGGTGGGCCTTTGACCAGCTCCATTTCCATTTCACAGATCGGCACGCTGCGCTCGCCGCTACTGATCTCACCGTGATCAATGACCACCTCAACAATGGCATCGTCGCTGTAACTAAGCAGCCAAGTTTGGCGGGTAAAATTGGTGGTGAATTGCGACAGGAGGGATTCTTGCAGAGCGGCAACGTCGGTGTTTTCAGGCCAGATATCGCGGTCGAACAAAAACAAATCCGGCCGCCGGCCATCAATCGGCACATTGTATTCGGGGCGCGCATGGAGGCCTCCGATGACCTTACCTGCGGTTTTGATCGTTTGCTCCGAGCGGTCGTCAACCGTACGAACTCGCAAACCACAGTCGAGTTGCCGTAGTTGCCGGTCGGCTGTATCGAAATAAATATTACTCAGTTGCCGTTGATAGCTTTTGATGACCTGCGGACGCTGTTGCATCCAATTACTGAGTGTTTCCAAGTCGTTGGGGTCAACCAACAGCTTTAACTCAATCTCTGTATCCATGTCGTTTCATCAGACGCCGATTTGTTTTAAAACAGATCGATCGAACAAATTCTGCCTATTCTTAATTTCGGGTGTACCAACAGCGAATCGTTTCGGTTAACATGCGCGCCGATCAGTAACCGTGCATTTGCACGGATAAGGATAAAACATGCCATTAACGAACATTATGGGTGTATTTGCCCAGTCGCCGATTAAACCTCTGGTTGAGCATATTAATAAAGTTCACCAGTGCTGCGAAGGTTTAATCCCATTTTTTGAAGCTGTTATCGAAAAAGATTGGGCACTTGTTGCTGAGTTGCACCGAAACATTTCGCTAGCAGAGAAAGAAGCGGATAGCCTCAAAGCTCAGGCACGAGCAAAATTACCTGCTGGTTTATTCATGCCAGTAGAGCGTACCGACATGCTCGAACTCGTTGGTCAGCAAGACCGAATGGCCAACCTCGCCAAAGATGTTTCTGGCCCGGTTACTGGCCGCAGCTTGGAAATTCCAGCATCGATGCAAAAAGACTTCATGGCTTATGTGAAGCGCTGTATTGATGCCGTCTCTCAGGCCAAAAAAGCGGTCAATGAGTTGGATGAATTGTTGGAAACCGGCTTCGCAGGCCGAGAAGCCGACTTAGTCGAGAACATGGTTCGCGAACTGGATGTGATTGAAGATGATACCGACCACATGCAGATCTTACTGCGCGCTCAGCTACTGAAGTTGGAGCCGGAAATGAACCCAATTGATGTCATGTTCCTGTACAAAATGATGGAACAAATTGGGTCAATTGCTAACCGCGCCGATTCAGCTGGTATCCGTCTGGAACAGATGCTGTCGCGCTCGTAACTATCTCTCTCTGAGGATTTGTAATGGTTGACGTACTCGTTCAACACGGCCCAATGCTGATTGCAATTGCGGCCATCGTAGGCTTTTTTATGGCCTGGGGTATTGGTGCCAATGACGTTGCAAACGCCATGGGTACCTCGGTTGGTTCTAAAGCACTAACCATTAAACAAGCCATTATTGTGGCGATGATTTTTGAATTTGCTGGTGCTTACCTTGCCGGTGGTGAGGTGACCAGCACGATTCGTAAAGGCATTATTGATGCCGGTTACTACACCGATGTTCCTGAATTATTGGTGTTCGGTATGATTGGCGCCCTGATGGCCGCCGGTTTATGGTTGTTAGTGGCGAGCTACCTCGGCTGGCCAGTATCAACCACCCACTCGATTGTTGGTGCTATCGTTGGCTTCTCTGCCGTTGGCGTTGGTATCGATTCGGTAAGCTGGGGTAAAGTCGGTGGCATTGTTGGTAGCTGGATTGTTACCCCGGCAATCTCCGGTTTCCTTGCCTATCTGATTTTCCAGTCCGCCCAAAAACTCATTTTTGACACCGAAAACCCAATTCGTCAGGCCAAGCGTTTTGTCCCGATGTACATGGCTTTTGCTGGTTTCGTGATGTCTTTGGTGACCATCAAAAAGGGCCTCAAGCATGTGGGTATGGACTTCACCAACCTCGAAGCCTACACCCTAGCCATCGCCATTGCGGTCATGATTGGCGTTATTGGTGCGGTACTCATTGGCCGATTGAAGCTGGATGAAAAGGCCGACCGCCGAACCATGTTTGCCAACCTTGAGCGGATCTTTGCTGTGTTGATGGTACTGACCGCTTGTTGTATGGCCTTTGCGCACGGCTCTAACGATGTAGCCAACGCCATTGGTCCGTTGGCTGCGGTTGTCAGCATTGTTCAACACGATGGGGAAATTGCCAAAAAAGCCGCATTGGCTTGGTGGATCCTGCCATTAGGTGCAGTTGGTATTGTCGCCGGTTTGGCAATTTTCGGTCACCGCGTGATCGCCACCATTGGTAAAGGCATCACTCACCTAACGCCAAGCCGTGGTTTTGCGGCTGAGCTAGCGGCAGCGTCAACCGTCGTCATCGCCTCAGGCACCGGCCTGCCAATCTCAACCACTCAGACCCTGGTTGGTGCGGTATTGGGTGTGGGTATGGCGCGTGGTATCGCGGCGCTGAACCTCACCGTTGTCCGTAACATCGTAGTCTCTTGGGTTGTCACTCTACCTGCCGGTGCGATTCTGTCGATTATCTTCTTCTACATGCTCAAGGGGATCTTCTCTTAAGGGTGTGATTACCTTCATGAGAATCGACTGAAATGATAGAGGGAGCTTCGGCTCCCTCTTGTTTTTCTGCTCACATCTTCCTAGCATGGAGTCATCAAACATTAGCCCCATCTGCTGACGTCTTAAATCTTATGAGATCATTTTGTTTCGCATCAGTTTTCGGCCTGTTGCTTGCTCTAACCACATCGTCATTCATGCTCCATGCTGAGGAGCAAGATCGCTACTTTATCACCGAAGATTTGTACACTTTTATGCACACAGGGCCGGGAAAACAATTCCGAATCCTTGGTAGTGTCAATGCCTCAACCCCAGTAGTCTTGCTGGAAACCAGTGATGATGGAAAGTTTGCCAAAATTCGCGATGATCGTGAGCGCGAAGGCTGGGTTGAAGTATCAACTCTAGCGCAGGGTCAAACCAAGCAGCAGATCATTGACGATCTTAATCAAAAGCTTATCTCTATCAGCACCGACATCAACACAGACAAGGGCGAAATAGCTCGCCTGAGCAGTTTGATTGGCGATCTAGAGCAGCGGCTCGAGCAACAGCAACAAGCCGTATTGGAAGCCAACAAACAACGCGATGTGCTGCAACAACAACTCAATAGCTACACCGATGAAATTGAGATGCAGTGGATGATTAACGGTGCCCTGGTTGCCGGCGGCGGCTTGTTATTGGGGGTTATCCTTTCTTTCTTGCCGCGCCGAAAGAAACGTCAGGACAACTGGATGTAGCGGCTCAAGCAAGCCTCAGTCGGTCGTTCTGACGTCATAATAAAGAGTTGCAAAGGAGTGTTTTTACACTCCTTTGTTGTCCCTGTCGGACCACAAACAACTCAACAATGAAATAGAACAAACCAAACTACCGACACCAATTGAGGTCTTGCTATGTTTCAGGACGCATCCATTTCGCCCGACGCGAATGCCCTGCTCTTTCCTGCTGATGCATCAGCTTCCAGTATTCAATCTCATATCAGCTCATTCTTCTTAAAAGATGAGAATGCCGTTGTTGAACAACTATTGGCGCTATTGCCCGACGATGAGCAGTTAGCTCAGCAACACAGTCGCCAAGCCAGCCAACTGATTGAACAAGTTCGGCAGCACAATCAAGGCGATGGTCTCGATGCCTTCTTGCAACAATACAGCCTCGAAACCCATGAAGGCATTGTGTTGATGTGTTTAGCCGAAGCGCTCCTGCGGATCCCTGATCCTGATACTGCCGATGCCCTGATCCGCGATAAATTATCCACCGCGAACTGGTCACAACACCTCAAAGCCAGCGATAGCCTGTTCGTCAATGCCTCAACTTGGGGCTTAATGCTGACCGGTAAAGTGATTAGCACCCCAGAAGGGCTCGATGCCGAGCCGGAAAAATTGGTTGGTAAAATAGTCTCTAAACTTGGCGAGCCAATTGTTCGCAAAGCCATGTATGCCGCGATGAAGATCATGGGCAAACAGTTTGTCCTTGGCACCACCATTAAGTCGGCCCTGAAAGCCGCCGCCGCAGATCGCAAAAACGGCTATTGGCATTCGTTCGACATGCTAGGCGAGTCAGCGCTCACTTCTCACGATGCCGCCAGATACCATAACGCCTATTCACTTGCCATTGAACAGGTCGCGGAAAACCGCGGCACCGGCGATGCCCGCTCTGCATCAATATCCATCAAGCTCTCGGCATTGCATCCTCGTTACGAAGAAGCCCAATCTGAGCGGGTTCTGGTGGAAATGCGCGATGCTGTGCTCAGCTTGATTCGCAAAGGCCGGCAGCTTGATGTTGGCATCACCATTGACGCTGAAGAAGCCGATCGTCAGGAGCTTGCCCTGCAACTGTTTGAATCACTGTATCGCCATCCAGAAACCCAAGGTTGGGGTCAATTTGGCATGGTGGTGCAAACCTACTCCAAGGTGGCCTTGCCGGTATTGCAATGGCTTAACGCGCTAGCCAAAGAACAAGGCGATGAGATTCCAGTGCGGCTAGTCAAAGGTGCTTATTGGGACACCGAAATCAAACTCGCTCAGCAACTTGGCTTGTCTTATTACCCCGTGTTTACGCGCAAAGCTTCGACGGACGTGTCCTACTTAGCCTGTGCTCGCTATGCCTTGTCTGAACAAACCAAGGGCAATATTTATCCGCAATTTGCCACACACAACGCCCATAGTGTGGTGACCATTTTGAATTTTGCTGGCCAGCGAGAATTCGAATTCCAGCGCCTGCACGGTATGGGTGACGATCTTTATGCACTAGTGAAACAGCAGCATGCCAATGTCCGCTGCCGCATTTATGCTCCAGTTGGCGACCATAAAGACCTGTTGCCTTACTTGGTTCGGCGCTTGCTGGAGAATGGTGCCAATACCTCTTTCGTTCACAAACTGCTCGATCCGAAAGTAGCTCCCGAGCAACTTGCCGCACACCCAGTACTGCTGCTGAAACAAAAAGCTTCGCTGGCCAATGAGCAAATTGTCATGCCGCCAGATTTGTTCAGCGACAGGCGCAACTCGGCAGGCGTTAATCTGCATATTTCAGCCCAGCGCCAACCCTTTCATGCTGAATTGGAAAAATGGCAGGATCACCAATGGCAAGCTGGCCCCATCATCAATGGCCAGCCACAGCAAGATGGTGAGCCGCGCCAAGTGTCATGCCCTGCTCAGCATGGTCAAGTTGTCGGGCAAGTATCCGACGCCTCGGCAACAACAGCCGAGCAAGCCATTGCCGCCGCTCATAGCGGCTTCGCTCAATGGCAAAAAACCTCGGTTGAAAGGCGAGCTGTAGCACTTGAGCAACTGGCTGATTTGTTGGAGCAACACAGCAGTGAGTTGATCGCGTTGTGCGTTCGCGAAGCAGGCAAAACCTTGCAAGACAGCATTGATGAAGTGCGCGAAGCGGTTGATTTCTGTCGCTACTATGCCCAACAAGGGCGACAACTTTGCGCCGATCCGCAACTGATGCCTGGGCCAACCGGCGAGTCGAACATACTGTCCGTTGAAGGTCGCGGGGTGTTTGCCTGCATTAGTCCATGGAACTTCCCATTGGCAATTTTCCTCGGTCAAGTAGCCGCGGCCCTTGTCACCGGTAATACCGTGGTGGCGAAGCCAGCCGAACAAACCAGTTTGATTGCTGGGCGTACAGTTGAATTAATGCTCGAAGCTGGCATTCCTGCTTATGCCATCCAACTGCTGCCCGGCTCTGGCGCCGTGGTTGGTCAGGCGTTAAGCGATGATGAGCGTGTGGCGGGCGTTTGCTTTACCGGCTCCACTGAAACAGCCAAGCGCATCAATTTGTCGTTGGCTCAGCGCGATGGCGCAATTGTGCCGCTGATCGCCGAAACTGGTGGTCAAAATGCAATGATTGTTGATAGCACTGCGCTGCCAGAGCAAGTGGTCAAAGATGCTGTTCATTCGGCATTTGCCAGTGCCGGCCAACGCTGTTCGGCATTGCGCGTTCTGTATGTTCAGGATGACATTGCCGATCGGGTGATTGATCTGCTGCAAGGCGCAATGGCTGAACTTCGAGTTGGTTATCCGGGCAATTACGCCAGTGATTTAGGCCCGGTGATTGATGCGAGCGCGCAGCAAAAGCTACTGAGCCACATTGATCAAATCAGCCAGCAAGGCAAATTGCTTTATCAAACCCCGTTGCCAGCGCAAATAGATGGATATTTTGTTGCGCCAAGCCTGATTGAGATCAGTGATATCAGCCAGCTTGAGGAAGAAAAGTTCGGCCCGATTTTGCACCTGATTCGCTACAAAGCTAAGAATTTAGCGCAAGTGATTGATGCAATTAACAACACTGGTTTTGGCTTAACGCTGGGGATTCACACACGTAACGAAGGCTTAGCGCAATCCATCGCGCGCCGCGTCCGAGTGGGGAATGTCTATATCAATCGCAACCAGATCGGGGCCATGGTAGGCGTCCAACCATTCGGTGGCCAAGGCTTGTCTGGTACGGGCCCGAAAGCTGGAGGACCGCACTATTTGCAACGCTTTGTCACCGAGCGGACGGTAACCAATAACCTCACGGCTATTGGCGGCAACGCTAATTTGCTGAGCCTTGGTGACGGTTAAGTCTCTCGGTGAGTATCAGGCAAGGCCGTAGCAGGCTGAATCGCATCGCGCTCCCAGACTTAGCAAGTGGGAAATGATTTACTCTGACGAAGACCTTCCGCAGCAGGGATGCTGCGGTAGAGCCATCAGGGATGATTTCTCGGCGTGTCTGAGTGAGAGCAAATTGCTTCCTGCTTGCGGTTCACGCCTAGAGAGCAACAACCCCACCAGACTTAGCAAGTAGGCAGTGATTTACTCTGACGAAGACCTTCCGCAGCAAGGAAGCTGCGGCAGAGCCATCAGGGACGATTTCTCGGCGTGTCTGAGTGAGAGTAAATTGCTTCCTGCTTGCGGCTCACTTCAGCCGAGCATCAGGCAAGGCCGTAATGAACAACAACCCCACCAGACTTAGCAAGTTGGAAGTGATTTGCTCTGACGAAGACCTTCCGCAGCAAGGAAGCTGCGGCAGAGCCATCAGGGACGATTTCTCAGCGTGTCTGAGTGAGAGTAAATTGCTTCCTGCTTGCGGTTCACGCCTAGAGAGCAACGGGCAAGGCCGTAATGAACAACACGCAGTGACGCTCAAGTCCATCCTTGGAGCGCTCCACAAAAAGCATCCCTGCTTTTTGAGGCACTGCTCAGTTGTTAATCACGGCCATGCCCTAGCAGGCTGAGTTGCATCACGCACCCAGACTTAGCAAGTGGGAAGTGATTTACTCTGACGAAGACCTGCCGCATCAGGGACGCTGCGGCAGAGCCATCAGGGACGATTTCTCGGCGTGTCTGAGTGAGAGCAAATTGCTTCCCGCTTGCAAATCAGCCACTACCAATCACTCAGCGCAGGCAAGCTGAAGCGCTGCCCTTGCATTTCCATCACCACTTTATTTGGCAAAATAGCAACGATTTGGACCGAGTCATTGATCCAATCGCCTTCTTGGATCTCGCTACCATTCACTTTCACCATCCGCTTTGACGGATCCGATGAATACGAATGAGCGCTAAATTCCATAGTGGGGACTTGATTCTGAAATGCCTGCGACTTGCGGGTTAGAGGCTCTACCTCAGCTGTTGCTGCCGCATTCTGCTGTTGTGGAGCCACCTGCTCGGTTTCCTGCACCGCCTTGCGGAATAACGCTGCCAGCTCATCACCACCGAGGCGCTGATCATCGTTAGTCGCCGGAGGCGCTTCGACTAATGCTTCTTGCTCACCATTGGCAATTCCGGCATTGATCGGCTGCTGGGGTAACGGTTGGGCCACCGGATCTGATTCTGGCTCAGGTGTCAGCACCACAGGCGAGCGCGGTTTAAAGCGGCTGTAATCAACCGTTCCTAGCACCTTAATCTCTGGTTCTGGCGCATCAGCAATAATCACTTCTGCTGCAGCTGGCTGACGATTCCAAGGTTGTAACCAGTAACTGAGTATCGCTGTAGCAAGCACCAAAACAACCGCCAATGCAGGCTGTAACCAACGGCTTCGCTTGGCTGGTTTATCAACCCCTGCTTGCGTATGGAGACTCGGCACATCCCCCACTTCGGCATCGCTGGCGTTACGCTTGAGCGCATCAAGAATGTATGACATTTACAACTCCTGCGATAACTGCAGCGGAACATCGCCCATCTGAGCATTCAACTGGATCAAGGTTTGATCGCCTGCAATACCATCCGGCTCCAGATTTTGGCTCAGCTGAAACCAGCGAATGCGTTCGGCAAGCTGGGCATCATAGCGCTTCAATACGCGAGGGGGCTGGCCCTGCAAAAAGCTCAACTGCGTTTCAAGCCACTGAATTTGCGATGCAGAGGCATTGGTCCCTATGTTGCCCTGATAGCCCTGCGGTGGCTGCCATACCAACACCGACGAGCCCTGATAATGACTCAATAGCCAATCCATGTTGGTTTCTAACTGCTGCCCAGCCATGTGAAGCTTCACCTTATCACCTTGGACATGGGTCAACACCGCATAAAACTGCATGCCTTGCTCATCTTGCAATTTCAGCAGCGCGGGATGATCAAGCACCGCCAAACGGTTAATCGGCTGTTGACTCCATAGGCATTGCAAACCGTAGCGCCTTAAACTCTGACAATCGGAGCGCGATTCATTCACTCCCCAAATGGCCGCTAATTCTCGAAAGCCGTCGGGTAAATTTCGACTCTGCTGAGCCACGGCTAGCCAATCGGATTCAGGCAGAGCTTCAGCAACCACCGGCTCAGGCTTCGGCATTGGCCAAAGTTGCCAAATCAAGATAACAGCTGCAACGCAGGCGGCTAAACCGGAAATGCCCTGCCACAACCACGAATTACTCTGGCTGGTATCTTCAACCAAGCCCTGCACTTCGCGCGATGCCGCTTTGAGCAGCTTGCCATCGACCTGCCATTGCTGTGCAGCATATGCCGCCAACATTGAGCGGTCGCACAGCAAGTTGATCAGTCGCGGCACGCCACCGGACAATTTATGCAGTTTGTTCAATGCACTGCGGGTAAATACCGGACGCTGACAGCCCGCCACTTTTAAGCGGTGCTGAACGTACTGAATGACTTCATCACGGGTTAATGGCAATAAATGATAGCGAGCCGTGATGCGCTGCGCGAGCTGACGGAGTTCGCGCTGACGCAGCAATTCCTGCAATTCCGGCTGACCAATCAGAATCACCTTAAGCAGCTTTTTCTTATTGGTTTCAAGATTGGTCAGCAAGCGCAGCTGCTCCAATACTTCGGGCCGCAAATGCTGTGCTTCGTCAATGATAAGCACGGTGTTTTCGCCGGCCTCATGGCGTTCCAACAAATGGTCGCGAAGCCGGTCAAACAGCACCTTAATGGTGTCTTGATGAGCATCATAAGGCAGATGCAGTTCATCGCAGATCGCCGCGAGCAGCTCTTGCGCATCCAGTGCTGGATTAAGAATAAACGCCGTGCGGGTGTTTTCCGGTAATTGCTCGAGCAAACAGCGGCAAACGGTTGTTTTGCCGGTTCCCACTTCGCCAGTCAGCAGTACAAATCCACCGGTATCGTTAAATCCGAAGGTCAGGTGAGCAAGCGCCTCGCGATGGCGATCGCTTAAAAACAGGTAGGCTGGATCTGGGGCGATAGAAAACGGAACCTCAGACAGACCAAAAAATTCGGTATACATAATGGCTTTTTGTCCGTGCGATGGCGTCAAGGTATCGCCTGTGCCGAAGCTTGTCAAAGAGTCGATGCGCTGGTGTCCGAGGATAGAGCACAATAACCTCTCTGCCAGCGATCACCATGTGTTTGTTTACCTGCAGTGGTAGGCTGTGCCATCATTTTTACAGGGCAGATGAAACAAACAAGGTACGATGCAGATCTATTTGGTAGGTGGCGCAGTTCGAGATCAGTTACTTAATTATCCCTTCCACGAACGGGACTGGGTGGTCGTCGGTGCGATGCCCGAGCAACTACTGGCACAAGGCTATAACCAAGTTGGTAAAGACTTCCCCGTGTTTTTGCATCCTCAAAGCAAAGAAGAATACGCCCTCGCTCGCACCGAACGTAAAGCCGGCCACGGCTACACTGGCTTTACGGTGCACGCCAGCCCCGATGTCACTCTGGAGCAAGATTTACTGCGTCGCGATTTAACCATCAATGCCATTGCCCAAGCGGAGGATGGCACCCTGGTCGATCCTTTCAATGGCCAAGCAGATATCAATAACCGCGTGCTGCGCCATGTCTCCGATGCCTTTGTCGAAGATCCGTTGCGGGTGTTGCGCGTGGCTCGCTTTGCCGCTCGTTATCATGAGTTAGGCTTTACAGTAGCTCCTGAAACCCAGGCCCTGATGACCGAGCTGGCGGCAAGTGGCGAGCTTAGTCACCTGACCGCGGAGCGCGTTTGGAAAGAAACCCAACGCAGCTTAGTCGGGCCCAACCCGCAAGTTTATTTTCAGGTGTTGCGTCAATGCGGCGCTTTGCAGGTGCTATTTCCCGAGCTCGAAGCGCTCTATGGCGTGCCCAATCCGGTGCGCTGGCATCCGGAAATTGATACTGGCGTCCATACCATGATGGTGTTGGAGCAAGCCGCCAAACTAACCGACAGCAGCACCATACGTTTTGCTGCTCTGCTTCATGATTTAGGTAAAGCATTGACGCCATCGGAGCACTGGCCGTCACATCATGGTCATGAGTTGTTGGGGCTGCCGTTGATCAATGATATTTGTGACCGCTTCAAGCTACCCAACGATCATCGGGAGTTGGCACTATTGGTCGGAGAGCTGCATGGCAAGGTTCATCGCGCGGCGGAGCTGCGCCCCGATACCATAGTGAAAATGCTCAATCAGCTCGATGCCTGGCGCAAACCACAACGCTTTGATGAATTTTTACAGGCCTGCGAAGCGGATCATCGCGGCCGACTTAACTTTGAACAGCTACCGTACCCCCAAGGTGATTACCTACGCCGCTGCTATCAAGCTGCTAATGCCGTTAATGTGCAGGAAATTATCGCCGCAGGCATTCAAGGCCCAGCCATTCGAACAGAGCTTGAAAAACGCCGCGTTGGCGCTGTCCGCCAAATAAAGCAAGAACTTTGACGGCCACCTCAACGCTGACCTGACGGTGAATTAAACTGATAGGTGGAGGTGATGATTATGCTCAGCCAACACCCCGGTTTGATTCTCCATGGCGAATCACTGCGCCGAGCCATCCGCTGGATGTCCAACTTTCACTGCCACGATCGACAAGCTGTCGAAGAAGCCAGTCTGCGTTTTGATTTATCGCCATTGGAGCAAGAGTTTCTGCTCCAGCACTTTGTCTTTCCGGCAGATGATCGACGATAAAAATAAAAAAGCCGCAGGGCATCACGCCACTGCGGCTTTTTAGGCTATCGCTTAGCAACAGCCAAATCAGTTCAATTAATCGGCAACGGCCATTTCTAAAATTTCACGACTTTCTTTTAAGGTAATCGCTTGGTTTTCGCCCAACTCAAGCATGCCGTGGCTTTCTAACTGAGCAATAATCGCATCAATTGCGCTAGCCTTGTCGGTCTGGTGCTCGGTCAATTGCGTTGCGACTTGCAAGCTGTGATAGAACAGCTCCATTTCAACAATGGTTTGCTCTGCCACATCATCACCACTGAGGCCGAACACATTACGCCCCAACTGCTCCAGTTTGGCTTGCTTATACTTCATTTGATTGCGCAGCAATGATGGCTGAACAATCGCTAGTGAGCGGGCATGGTCAACACCATACAGCGCCGTTAATTCGTGGCCGATCATATGAGTTGCCCAGTCCTGAGCAACACCAGCTCCAATCAGGCCGTTGAGCGCTTGGTTGGCAGTCCACATTAGGTTGGCCCGCCACTGATCGTTGTCACGTTGGTCAAACTGACCAGCCAGTACTCGTAAGTTTTTCAGCAAGGCTTCGGCATAACCGTCTTGCACCATGGCGCCGGCAGGAGATGTTAGGTACTGCTCGCAAATATGTACCCACGCATCAACAATACCATTGACCAACTGACGCTCTGGCAATGTCTTCATGACATCCGGATCAAGCACCGCAAACTGGGGCTGAACCGCAGGCGACAAAAACGGCAGTTTGTCGTGAGTCTCTGCTTTAGTGACCACCGCTCCAGAGTTCGATTCAGAGCCTGTGGCCGGTAGCGTTAGCACGCAGCCAAGCGGCAATGCCTCAGTGACCTGATGCTTGCCGGTCATAATGTCCCAGCTGTCGCCATCATATTTTGCCGCGGCTGCGGCGAACTTCGAGCCGTCAATAACCGAACCGCCGCCCACAGCCAGAATAAAATCGATGCCTTGCTCTTTGATGATGGCAATGGCTTTATCCATGGTTTCTTTGGTTGGGTTCGGTTCTACGCCGGAAAACTCGGTCCACTGATGCTGGCTGAGCGTTTCGACCACTTGGTCATAAACGCCATTACGCTTAATAGAGCCCCCGCCATAAATGACCAGCACCTTGCTGGTTGCAGGGATCGCATCGGCGATGGCTTGAATTTGGCCTTGACCAAAATGAATTTGGGTGTGATTTACGTATGAAAATTTCATTCTCAGCCTCTTTTAAAAGTATTGAACAAGGTTAGTCGGCGATTTTCGAAAAGCATAATAATCCCAATCAAGATAGTTAATAACCGTCATTAATCGATTTTTATTGCCTATTTCTATCAAAACAGGTTTACTAGCTCGCATTAGGGCAGTGAAGGTCAGCCAATGTTCAGTCAACTGATGCAAACTTACGTCGATCAACACGGGCTAAACAGTCGTGAAGGTATTATCGATACGACAATTCCCGGTGTTCGGTTTTATCGTTCCAGTGTCGGCTGCGAACGTCAGCCCTTGTTGTATCAATCGGGCATCATCATTCTGGCTCAAGGCCGCAAAACCATTCATCTGGCTGATCAACACGTTAACTATGGTCCGGGCGATTATTTGGTGCTCGGCGTACCAATGCCATTGGAATGTGAAGCCTTTGCAATCGACGACAAGCCTCTGCTTGGGCTAAACATTGATGTCGAGCCGTCACTACTTCACCAACAAGTCGATCAATTGATCCGACACGGCTATCAGTGTAATTCGGAGCGCTGCAACCCGGATCTAGGACTGCATTCGGTACAACTGGATGAGCGGATGGCGGATGCCGTCAAACGGCTGTTGATCGCGCTGCAGTCGGAAGTCGAAGCGCATATTATCGGCTCGGCCATTGTCGCCGAAATCATCTACTACATCCTGATTGGCCCCAAGGGTCATGTGTTGTTTGACTTGGCCCAACATGACGGCCACTACGCGCGGATTGCCAGAGTGCTCAATCGGATTCATCAAACCTACGCGGAGAACCTCACGGTCGATGATCTAGCGGCCAGTGCCAATATGAGTGTTTCGGCATTTCACCGTTCGTTCCGGCAAGTGACGCTGGAGTCGCCGTTGCAGTATTTAAAGAAGGTTCGCTTGATGAAAGCCAAGGAATTGATTGTCAATGAGGGCAAACGAGCCAACGATGCCGCATTAATGGTTGGCTACAGCAGCCCGTCGCAGTTTAGCCGTGAGTTTAAGCGCCACTTCAATGCCACTCCCAAAGCGCTAGCCAGTTGAATCGGAGTGGCATTGCTGCCAGTTATAGTTGTGACCAGCCAAAAGCAAACAAACCGATCCCCAGCAAAGCTCGGTAAATCACGAACGGCGTCATGCCGATGCGATCAATCAGTTTAAGAAAGAAGTGAATACAAAGATAAGCACTGACTGCAGCGAGAAATGCACCGAGCAGTAAGATGCCCCAGTCTGCAGACTCTGATGAGCTCGCCAGCGCCATGGTGCGGTTGCCTGTTGCTAGCACAATCACCGGAATCGACATTAAGAAGCTATAACGAGCAGCAGCCTGACGCGTCAGCCCCAGCATCAAGGCCGCCGTAATGGTAATACCGGAGCGGCTGGTACCGGGGATTAAGGCTAGTGCTTGCGCCAAACCCAAAATCACCGCCTGCCGCCAACCCACACTGTATTCATCACGATCGCCTTTGCAGAATTTATCTGACCACCACAACAGCGGCGCAAATAGCAGTGTGGTGGTGGCAATGACCCAGATTGAGCGTAAATAACCTTCAATTAACGAAGAGCAACAAAGCCCAAAGATCACCGCCGGCACAGTCGCCAGCATAACGCTCCAAGCTAGCCGAGACTCGCCATTATGGTGGCCGCGCAACGATTGCAACCACGCTAAGAAGAGGCTTTTAACCTCATGACGGAAATAGCCCACCACGGCAATCAATGAGCCAGCATGCACGGCAACATCAAAAGCCAACCCTTGATCATCCCAGCCAAACAGCTGTGACGGTAAAATCAAGTGAGCTGAACTTGAAATGGGTAGGAATTCGGTAAGCCCCTGAATAAGGGCCAGCAAAATGGCTTCGAATACCGACATCGGACATCCTTGTTATTGACTGCGAATTAACACCAATCGAATGGTATTGGCTTCAAATTTTGTTGGTGTGGGTAGTTGGCCCACATATCCTGATAACTCTGTTGTGTCTTCGGGTGGCACAACTGCGGCGCCACTTCTGCCAGCGGCCACAGCACAAATGCATTTTCAGTGATTTCATGACGAGGAATTTGCACGCCATCATCACAAATCACATCGTCATACAGCAACAAATCTAAATCAAGGGTGCGATTACTAAACTTCGCCGCGGTTTTGCAGCGGCCATTGTCCAATTCAATGGCTTTTAGTCGTTGCGCCACCTGCTGCGGTGTCTGTTCGGTTTGTAAGCCGATGACCAAGTTATAAAAAGCGGGGCCATCAAAACCGACCGCCTCGCTTTCATATACCCGCGACACCACTAAGGCACCGAATTCAACCAGCAATGCTTGTCGTGCCGCGCGAATATTTGCCGTGCGGTTAATATTGCTGCCAACGCTGATGTAAACCTGAGCCATGTTTTAAGCTGCTCGGCGGACAATACGTAAACCAACGGATTGAGCCGCTTTCACCGCGCCCGGCTTGTGTACTGTTAAGGTCACCTGTTGCACACCAAATTCGCCGATAATGATTTGTGCCACTTGCTCTATCAGTGTTTCCAATAGCTCAACCCGAGCATGTGTCACATGATCAATGATTCGATTCGACACAGCTTCGTAATCGAGGGTATCGGCCAAATCATCCGAAGCAGCAGCAGCGGCAATATCGGTTGTCATTTCGATATCAAACAGCAGATTTTGTTGAATCGTTTTTTCCCAATCGTAAACACCTATCACGGTGTCCACGCTCAGGCTTTGAATAAACACTGTGTCGGTCAAAACTTGGAGCTCGTCGGTTAGATAAATCGGCTGGTCGGATAGGGCTAGCCATGCTAGCGTTGTAGGCTACGTCCCCTAACTGCGCCCGAATATACCTCAGATACGTAATGGATCAAACGCTGACAATCACTTTATTCACCGGACTCATGGTCACAGCCGCATACCTTTTCGGCTCGATCAGCAGTGCGGTGCTAATCTGTCGCGTTTGTGGTTTGCCCGACCCCAGAACCAAAGGGTCGAAAAACCCCGGTGCGACCAATGTGTTACGAATTGGGGGGACGGCGCCAGCGGTTGCCACACTGCTATTCGACATTTTAAAAGGAACACTGCCGGTTTATGGCAGCTACTTCTTGGGGTTACCGCCATTTAGTTTGGGCTTAATCGCGATTGCCGCTTGCCTTGGCCACATGTATCCGGTGTTTTTTGGTTTTCAGGGCGGCAAAGCGGTTGCTACCGCTCTGGGTTCGATTGGCCCGATTGGCTGGGACATGACCGGCTTGTTACTGGGGACTTGGATAGTCACGGCATTGATTGGCCGCTATTCGTCACTTGCCTCCCTAGTGACCGTGGTGTTGGCGCCATTGTACGCTTATTGGCTAAAGCCCGAATATACCATCGCCGTGGCCATGCTTAGCGCCCTGATGATTGTTCGCCACCGAGCGAACATTGGTCGCCTGATCAACGGCACTGAGCCGCATATTCTGGATAAAACCCAACGCAAGCGGAACAAGCAATCGTCCTCAGACTAGGGTCTGTTGGCGCAATTAAACCGGCGGCAATTGCTCTAGCGGCCAACGCGGGAAGACTTCAACCCCTTCTTTAGCTACTTGCCCAGCCTTCAAGCGCTGCATGCCAGCATACGCGATCATTGCACCATTATCGGTACAGAGCTCCGGCCTCGGGTAATAGACCTTGCCGTTACGCTTGCTTAACTCCACTTCGAGCTGCCGGCGCAATTCGATATTGGCGCTGACACCACCGGCAATCACCAATCGGTTGAGGCCAGTTTGCTTGAGCGCTCGGCGGCATTTAATAATCAGCGTATCAATCACCGCATCCTGAAAGGCATAGGCAATATCGGCGTGAGTTTGTGGATCATCGCCATTATCGCGAATGGTGTTAGCCGCATGGGTTTTCAGCCCGCTAAAGCTAAAGTCCAGTCCCGGCCGGTCGGTCATTGGCCTGGGCAACTTAAAACGCCCCGGTGTGCCGTTTTGCGCCATTTGCGCCAAGGCTGCTCCGCCTGGATAATCCAAGCCGAGCAATTTAGCGGTTTTATCAAAGGCTTCACCCGCAGCATCATCAATCGATTCACCGAGCAACTGATACTCACCAATGCCCTCAACTTTGACCAGCATGGTATGGCCGCCGGAAACCAATAACGCGACAAACGGAAAATCGGGAATATCTTGTTCAAGCATTGGGGCCAACAAATGCCCTTCCATATGATGAACCGGCACCGCCGCACAATCCCAAGCAAACGCTAAGCTATTGCCAAGGGTGGCGCCAACCAATAACGCGCCAATCAAACCAGGGCCTGCGGTATACGCAACGCCATCAATTTGCTCAGGCGTACAATCGGCTTCAGCCATGACTTCGCGGATCAGCGGAATCGCTTTTCGAACATGATCGCGAGATGCCAGCTCAGGCACCACACCGCCGTAATCTGCATGTAACTTTATCTGGCTATAAATCCGATGCGCTAATAAGCCTTGCTCGTCGTCATACACGGCAATGCCGGTTTCATCGCAAGAACTCTCGATTCCTAATACACGCATGGAGTGCCTCTCAGTGGTTATCGACTACAGATCATAAAACGGAGGCGGATTTTAGCTTGCGAAGGATAAAGACGCAAAGGCCCTTTACAATGCCAAACGAGCGGATTACAATGCCGCACCATTTTTAGCCGAGCTCTCTTTTTAACCAATTATCTGGTTGAGGGCTTGATTGATAAACTACTGAACATACCTTTGAGGTGATTGGCTAATGCCTGTTGTTAAAGTCCGTGAAAATGAACCATTTGACGTAGCGCTGCGTCGTTTCAAGCGTTCTTGTGAAAAGGCTGGCGTGCTGTCTGAAGTTCGTCGTCGCGAATTTTACGAGAAACCAACCACTGAGCGTAAGCGTAAAAAAGCTGCTGCTGTTAAGCGCGCTCAGAAGAAAGTGGCTCGCGAAAACGCGCGTCGCATTCGCCTGTACTAATTACAGACTGAAGAACGTTAAATCGTGTCTGCTTTAATTGCTCAGATCAAAGATCAGCAAAAAGATGCCATGCGCGCTAAAGATAAAGCGCGCCTTGGTGCTTTGCGTTTGATCCTCGCTGAAGTCAAACAAAAAGAAGTCGACACGCGCACTGAATTAAATGACGACGACGTCATCGCTATTTTGACCAAAATGGTCAAGCAGCGAAAAGATTCAGTGACGCAATTTGAGGCTGCTGGACGTGATGATTTAGCGTCCAAAGAGAAAGCAGAAATTGGCACTATTGAACAATTTCTGCCACAACCTCTGAGCGATAGCGAAGTTAATGATCTCATTGACCAAGCCATTGCCGAGTCCGGTGCCGCAGGCATGCAGGATATGGGCAAGCTCATGGGTTTACTCAAGCCTCAACTTCAAGGCCGTGCCGACATGGGCGCGGTGAGTGGCAAGGTTCGCGCTAAGCTCAACGCCTAAGCTGAATCTAAGCTACAAACTGTTTTCGAATAAGCCGTGCTTTTTTAAGCGCGGCTTGTTTGTCTTTATCATTTGGTTGTTGTTCCAACGGTAGAGGTGACGAACGCTGCATGGCTATTCTCCGATCATTCATTGACGATTTGCTGGCCCGCACTGATATCGTCGACTTGATCGATGCTCGCGTCCCGCTAAAAAAAGCCGGTAAAAACTACTCTGCTTGCTGCCCGTTTCATAACGAAAAAACACCTTCTTTTAGTGTCTCTCCTGACAAGCAGTTTTATCACTGTTTCGGTTGTGGCGCTCACGGTAATGCCATTGGCTTTTTGATGGAATTTGATCGCCTAGAGTTTCCCGAAGCGATCGAAGAGCTGGCCCGTGACCACGGCCTTGAAGTGCAATACGAAGAGCGCTCTGGCGGCCAACGCAAGCAACAACCCAAGCAGGTAGCCAACGATCAATATGAGCTGATGAACTTAATCAGCAAGCAATATAGGCAAAATCTAAAGCAACACGCACAAGGCCCAAGCGCTGTCGAGTACCTGAAAAAGCGCGGACTGACCGGTGAAACTGCGCAGAAATTTGGCATCGGATACGCCGGAGCGGAATGGGACAACGTGCTGCAAACTTTCGGCACCAGCGAGCAACAACAGCGCACTCTGGTTGAGCTCGGCATGCTGATCGAAAATGACAATGGTCGTCGTTATGACCGTTTTCGTGATCGCATCATGTTCCCGATTCGCGATCGTCGCGGCCGAGTGATCGGTTTTGGTGGTCGCGTCCTCGACCAAGGCGAACCGAAATACCTCAACTCGCCCGAAACACCGTTATTCCATAAAGGCCAGGAATTATATGGTCTGTACGAGATCAAACAGGCACACCGCAACATCGACCGGGTATTAATCGTTGAGGGCTACATGGATGTGGTGGCGCTGGCACAACATGGCGTTGACTATGCGGTGGCGTCGCTAGGCACTGCAACCACGCCAGAACATTTGCAGCTGCTGTTTCGCCAAACTCGTCATGTCACCTGCTGTTATGACGGCGATAAAGCGGGCCGAGGCGCAGCATGGCGCGCCTTGGAAAATGCATTGCCGCTGTTACGCGATGGCTGGACCTTAGATTTCGTATTTTTACCCGACGGCGAAGATCCCGACACCCTAGTACAAGCGCAAGGAAAAGAGGCATTCGAACAGCTGCTGGCGGAGGCTACACCACTTTCAAAAGTGTTGTTTGATCATCTACTTGCTGAGCATAACGCCGCTTCCGATGCCGGTAAAAGCGCACTGGTCGCCGCCGCCAAACCACTGTTAGAGCAACTGCCACCTGGCGTCTACTTTGACATGATGCAAGACCAATTAGCCCAGCTGGTCGGCATGACCCAAGAACAGCTAGGCCGACACATTCAGCAGCAACGGCAGCAAGGCAATCAAGGTCAACAGCAAAAAATGACCATGACACCAGTGCGAAAAGCCATCGCCTTGCTACTGCAGCAGCCCCAGTTAGCCTCGAGCGTCGAGCCGCAACCGGAACTGGCACAGTTAGATATTGCTGGCGTCGATTTGTTTGTTGATCTGCTAGTGACTGCGCGCAATTCAAAAGCCGCCCATGCCGGACAGTTGCTGGAGCATTATCGCCAACACCCTGCCTTTAATGCCTTGGCCAAACTGGCGGCGATAAGTCGCGAAGGGGTGAGCGATGAAAACACCGAGTTGGAGTTTCTCGATACCTATAGCTACTTGATTGATAAGTATCTAGAGCAGCGCATGGAGCAATTGCTGCTAAAAGAAAAGCAAGGCCAGCTGACACGTGACGAGCGTCACGAATACATGACACTGCTGCAGGCCCTCAAGCCCAAGACAGTGAGTCAAGATTAGAAATACGGGCTGGTCGCAACGCGTAAATCGTCGTATAATTGTTCGCTTACGTCTGCGCCTAGCACAGCATAAATTCAATATTGTTTAAGTGGAAGACTCTATGGAGCAAACTCAACAATCTCAGCTCAAACTGCTTGTTCAAAAAGGCAAAGAGCAAGGTTATTTGACCTATGCCGAAGTCAATGATCACCTTCCGGCTGATATTGTCGATTCCGATCAGATTGAAGACATCATCAGCATGATCAACGACATGGGCATCAAGGTGTTTGAATCTGCACCTGACGCCGATGATTTAATCATGTCCGAAGGCAATCAAGATGAAGATGCCGCAGAAGCAGCAGCTCAAGCCTTGGCCAGTGTTGAGTCTGAACTCGGTCGCACCACGGATCCAGTCCGCATGTACATGCGTGAAATGGGTACCGTTGAGCTACTGACCCGCGAAGGCGAAATCGTCATCGCCAAACGCATTGAAGAAGGCATTAACCAAGTTCAAAGTGCTGTCGCTGAGTACCCTGCGACTGTTGCCCATTTGATGGACCAATGGGACAAATTTGAAGCAGAAGAAATTCGCTTAACCGATATTATTGTTGGCTTTGTTGATCCAAACGACGACGGTAATGCGGCTCCGACAGCAACTCACGTCGGCTCTGAATTATCAGAAGAAGAGCTGGAAGACGAAGACAAAGATCTCGACTCAGATGATGAGGACGAGGAAGAAGTCGATACCGGTCCAGATCCAGAAGAAGCACGTGAAAACTTTGCTGCACTGCGCGATACCTTTGATGCCATGCGCGCAACGCTGGCAGAAAAAGGCCGCGATCATGCTGACACTAAAGCTAAAATCCTTGAACTTTCAGATCTGTTCAAGCAATTCCGCTTGGTACCAAAGCAGTTTGATCTGCTAGTTAAGAAAATGCGCTCAACCATGGATCGCGTTCGCACTCAAGAACGCTTGATCATGAAAATGACCGTTGAGCACGCCAAAATGCCGAAGAAGGCATTTGTCAGCGCATTTGCAAACAACGAAACTGACGGCACTTGGATTGAAGTTGCTGCCAACGCCGGCAAAGACTACTCGGCCAAAATGGCAGAGCTGAAACCTGAACTAGAGCGCTGCATCGGCAAACTAACGGCCATTGAAGAAGAAGCAAACTTGCCAATTCTGGTGATTAAAGACATCAACCGTCGCATGTCGATTGGTGAAGCGAAAGCTCGCCGCGCCAAGAAAGAAATGGTTGAAGCCAACTTACGTCTGGTAATTTCCATCGCCAAGAAGTACACCAACCGTGGCTTGCAATTCCTTGATTTAATTCAGGAAGGTAACATCGGCTTGATGAAAGCGGTGGACAAGTTTGAATATCGCCGTGGTTATAAGTTCTCAACTTACGCCACTTGGTGGATCCGTCAGGCAATCACTCGTTCGATCGCCGATCAGGCCCGTACCATTCGTATTCCGGTTCACATGATCGAAACCATCAACAAACTCAACCGCATTTCGCGTCAGATGCTGCAAGAGATGGGTCGCGAGCCTACACCGGAAGAATTGGCAGAGCGCATGCTGATGCCGGAAGACAAAATCCGCAAAGTATTGAAGATCGCCAAAGAGCCAATCTCAATGGAAACGCCAATCGGTGATGATGAAGATTCACATCTGGGTGATTTTATTGAGGACACAACGCTTGAGTTGCCTGCCGATGCAGCCACTTCCGAGAGTTTGAAAAATGCCACCAACGAAGTACTGGCCGGCTTAACCGCTCGTGAAGCGAAAGTATTGCGGATGCGTTTCGGTATCGACATGAATACCGACCACACCTTGGAAGAAGTGGGTAAGCAGTTTGACGTGACCCGTGAGCGTATTCGTCAGATTGAAGCCAAAGCTCTTCGCAAACTGCGTCACCCAAGCCGCTCAGAACTACTGCGCAGCTTCCTCGACGAGCAGTGATTGATATAGCGATAATCGCTGAAGATAAAAAACGCGGCCAATGGCCTAATGCCAGTCAGTTAAGCTGACTGGCATTTTTCTTATTGGGATATTTTCGCGCCTTGTGCTTCACGCATCTAGGGTAAATTCTGTCTTCCCG
>NZ_JACXAF010000006.1 GCF_014773395.1 Neiella litorisoli | reverse complement strand
AAAAAGGTCCTAACTGAAGAAGTTAAGACCTTTATATAGCCTGCGGAAGATCGGTCAACCGATCAGTTTGTCGTTAACTGATCGGCATTAGGCCAATGGCCGCGTTTTTTATTGTCTGCAGACTTATTGCTGTTACTCCGAGTAAGTCACTGGTTGAATATTACCACCTCCATAATGGTGGAATTGGCCTGAGCTTTCAGTTCGCATCCAAACCCCTTCTGACACTTCGCTGAGGTGCTCAGGATATTGAAAACCAGCCATTAATAGTTGGCCAATAAATGGCCAAGTGCCGCCGTCTCTGCGCAATTGAATTAAACCATCGGAGTGAATTTCCATGGTCTCATATTGATTAAAGGGGCTGCCGTCCTGGCTTATTTTACTGACCTCGAACACACCAAAACGGGCGATAATTGCTGACACGTCTATCGTCAGAAGCATTTCATCCGCACCATTGTCAAACGATATGCCCTGATATTCAAAGGCAGCCGCTCCTGTGGTAACCATGCCGTCACGATCAGCATCGTCAATATCCAGATCACCAGATTCGTTGAAATCAAGCACTTGAGCTTCAACCGGCGTCATTTCCATGCAATCCATGACAGCACGCATTTGCCACGTACTTGTCTCTTCAATCTCCTTGGCAAAATACAGTGCAACTTGATGCCCTTCCCCCAAGCTGTCATAAACATGTGTACTAAAAGATGCGTTATACCCATCAGGATCAAAGCCACAGCTACTCGGCTTGCCAAATAGATGCTCTTCCGGCACAGCATCAGGTGGTAAATTAACCCCGACCGATAACAAGCTGGTTGCTTTCGCGCTTGAATCTCCATCGAAATCAACTTGAACAGCTTTCGCTGTAGTTAAATTCTCAGAAATCACACTACCATCCGCATTAGTCGGCGCACTTAATACATAGTAATTTTGCGGTGTACGCAAGTAACCATCGTCATCAAAGCTGACGGAAATCGATTGAGCATAGTAAATCGTCGCAACATTAGTCGGTGTTTGTTCACTCGGAGCGATATCAGTAAGCGTGAAATAATCGTCGGCCCCATGTGAAACTAATTCGAACGCAGTTCCTTCTGCACTTGTTGCATTTGAAGAGTTACTACCACCACACGCACACAGGGATAGGCAAATGGCAGCCGCCAAAATTCCTTTTTGCATAGAATAATCCTTAATCCAAATTGTTTGAGAAAAGCGTTGCTCATCAAGCAATGTGTAACTGATTGACGTTCAACGATGTTTCTGACCACTCCTAGTTTAAATAAGTTCAATAACTAGTTATTAAACTTAATCAAAAAAATAACAAGTCATTTCAAATGTGTCGTTATTCGCCAAGTTATTACACCTGTTTACAATTTCTTAATCTTTGTATTACCAATAGCCGTTACTATGCTGTCAGATAAATCCAAGACAGATGTCCAAGGGATAAAAAGTCATGAACAGAACAAAATGGATGAAGATCGTGCTGCCGTTAGTGGTGCTTGGCGTTGGCGTCGCGGGAATGGCGACCATTAATGCAACGGCCAGCAAAAATGAAGAGGCAGAGCCGGTTGATACTCGCCCTTCGGTACGAGTAATGCCGGCACAGGCAACCGACTATCAAGTGACCATCACCAGCTTTGGTGAAGTTAAACCGCTCGAAAAAACCATGCTCGCAGCGCAAGTCGCCGGTGAGATTGTCAGCTGGAACCCGAACTTCGTTGCCGGAGGCCTTATCAAGCAAGGTGATATTTTGTTCACCATTGAGCAGGACACCTATGAAGCGGCGCTGCTGCAAGCGCAAGCCAACTTG
Source organism: Neiella litorisoli (assembly GCF_014773395.1). Classification (GTDB taxonomy): domain Bacteria; phylum Pseudomonadota; class Gammaproteobacteria; order Enterobacterales; family Neiellaceae; genus Neiella; species Neiella litorisoli. The sequence continues at coordinate 198,409 of NZ_JACXAF010000006.1, read as the reverse complement.
AGCCAAGCCAAAGCCAAGCTGATCGAAGAAGAGGCATTAGCAAAAGTAGCGGAGCGAGAGGCCGAACGTCTGTCTGATCGCAAAGTCTCCGATCTTTACCTGCGCAAACCTCAGGTAATGAGTGCCAAAGCGAGTGTGCAATCGGCCACAGCGGCACTTCGCTTGGCACAACGCGACCTAGAAAACTGCGAAGTACGCGCCCCTTACGATGCATTAGTGATCAGCCGAGATCTAGGTGCCGGCCAATTTGTTCATACGGGTGATGTGGTGGCGGAGTTAAGCAGTATCGAAACTGCCGAAGTGGTATTCCCTATTGCTGGTTTTGACAGTGCTTTTGTCCCCGAAGATGTGACAAACCTCAGCGCTTCAGTCACCACCCAAGGACGCCGTTCAATTACCCGCAATGCGACCATTGTTCGCGATTTGGGTGTGGTTGATAACGCCACTCGGATGAGTCATCTGGTAGTCCGAATTAACGACCCATACAGCCTCAATAGCGATGAGCCGGCGCTTAAATTTGGTAGCTACGTCGAAGTTAAATTTGCCGGTAAACACTTATCCAAGGTGTTTGAAGTGCCACAGGACTTAGTTACCAATCGCACAATCTGGTTGATTGACGAAGCTCAGCAGTTGCAGCCACGGCAAGTTAGCGTGCTGCGCGAAGAAGGCGAGTCGTTCTTGATTGACCAAGGACTCAACGATAACGATCTACTGGTGATGACGCCGCCTGAGTATCCGCAAAAAGGCATGGTCGTAAAAGTTATCGAAGACGATGCCAAAGTAGCGCAGCGCTAAGGACAGAGCTATGGATCAACAATCGCAACCACAGGAAAACACCCGCTCCGGCCTGATTGGCTACTTTGCCCATAATTCGGTCGCGGCTAACTTGATGATGATTTTCATCATTATCATGGGCGTGGTGAGTTATCTGACCATCCAGCGCCAGATGTTTCCGAACATTGAAATTAACTATATCCACATCTATACCAATTACCCTGGCGCCTCGCCGCAGGAGATTGAAGAAAGCATTCAAATCAAAATTGAAGAAGCGCTCAAGGATGTCACTGAAATTAAAAAGAGCGTTTCGCGCGCCTGGCGCAACGGTGGCCGCGTCACTTTAGAAATCTTTCCAGATAAAGATCTGCCGGAAGTTCTCGACAAAGTGAAGCTCAGAGTCGACGGCATTGCCACCTTTCCTGCAGATATGGAGCCGGTCAATATTTCGCAAGTCGAGTTTCGTCAAGACATTATTGAAATGTCGCTGGTAGGCGATTTTCCGCTCACAGAACTCAAACCCATGGCGCGCAATATTAAAGATGAGCTGTTGCAGCTAAGCAATGTGTCTTTGGTAGAGATGAGTGCTCCAGATGATGAAATTGCCATTGAAATTCAGCCCGACGTATTGCGCAAGTACGACTTAACGCTGGCGCAAGTTGCTGAAGCGATTCGTAAATATTCGGCTAACTTCTCTGCCGGACAACTCCGAACCGACTCGGGCATTATTTCCGTACGGGTGGAAAACCAGTTCTATCACGGCCATGAGTTTCGCAATATTCCGATTAAAATCGGCGCCAATGGGGCCAAAGTATTACTCAAAGACATTGCCGTCATAAAAGATGAGTTTACCGAAGGTGAGCACTACTTTAAGTACAGTGGTGAAAACGCGATTTTCCTAGCGGTTAAAGCCACCAAAGATCAAAACATGGTGCCCGTCGCCGAATCAGTGAAAAAATTCATTGAGAAGCGCAATGAAACGCTACCAGCCGGCATGCAGCTCAAGGTGTTGGTTGACATGACCTACTACCTCAATGCTCGGCTCGACATGATGCTGAAAAACTTGGCGCAAGGTTCCGTGCTGGTCGCCATTATGCTGAGTCTATTCCTCCGTTTTCGACTGGCATTTTGGGTGATGGTTGGCCTGCCGCTATGCTTTTTGGGTGCCGTGATGTTGATGCCGGTTTTCGGCGTGAGCATTAACATTCTAAGCTTGTTCGCTTTCATCATGGTGCTCGGTATCGTCGTTGATGACGCCATTGTCATCGGCGAAAGCGCCTATACCGAGGTGGAGAAATCCGGCGGCGGCGTCGATAGTGTGGTTCGCGGTGCGCGCAAAGTTGCGACTCCGGCAACCTTCGGGGTACTCACTACCATCGCAGTATTCGCTCCCTTTACCTTTACCAGTGGGCCGGAAGGCGCATTTTTCTACAATATTGCAGTTGTGGTGATTCTTTGTCTGGCATTCAGCCTCATTGAATCGAAGCTGATTTTGCCGGCTCACTTAGCCCACACCAAATTCACCCCGATTAAACCCAATAGCTGGCGGGCTCGGTTTAATGGCCGCTTTTTTGGTTTTATCAATGGTCCCTACAAACAATTTATTATCCGCTGCACCGAATGGCGCTGGCTAGTTGCGGCAGGCTTTATCGCCCTGTTGCTCATTAGCTTTGGCCTGATGGCGGCCAACTATGTTCGATTTGTACCAAGCCCGAAGGTGCCTCACGACTTTCCTTCAATCAGTATTGAGATGAACGAAACCGTGTCTGATGAGCAAACGATCTATGCGCTGCGCACTGTCGAATCAACCATTATGGCAATTGAGGAGCAGACCAAGGCCGAGTTTGGTCAAGGCATGATCCGCGACATTCTGGCGTTTAATCGAGGCCGCAACGAAGCCCGTCTTGTGGTGCCTCTGGTTGACGAAGACTTACGGCCATTTGATACCTTTGAGTTGGCCCGTCGCTGGCGCGAGCAAATCCCCGCCATTGCAGGGATGAAATCCTTTACCGTTTATGACGATGTCAACAGCGGCGGTGGCGATGGCGAATTTGGCTACCTGCTATTTGGCTCCGATATTGACACTCTGAACGCCGCAGGCCGCGAATTCATCGCCATGCTGCAGCAGCAAGAAGGCTTGTTTGATATCAGCTCAACAATTGATCCGGCCTCCAAAGAAGTGCGATTGAGCTTACGCCCAGTAGCCTATGATTTAGGGCTCGATCTGGCCACGATTGCCAGTCAGGTCGGCACGAGCTTCTATGGCGGTGAGGCACAGCGCGTGCTGCGTGATGGCGAGGAAGTCAAAGTCATGGTGCGCTACCCTCGCCTCACGCGGGAAAAGTTTGCTGAGCTGAAATACGCCGTGATCCGAACTCCTGCTGGCGAAGAAGTGATGCTTGGTGATGTCGTCGAACTGACTGAAAAACCAGGTATCAGCTATATTCGCCGGGAAGGCGGTTTCCGTAGCGTTTACGTCTGGGGCAATATTGACGAAGAAGTCATCGAGCCTAATCAGGTGGTGGAAGACATCAAAGAAAAGCTGCTGCCGAAATTGCTGGAGGAATACCCTAGCGTCAAAACCGAGTTAGGCGGCTCCATCGAGGAGCAGCAAGCCCAGCAAAACGAACAAATCCTGTTCTTTATTGCCGGCATGATCATGGTCTACGTGCTCCTTGCCGTACCGCTGAAAAGCTATGCGCAACCCATGATTATTATGTCCGTCATCCCGTTTAGTTTAACGGGCGCGATCTGGGGCCATTTCTGGTTTGGCATTGATATGAGCATGATGTCGACCTTTGGTCTCATCGCCGCCGCGGGCGTGGTAATCAATGACAGCTTGGTGATGACCGATTTTGTCAACCAACGCCGCGCTGCTGGCTACAGCATCCGCGATGCGGTGATTGAGGCAGGTTGCGCTCGCTTCCGAGCCATTACCTTAACCTCCATCACCACCTTTGCTGGTGTCTTACCGATTATGTTTGAGACCAGCTTACAGGCCAGATTTGTTATTCCAATGGCCGTTGCGCTTGGCTTTGCTGTCATGTTTGCCACCATCATCACTCTGGTTCTGGTGCCTTGCCTATACCTGATCCTCGACGATATGGGCACGTTATTCCGAGGCGCTTTCAAACGCCTCTCGGGCCGCAAATCAAAACAGGCCAAACAAGCCGAAGCAACCGCCCAATAGCATTGGCTAAACCTTCTAAAGCCCGCTTCCGTTAGCGGGCTTTTTATTGGCTATCTTGGTGAATTTGATTAAAAAGAAAGCAAATCAGGAAGAACTTTGGAACATCGGTAACAAAGCGTCAATCAAGCCTAGACAGCCACCGGAGCTGTTCATATAATCGGGCCCACTTTGCATCAGTGCACGACATTCGATAGTGCCAGCAAACACAACGGCCCCATAGCTCAGTTGGTTAGAGCAGTCGACTCATAATCGATTGGTCCCCCGTTCAAGTCGGGGTGGGGCCACCATTTTCAAAGATTTTCCAAGCTAGTTACCACTTACCTACTTTTACTTGTGCTACCTCTGTGCAACTGAAAGCGACACCACTTTTCAATTCGCGTTATGTCGGCTGTTGTAATGTTCCGAGAATCGCCACAGCCGACGCGAAAAAGAACTATGCTGTAGTTTCGCTGACTCGACTGAGTTGAGCTCCGGCTACTGTGTTGCTGGTTGTGCAAACGCTAGTTACGTTTGACCGGCCGTAGACTAAGTGAAGGCATTCTAAATTCAATCAATTTGGATGAAATCTCTATGTTCAAAAGCTACTGTAAACGCGCATTGATTGTTGTTCTGACCTTAGTATCCATTTCATCATTATCGGTTTTAGCCGAGCAACAATCGGTTCGAGCTGAAATCGAGTCATTTGCCATTAACGGGTTGTCGCTGAACACTTCAATCGATGCACTACAAGAATTGCTAAAAGCTGATTTCAAATGCAAGGTCAATCGTCGTGGTGATGTTGATCATTGGCATTGTCGGGGAATCCAGCAAGAGCAAGGCAAACCAACCTTAAAGATTGGCGTTGCCACATCAATTAAGACTAAGCCACAGCTCCTTACGATCTAGCGGGGTTTCGTCGGGTAAATATGGGTTGTTGATTTCAATCACTCGTCGCGAGCGAATGTTAGTGCTCTCTAAGGCATTGCGGATGAGTTGATTACTATAGAAGTAGCGATCAAAGCTACCGTCGGAAATTGCCGTGTTTAAGCCCTTTTCTAGAGCTCTGGCAAGCTCTGGATCATTATTGTTCACGTAGAAATACATAGCCGTCGGGTAAACCAGCATGAGTTTATTTTCAAGGGTTAGACCAAGGTGGCGAAAGCGGGTTATCTCACTAAATGGCTCATGAACCGCACGTGGAAAATAATCAAACCGATCACCTTCTAACATGTAAAACAGGTTTTCATACTTAACCGATGTTTCCAGTGGCAAACCGGCATTTTCTAGAATCGGTGTATCGCCCCAAAATCGGCCTTGACCAGCAACCAAGTTTTTTAACTCAGGTAAGCCACTAACATCGTTGAATTTATCTTGATCGCCCTGATTAATGATAAAGATCCGATAGCCCAACAGGCCTTTGATTAGCGGGATCCGAATGGGCATGTATTGCTTTTCGTTAGTTCGATCGGCGGCCATCCAGTAAACATCCAAATCGCCGGCCTCTAGCTCCTTTCTCGCTTTTGCATCGGTCAACACTTGCGACGACGGTTTTGGAATCAAGCCATAGCCGCTTTTTTCCGCTGCGAGCTTTAACAGCCCAACTAAATACTGCTCTTTTTCAGCTGGGTCATTATTAAACACAATGGTCCGAGGCTCACCGTGGCAGAACCATGAGACAGACACAGACAATATCAGAGCCGCTGCCCTTACCAGTTTTATCATTGTTATTTCCTTGCCGTGACTGGAGTTTGCACTCCTAAAATAAAGATGTAGAAACCATCCATACACCAGAAAAGGCAGCGCTCAACAGCACCAACCTTTTCAACAATATTTCGTTCAGGCGAGCAGTGATGAGTTGGCCAATGAGCCAACCAATGAAGACTGGGGGAATGCAAATAAGTAAATAGTCGATTTGGAATAAATTAAATGAGCCAACACCCCACAAACAAGCGGCTCCGATAATATTCACATAGAGGAAGAAAACGTTAAGGTTCGCACGTGACTGCTCTCTGGGCATTGACTGATAGAGTAAGCCCATCGGCGCGCCACCGGCAGCGGAAGTCACGCCCATAAACCCAGATAGAAAAGAAGCACATAAATTAGAAAATGAATTGAGTGGTGGCACCATCCCCAAACAGGAACACAATACGGCCACGAGGATCACAACACCCAACAGAAAGCGATAATCACTGGGCTGCACAATCGAAATAACGGCCGTAGCGATAGCGATACCTACTGAGCCGCCTAATACAGCGCCAACCGTGTAATTAAAGCAAATCATTTTGCGGTGCTGTATGGCGAGCAATCCGGTGATCACCAAAGCGGCGATAATCATTGGCCCTGGTACTAACTCCGGCATCAATAAGTACGCCAGAGGCACGCACAATAAGCCAAAGCCAAAGCCAATGACTGATTGTAAGCAAGCTCCTGCCGCCAGCAGCACGAAGATAGACACACTTAAAATCACAGCAACTACCAATACAAAATGACATGAATACTATTATAGTATAATAAGATGTTTGTCTAGAGGTACGGACAGATTGTGTGACAATCTATCCGTTAATGATTGGTGTGTTGGAGAAACTAGAGAGTTAGGTCCAACCCGCGTCAACGACAAGAGTCTGGGCTGTGATCATTCTGCTGTCATCGGAAGCTAAAAACAGTGCCGCATTGGCAATATCATTTGGCTTTATTTGATCTTTCAAGCATTGGGCATCGAGTAAATCAGCAATCACTTCTTCTGTCGCCCAAGTACTGCGCTGCTTGATGGTCATCACCCAACCGGGGATCAGGGTGTTCACTCGAATATTATCACGGCCATATTTAGCAGCTAGCGAGCGGGTTAGCCCTTCAATACCGGCTTTAGCGGTTGTGTACGCAGGCATGCCAGCTTGCTTTGCACGCCAGCTACCCGATCCCATATTAATGATGCAGCCCGCGCCCTTTTGTTTCATATAGGGGATTGCTGCCTGAGTGGCGAAAAAATAATGTCTTAAATTAAGTGCTTGGCTCTCGTCCCAATACTCAACAGAAATATCATCGGCACAATGCCGCGAGTCATCTGCGGCACTGTTGATCACGACATCAATGGTGCCGAATGTTTCAGCAACTCGGCTAATAGCTTGTTGCAAAGCTTCAATATCGCGTACGTCGCACTCAATAAATAGCGGGGTATTGTCTTTTAGCTCTGCACAAAGCGCCTTGCTCTGGGCCACAGCGACATCAACAAAGGCGACTTTCGCGCCATTCTGGCACAATCGCTCAACAATGGTACTGCCGATCCCCGTGCCGCCGCCTGACAGAAAAACGACCTTATCCTTTAAGGATGGATAAATAGTTTCGCCATTATTCAACATGTGTCGTCAACCAAACATCGATAAAACAACCAACTGGCTGGCAATCCTATCAAAGGACGCCTAAAAGCGAGGAAACAAAACCTAAATAGTGTTACATCAAGCACTAATTCGAGGTTTTTTCGATTTCCTTTTCGATGAACACCATGGCCTCGTCAATCAAGTGCGTCATTAGGTTCTTGGCACGTTCCGCCTGGCCACTGCGAATTGCCTCATAGATCTTGTAATGATCCTGCGCAATCGACAACACATTGCCCTTAGCTGGGGTGGTATGTTGAATCGACACATTCAAAGCGGTGCTGACAAAATCTCGCAACTGGAAAAAGAATCGGTTGCCGCTAGCGCGCAGAATTGACGTGTGAAAATCAAGATCTGCCGTCATCAAGTCAACCGCAGGATCGGCGGCAGCATCAAGCATTCGCTGCGCCGCATCGCCAATGGCATCAACCGCGACTGCGTCGCCATGCTGAGCGGCCAATGCCGCGGCCTGCGGCTCGATGGCAAGCCTCATTTGCAAAAACTCTTTCAGTACGCGCAGTGATGGACTGCTTTCGAGTAACCACCTAAGTACACTGGTGTCGTACATATTCCACTTTTCAGCAGGCTCTAATCGGATACCTTGCCGCGGGCGAGACGAGATCAGCCCTTTAGCCGATAACATTTTGACCGCTTCTCGAACAGCCGTCCGACTAATACCGTACTCCTCACAGAGCATGGCTTCGGTGGGCAGGCCGGCTTCGGCCGAATATTTACCGGCAACAATTGCCTTGCCGAGCTCGTCAGTCATCCGCTGAGACAAGTTCTGCTTTTCAAAGCGCACCATGCGTATCCCTCTGGTTAATTAGCTGTATATAATATGATGTTACGCTGAAGTATACCCTCTCTAACCACTAAGCAGAAACGGCAACACCGCTCCTTACAGCGAAAATTTACCCACAATACCAATGGGTATGTGACTCACGTCACTTTCAATCCCTTGCTCTTATTTATTTGTAATATAATATGCCTATAACACTTTTAACCGAATGGATACCTAATGATCGAACTTAGCACCCTAGACTGGGTCGTTCTCGGAGGCTTTTTTGTACTTCTTCTTGCTGTTGTCATCATGTCATTGCGCAGCAAAGAAGAAGATACCGCTGATTACTTCTTGGCAGGGCGAAACGCAACCTGGTTAGTTATCGGGGCATCAATCTTCGCATCCAACATCGGCTCAGAACATTTGGTTGGCCTTTCTGGCTCTGGCGCACAATCGGGCATGGCGTTAGCCCACTGGGAATTGCAGTCGTGGATTATTTTGCTGCTAGGCTGGTTGTTCGTGCCGTTTTACTGGAGCAGTAAGGTCTACACCATGCCCGAGTTTCTCGAGCGTCGTTTCAACTCTGCCTCACGAACCTTTTTATCGGTCATTTCACTGGTCAGTTACGTCCTCACTAAAGTGGCCGTGACTGTTTACGCCGGCGGCGTAGCGTTCAAGACCATCCTCGGCATTGAAAGCCTTTGGGGCATCGACTTCTTTTGGATTTCGGCCCTTGGTTTAGTCATCATCACCGGTATTTACACGGTACTGGGTGGCATGAAAGCGATCATGTGGACATCAGTATTGCAAACACCAGTGCTGATTATTGGCTCTATCGTGATTTTGGTCGTCGGCCTTGACCAAGTCGGCGGTTGGGCGGAAGTAGAGCGAATTAATGAAGCCAACTTACACCTCATGCGCTCGGCATCTGATCCAGAATTCCCTTGGCCTGGCATCGTCTTTGGTTCGTTCATTATTGGTTTCTGGTATTGGTGTACCGATCAGTACATCGTGCAGCGGGTACTATCAGCCAAAGGCATTAAAGAAGCTCGTCGCGGTACCATGTTTGCCGGTTACCTGAAGCTATTGCCAGTGTTCATCTTCCTATTCCCCGGCATGATCGCAGCAGCACTCAACGCCAAAGGCATTATTAGCTATGAAACGGCCGATCAGGCATTCCCGACTTTAGTCGCCGAATTGCTACCTTCCGGCGTCAAAGGCATTGTCATTGGCGGTTTGGTTGCGGCATTAATGAGTTCTCTGGCGTCATTGTTCAACTCATCTGCAACACTGTTCACCATCGACTTTTATAAGAAGTTCAAGCCCGAGTCGAGCGAAAAACACTTGCTGAAAGTGGGCCGTTTGGCAACCGTAGTGGTGGTGATCTTGGGTATTCTTTGGATCCCAGTGATGAGCCTTATTGCCGATGTATTGTACGAATACCTGCAAAGTGTCCAGTCATTGATTGCCCCGGGTATTGCCGCCGTATTCCTGCTTGGTTTGTGTAGCAAGCGCATCACTCCGACGGCTGGTTTTGTTGGCTTAGTCAGCGGCTTTATCTTAGGCATGATTCGTTTGGTGTTACTGCCATTCAAAGACGGTTTAGTTGGCAGCTCATTTGAATGGGTTGTCACCATGAACTGGCTGTATTTCTGCATTTTGCTGTTTGTTGTGGTTGTTGCTCTGATGATTGTGGTCAGCATTTTCACCAAGCCAGCAAGCAACGAACAAATTCACGGCTTAACGTTTTCAAGTATTGATAAGCAGACGATTCAAGAAGTCAAAGCGGGTATCGACAAGTGGGATTACATCCACACCGCCGGCATCATTGGTATCACCGCATTTATCTACTTCAGATTTTGGTAACTGCTCTTCCCCCCGTTCTAGCAATACCTTTACCTTACTGTATCCCTTATCAGTAAGTTGGGCGCCGAAGGCGCCCTTTTTTTATTCCGACAAAAAAACGGCGAACCTGAGTTCGCCGTTTACTTCAATCTACCTGCTGGTTACTTCAAATCAAAGCGGTCGGCCTGCATCACTTTGCTCCATGCGGCGACAAAGTCTTCAACAAAGCGCTGCTTGCTATTGTCAAAAGCATAGACCTCAGTCACGGCACGCAGCTCTGATGAAGAACCAAAAATCAAATCGACTGGCGTCGCGGTGTACTTCACATTGCCTGATTTGCGGTCGATACCTTCATAGATCTCGCCAGCTTTGCGCCACTTGGTCGACATGTCCAGCAAATTGACGAAGAAGTCATTGCTCAAGGTGCCCGGCTTGTCCGTCAATACCCCATGGCGGCTGCCATCAGTGTTGGCTCCCAGAACGCGCATACCACCAACCAGCACCGTCATTTCGGGCACAGTTAAGGCCAGTTGATCCGCTTTATCAACCAAGGCTTGAGTCGGCGACTTGTAATAGCCTTCAGCATAGTAGTTGCGGAAGCCATCAGCTTGAGGTTCAAGCAGCGAGAACGAATTGACATCGGTCTGCGCCTGAGTGGCATCGCCACGACCAGCAACAAACGGCACAGTAATCGAAACACCGGCATCGCTCGCGGCTTTTTCAATCGCAGCCGCTCCGCCCAGCACAATGGTATCGGCTAGCGAAATTTTCGCCGAGCCAGATGACTGGTTGAAGCGTTTTTGGATTTTCTTAAGCTGAGCTACCACCCGCGCAGTCTCTGCCGGATTATTGACCGCCCAATCTTTTTGTGGGGCCAACGCAATGCGCGCACCATTGGCGCCGCCACGCATATCAGAATCACGATAAGAGGCTGCAGCACCCCAAGCAACTTTCACCAACTCTGACACACTCAAGCCGGACTTGAGGATCTGAGCCTTTATTTGCGCCACCTGTTTGTCATTAACCAGCGGATGATCAGGTTTGCTAATCGGATCTTGCCAAATCAATTCTTCTGTGGGGAATGCGTTGCCCAGATAGTTATCGCGCGGCCCCATATCACGGTGGGTCAGCTTGAACCATGCCTTAGCAAAGGCAAGTCGATACTCTTCTGGATCGGCGAGGAATCGTTCAGCAATTTTACGGTACTCTGGGTCGAACTTCAGCGCCAAATCAGCAGTGTTCATCACAGGCGGATTGAACTTACCTTTGACGTGAGCATCTGGCACAACTTTATGCAGCGACTCATCAGTTGGTACCCAAATAATAGCACCAGCAGGGCTGCGCGCTTGCTTCCATTCAAAGGTCAGTAAGTTGGATAAATACAGCGACGTCCAGCGGGTTGGCGCTTGGGTCCACGCACCTTCCAGGCCACTGGTGACTGTGTCTTCTGAATGGCCTTTACCACAGTTGTTTTTCCAGCCTAGACCTTGCTCTTCAAGCCCTGCAGCACCCGGCTCGGCTTCAAGACATTTATTGGCTTTGTGGGCACCGTGCATCTTACCAAAGGTGTGGCCACCGGCGATCAGCGCTAAGGTCTCTTCATCATTCATCGCCATGCGAGCAAAGGCTTCGCGCACATTCTTAGCTGAAGCTAGGGGATCAGGCACGCCGCCCGGACCTTCTGGGTTGACGTAGATCAGGCCCATATGAACAGCAGCCAGCGGCTTTTTCAATTTGCCATCCGCATCGCGACGGTCACTGGCCAGCATTTCAACTTCAGGGCCCCAGTACACCATGTCTGGCTCCCAATCATCATCACGACCGGCAGCAAAGCCATAGGTTTTGAACCGCATGTTTTCCAGCGCAACGTTCCCTGCCAGAACAATCAAGTCGCCCCATGAGATGTGCTCACCATATTTTTTCTTAATCGGCCACAGTAAGCGCCGCGCTTTGTCGAGGTTACCGTTGTCAGGCCAGCTATTGAGTGGATCAAATCGCTGCTGGCCTCCGCCGGCACCACCACGTCCGTCAAGCGTCCGATAAGTGCCAGCTGCGTGCCAGGTCATGCGGATAAATAAAGGGCCATAATGTCCCCAGTCGGCTGGCCACCAATCTTTCGAATCGGTCAGTACCGTGTTGATGTCCTTCTTCAAAGCCGCCATATCAAGCTGAGCAAACGCTTCCTTGTAGTCGAAATCCTCGCCCAGTGGGTTAGAGCGGCTATCGTGGTCGCGGAGGCTCGACAAATCGATTTGATCGGGCCACCAAAACAGGTTGGGTTTAGCTTGGTTGCTAGCGACAGTTCCCTGCCCCACTGCACCTTTGGGTTTGCTGATTTGGTTGTCAGCGGCCAGGGAGTGACTCGCAAATACCATGGCAATCACGCCGGCCAACGTGGATAGTTTATAACTTTTTTGTACGTTCATTTTATTCACCTAGAGCTTGTCTTTAAGAGCAAACAACTTCAATTGATCAGTCTAGGGAGCTTGATTCATCATACAATTTGATAAAACGGAAGATAGTCTTCTATTAATTCAATCGTTAAAAACAATCACGCCAACAAAACATTAACAAACAATATGTTACGTGACGATTTAGGCGTATTCATGAAAATCGGCCAAGGTCCCACAGCTGGCCATATGGAATAACCATGCTCGACCTGTTTGAATAACCCCATGGCATTCACCCTTGGTCGATAAAAAAGTGATTTCTATCAAACAAATAAACTACGCCCTTGCCGTCGCAAAGTACCTTCATTTTAAGAAAGCAGCGGAGGCCAGCAACGTCTCGCAATCGGCGATGAGCACCGCCATTCATGAAATGGAAAAGCAGCTTGGATTTCAGGTTTTCGAGCGAAATAACAAACAAGTGCTGCTGACTTATCAGGGCGAACTATTTATCACCAAAGCCCAAGCCGTGAAGTTGGCGCTCGACGAGTTGCACCAAATTTCAGAATTGACCACGACGGCCCTGAGCGCGCCGATGAAGCTCGGCGTCATTCCAACCATTGGACCGTATTTACTGCCGAAAGTGCTACCTCAGGTTCGCGCGAATTACCCACTATTCAAACTGCATCTAGTTGAAGATCAGTCCCACGTACTGGTTGATATGGTTCGCCATGGCGATTTAGACGCCGCCATTTTGGCGCTTCCATTCCCAATAGAAGGGCTGATGGCATTTGATTTTTGGGCTGAAGATTTCTACCTCATCAGCCATCGCGATGAATATCCGGGGTACCCCAAAGAAATTGCCAGCAATGAATTGGAATTAGATCGGTTAATGCTATTAAAAGATGGTCACTGCCTAAAAGAGCAAGCATTGGCCGCATGTCAGATGCAACAAGAAGAGCAAGGTCAGGAATTTTCGGCAACCAGCTTGAATACTCTAATTCAAATGGTTGCCGGTAAAGTCGGCTCTACGCTAGTGCCGGAAATGGCGTTGGAGCAGCTGCTAAAAGGTCACTCTGAACTTCGAGCAATTCACCTTAATGAGCCGGGGCCCCATCGTCGCATTGCCATCATCATTCGGCCGAATTATGTCCGAGTCACTGACATCGAAGTATTAAAAAAGATGTTTGCCGACTCGCTACAGCAGCATTCAGCCAGCCGCAAAGCCAAAGCCATCAATCCGCTTCAGCTGGCCTAAAATCAGGCATTCCGTGTTCATCCCAATCAACAACACGGAGACGCGCGTGACGATTAGGATCACCCAGCGGGCCGCCTTGTAGCTGTTGATAGTCACGAGCGTGGTAAATCATCAAATCATGGTCGCCTTGCGGACATTTGACGAAACCATTGTGGCCTGGACCAAAGCGGCTTAACTCCGCATTAGTGGCAAATACTGGCTGGGGCGATTTTTGCCATACGCTAGCATCGAGCAAATCAGCATCTTCTGGCACGTGCAACAATCCCATGGCATAGCGATGATCCGTCGCACTCGCGGAATAGGTCATGAAAATTCGGCCATGCTTGGCGATCACCGCAGGCCCTTCATTGACCTTATAGCCCTGAATTTCCCAGTCTAGAGTCGGCTCGGTGAGCAAGGTTGGCGGCAATTCAATTTCAGTTGGCGACTTCATCTTGGCCAACCAAATCGCTGAATTGTAGCTGGCTTCGGCATCTTGTTGAGCCCAAGCTAGATAATGCTGACCATGATGCTCAAATACCGTTGCATCAAGGGAAAAGCTATCGATATGGGTGGTCAGCTGGCCGCGTTCCTGCCATTCGCCTTCGAGCGGATTCTCATGCTCGTTAGCCAGCACATACATGCGGATATTAAACGGTTGCTCAACAGAGCTAGCGGCAAAGTAGATGTACCAATGGTCATCGATTTGGTGCAGCTCCGGCGCCCAGATGTTTAAGCTCATCGGGCCGCTATCATGCTTTTGCCAAATCACTTTTGGGGTAGCGCTATCGAGCTGATTGAGATCGCAAGACTGGCGCAGTTCAATTTGGTCAAACTGAGGAGATGTGCCAATAAAGGTGTAGCAACCGGAGTCATGGCGTACCAACCAAGGATCGGCGCGCTGCTCTACAATGGGATTATCAAAATGATGGGAGTGGCTTGATTTGCTTGCGGCGAAAGCCGATGCGATGGCGGCAAGGCTCAGCAAAGAAAGAGTGGAACAGTAAATCAGTCGGTGCATGGCAGTAATATCTGAAGTTGCGTGGGTACTGAATCACATTATTAATATTGTATTACTTTTAACAAGTGAAATTTGCTAGACTAGCGATCTGTACCGATGTTTTGTACTTGGAGCTTTTTTAACGCCATGAAATCTCTTTTTAGTCACGCCAAGACCTCTCTGCTATGTGCATGTTTAGCCATTGTCGGCTGCTCAACCCAAGCCGGCTCACAACAAGTCAGTGTTCATGATCCAGTGATGATCAAAAGCAACGACACATACTATGTATTCAGCACCGGCCCGGGCATTACCTACTATCAGTCTGATGACATGATCCACTGGCAACTTGCTGGGCGGGTATTCGCTACCGAGCCGAAATGGGCTAAGTCGGTTGCACCAAGCTTCGATGGTCACCTGTGGGCTCCGGATGTGATCGAAAAAGATGGCGTGTTCTACCTGTATTACTCGGTGTCTGCTTTTGGCCGCAATACCTCGGCCATCGGCGTTGCGACAACTAAGTCGCTAGACCCAAATTCCGCCGACTTTGGCTGGGTTGATCATGGCGCAGTTATTGAGTCGGTGCCGGAGCGGGATGATTGGAATGCTATTGATCCGGCTCTAATTGCCGATGAGCATGGTAATTACTGGATGAGCTTTGGTTCCTTCTGGAGTGGCTTAAAACTGGTTAAAATGGACCCAAGTCTGACGGCTATTGCCCAACCACAAGAATGGCATCACATTGCTCGCCGGCCATTGCATGAGCACAACCCTTCAGGCGGCGCCATCGAGGCACCATTTATTTTCAAGCATCAAGGTTTTTACTACCAGTTCTTGTCATTTGATAAATGCTGCCGTGGCATGGACAGTGATTACAAAATTATGGTGGGCCGCTCGAAGACGGTTACTGGCCCATATTTGGACAAGCAAGGTAACAGCCTACTGGATGGCGGCGGCACGCTGGTGCTGCAAGGCAACAAAGACTATGTCGCACTCGGTCATAATTCGGCCTACCACTTTGATGGTCAAGATTATCTGGTATTTCACGCCTATGAAACAGCCGACAACGCCCAGCAAAAGCTCAAGATCTTACCAATCAAATGGGTCGATGGCTGGCCAACGGTCAATCCTGACGACCTAAACCGCTACCAAAGCGTGCTAATGAAGTAATCGAATCGGCAGCAACAGGCTCTAGCAGTAGCAATCTAAACGGGCATTTGGTCAGCACCATTTGCCCTTTTAATTGACTAAAATTCACACAAATAAATTGTGACGCAAGTCACATAATGTTAGAATCACTCGCTCGAATGGAAGCACAGGTAACACACAGCAAGATCGGTACAGCATAACAGTAACAATAACGACAGATTTAAGCAGGACGGCGGCTGTCCCACACAGTATATCGACGCTCAAGTGCTTTTAGTTACCTCGTTGGAACAACGCCACCACTCCTGATTCGGCGAGATAAAACCAAAGGATTCCAACACAGTTTTAGAGCATGGCTTCGCCATATTCGCAACCACACATATTTTTATTCGATACATCGATAGAAGGCTAAATGAACATAGAACTCAGTCTCGCCCAGTGCGTCGGCCTGCTTAGCTTTGCGCTGGGCATCATTACCTTTTGTCAGGTTGATACCCGGCGTTTTAAGGTCATGATGTTAGTTTTTAATTTGAATCACCTGACCCATTTTCTATTGATGGGTGCTCCGGTTGCTGCTTTTGGCAGTTTAATCTCGGTGCTACGAACTGGCGCATCGATTTACTTCTCATCGTTTTACGTCGCGTCGTTTTTTCTCGCCATCAATCTTGCCATCGGCTCTTGGCTTGCCACATCGTGGTTTGATTTGTTTGCGATAGCCGGTTCGATGATCGGCACTTACGCCATCTTTATGCTCACAGGTACGCGCATGCGGCTGGCATTTTTGGCAGGTTCGATTTGCTGGTTAATCAACAACTTCATCATTGGCTCAATTGGCGGCGTGATGCTAGAAACGGTTGTTATCTGTGTCAATCTGATGAATATTTATCGGATGAAGCGGACACCGACTAACCTGGCCACCTAAAGACAAGAACGGGGGCTGCGCCCCCGTCTGTTTAGCTCTGTAATTATTGACTGTGAAGCAGTCGAATACCGTAAATTCCCCCCGCCACCGAATTCGGCTCGGCAACAAACTTCAAGGCATGCAAGCCATCTTTAGCTTGGTTCAAAATCGCTTCTGGGATTGGATAATCCACTTCATAAAAGCGGCTGTCACTATGCTTTTCTGGCAACGAAACATGTGCCAAAAGCTGGCCATTGAGCATGATCTTAAAGGTGCGGTTTACATCGCCGGCGAAATAACGGATCCGCAAGAATTTGGCTTTCAATTCAGGGTCCGATAGGCGGTAGCCAAACCAGTTAGTACTATCTCGCCAGCGCTGGCCGTCATTAATTCCGGTGTTAGTGCTCTCTCCGGCAAAACCATGTTCAGCTTCGGGCTGCTGCTCACCCGGAGCGATCTGATCCAGGGTTTTCGATTTGAGCACCGCCAACTGTTTTGCTTGCGCCTCGGCTTGGGCCATTCGTGCCTCTAGCTCAGCAGGTTGCACTTGCTCCATGTAGATCTGATAGCGACTTTCATGCAGCCGGAAAAACGGAATAAAGGTCCCGTTGCTGGCCGTGGCATGAATCAACTCCGGCTCGCTAGCCGTTAGCGCCAGCTCCGTTTGCGGTAATCGCTTTAACGAGTGGGCAAAGGCTTCTGCATTACCAGTGATCACCCCTTCGGCTGACGGCGGACAACTCGGGCCGTCGGCAATATGGCCCATGCGCGCATCACCGGCAAAGAAGTTTAACTTCTCGTTGGCAAACGGCGTCAGTTGCTGCGCCATCACCACTGGGCCGTAAAGTACCGCATAATGCTGACTACCATCAGGCAACGGCTCCAGGCTTGGCGTCACAGCAAAGTCCAAGGTGATGGTGTCACCACTTTGCAGGCCCGAAGGCAACTGGATATAGCCATTGTCCACTTGCCCTTTGCTAAGCGGTTTGCCATTAAGTTGCAACTTGGCAGAACCTGCCTGCAACCATGATGGCAGCCGCAGATTGAGTTGCACCGGCGAGTTGTCAGGAGCTTGTTCAACCACCAAGGTCGCTTGATTTTGATCCGGGAAACGACTTTGCAAGCGAAGCTTGAGTTGTTGCTCTGGCCAGTCGAGCCGCGATGGGATCAGCAGGTTGACGTACAATTGCTCATTGTCATGGGTGTAAATCAACTCACCGTATTTACTGTGATTTTCAATACCTGAGCCAACGCAGCACCACATCGAGGTATCAACCTGAGAGTACTTGCGATAGTGGCCGGATTTAATCGGCGTAAAGTAAACCAAGCCGCCGGTCTCGGGATGCTGCGAGGACAGAATATGGTTGTAAGTGGCGCGCTCGTAATAGTCGAGGTATTTGCCTTCCTGCTGCTCCAAAAACAACATTTTGCTGAGTTTGAGCATGTTGTAGGTATTGCAGGTTTCCGGTCCTTCGACTGACTGACGCATCTCAGCAAACGAATCGGCATCATGAAAATGCTCGCGCACGCTATTGCCACCAATGGCAACCGTTCGATGGCCGGTGACGTTATGCCAAAAGTAGTCGGCCGCATCATGCCAGCTTTGATCGCCATTTAGTTGCGCCACCCGCAGCGCACCAACAACTTTGGGGATCTGGGTATTAGCGTGTAATCCGGTCAGTTTGTCCTGCTCGGCAACCAGTGGATCGAGAATCAGTTTGTGGGTGAATTTTTCTGCCAGACGCAAATACTTGGCATCGCCGGTTAGCTCGTAGACATCGGCAAAGGTTTCGTTCATGCCGCCGTGCTCAGCCACCAGCATTTGTTCAAGTTGCTCATCCGATAGTTGCTCGGTTAACCGGTAAGCCCAGTCACTCAGATCGATGAGCATTTGTTTGGCTTTTGGCAATTTCCCAATGTCATAGGCATCGCGCAGGCCTGCATACATTTTGTGAATGTTGTACCAAGGCACCCAGCGCTGATTAAGGGAAAACAAATCCACCTCAATATCGCCCTGCTGGACACGCTGCCAAGCTTGTTGACCTTGGGGAATACCACCGAGATAACCATTGCCATTGGCCTGCTGCGCACGTTGTAGTTCATCCACCATGTAACTTAAACGGTGTAGCAACCACTCCTCACCAGTGGACTGATACGCCAGGCTCAAGGCTGATAAATAGTGGCCACCAATGTGACCATCAAGACCCGTGCTTTCCCAGTTGCCATAAGGCTGCGCTTTGGCTTTTAGGCCTGCTTCGCGTAAATAAGGCGCCAGCAAGCGATCGGGGTTGAGCGCACGGAGATAAGTCAGGTTAACGGTTTGGGCGTGGGAAAAAGGACTGTCGAGTAGTTGGATTTGACCGGCAGGAAAAGTCTCAGAGCTGATAGCATGCAGCGGCGTAAACGCCGCTGCTGATATGGCAATGAGACTAAATAAGGGTTTAAGCTTCATTTAGTCTCTCCACTGCTAGTCGGCCTGACCGGGCTTGCCGAATACTGGGAAGCCGTTGTCATCCCATTTGACCAGCTTAACGTAGGTGTGACGGTTTGGATCCCATAGCGGATCGCCAACGATTTCGGTGTAGGTTCGAGCGTGGTAAACCAACACATCATTGCCCTCATCGTCTTTGGTAAAGCTATTGTGGCCAGGGCCAAAAATGCTTAACTCATCGTGGGTCTGGAACACTGGCTGGGGCGCTTTGGTCCAAGATTTAGGATCCAGCAAATCATCATCAATATTGGCGCTCAGCAAACCCATGCAATAGTTTTCATCGGTGGCACTGGCAGAATAAGTGATGAAGATACGATTGCCATGCTTGAGCACGGCAGGCCCTTCATTGACCCAAAAACCACGGATCTCCCAATCAAACTCAGGAATAGTCAGCCGCACTGGCTCACCGGCAAGGCGAGTTGGGGTGGCCATCGGCGCAATCAAAATATTGGAATTACCTTTGATCTCTGGCTCTTTCTGCGCCCACACGTAATACAGCACATCATTGTGAGTGAACGTGGTGGCATCCAAGCAAAACGCGTCAATGCCGGAATCAACTTGACCTTCAAAGGTCCACTCACCAGTCAGTGGGTTATCCGCTTTGGTGCTAATGGCGTACATCCGATGCTGGAACAAGTCGAACTTAATTTCGCGCGACGGTGCAGCAGCGAAATAGACGTACCAAGCGCCTTGGTTAAAGTGAATTTCAGGCGCCCAAATCAAGTCGCTATACGGGCCTTCATCTGGCTTGTGCCAGACCATTACAGTTTCCGCTTGGGCCAATCCTTCGAGGGTTTTGGCGCGGCGCAGTTCAATGCCGTCGTAAGCGGGCACCGAGGCGGTGAAATAGTAATAGCCATCGGTGTGCTTGTAGATAAACGGATCGGCACGTTGCTCAATCAATGGTTTCGATAAGTCGAGATTTTGTAACATGGTTAACTCACCTTTACATCGACAGATGGCTGCGGCTGATTGCTCGACAGGGGTTGTCCTGCCTGATCAATATCAACGGTCTTGCTATCTATCATGGTTCGATAAAAAGAATTGGTGATGCGGTATTTGAACATCAGCCAGCCCATCAGGCTGTGAATGACACCGGGGATCACCGTCAACATGAGCGCCAACCCAGTCAAGGTAAAACTAGTTTGCTCTTGGTTGGGTTGGTATTGGAACAAGTCGAGTAGCATGCCGCCAGCAAAACCGGCTAAGCCAGCACCTGCTTTTTGGGCAAACGAGATACCGCCGAATGACAAACCAGACACTCGGCTGCCATCTTTGACATGGCCGTAGTCAACGGCTTCGGCAATGGCTGACCAGAAAATTGGCGCATGTAAATCAACCACAAATGACAAGATGATGTAGAGGCCAAATGCCATCCACACATCACCCGGCTTAACCACAAAGAACATCAGCACGCTAATAAAGCCAACCGCCACTTGTGACCAGCGGAATAACTTCAGCTTGCACCAGCGCTTGGTAAACCAAGTGGACGCCACCATAGAGAAAATCGACGCGGCAATACCGGCACTGAGGAACGAGCCGGCAACGGCATCGCTGACGCCGAGGTAATATTTGGCGTAATACAGCGCCACACTGCCTCGAATCGAATAGGCCAAGGTGCCCAAAATACAGGCAGCAGCAAGGATCAACCATTGATCATTGCGCAACAAACCGCGGAATTGAGCACCAACCGATAACTTGGTGACTTGATGCTCGACCCGCTCATGGGTTGAGAAGTAGCAAAACAGCAATAGTAAAATGCCGACACCTGACATAAAGGCCATCGCCAGCTGGTAACCCAAGCCAGAGTCGCCCTTGCCCCACATTCCGGCAAGAACCGGAACCGACGAAACAATCGCAACATTAGCCAGCTTGGCAAAAAACATCCGATAACCATTGGCCGACAAACGCTCTTTCGGATCGGAGGTCAGCACACCAATGTAGGAAATATAAGGAATCGCAACACCGGTAAACATCAGAGTTGCAAACAAATAGGTGGCGTAGGCCCAGATTAACTTGCCGGCATAATCAAGATCTGGCGTGGTGAATAACAGCACCATCGAAACGCCGTACGGAATGGCCAGATATAAGAAATAAGGACGAAAACGGCCACGCTTGTATTTAAACCGGTCGGTGATCATGCCCATCAGCGGATCACTGATTGCATCGGTCATCCGCGCCACAAGGAACATAATGCCCATGTCGATTGGCTTGAGACCAAACACGTCGGTATAGAAGTACGACATGAAATAAAACAGCGCAGCGATCATGACGTTAATCGACATGTCTCCTGCGCCAAACCCGACTTTCTCAAAGACAGACAGCTTACTTTCTTTCATCATTCAGGTTCACTTAATCGCTATGCGCCACACTGGCGCGTATTGTGTAAGTAATCGAAAGGCCTCTGAAGCGAGGCCTTTCGTAGTAGCAACAAACTTACAATTAGATGGAGTAACGGATACCTACAGCAAATGTGCGGCTGTAGAGCGAGTTACCCAAGTTATGAGTTTTTGGATACTCATAGTACGACTTGTAAATTTCTTCAGTGATGTTGGTTGCATCAAACGTAACCGTCAGATCATCATTGACGAAGTAGCTGAACTGGAAGTCCATGCTTTCTTCTGGACGACGATAGACGCCACGTGGGTTAGCAAACAGTGCCGCTTCATAGTTTGCCAAGAAGTCATCACGCCAAACGTATGAAAGGCGCATGTCAAACTTCTCTTTTTCCATGAACAACACGGTACTGTATGACTTGTCGGATACACCAAACATATCGCGAGTGTTGTAGCCTTTCAGCTCACCCTCTTCATCGTACACTGGTAGATCTTGCTCAGAGTCGAGGATGGTTGCACTTGCTTGCGCACCAATACCTTCAAGCATATCTGGCAGACCTTCAGGGATGTAGATAGCACCCAACTCCCAACCTTTCAGCGTACCATCAGATGCGTTATCTGGCTGGCTCAGGATGTATGGGTAAGGCTCATCTTCACCTGGCGCCTGATAATCAACAACGCGCAGTGAATCATAGACAAAGCCTTCGATGTCACGCTTAAACCAAGTGGCGTAAACCGAGCTACCTTCATTGAAGTAATACTCCAAAGAGATATCGTAGTTTTTCGACTCCACCGGAGCCAAATCTGGGTTACCACCAAATGCTTGACCATAACCAATGTTGGTCACGTCTTCCTGATAATCGATGTAAGCATTAAGCTGCACAAAATCAGGTTGGCGAATGGTTTCGGTGTAAGCAAAACGAGCAATAATGTCGTCGGTTAGGTGATAACGCATGACCAAGCTCGGCAACCACGATTCATTGCTATTGCTGGCACTGCTCTTAGTGATTGGATCGGCATCAACATTGAAGAAGTCCATGTCGCGATCAACGTGCTCGTAACGCAAGCCGATCTGAGCATCAAACTCTCTACCAAACAGTTCGTTGACATAGTCCATTTCGAAGTACAACGAGGTGGTGGTTTCTTCGATATCGAAGGTTTGCTCTAACACCAACTGGTCTTCTGGGAAGCCATAAAGCTCACGGAACTGATCGCGGTGCTTATGAATATAGTGACCGTCGGCCACCGCCCATGCTGTTGGAATATCCGCCTTGCCATCGTAAAAGCCCTTGGTGATGTGAACCAAGCCTTCATCCAAATCAGAGAGCGGTTGACCTAAGAAGCCATCAACGCCACGGGTGTATTCGCTAGAATTACGGACATCATACATACCACCAAATGCGATGCGCTCAATACCATTCCACTCGGCAAAGTATTCTGCATCCAAGTGGAGAGTAACCGCGTCACCTTTACGCTTGCCGCCGTTGTCATACAGCTGCGCCACGTTCCACAGTGATGGATCGGTCAAGTCAGCTTCGTTGACATCAGTGTCTGGATTATCGAAAAATTCCAGAGCAGGCAAACCATTCTTATCATTGAAATCAACATACAAACCATGGGCAACACGGTCGGTCCGCATGGCGATGAAGTCAGATTCAAAGGTTGAATCCTGATAGTAAAGGTCAGAAGACAAGAAGAAATCGTCTGTCAGATCCCACTTACCGCCCAATGCAAAGACGTAGCTGTCAGTGCTTTCTTTGGTTAAGTCACCACTGTTAAAGCCATATGGCGAGCTAACATAACGCTCTTTGATGATGTTGGTATCTTTGTACAAAATCGGTGGATTGCTGTCATCAACACCCCCCCACCAGTCAACAAAGGTAAACATCAGTGAGTTGAATGACTCGTTGCGGTAGCCGTTGTAAAACGCTTCAAAGACATACTCTGAGCTATCATTTGGTGCCCATTGCAACGAAATGTTGGCAGCTGGACGCTCACGCTCACCAGTAAAATCGTTGGCAAATACCGCATCGCGCGACAAGTAGTACTCAGTTGGTACGCCGTTGATATCCAGCGTTGCACCAGCATTCCATGGCAAACCTTGCTCAAGGCCTGGCTCCCAGATTGGCGATTCAGTCACTCGTGGATCTGTTGGGAAAATACGCTCCAACTGACCAAAGCCATCGGCTGGATTCATTGTCATGAAAGGTACAAATGCACCCGGAGCCACGCCCTGATCGCGATAGCTTGTTTCAGCATAAGAAACGTTGACTAAAGCACCAAAATCACCGTGACTAGTTTCCCAGCGATTACTGAGCAATAAGCTCAAGTTTGGATCGACTTCATCAGCCTGATCCTGATAGATTGCGCGGCCGGCAAATACGACTTTACTGCCTTCAAAGTTGAATGGGCGCTGAGTCGAAATATCGATTTGACCGGCAATACCACTACCAACCTGAGAAGCAGAACGCGTTTTGTACACTTCAACCGTTTCGAGCAAAGCGGCTGGCATATCGGCCAAGGCAACCGAACGGCCAGATGCAGTAAAGATTTGGCGACCATTCACCGTGGTGGTGACATCGGTCAAACCACGAATCGTCACGGTGTTGACTTCACCGGCACCGCGGTCAGTTACCTGCACACCAGACACACGCTGCAGAGCTTCAACCACGTTGTTATCAGGAAATTTACCGATATCTTCGGCAACAATCGCATCAACCAGTTGATACGATTCACGTTTAATATTGATGGCTTTACTCAGACTACCGCGAATACCGGTAACCTGAATAACTTCAGTCTCATCTGCTGCTGCTTCAGTTTGGTCATTTTCAGCTGCATACAGGGTAGGTACAGAACATGCCAGCGCCGCGACAACAGCATTGGCAATCAAAGTGCGTTTGAGCATCAGTGTGAACCCCAGTTGTTTTTAATATGTTTAATTAATTCGCTGATCGAACAACATTAATACTATTGTATTACTTTTTGACGTGCAATTAACCTTTCGCTCATATTTGTGAATTGGTGATCTTTCTCACACGCTCCCCTAGAACAACGACTCGATTCGAGTGTGCGCCATTGTGCCTTATATTCAGCTAGACCTTTAGAAATAAGGTTTCTTCGACTTTAAAAGTAAAATTAAATGTGAGTTTGGCCGCACAAAATCACAAAGAGCCTGTTTAAACATTTTACAAAACTGTTAATCTCTGAACGCTACATTTAGTAATACAATAATACCTTATGACAACGTAGGGAGTTCCTTATGAAACATCGCGCCACGCTGGCGCTTGCTGTGGCACTAGGCTTGGGAGCCTGTGGTGACGGCGGCAGCCAAAAGCTCGGAAACGAAACTGTACCCGCTCCACCACGGGAGCAGCCACCAGAATCTCCAGACCCTTCATTACCCGAAGAGGTTAACTTCACTGACGTCACAGTCCATGACCCGTCAGTAATTCGCACCAACGACGGCACATATTATATCTTTGGTTCCCACTTAGCTGCGGCCAAGTCCACAGACTTAATGAACTGGACCATGGTTGCCGATGGCGTTAATGACGACAATCCACTATTTGATACCTACGCAGAAGAAGCAGCAGAAGGTATTGCTTGGGTAGGCGGTCATGTCGGCTCTTGGGCTGCAGACGTCATTCAACTCGAAGATGGCAAGTACTATTTCTACTATGATCACTGCGCGCTGCCAGAGACCGGCGCCTGTGTATCTCGCTCATACATGGGTGTTGCTGTATCCGACAATATTGAAGGGCCTTATTCGAACTTAGGCTTATTCTTACGTTCTGGTCACGTTGGCGCCGAAAATCCTGGCATCGACGGCAACGACTACGACGGCAACATCCACCCGAATGCCATTGATCCTGACGTATTTTTCGATGCCGACGGCAAATTATGGATGGTGTACGGCTCGTACTCAGGCGGCATCTGGGTAATGGAAATGGACGCTACGACTGGCTTCCCACTACCCGATCAAGGTTACGGCACCAAGATCATGGGTGGCTATTACAGCGCCATTGAAGGGCCATACATGTTCTATAGCCCTGAATCAGAGTACTACTATCTGATCACATCCTTCGGTGGCTATGAGCAGAACGATGGCTACAACATGCGCGTTGCTCGCTCCACCAGCCCAACCGGTCCATTCTTAGATGCTTCTGGTACCGATATGATCGGCGCAGCAGGTAACTGGAATAGCATTGAGCCGTATGGCGTAAAAATGATGGGCGGCCACATGTTCGTCAACAACGTTGGCGAAGCTGGCACTGACCATGGTTACATGGCTCCGGGCCACAACTCTGCTTACTACGACGAAGAAACAGGCAAACACTTCCTGATTTTCCACACTCGTTATCCACATTTGGGCGAAGGCCACTCGGTTCGCGTTCACGAAATGTTCATTAACGAAGATGGCTGGCTGGTCACTGCGCCACATCGCTATGTACCGCTAGTCGGCGAAAACATTGTCGATGGTATTGATCTGCGCGGCACCTACCAATTCATTAATCATGAGCATGACATTAACCGTGAAGCGAAAGTTTCAAGCTATCTAACACTGGAGCCTTGGGGCGTGATCAGTGGTGATTATGCCGGCTCTTATCGTTTTGATGATGACAACAACATCACGCTCGACATTGATGGTTTGGGTTCGTTTTCAGGCAAGCTGTCTTGGCAATACAATGACAACTCTGAACGCCTGACGCCGACTTTCACCGCATTGTCTTCTGATGGTGTGACCATTTGGGGTAGTCAATTAGATAATCCAAGCGATGAAGAAACGGTCGGTCGGATCGTGGCGGAATTAGCAGCCGGCATGCCGTCTTCTAGCCAGTCCAATATCGAATTGCCAACCACTGGCGCACTCGGTGCAACCATTGAATGGCAAACCGACAAACCTGAGTACATCAATACCAGCGGTATTGTCAGCCGTCCAAACGCGGGCGAAGCCGATGCACAAGTCACCTTAACTGCGACAGTGACACTCAATGGCGTCACCACGACTGAGCAATACGTCGTTATTGTTCCTGCTCGCAAGCCATACAACCGAGTCGCTCAGTACTCGTTTGAAGGTAACCTTGATGATCAGCTCGGCTACAACGCCACTGCCACCGAAACAGGTACCACACCTGATTCAACTGATGGTGCCGTGTTGTATGCAGCAGGCCAAAGCCAGCAAGCAGTGTGGCTCGATGGCACCAGTGGTGTCCGTCTACCAGATGGTTTGATCAACAACTACGAATACACGGTATCGATGTGGGTCAACCCAACAGTGATCACCGGCTTCACTCCAGCCTTCTTTGGCGCCCAAGCAAATGACAACTGGCTCAGCCTGTTGCCACAAAGCTGGGATGGCAACACCATGCTGTGGAGCGGTAGCCAACGTTGGTACGACGCATCAACTGGCCTGCGTATTCCTGAAAATGCTTGGTCTCACCTTGCGTTCTCGGTGAAACAAGGCGTGGTTAAAGTCTACGTGGATGGTGAAGAGCGCTTCAGCGGTGGTAACTTCCAAGATCTGTTCAGCGGTGGCGCAGGCGTGTTCACTCTGGGCGTCAACTACTGGGATCTGCCATTCAATGGTCTGATCGATGAGTTGAAGATTTATGAAGGTGCGCTGAGTGCGGCTGAGATCCAAAACTTGGATATCGTGCCACTGCCAGCTGCTGATTTGGTGGTCTCTGCTGCAGA
Source organism: Neiella litorisoli (assembly GCF_014773395.1). Taxonomy (GTDB): domain Bacteria; phylum Pseudomonadota; class Gammaproteobacteria; order Enterobacterales; family Neiellaceae; genus Neiella; species Neiella litorisoli. The sequence continues at coordinate 171,280 of NZ_JACXAF010000006.1, read as the reverse complement.
GCTATTGGACATTGGCGACACCAGCTCATTACGTGAAGATATTTACCTGCCAACCACTGGCGCCTATGCCGCTGCGGTTAGTTGGGAATCATCAAATCCAGCCGTCATCTCGACGCTGGGTGAAGTGACTCGTCCAGCTGCTGGTGAGCCTGACGCCACCGTGACGCTGACTGCAACCATTACCCTTGACGGCGAAACCGCGACCAAGCAATTCACTGCAGTTGTTCGCTCCAATGGCTTGCCAACGCCACTGGCTTGGTACAGCTTCGATGGTGATGATCTAAGCGATGCCCAAGGCTACTTTGCTGCAGGCACGCCAACAGCTGGCCTGATTGGTAGCGAAGGTGGCAACATTCAATACGCGGATCGCGCTGAAGGTCGTGCTCTGGTGTTAGATGGCGCATCAGGTGTTGAATTACCGAACAACCTGATCACCGACAATACCTATAGCTTTGCGCTCTGGTTAAACCCAACAGAACTTAACCAGTTCACCCCAGCGTTCTTTGGTTATGCTAACAGCGACAGCTGGGTCAGTGTTGTTCCTATGGGTACCGATGCGGTGAGCAACAACACCATGGTTTGGTCTGGTACCAGCTGGTATGACGCGGGTGCAGGTCAGCAAATCCCGACGGGCAGCTGGAGCCACTTAGTGGTGACGCTGAACGGTGATGCCCTCACCATCTACATCAATGGTGAAGAAGCATTTAGCGGTACTGGCTTCCCAGATGTCTTTGGTGCAGCGGCTGCGACCGGCTTTGCCATCGGCGTCAACTTCTGGGATACACCATTTAATGGTCAGGTTGATGAGTTGATGATTTTTGATGAGGTGATTTCGGCCTCTGATGCAGCTCAGTTCTACCTGCAACAGCAGTAATTGTTGCTTCCCTGAAAAGCACCGGCTTAATCGGCCGGTGCTTTGTTAATTGGCTTGATTTAGTTTTTGAAGGTTTTTTCTATGTTTAAATCTCTGACTGTAGCCGCACTGCTTAGTGCAGCAACATTACCCGCACTTGCTGCCAACCCAATTATTACCGACGCCTTTACCGCCGATCCGGCGGCGCTGGTTCACGGTGACACCGTTTACCTGTACACCGGCCATGATGTTGCTCCGAATAATGATGTGTTTTTTGAAATGCACGACTGGTTGCTTTACACCTCAAAAGACATGATCAATTGGGAGTCTCATGGTGCATTCATGAAAGCCACCGATTTCAAATGGGCCACCGGTCAGGCTTGGGCTTCTCACATGGTGGAAAAAGACGGCAAGTTCTACTTCTACACCACCGTCCGTCACGACGATAGCAAGCCTGGCTTTGCCGTTGGCGTTGCCGTATCTGATTCTCCTTACGGTCCGTTTAAAGATGCCATTGGCAAGGCCTTGATCACCAATGACATGACCACCGAAACGCCAAATGACTGGGACGATATTGATCCAGCCATCTTTATTGAAGAGAACGGCGACAGCTATATCTTCTGGGGTAACTTGGTTCCTAAATACGCCAAACTCAAAGACAACATGATTGAGCTTGATGGCGATTACAAAGTAATGGATCTCCCTAACTTTACCGAAGCGCTTTGGGTCCATAAAAAGAACGACTATTACTATGTCACTTATGCCTGTGAATTCCCTGAGAAAATCTGTTACTCAATGAGTAAGAGCATTCACGGACCTTGGCAATATAAGGGCATTTTGAATGAGATTGCCGGTAACTCTGAAACCAATCACCAGTCGGTCATTGAATTCAAAGGCAAAGATTATTTCATCTACCACACCGGCGCCATGCCACCGAAAGAAGGTCAGCCAAGTGGTGGTCGCTTCCGTCGTTCGGTTTCAATCGATCCTTTGTATTACAACGACGATGGCTCACTGCAGCGCATCATCATGACAACAGAAGGGCTTAGCAAATAATCTCTCGCCCTAACCATTGTCGACAGGCGACACGGCGACCAGCCATGTCGCCTTTTTCAATCAAGGAGACGCCATGCGTTTTCGCAACTGGGCATTGGCCATACTAATGGTTAACGTCATGATATCTTGCTCAAACAAATCAGATTCAATCTCACCGGTTACCCTCGATAACCGCTTTGCCGACCATATGGTGTTGCAACGGCTACAACCCATTCCGCTATCGGGTACCGCTGATCCTGCGAGCGAAATTAATATCTCCTTGGCCGGTCACAGCGCCCTCACAGTAGCTGATGATAATGGTCACTGGCACGCCCAGCTGCCAGCAATGCCGGCAGGTGGTCCGTATCAGCTGACCATCGTCGCCGATCGGCGCATCAGCCTTAAAGATATTTACCTTGGTGATGTCTGGTTGGCATCAGGCCAATCCAACATGGAATGGAAGGTGGCCAATGACATTAATAACATGGCGGCAGAAATAGCCGATTCGAACTACCCGCTGATCCGCTACGCCGAAGTAGAAAATAGCTACAGCGAAGTGCCACAATCCGAGCTCAAGCGCCGGTTGTCTTGGCAGGTTGCGTCGCCCTCTAAGGTCGCAAACTTCTCAGCCGTGGCTTGGTTCTTCGCCAAACACCTGCAACACAATGAACAGGTTGCCGTTGGCATTGTCGATAGTACTTGGGGTGGCACCCCAGCCGAAGCGTGGGCGCCAGCACCGGCATTACTTCCTTTGCCAGCCTACCAAGCTCAAGCCAGCGATATCATCAGCCAGCCACAACAATGGCGCCAGCGGATTGAGCAAAATGAGGCCGCCCATCAACACAAGTGGCAAATCATCAACAACACCAGTGCCGATGAAGCCTACGGCGTTCACCGCAGCGACTACGATGATCAAGCTTGGCAACGAATTGATCTGCCAACGCCGGAGCCTCTGGCAGATGTGGTCTGGTTGCGCAAACGTTTTGAGTTAGCCAACGCCAACGACGATGTCGTCATTGAGTTCGGCACTGTCATTCAAAACGCCCACGTTTATCTCAATGGTCAATTGATCCATCAAAAAGACTGGTCATCCACCCTCGATCGCCTGCCGCTGGATAACGATCTGCTGCGTGCTGGCGATAACCTGCTCGCTTTGCGGATCACCAACGACTGGGACAACAAAGTGTTTGTCGGCCTCCCCGGCCGCGTTCAGCTACACATCAATGATCACGCCTCAGAGTTTGGTCAGGGCTGGGCGTTCAATAACCGCATTGCACCACCTCTGCCAATGCCGGAGTACATTCACTGGCGGCCATCAATGCTCTACAACAGCATGATTGAACCACTGACCACAATGCCAATTAAAGGCGTCATTTGGTATCAGGGTGAAAGTAATGCCGATCAAGCGGAACATTACCAAGACTTGTTTGCCCAGCTCATTGGCAGTTGGCGCGACGCATGGGGCAACGCCCAGCTACCGTTTATTTTTACCCAGCTGGCCAATTTCATGACGCCAGTGACGCTCCCCTCTGAAAGTGACTGGGCAACGCTGCGCGAAGCCCAGCGTCACACTTTACAGATCGCTAAAACCGGCATGGCGGTGACCATTGATATTGGTGATGCTGATGATATTCATCCGCGCAATAAGCAAGATGTTGGTTACCGTCTGTGGCTGGCTGCGAATCGTGTGGTTTATCAGCACCAACCCATCCTTGATAGCCCACAACCTGTGAGCGCTGAAATTCAGGCTGGCGAAATCTTGGTCCGATTCAACCAAACCGCCGCGGGCTTAAAGTTGACTAACGAGCAACCGTTAGCGGGGTTTGCCGTTAAAGACAAACACCTTGGCTGGCAATGGATATCTGGGCGAGTTGAAGGCGACAAAGTGATACTGCAACTGCCAGCGACGGTTAATCAGCCGCAGGCGCTTCGTTACGCTTGGGCCGATAATCCCAAGGTTAATCTGGTGAATTCTGCCAATCTGCCTGTCACGCCGTTTCAATGGCAGTTTGATCGGTAGCAACAACTCAGCCGCAAGGGTTGCGGCTGAGCATTAACATCAACACAAGGATGCTGTTTATGAAAAAATTAACTCTTGGCTTAGTTTGTGTGCTGCTGTCATGGCAAGCACAAGCGCAATTGACCATAGTCTGCGACGATTGCAAGCTACTGCAACAACAGTTGTTGGCGAGCAATCAGTTACCGGCTCAAGCATTGCCTGCCGACGTCGCGGCACAACTCCCCACCACGCTACACCTAATTGATTTCAATCAACAGCAGGTTAGTTCCTACTCACTAACGAGTAATTCAACACCAGCGGTTCAAGCCATAGCGACGCCAGCTGACGTTGAAACAAAGGTGGCGCAGCTGTTTGCCCAGTTCGATCAACTAGCAACCGCACTGGCGCAACACACTATTCCTCAGAGCACTGTAGCCAACGCTTGGCAACTGCCTCACTGTGCCTATTGTCAGCCGCAAATCAAGGACTGGCTCAAGCAGCAACCATGGGCAGCGCAGATACTGCAGCGTCTCTACCAATTACTTGACCAATTGCAACCAGTTATTGGCGGCCTGAAGCAAACCTATACTTTGACGCTGGAGACCGGCGGCGAGCTCATCGTTCAGTTACAGCTGATTTATCATAGTCAGGATATTTCGTTGGATGTCATGGAGGTGATTGATGCTCGAAATAACTCAGTGCCACTCAGCCACAGCAAGCTGGCAGGTCTGATCGTGCAGGGCAAGATGGATGACTACTACCAAAAGGCCGCGCCTTATTTGTGGCGAATAGGTTATACCTTCTACCAAAGCCCTCAAGGCAGTGTCCGCATTGTCGAATGTCGCCGTCCCGGTGAAACACTACCGTCAGAATTACCTGAATGTAAGTAACGCCACCGATACAAACAAGGGCGAACCACTGGTTCGCCCTTTTACTGTTAACTCGGTGCTGCTGACAAATCGTGATTAGGCCAAATCAAAACGATCGGCGTGCATCACCTTGCTCCAAGCTGCGACAAAGTCATTAACAAACTTGTTGAGATTGTCGTCTTGGGCATACAACTCAGCATAAGCCCGTAAGATCGAGTTGGAGCCAAAGACTAAATCAACTCGGGTTGCGGTCCACTTCAGCTCATCAGAGCCGCGTTCTGACAAATGATAAAGATTCTTAGCAACCGGCTTCCAGGTGTAATTCATGTCGGTCAGGTTGACAAAGAAGTCGTTACTCAACACACCTTCGCGATCGGTGAAAACGCCATGCTTTTCACCACCATAATTGACACCAAGCACCCGCAAGCCGCCAACCAACACGGTCATTTCCGGCGCACTCAAGCCCATCAACTGAGCACGGTCCAACAACATTTCTTCGGCACTGACCGCATAATCGTCTTTAAGCCAGTTGCGGAAGCCGTCATGCAAAGGCTCCAATACATCAAACGAGGCGCTGTCAGTCATTTCGTCGGTGGCGTCGCCGCGGCCAGCTGCAAACGGCACGGAAACAGCAACGCCCGCCGCTTGGGCGGCCTGTTCAATGGCCAGATTACCACCGAGCACAATGACATCAGCGACGCTCGCCCCGGTTTCTGCAGCAATGCCTTGCAACACAGCGAGCACCCGCGCCAACCGCTCTGGCTCATTGCCCTGCCAGTTATTTTGCGGTGCTAACCGAATACGGCTGCCATTGGCACCGCCGCGCTTATCTGAGGCACGGAAGGTGCGCGCACTATCCCAAGCGGTGGCAATCAGCTCAGCACTGGTCAAGCCGCTAGCGGCAATTTTAGCCTTGACGGCATCGGCATCATAGTCGGTGCTACCTGCTGGGATCGGGTCTTGCCAAATCAAATCTTCGGCTGGCACATCTGGGCCAAAGTAACAGGCTTTCGGCCCCATATCGCGGTGCGTTAGTTTGAACCAAGCGCGGGCGAAAACTTCTGAGAAGTAGGCTGGATCCTTGTAGAAACGCTCGGAGATTTTGCGGTATTCCGGATCTTTCACCAGCGCCATGTCAGCATCGGTCATGATCGGATTGTAACGCTCGCCAGAACCTTCAACATCAACCGGCTTGTCTTCTTCTTTGATGTTGATAGGCTCCCACTGGGAAGCGCCCGCGGGGCTTTTTTTCAGCTCCCAGTCATAGTTGAATAACAAGTAGAAGTAACCATCATCCCACTGGGTTGGATTGGTCGTCCATGCGCCTTCGAGGCCACTGGTGACCGCGTCGCGACCGACACCGCGCTTGGTTTTATTCAACCAACCCAAGCCTTGATCTTCGACCCCTGCGGCTTCTGGCTCAGGGCCTAATAAGCTAGCATCGCCGTTACCATGACATTTACCAACCGTGTGACCACCGGCGGTCAACGCCACTGTTTCTTCATCGTTCATTGCCATTCGAGCAAAAGTGACCCGCATGTCTTTCGCTGTTTTCAGCGGATCAGGCTGGCCATTAACACCCTCTGGGTTAACGTAAATCAGGCCCATTTGCACAGCAGCTAGCGGATTTTCCAATGACTCCCGATTACCGCCGTCGGCATCATAACGATTGGCATCCAACCACTCTTTTTCCGAGCCCCAGTAAGTGTCTTTCTCTGGGTGCCAGATATCTTCCCGACCAAAGCCAAAACCAAAGGTTTTTAGTCCCATTGATTCATAGGCCATGGTACCGGCATAGGCGATCAGATCGGCCCAGCTCAAGCTGTTGCCATACTTTTTCTTAATCGGCCACAATAAGCGTCGTGCTTTATCCAGATTGGCGTTGTCCGGCCAGGAATTGAGCGGCGCAAAACGCAAGTTACCGGTGCCCGCTCCACCGCGGCCATCCGCCGTCCGGTAGGAGCCTGCCGCATGCCATGACATCCGGATCATCAAACCACCATAGTGGCCCCAGTCGGCCGGCCACCACGACTGACTGCTGGTCATTAAATCTTTCAAATCGGCTTTTAGAGCATCCACATCCAGGTTTGCCAGGGCTTCGCGGTAGTTGAAATCCGCCGCCATCGGGTTCGACTTGGAGTCGTGTTGATGCAAAATATCCAGGCTCAGTGAGTTGGGCCACCAGGATTTACCAGCCTTAGTTTCCGACGTCGCACTGCCGTGCATAAATGGACAACCACCAGCTGATTTATTATCGTCGCTCATTGTGAGCTCTCCTCAGTATGTTGCATATAATTAGTAATATAATATTATTTTGAGCTAGCACTTCGGCAACCTACAGATCGTGTCTCTAATTGCTTTGATCTAGGTTATTTAAGTGAGCACTAATGCGCCCTTATTTCCGGTTCGGCAGCGCCAGTATTGAAGCGCCATCTATCCCCGGAGAAATCGTTCGTAGTCAACCTCCATAAAGTCGGAGCGTTGAAATTTATGCTGTTGAGAAAAAGGAACGGTACAGTCGTAGATGGTTTTACAGGATAGTCCATGGTGCAAAATAGAGGGGCTTATCGCCGGTGATTGTGACGGGTCTAACACATGGCATTTAACCCCTGGAATGACGATGGTATCGACGTCTGACTGATGCCGAGTTGTCAGCTCCCAGAGCACATCATTGCTATCAAAAATATCAACATCGTGATCGACCAAAATAACTGTTTTGAGTTCTCTGAAGGCGGCAAAAGCACATAACGCAGCTTGTCGCTCCAAGCCTTGGTCACCCTGTACTCGCTTATGAAACTGAATTACCGCCAGTAACTTACCGCCACCTGCGGAGTGCGCATACACATTGTTGACCCGCCCCGGCATGGCCGCTTCCAATGCCGCTAAAATACTGGCCTCTGTCGGTATTCCAGCAAGTGACACATGCTCTTCACTCGAGCCGATCGTCGTTTGGCAAATGGGTTGAAAGCGATGGGTTACCGCCTTCACTTTGATGACCGGCAAACTCGGATTGGCTTCTCCGGTGTAGCCCGGAAACTCCGGCATCGCTTTACCAGTACCGGAGTTCTGATCTTCCACCACTCTGGCGTCTGGGACGATTTCCCCTTCGATTACAATTTCGGCATCAGCCACCGCTTTGGCGCTGCTAGTGACACATTGAGTTAATTCGACCGGCCTGGAACGTAATGAGCCCGCAATTTCCAATTCATTAAAACCAATCGGTGTCGCCGGTGGTTCAAAACAAGAGGCGCAATAAATCGCCGGATCGACACCAATGCTGACCGACACAGGCAGTGGCTTGCCCCTTGCTTCAGATTTCGCCCGAAACGCATCAATGTGTCGGCCTGGCGCAAAGAAAATGGATAACTCATCTCGCGATTGGATGCACTGCCGGTGGATGGTGACGTTCTCTGCGCCCGTTTCCGGATCAGCGGCATACACCAGTCCCATCGTGATAAACGGCCCTGCATCTTCACTGGTATTGGTTGGTGCTGGCAGCAGTTTGCCAAGATCAAATCCCGGATCGGTGGCTAAATGGACCACTTGCTGGCAAACCGCAGAACCTTTCGGCACCATCACCGGTGGTAACGGATTCTGTAACGCTCGGCACATTTGCTGGCCGAGTTGATCTGGCGCTGCGCCCAGTAAGTAACCCAGACGCTGGCGCGATCCCACCACGCCAATTGCGACCCGCGCATCGGGATGGCCAATAACCTCATTAAATACCATCATCGGGCCGGTCTTAGTCGGCCTTGCTGTGGTGCCACCGGCACCGATGTGGCGGTAAACTCCCGATAATTCCGCCACTGGGTCAACTGGTTCCGAGGTTTCTAGGACTTGGTCGGGAAACTGCTTGAGGTAAGCAATGGCCGAACGCAGATCGTAGACCGCTTGATGGGCCTGCTGATAATCAAAGTCTCGATGTAATTCGCGGGTCATTCCAACTCCTGAAACTAGTTTTGGACGATAATGCCCACAGTTCCGGTAAGATTACCCCGCTGGCACTTGCACCGAGCAGCACATAATTTGCATAGTCATTATTCATTTTAGCTATCGTGATGCGCTCTTAACTGTCGCGATGGACTTTGGCAATCAGCTAACTGAATCACTGAACAAGGGTTTTACATGCATTATCAGGATCACGCCTTACACCGAATGAACCTGAACTTGCTGATCCCTCTCAAAACCTTGTTGGAAACGCGCAGCGTGTCGCTCGCCGCTGAGCAACTGGCCATGACCCAGCCAACCTTGAGCCGGCAGTTAGCGCAGCTACGTGATTTACTCAATGATGAATTGTTGGTGCGAGTGGGTACTCAGTATCAGCTTACGCCGAGGGCAGAGGAGATTGCGGCGTCACTGGAGGATGTCCGAACGGATTTGTACCGGCTGCTTCACAACCGCTTTGATCCCAAGGCTGATCGTCGCCAGTTTTCAATTTGTGCGCCTGACTACGTCAGTACTTATGTGTTGCCTGATGTCATCGCCAAAGGGGTGGTACCCCATAGCAACTTATCGGTAGCGCTGCACAATTGGGATAGCCAATCGCGAGCATTATTTGTTGATGGCAAAATCGACTTTGCCATTAGTATTGATGATGCCTTTGCCGCCAATTTCTATCGTCAGCAAGTTGCTCGTGATCATTGGGTTTGTTTGATGCGCCAAGGCCATCCACTAGCCCAACACACATTGACCATCGACACCCTGCTGCGCTACCCCCATGCATCAACCAAAACCGGCGGCGGCGCCGATCGGCCAATAGAAAAAGCGCTCAAGACCATGGGTCTTGAGCGCCAGATTCAGCTTCATTGCCAGGGCTATTCGCCCATGTATGCAACGCTAAGTCATTCCGATCTGTTGGCAATCGTGCCGCTTCATCAGGCGCAAACCATGGCACCACAATATCAGCTTTGTTATCAGCCGCTGCCGTTCGATCTAGAACCACTGAGCTATTCGGTGTTTTGGCATGAGCGCCTCCATAAAGACCCTGCTCATCAATGGTTTCGACAAACCCTTTTGCCATTGATTCTTAGTCACGACGCTCATCATGTTCGCTGACCAGCTAAGTCAAATGGGGCTTAGCGCGCCAGCCAACCACCATCCACAGCAATGGTGTAACCATTGATGTAATCCGAGGCAGGTGATGCCAAGAACACGCATGGACCAGCCAAGTCACTCGGATCACCCCAGCGGCCAGCAGGAATACGCTCCAAAATAGCTTGATTGCGTGCTTCATCGGCGCGCAACGCTGCGGTGTTGTTGGTCGCCATGTAACCCGGAGCAATGGCGTTGACGTTAATTCCATGAGCGGCCCACTCATTGGCCATCAGGCGAGTCACACCCATGACACCACTTTTCGATGCGGTGTAAGACGGCACTCGAATACCACCTTGGAATGACAACATTGAGGCAATGTTGACGATCTTGCCGCCTTCGCCCTGCGCAATAAATTGCTTGGCGGCAGCTTGGGACATAAAGAACACTGATTTAACGTTAATATTCATGACGTCATCCCAGTCTTTCTCAGAGAATTCGATGGCGTCGTTGCGGCGAATAATACCGGCGTTATTGACCAAAATATCAATGCGACCAAACTCACTCACTGCACGTTCGATGATCGATGGAATGTCATCCAGCTTCATCAAGTCAGCACGAATATCGAGAAATTTTTTGCCAGTGGCCGCCATCTTTTCGATGGTTTCGGTTGGCTCAACAATATTCACCCCGACAATGTCACAACCCGCACTGGCTAAACCCAACGCCATGCCTTGTCCCAAGCCAGTATCACAACCAGTGACAATGGCAACTTTGCCGTTCAAATCGAATGAATCGAGAATCATGATCCCTACTCCGCTATTGTTTTGTTAGATATAGATTGTTGTTTGTTTTGCCAAAGTCCCGCTTAACTAGCGACCACCTCAGCGCTCTGGTTCAAAAACTGCTGTGCTTGCTCAACCATCAGCCGTGAGCCAGCAAAAAACGGCACCCGCTGATGTAAACTAGTCGGCTCGATATCAAGGATCCGCTGACGGCCATCGGAAGCGATCCCTCCGGCTTGTTCAGCCAAAAATGCAATGGGATTACATTCATAGAGCAGCCGCAATTTGCCATCTGGCGCACTTTCCGTGGTCGGATAAATGTAAATGCCACCTTTGAGTAAATTGCGATGGAAATCAGATACCAGCGAGCCGATATAGCGCGAGGTATAAGGCCGGTTAGTGGCCTCATCTCGCTCCTGACAGTACTTAATGTACTGCTTCACTCCCGCCGGAAACTTGATGTAGTTGCCTTCGTTAATGGAGTAAATAGTGCCGTTGTCCGGTAGCCGCATATTGGGGTGAGACAGCGCGAATGCGCCAAGAGTCGGGTCATAGGTGAAGCCATTGACACCAACCCCAGTGGTGTACACCAACATGGTGGAAGAGCCATAAATCACATACCCAGCAGCAACCTGATTGCAGCCCGGCTGGAGAAAATCTTTGCCGCTGACCGGCTCGCCAACCGGCGTGATCCGTCGATAAATCGAAAAGATGGTACCGACGGAGACATTCACATCGATGTTTGACGAGCCGTCGAGAGGATCAATCAGCACCACATAACTGGCGTTTTTGCCCCGCTCGCCATCAAACACAACAAAGTCTTCTTCCTCTTCGGAGGCCAGCCCACAGACCTCGCCGCGTGCTTCCAATGCCGCCTTGAATTTATCATTGGCAAACACATCAAGCTTTTGCTGCACTTCACCTTGAACGTTTTCAACACCCACTGCGCCAATAATGTCGGGCGACAAACCTGCCCGATTGATCTCTCGATTGACAATCTTTGCCGCCAATCGAATCGCGCTAATCAGCGATGACAATTCGCCCGTTGCGTGGGGAAATGCATGTTGCTGCTGAACAATAAATTCACCGAGAGTGGTCATACTAGCCACGGCCGAAATCTCCTTTGATGGTCGCTGCCTGACTCTGTTTAAGCGTTGGCCTGCGCGCAAGCGTCAGTGATTGCTTGCCAATCGCCAGCTTCAACCCAAGCTTTAGCCGCCACCCAAGTACCACCAACGGCAAAACAGTTCGGCAAACTCAAAAAGTCGTTTCGGTTATCGGCACTAACGCCGCCGGTTGGGCAGAAACTAATCTGCTGAAATACCGAGCTCATCGCCTTGATAAAGGCGGCGCCGCCGGCCAATGAGGCAGGGAATAACTTCAGCTCGGTAAACCCGTATTCGCTGGCCAGCAGAATGTCGCCGGTATTCGACACGCCCGGTAGCACAGGCACCGGACAGGCTTTTAGAGCTTGTAGCAAGGAGTTTGAGATCGCTGGTGTGACGATAAAATCGGCACCGGCTGCCAATGCTTTATCCAAGGTATCGACGCTGATCACAGTACCTGCACCAACACACATATCAGGGTAAGCGGCCTTAATCGCTTCAAGGGCTTCAATCGACGCCTCGGTACGAAGCACCACTTCAACCAAATGAATACCACCAGCACGCATCGCTCCGGCGATTTGGACACCTTCTTCAGCAGAGTTAGCCTGAATGATGGGCAGCAGTTGTTGATCCTTCATTAAGCTCTTAAAAGAGTTCATTGTTAACCTCATGGGAATAAAACATAGATTGAGCAGCCGAGCTGTTTTAGTAGTGGCCTACGGCTGCTCAGAAAGTAAAAATTAGCGTTCGATCAAAGGTTGCGTTGGCACGATTGCACCCGCTTGCTGAATCACCTGCCCGGCCAGCTGATTGCCCCAATCTGCCGCTTGCTCATCAGTTTTACCGAGTAGCCAAGCGGCTAAGAAACCAGCATTAAAGGAGTCGCCTGCGGCAGTGGTATCAACCACATTGGCAACCGGCGTGGTAGCGACATGATTCATGTTGCCAGCGGCGACCAGATAACAACCATTGGCGCCATCTTTGAGCACTAGCCGAGGAATGGTGTACATCGCCAATCGCTCAGCTGCAGCTGCGATCGACGCATCGCCCCACAGGTCGGCTTCATCATCAAAGGTCAATAACGCCAGATCGGCTTGTTCGTAGAACTGCTCGTAGTTTTCTTTGGTTTGAGCAACGCTTTGCCACAGCCGAGGTCGATAGTTGCCATCAAATACCAACTTGACGCCACGGAAGCGGGCTTCATCCAGCATGGTTAACAGCTGTGCCCGATCGTTATCGGGCAAAATGGCAAAGGAAATGCCCGACACATAAATCACGTCATAGTCGAACAGCGCTTCGGTGACGCGTTTAAACTCTAGGTGCTGCACGATAAAGCGGGCAGCGGCACTATCGCGCCAGTAGTGGAAAGTACGCTCGCCCTGATCGTCATTCTCAATCATGTACAGGCCAACATTACGCTGACTATCACGCAGCACATATTGGGTATCAATACCCGCCGCTTGCCATTGTTCAACAATGGCCGAACTCAAGCTGTCGTCACCCATCGCGGTGACATAAGACACCACCGCTTGCCCATCGAGCAGCCGCTTGAGGTACAAGGCCGTATTGAGGGTATCGCCGCCATAGCCTTGCTTCATATTACCGAGCACTTGGCCAGACAACTCCGCCATGCACTCGCCGATAACAGCAACTTTGATCAGCTTACTCACAGCGTCACCCCTTTTTTCCAGATTGCTACTTCGCGGATCTCGTTGATTTCATTTTTCACTGGTTCGCCACTACAGGTTCGGACCAGTAAATCAATAAACTCATCGAGCATTTCCGGCATCGACATGTCGCCAATCAAACGCCCCGCATCAAAGTCAATCCAATGCTTTTTACGCGTCGCCATTTCCGAGTTGGTAGCAATCTTCATGGTCGGCACAAAACCACCGTATGGGGTGCCGCGGCCCGTGGTAAAGAGCACCATGTGGCAACCACAGGAGCCTAGCGCACTGGTCGCAATGGCATCGTTACCCGGCGCATTGAGCAGATGAAGGCCGGGGTTCACCAGCTTTTCACCGTAATCGAGAACCGCTTCGACAACACTCTGACCAGCCTTTTGAGTACAACCCAAGGACTTGTCTTCGAGCGTAGTAATACCGCCCTTTTTGTTACCCGGTGACGGGTTCTCATAGATAGGCTGATTGTGATCTTTGTAGTAACGCTTGAAGCCGTTCACCATATCGACCAAGTCAGTAAAGGTTTGCTCATCTTTACAGCGCGACATCAGAATGGTTTCTGCGCCGAACATCTCCGGCACTTCGGTGAGTACCGTGGTGCCGCCGCGCGCAATCAGATAATCGGACAATTGGCCCAACAGCGGGTTGGCCGTAATGCCCGACAGGCCATCACTACCGCCACATTCGAGGCCAAATTTAATTTCAGTTAGCTTACCCGGCTCACGCTGATCATGACGCATCACCTGATACAGCTGCTCAAGCAACTCCAGACCAGCTTCCACTTCATCTTCGACTTGCTGAGAAATAAGGAAACGGATGCGGTCCTCGGGCACATCTTCAACCCCACGCATGAACGCCGACACCTGATTGTTTTCACAACCCAGACCAACCACCAAAACACCACCCGCATTGGGGTGCGATGCCATGTTTTGCAGCAAGGTCTTGGTGTCTTCTAAGTCATCGCCCAGCTGAGAGCAGCCGAATTGATGGGGGAATACATGGACACCGTCAATCTCAAGATCCGGATGCTGAGCAAGAAACTCTTTGACCATGTGAGTTGCCATGCCGTTGACACAGCCCACCGTTGGGATCACCCAGAGTTCGTTACGAATGGCGACCTGGCCATTGGCGCGACGATAAATTTGCACTTCTGGCGAGTCGTCAGCGACCGCAGCCACCGTTGGTGACACCGGATCATAGCTGTATTCCAACTCATCGCTGAGGTTGGTTTTCACCTGATCAGTATGAACCCAGTCACCGGCTGTCAAAGCAACCTGGCTAGCACCGATGGGAGCCCCGTATTTGATGATGAATTGCCCCTCATCGATGCTAGACAGGGCGACTTTATGACCTTTTTCAATGTCTTGTTTGGGCGTCACACTGAGGCCATCAAACTCATACTGTTGGTCTGCTTGCAGTGGCGCTAAGGCAATCGCAACATTATCTGTTGGATGCAATTGAATCAGCTGTTTCATGACTGATAAGCCCCTAGTAGTGCTTCCAGCTCTTCGCGCACGCCATGCTCCATATAGCCGCTTAATCGCTCGGTCACCGCTGCAACCAAGCCCGGAATGGCAGTTAGATCCTGCTCCCAGTGCTCACTGAACGACAACACTGATGCCACCAGATCGGTCAGTTGAATCGCACCATCGTCAAATTGCTGCCAAAGAGCACTGAACTTGGTCAGCCAGACCGCATCATCAACCAGCTCAACGCTCTGATCGCCGCGCTTGCCTCGGTACAGCAAAATCTGACCAGCCATGGCAGCAACAATGCTTGGCGGCAGCTCACCTTTGAGCTCAACGTACTTGCACAGCTGTGGCAGCAAGCGAGTCTTGAACTTGGTCATGCTGTTTAGTGCAATCGACATCAGCAAGTGATGAATATAGGGGTTCTGGAATCGGCTGATCACGGCATTGGCAAACTCTTGCAATTCTTGCTGTGGCAGATCCAATGTTGGGATCACTTCATTGAAGATCAGTTGCTCAACAAATTTCGAGAACAACTCATCATCAACCACTTCCTTCACGGCATCGAGGCCAGCCAGATAAGCCACCGGCACCATAGCGGTATGAGCGCCATTTAAGATCGCCACCTTACGTTGCTTGTAAGGGTAAATGTCATCCACTACCAGAATGTTCAGATCGCTTTGATCCAGGTTGAGAAATTCCTTAAGCTTGTCTGGGCCTTGGATCACAAACAGGTGGAAGTATTCGCAGGTGACCATGAAGTTATCTTCATAGCCAAATTGCTGTTGTAAGGCTGCATGCTCATCGCGAGGGAAGCCGGTGACAATGCGGTCAACCAAGGTCGAGCAGAAGTCATTGGCATCGTTTAGCCAGCTGACAAAGCCCGCTTCGAGATCCCACAACTGGCAATAACGCAGGACAATTTCTTTAAGCTTTTCGCCGTTGTAGTCAATCAGTTCGCAAGGCAGGATCATCACCCCTGCATCAGCGGCACCTTTAAAGGTCAGATAACGGTGATAAAGCCACTGGGTCAACTTGCCCGGAAAGGCTTTACAAGGACGGTCAGACAAGCGATCGCTGTCAATGAATTCAATACCTGCTTCAGTGGTATTCGATACGATCAGTTCGATATCGGGACTTTCCGCCAATGCCATGTAGCGGTCAAAGTCTTTATAAACAGGAATTTCCTCATTCACGCACTCAATGACAGTGCTGTTTTGTACCGCTTGACCTTGCTCGTCAACACCGCGAACGATGGCGGTATATAAACCGTCCTGAGTATTGAGCAACGGCAGGGCGTCGTAGTCAATCGGACGAATAATGGCGATACCAGCATTAAGCTGACAATTCTTGTTGAGGCTATCAATTTGCCAATCAACAAAAGCACGTAGAAAATTCCCTTCTCCGAACTGCATGATGCGAGTTGGATAAGAGGTGGCCAGGTAGTTTTTTCGGTTTAGCTGCTTCATTGGCAATCCCGTCACAAAATTATAATTTCTGCCTAAACTGTGCCACCGGTAGCATTTTTTAACCCAAATGTTGCCTCGGGACACTTTTCGTTTGACATGTTGCCACCGGTAGCAAAAAATGACAACACACTGTTTCGAGAATGTGCAGCAGTTAACACAGCGGCTACAAACAACGGGGTTTGATGGTGCTTTCGATGTTCAATTTGACAGGTAAAACAGCACGAGTCACCGGCGCCAGCAAAGGGCTTGGCCAGGATCCCGGCAAGCCGTTGGATGAAGCAGAAGATTTGATCGGCGCGGCAATTTATCTCGCATCAGACGCAAGTAATTATGTTAACGGCCATGTCTTAGCCGCAAACGGCGGATGGCTTGCCAGATAGAGGATAGACGAGTGACAACAACAAACTTTGAGAACCGATATGCAATCGGTCCCAATGAGGTCAAACAGATGGATACCGCACAGTTGCGTGACGCGTTTTTAGCGCCGAAACTGATGCAAGCGGATCAGGTCAGTTGGATCTACACCCATTACGAGCGCTTTATGGTCGGCGGTGCAGTGCCGGTCAATGCCGAATTGGCGCTGGAAACCCTCGATGCGCTGAAAGCAGAATATTTTCTGTTCAGCCGCGAGATCGGCATCATTAATGTTGGCGGCGATGGCTACGTGATTGCTGACGGTGAGCGTTTTGAGATGCAATACAAAGACACCCTGTATTTGGGCAAAGGTACAAAGGATGTCGTGTTTGGCTCAAGCAGTAGCGAACAACCGGCTCACTTCTACCTAAACTCCGCCCCAGCTCACAAATCTTATCCGAACACCAAGATCCCGGTAGCAAAAGCGAATGTGCTGCATATGGGCGATTTAACAACGTCGAACCAGCGTGATATCAATCAGACCATGATCAATTCGGTGGTGAAAACGTGTCAGTTACAAATGGGCATTACCTGCCTGAATACCGGCAGCGTCTGGAACACCATGCCTGCCCACCAACATGATCGCCGCAATGAAGTCTACTTCTACTTTGAAGTACCCGAGCAACAAGCCGTTTGTCACTTCATGGGCGAGCCAACCGAAACTCGACATATTTGGGTCCAAAACGAGCAGGCCGTTATCTCGCCGCCTTGGTCCATTCATTCCGGTTGCGGCACACAAAACTACAGCTTTATTTGGGGCATGGCCGGGGAAAACCTCGACTATGACGACATGGACAAATACGCACCATCAGAATTGAGGTAAGGGCCTCCCAAGCGTTAGCTAACTCGGCTTACTTCATATTAATAATCATTAAGAATTAAGTGGTTCACAACATGACTACAACAACGATGAACAATGAAAAAGTAAAAGTCGGTAATTACCGATTCAGGATCCTCGCGCTATTGATGTTTGCTACAACCATCAACTACTTTGACCGAAGTATTATCGGCGTGATGGCACCAACCTTAGAGAAGTTATTCAATTGGAGTAACAACGATTACGCCAATATTATGATTTCTTTTAAAGTGGCATACGCCATCGGGATGCTCTACATGGGTGGTATTATTGACCGTCTGGGCACCAAGAAGGGCTACACCCTGTCGATTGCCATTTGGAGTATCTTTGGCATGCTGCATGCCTTCGTGCGGCCATCGTTTAGTGTTGTCGGCTTTGCTGCGGCGCGCTTTGGCTTGGGCTTTGGTGAAGCCGGTAACTTCCCTGCTGCGGTGAAAACCGTTGGCGAATGGTTCCCAAAAAAAGACCGCGCGTTTGCCACCGGTATCTTTAATGCGGCAACCAGCTTTGGTGCGATTGCCGCGCCGTTTGTGGTTGGCGCCATCGTTTCGGTTGATGGTGACAACTGGCAAATCCCCTTCCTCATCACCGGTGCATTAAGTAGCATCTGGGTATTCTTATGGTGGCGCACCTATGCCAAGCCTGAAGATCATCCAAAGGTTTCAAAAGAAGAGCTGGCCTATATCCAAAGTGATTCTGAAATTATCGAAGAATCGGAAGAAAAACTGCCATGGCGCCGCGTTGCCAAAACACGTGAAGCTTGGGCATTTGGTGTCGCCAAAATCACTGACGCGGTATGGTGGTTCTACCTGTTCTGGGGTGCTAAATTCCTCGCCGACTCCTTCGGCGTCGACATCAAAAACATCGCCATTCCGTTTTTCATCATTTACGCCCTGGCCGATGCCGGTAGTATTTTTGGCGGCTACATTTCGGGTTACTTCATGCGTCAAGGTTGGACCGTGAACAAAGCGAGGAAAATGACCTTGCTGTTCTGTGCCCTGATTATTTTGCCGGTCTGTTACGTTGCCATTACCGAAAGCAAATGGGTCGCCATCTGCCTTATCGGTCTCGGTGCTGCTGGTCACCAAGCTTGGTCGGCTAACATCTTTACGCTGGTTTCTGATGTCATGCCGAAAAAAGCCACTGCGTCGGTCGTCGGCATTGGCGGTATGGTCGGTGCGGTAGCTGGTATGGTCGCCGACAAACTGCTCGGTTCCGTATTGGATCAGGCCGGTAACTCTGGTTACTTCTACGCCTTTTTGATTGCGGGTTCTTGTTATCTGGTGATTTTAGGTATTGTCCACTTGATGATGCCGAACATGACGCCGCTTGATGACGATCTCAAGCCAATTAAAAATTCAGCAAATAGCTAAATGAAACGGGGCTCAGCATAATGAGCCCCATTTTTACATGTGTTAATTTCACATGTGTATATTGGCGCAACTGCCCGACCGCATCGAACCACCGCTAACATCGGCTCAGCACAGGCGCCAACTCACTGATCAAGCGACCAATATCGCAGGCGACTTTGTACTCATTTAACAAAACTAGAAACCTTGTATTTTGTGGTACGATGACGCCCAAATCACGTTCGCTTAGGGACAAGACCGTATGGCAACAAAAACCAAGGTAACGATCAACGACATAGCCAGGATTGCTGGCGTCTCCAAACGCACCGTTTCACGCGTCATTAATGGTTCTCCCTTGGTTGGCGAAAGCACGCGAGCACGCATTGAGCAGGCCATTGCTGAACACAACTTCCAGCCAGATAAACAAGCCAGAGGATTAGCTTCCAAGCGCTCCTATCTGCTGGGTTTGGTGTATGACAACCCCGATGCCTTATATATCGATCAAGTCCAGCGTGCGGTACTGGATGTGTGTGCCAACCTCGGCTTCGAGTTGGTCGTCCACCCATGTCATTGGAGCGAAGACAACTTCATTGATGATTGCCTGACGTTTATCTCCCGTTCGAATGTTGATGGCGTATTGATCCTGCCGCCAGTTTCGGAAAGCAAAACCCTTGCCCAAGCACTGCGAGAAGCCGAGCACCCTTACGTGCGAATTGCTTCGGCCGATCTTGATGATCCGCAAAACATTGTCATCTCCAACGAACGTGAGGCAATGGCTGATATTGTCGATCACTTGCTCAAACTCGGTCATCGCGACGTTGCTATGATCACCGGCCCGCAAGAGTTCTTCTCCTCAAGAGAGCGTCTGGAAGGCTTTACCGAATCGGCCCGCAATAAAGGCCTCAACATACCGGAGCAGTGGCTGCTGGAAGGCGGTAACAGCTACGAGAGCGGTATTGAGTGTGCCAAACAGTTGCTCAGTGGCGAACAGCTACCGAGCGCTATTTTTGCCAATAACGATGAGATGGCCGCAGGTATCTTGCGTGTCGCCAATGACCTGAATATCAAGATCCCTGAGCAGCTGTCGGTTGTCGGATTCGATGACAACTTATTTGCCTCTCGAGTGATCCCGTCGTTGACCACTATGAGACGACCCGTAGATAAGTTGGCGACCCTAGCGACCCAAAAACTCATCCGTGCGATCCAAAGTGAAGCATCCTCAACTGGCATTGAAACCGTTGTGAAACCCTACCTAATCGAGCGGGAATCCAGCGCCCAATGTAAGAGAACAACATGAAACTAATTAATCTATGCAAGACCGCTGTGATCATCAGCGGTATTTTTATCAGTCAAATTGCCACCGCTGGCACTACCATTTTTATGGCGGGTGATTCGACCATGGCGATTAAAGATCCCAAGGATTACCCAGAAACCGGCTGGGGCGTGCCATTCGCTACTTTCTTTGCTGACGACGTTAAGGTTGTCAATTTAGCCAAAAATGGTCGTAGTACCCGCACATTCAAAACAGAGGGCCTTTGGCAACAGATTGAGTCCCAAGCCAAAACCGGCGATTGGGTCTTTATTCAATTTGGCCACAATGATGAATCCGAGAAAAAACACGATCGATACACCACGCCGGAGCAGTACAAAAGCAACCTGACAGAGATGATCCGGCAGAGCCAAGCCCGCGGAGCCACGCCCATTTTGCTGTCTTCGGTCACGCGCCGTAACTTTGATGACAACGGCAATATCAAGAAAACCCACCCGTACTACCCGTTGGTGCTTGAAGTCGCCGAAGCCACTGGCGTCACCTTCATTGACATGGATGCCATCACTCGGGATTATTTCTCGGCAATGGGCGATTCGCTATCAAAACTGCGCTTTATGCACATTCAACCAGATCTTCACCCCAATTATCCAAATGGTGTCAGCGACAACACGCACTTCAATGAGTTAGGTGCCCGAGAAGTGGCCCAACTGGTGTTGACTGAACTGAAAAAGCGTCAGCACCCGTTGACCAAACAGTTGCGCTCGGTCGATCCCAAACACTTAAAACTACGCTACAAGCCATAAGCAGAGTATTGGGAGTAAACCATGGCCAAGTTGGTCTCACAATTAGCCCTCACGGCGATGATCATGTCATCGCCGCTAGTTGGCGCAACCCCTGCTGAGCAATCTGGCAGTTATCTGGTGAGTAAGCAATGTGGTACTCAACAGCATTGCTTTAATACCATTCAAGCCGCCTTCGATGCGGCCCAGCAAGCCACTGCTTCGGGCTGGCGTACCATTGAAGTGGCTGCTGGCCACTACTATGAGAAGGTGACTATTGCCGGTAGCCAGATCCGCTTAGTCGGCCAAGGCCCGCAGCTGACTCGTCTGCATTTTGATGAAGTGGCCGAAACCGCTGGTAAGTACCATCGCGACAATTGGGGTACTGCCGGTTCTGCAACGCTGACGATTAATGCTGATTTAGTCGCCATCGAAGGGCTAACCATTGCCAATGATTTCGATTATCTGAGCAATGACGCGCTACCGAAAGATTCACCCCAGCGCGTCCGTCATATGCAAGCTGCCGCGGTTCTACTTGATATTGCCAGTGATCGCGTCGAATTCAGTAACGTCAGTCTTGAAGCCTATCAAGATACCCTGTTCGCCAATGGCAAACGGGCCTATTTTCGTCATAGCAAAATTGCCGGCAATGTTGATTTTATCTTTGGCAATGGCCAACTATTGATCGAAGACAGCATCATCGAATCGCGCCGTCGCGGTAAAACCTTTGACGCAGGTGTCATTCAGTCGTACATCAGCGCGCCATCAACTCAGCTGGCTAATCCCATTGGCATTGTGGTGCATCGTTCGCAACTGACCCGCGAAGCTGGCTTGCCGGATCATTCGGTGACCCTTGGCCGACCATGGCACCCAACCACCAACTTTGCCGATGGCCGCTACGCCGATCCCAATGCCGTTGGTCAGGTATCATTCATTGATTGCTTTATGGATAGCCACATTCATCCAAGTCATTGGTCGTCAATGAAGGGAACCGCCCGAGACGGCACTAAAACGGCCGTATTCACTCCTCAACAATCACGGTTTTATGAACAAGGCAGCTACGGCCCTGGCGCAACTCGTGATGACATTGGCTTGAGCTGGCAGCCGAGTTTGTCCATCGAGCAAATACACGACTACCTATTTACTGACTGGCAAGCGTTCAACCGGCCCTAACGATTCGAGGAATTGCCCGATCATCGGCGCCAATTGCGTGACATAGGGGTCGAATAGCCAAAAAGTGTGTATGACATTGGGCAATTGCTGATAGCGAAAATTAATGCCCATTTTCTGATAGTGCGCGGCAAGCTTGATACGCCCAATAGTGAAGCGCTCCGCGCCACTACTGATCACCATGGAGGCGGGCGCCTTGTCACTTAAATAGTGAAGTGGCGATGCCTGCCGCCAGATCGCTGGGGCCTGTTGATACGTCCCTCCCAGCCAAGCTGGCAACGGCGCCTGAGGATCGTTTGCTCGCTCGGTCTCAAGCAAAGCCGGCTCCGTTAAATCTAATACCCCATCTAAATCCACCACCGCCTTGATGGCAGCAGTTAACTGCTGGTCTCTAGCAAACGCGCCACTTGCTGCTGAATAGCCCAATAACGCCGCCAGATGGCCACCAGATGAACCACCCAGTACGGTGATACCATCAGCCTTAAGACTGAATCGCTGAGACTGCTGTTGAAGCCATATCAAAGCATCAAACAAATCTTCAATAGCAGCTGGATAACGCGCTTCTGGGGTCAAACGGTATTCTGGCACAACCACGGTGTAGCCACGTTGTGCCAGTAAGTTAGCCAATGGATAGAAGTGGGAGCGATGGCCGGCTCGCCAACCACCCCCATGGATCATTACAATACTCTGCTGATTGTGACGCTCTGGCGTTGGCAAAAACATATCTAGATGCAATTCGCGTTGTTCGACTTGTTTGTATTTTTGATCGAACAACAAGCGCTGACCTTGTTGCATCAACAACTCAGGCTGACGCAACTGCGGGCTTTTCTTGATATAGCGCTGTAACCGAGACGTGGGTGTGTAGCTATCATCAATGACCAGCGCACTGGCGCTAGCATACTGAGCAACGCCGATGACGTGAGTCAGCACTAGGGCCACGGCGATACTGAGTACAACACCCCTTGCCATGCCCCTTTCCACCCCCCTTTTCATACTCAGTGGCAATGGCCAGCGCTTGATTGTCACGGTTTCACGCGGCGCCAATTCATGGTGCCATCAAACACTTGCTCACCAAGCTGAACATTGTCAAATTTCAGACCCACCGCATTTTCGATGTTGAAGTTATTCTCAGTCTTGGTCACCGAGATATTGCGAAACGTCACGTCTTGCAGAGGCGCCGCTTCTGGTGCATGGATCTCGAGAAAATTAGTGACGTTGGCCACTGTCATGTCCTCAAACAAAATATCTTTATAGGTTGATGGGAAGTTGCCACCAAGCTCACTCGGATAGTTCATCTGGAACCAGAACAAGTTGGTAAAACTCTCAACCTTAGTGTTGCGGATCACCACATGTTCAACCAAGCCACCGCGGTCTAAATTAGACTTAAAACGAAATGCCGAATCGCCTTGGCGCAGCACATTATCGAGAAAATAAACATTGGCAATGCCGCCTGACATTTCACTGCCAAGACCGATGCCATCTTCTCCACCCATGTCATTGTTACGCACGACAATATCTGTGCTTGGAATACCGATGGTGCGGCCGTCCAGATCGCGGCCAGATTTAACCACCACCGAATCATCGCCAGTGCGGAACAAACAATCTTCCACTAACACCAATTGCGAGGACTCAATATCAACGCCATCGTTGTTATGGAAATGACTATCCACTTTTAATTGGCGCAATGTCGCATGGCGCGTATTGACCAAGTGGTTGACCCAGAATGGCGAGTTGGTGCTGGTATAACCCTCAAGCAAGACTCGTTCGGCATTAAAGAACTGAATCAAGTCCGGACGAAGATAGGTACCATCGCCAAACACCCGTTGCTCTGCCGGCACACCGGTAAAGCCCATTTTTCTCAGCTTGCGAATATCTGGCCATTGATGCTCATGCCAAGATTTAAATTGGCTATTGGCATTGCCATCAACGATTCCGGTACCAGTAATCGCCACATCTTCAACATCTGCGGCATAGATTAGTGGCGAGTAAGTGAACACTTCAGTACCTTCCCAACGCACTTTTACCACGGGTAAATAGTGGGCGGGGTTGGCAGAAAATAGCAGGTGCGCACCTTCTGCTAGGTGCAGATTAATCCTGCTTTGCAAATGAACAGGGCCATTGGAAAGCCATTTTCCTTTCGGAATGATGACCTTACCGCCGCCTTCTTTACTTGCGGCAGCAATCGCGGCCATGATCGCAGGTCGCGCATCGCTGCCTGACTGCGCGCCAAAATCAACAATATTAAATTGTTGTTCGGGTATTTGTGGCAGCTTAATCTTGGCGACGATCTGCTCTGGCGTGAGCCAGTCCGTCGCTGCATAACATTGTGCGGCGCCAAACAAAGCCACCATGATAAATAATCGACGAACGATACTGACCATCTAATTACTCTCCTATCTTTCAGACCCTTCAGGATTTTTCGAATCTCGTTATTGATTCACCGACCTGAGTTCATTGTTGTTATTTTTTATTTGTTAGTTGCGATTGGGACATTGACCATCAGACACCAGCAAGCCACGATTAGCGCCAGCCATTTTGGCGACGATATCGCGAATACAAGATGCGTCATCTAACTGATACTCGTATGGAATGGTAATGTCGGCAGTAGAAACAGGGTTAGAGCCGGCAGGCTTGAATTTTTCAGAAGGCTCAGACCAAGTCACCTGGTCCGAGAAAATATTACCATTCACTTGCCAATAGCCAATTTGATCGGCGTAAAACGTGCCTAGCGGATTTTTGGTTTTACCGAAATAGTTATGTTCAACTTTTATTTTGCTTTCAACGCGGGCATTAATACCGGACTTATTAAGGCTCTTATAATAGTTATTATAAACATGTGCTAAGCGACCACGGAAAAGTGGTGTTCTCGAATCGATATTTTCATATAGATTATGATGGAAAGTAACCGGACCATTTTGGTTATCTTTGGCGCTATTACCGACTAAGCCGCCACGACCTGAGTTGCGTAAAATACTATATGACAAGGTCACGTATTTAGTATTTCGCTTCATATCGAACAGCGCGTCAAAGCCATCATCTTCACCACCCGATGCTTCTAGGGTGACATGATCAACCCAAACATTGGAAACGTTAGTCTCCATGCCAATGGCGTCACCGCCGTTGGACAGCGGAAATCCTGATTTCTTGACGTTACGAACATGAACATTCTGAATAATGATGTTTGATGAATTCTTGATATGAATGCCTAATTCATCAAACAAGGCCCCCTCGCCAACGCCAATCAAAGAAATATTACTAATATTTTTCAATTCAATCTTGTCATTTGCGGTGCTGCAACTGCCTGAAACTTTACTGGTGTTCTGATGATTAATCACACCTTCAACGTGAATGATCAGTGGTGTGTCGTTGGCCTCGCGTTGACAAATCGCCTGATGAATTTCAGTGCCTGTGGTGGCACGAACGACTGCCCCGCCTTCGCCACCAGTTGTTCCGCCATTGAGTGAATGAAATCCCGAAGCAAACGCTAGGTTAGATAGCGACAATAACAATACCGAACCACCAAGCACTCTTTTTAATAATAAAGACATACTACTACCTCGTAATGACAGAAAATATTTCTACGCTGGATTATGACTATTTAGGAAAGATATTAATTGCAAAAAAAACCACCGGTGAGAATTCAAATCACACAAAACAATTGCCACCGGTGGCACCCACAATTAAAAAAATAGCGAAACGTCATTCTTGGGAGGAGTTACACAATTCCGTATCGCTGAATATAGAGTACAAAATCAGGCTGTTTATTTCTGTGATTTCGGCCTCACAAAATGCAAATTGTAATAAAATTTCATTTTTTTACGGAGGCTAAAATAAAAAAACCAACCTCAATCTGTAACATTTACAGAAGGAGGTTGGCCAAGGGGGAAATTAACTAATTGTTACTTGTTACTTCTTACTAATCACCAGGTTATCAATAGTGATTGTGGCATCCGTTTCAGTACGCAAGGTAATGAAGGATGTTGAGGTCGCAACCAAGCCTTCAGCAACATAAGTTTCGCCAGCAACTAAGTCATCCAGTACCACCTCGTAGAACTTAGAGGCAGAGCCATGAATCGACTTACTGCTGCTTGAGGTGTTGTTATCAGCATACAACTGGAACTTCTTGGTCGTTGCACCACCGACGCTGACAACCGTAAAGCTCACCGTATATTCGGCGCTCAAGTCCAGCACACCTGTGGTGGCCACATCATCTGCTGTGGTGTCGGTGTCAACGGTGTTACCAATGCTAAAGCGAGCACCAGTCATCTCTAACGCACCATCAGTCACGAAGATGCGGCTGCCGCCAGTAGCGACCCGATACATCGGGTCTTTGCTGTCATCACTGCCACCATCAATGTCACGATAGGCAGATGTGAAGAACGCATCACTATCAGCGGCACTGAAGATTTCGCTGTATGGCGTTGCCAAATCTGGCGTACCGGTGTTGGCAGGGCCAGTAACCGTCTTCTCAACTTTGATATCGTCTAAGGTAATGGTGCCGTCAGTTTCAGTACGCAAGGTAATGAACGAGGTATCCGTCGCGATTAACCCCTCAACAACATAAGTCTGACCAGGGACCAACTCTTCCAATACCACTTCATAGAACTTAGAGGCTGAACCATGAATCGACTTACTGCTGCTTGAGGTGTTGTTATCGGCATACAACTGGAACTTCTTAGATGTAGTGCCGCCAACGCTCACAACAGTGAAGCTCACGGTATAGGCTTCGCTCAGATCCAGCACACCTGTGGTGGCCACGTCGTCAGCAGTCGTTTCCGTATCAACGGTGTTACCAATGCTAAAGCGAGCACCAGTCATCTCCAGCGCACCGTCAGTTACGAAGATCCGGCTGCCACCAGTCGCAACGCGATACATTGGATCTTTCGAGCCATCGTTGCCTCCATCGATGTCGCGATAGGCAGATGTGAAGAACGCATCACTATCAGCCGCCGAGAAGGTTTCTAGGTAAGCGCTGGCTAGGTCAGGTGTACCGCTGTTGCCAGAGCCATCACCGCCGTTATCACCGCCACCATTGTTGCCACCATCGTCAATTGCTGGAATGTCATCACCTGACTGGTCGATTTTGCCAACACCAGCGTGAGCCATGACATGGGCTTTAACATCGTCAGTGTCTAGCAAGTGCGCTGAGTAGTCGTATGGCACGCTGGTGTAAGTACCAGTAACCGGACCCGAGATTTGGTAGCTATCTTCACTATCACCAAAGCTATCATCATCGGAGTAGCTGACATCGGTGAAGCTGTTACCACTGGCAACCCAGTAGCCCACTTCTCGAGATGACACCGAAACAATCGGGTTCTTCACATTCTCGAACACGTTGTTTTCGATCAGTAGCTGCGCTCCCATCCGCGAGTTAATCGCAGAGCCTGTGATATTGCGGAAGTAGTTGTTGTACAAGTGGCCATAGCCATAGCGGAACAAGGGTACTCGCGAGTACAGGTTGAGGAAGTAGTTGTGGTGATAGGTAATGAAGCGATCACCAGCATCGTCATCCGACGAACCATTGAGCATGGTTTTCCAATGGTCGTGAATGAAGTTGTACGACACAGTGACGTTGGTCGCACCGGCTTTGGTATCGACTAAACCATCGTACAAGTCTTTATCAACATTCAGTGAACCATACAGCTCATTGTGATCAATCCAGATGTGGCTAGTGCCGACAGTTTCATCACCTTCAATACCGATGGCATCGCCGAAGCTAGCGGGAACCTGATGGATTTTCAGGTTACGGATAATGACGTTATGGGCCCGTTCGATTTGGAAGCCGATGCCGTTTAACTCACCACGGTCTGCTACACCAATGATCGAGACATTATCAATGTCTTTAATTGGAATGCTGCGGTTGGTATCGCCAGTATTAGCAGCGGTGATCGTACCATCAACATAGATAGTGACTGGCTGGCCTGCATCTTTGGCATCGTCCAGTGCTTTCACTAGCGAACTACCTGTTGCAACCGTTACTACGGTGCCGCCAGCACCACCTGTGATGCTGTAGCCGTCGCCCGCAAAGCCACCGTCGCCATCAGCTGGCTCAGCAATTGGATCGTCAACTGGAACATCATCAAAGTTTGGCGCATCCAATGGTTGTGGATCCCAGCCTTCGCCGTTATTGAATTGGGCAAACACTTCAGCACGGTTGCTGTAAGGTGCAGCACCAAGTACTAGCGAAGCAGGGTCACGACCACTCAAGTCAAGCGGATTGCCTTGCAGATCCATACTGCCGAACTCACGCCAACCCATTGTTTCAGTTGGTGCAGCAGGATTTGGATCAGGCTGCTCGCCGCCGGTAGAGGCTTGTGTCGCCCAACCTGCAGTATTGATGTGTGGACCCAACTTGTTGTTAATCAACAAGACATTGTCATAGTAGCTAGAGTTACCACCACTACGGGCAAAGTAGGTTGAATTATCCAGTACACCGTTGCCTTTTGGACCTGGACCACTGGTAAATTCGTTGTTCATGAAGACGAAACCAGCATTGTCTTTGCTCGCATCCTGAACACGCGCCTGCAGAATGTAACCACCTTCACTATCATCAGGTGCTTTCTCTGAGCGGCCGATGCTGCGAATTTCACTGTTTTCGAACAACACTGCATCTGCATAACCCCAGATGAAGTCGACGTTACCGGCAACTAAACTGTTGTAAATCCAGGTGTAACCTTTCAGCTGCAAGGTGTCTTGCTCACTGAGGAAGTTCATGTTATTCGCAGTCAATCGCTTGCCTGGGCCATTGAAGTAAATGGCTTCGGCCTGATCACCAGCACCGGTTCTCATGTGAGTGTTCTTCAAAGTGAAGTTGTTCAACACCAGATTGTCAGAACCTTCAACTAAGAACACGGGGCGCCCTGCTGAACCGCCATTCAAGCCTTCATAGTTCTCGTATTGAACAATGGTGTTGTCACGGCTTTCACCTTGAATGGTGAGGTTATTTTTGTCACGCAGATAAAGCAGCTCGTTGTAGACACCTTCCTTAATGGAAATGGTCATTGGCGTGTCTTTATCTTTCATGGCGTAAGCCATCGCACCCTGGAGGGTACGGAAGTCGGCATCACCATCGTCATCAACCAGAATATTGGTGCCCGTTGGCATCACTGAAGTGGTGGTGAACTGCCAGCCCATAGCACTGCCGAGGCCGTCAAAGTCGATACCGTTCAGCTTGGTATCAAGTACCACGTCATTGCCGATCACCACGTAGTAACTGGTGTTGTAGTCAAGCACGCCCTGATGCGGTTTGATCATCAAGGTGTTGCCTTCAACATAGACAGGCTTGTACTGCAAGGTACGGAACTTATCGGTGAGTTCAGACGTAATAGTGTCAACATCACCTGCGACATTGAGTTCATCGACCATTTCGTCGGTATTGGCATTGTAAATGCGCACCATACCCAACTCACCCAGCGTTGGCGCTGAATCAAATTCAACACTCAGCAGGGTATCAACATAGCCGTCAGCTTCGTTGATGGCAGGTGTTAACTTCCCTGTCAAATCACCATAATTAGTTTCTGAGTCAATAAACTGCGGCGCTACATTGATTGGAATTTCTTTGTAAACGCTTGGATCAGTCGACGACACGATATAGATAATGGTCTGCCCTTCTTCCAATGGCAGCACAGTGACTAGATCACCGTCGATGCTGACTTTAGCAACATCGCCATCACCAGAATGAACGGTGACAGTGTCAGCTGAACCATCGCCCAATAGTGCACTGATGCTAAAGGTTAACGGATCGCCATTAACACCACCGGTTAGAGTATCTTCAGCAAGGTCGGTTGAAATATAAATCGGCTTATCGGCAGCCGAACCAATTCGTAAGTTGTCGAGCTCAAATGAACGGTTGTAGGTGTACAGACCCGCTAAACCCTTGGCGGTGAAGTTGGTATCAGCAAAGGTGCCCTTCTCTTCGCCATTGACGTAGACCGTCAGGTCGCTACCGACCATTTCAAAACGGACCGTGTACCACACACCATCTTCAGTTTCGCCTTTTTCACCCAGTACAAATGGTTGCTTGGCTTGGACAGGACGAGACAACGAACCGGCGATCAAGGTCGCCACTTCAGCACGAGTCGAGCTCGGGCTGTTTTGCATATTCAAACCACCGGCGTACCAGTTTTGGTCATCAACATAGCGACCCATCAGGTACAAGTGCTTGCTCGCCGTGGTGCTATTCTGGCGCGGACGAATTTTCGCTTCGACGAAGTAATCAGCGTCAGGCACGTTAGCCATCACCGACTCTTTCAAGGTTGCAATGACACCACCTAAGCTACCTGCGGTGTAACGCATGACGTTGTTGCCGCTCAAGTCGAGGACATCAAACTCACCTTCTGGCCCTTCGGTATTGCCTGCAACGGCATTGATATCCCAGTTATCGAGATTGCCAGCGGCAAAGTCATCACAGAAGTACAACGTGCTAGCGGCGGCATCGGTACAGCTGAATGTCACCGGCTCATAAGCTTCTTTGACGACGGCACCAGCAACGGTTTCGATCTGCAAGTTATCAATGGTGATACTACCGGCAGAGTCAGTACGCAGCTGTAAGAACGAATTAGTGGTCGCAGGGAAGCCCGGGTGGCTGAAGGTAAAACGCTGACCTTTCGGGAAGTTTTCATCATTGATTGATGTGCCAATAAACTTAGAATCGCCACCATGCATGGAATTACCCGAGCTCGTGGTGTTGTTATCGGCATAGATGTTTAAGCTACCGCCACTGTTGTGGTCGATGACATCAAAACTAATGGTGAAGCCTTCGCTCAGGTTGTAAATACCTGTGCCTTTAGTGTCAGCAGACGTGGTTGATACATCCGGCGTGGTGTTACCAATCGAGAAGCGATCACCGCCCAAGATAAGCTGGCCATTTTCAATCTCAATGGTACCGCCGGTTTTAAAGTACAGCGCGCCGCTGGAGGTTGATTCAGCTAAACGCTTGTAGTTCGACGAGTAGAAAGTGCTAACACTGTCCACTTCAAAGTCTTCAAACAATGCTGGCTCTGGCAGGTCAACCGAATCGGCATATTCCTGCATTGCTGCTTGTTCATCAGCCAACAGCTCTTCGTTGAGGATCAGCTTGTTTTCTTTACGGTTATTGACGGTTTCACAGTCTGTCACCAAGGTTTGCAGGCCGACTAACTCAGACAAATCGTCAGAATCACGCGAACAGACGCTGAAAATCTGGCCTTCAGAACTAGTCGCCAGCGAGATCAAGAAGTCAGAAGAAACTACTTGCTCGGCTTCTAACTTGTTGAGGATCAGTACTTGTTTGCTGGTACTTAACTCGTATTGGCCGACTTCGACTTCGACTTCATCCTGAATGATGGTGTAAGTGCCCGACGGCAATACCGTCTCACCTTCCATATTCGGCGTAAAGGTCATCAACTGGGTAACGACAGTACCATTTTCAACAAAAATATTGTGCAACGGACCATCGAAGGTGTCGGCAGCAAACGCCTGATCTTTGAATTCGCCCAATCCAGCGAGGGTGTCCACAAAGTGATTCACGGCGTCATCATAGGACACCATGCTGGTGCGCAAATTGTCAGTTGCGGCAGGTAGCCAGACTTCAACCGCATCTGCAAATTCATCACCTGGCTGGCCAAAAAATGCTTCAGGAGTAAGCGGGTTGCCTTCGGCATCGGTATTGACTGTAGCGACGGCATCTGCACTGCTGTGAATGGCAATGCCATTGCTTGGATCGGTGTCGCTATCGAGCGATTGAAATAGCCGCGCCACGTTCGCAACGTTTTCGGCATTTGGGTTGTCGGTGTTGAAGAAGCTCAGTGGCGTCACAATGGTTTTTGCTGGCACTGATGGCAGTGTCACATCACCAATGTAGAACTCAATGGACTCACCGCGAACGTAGTCAAACTTACCTTCTGCGTTGGTCACCCCTTCGGTCACTTCGCCATTAATGTTGGTGCGGCGGAACTTGATACCGGCAACGGCACTATCAAGCAACTGGCCTTCCAGTGTTGTCACCGTGTTTTCTGACACATATTCATCCGACTCAAAGCCACAGCCGGAGACTAATACAGCGCTGATCACACTGCTGAGTATTGATAATTTATATTTCATTTGTTTGTCCTGTAGGCGCTGTTCTACCGGTGGCAAAACAGCGCTCAAAATCCTGAATATCAACCACTTAGTAGAACTTGTAGTTCACACCTACTTGATAAGTACGGCCGTACTCTTCGCGTTGCGAGAGCACTTTGCCGCCAGTCAGGGCGTTGCCCTTGTAGTAGCGAATGTCGTCATGTTCGGTGATATTGATGGCATCGAAGTAAATGGACATACCGTCGATAACATTCCACTTCGCTTTGAAGTCGAGTGTCTTAATTTCATCGTGGTACTTATCGGTCCAAGACTTACAGGCTTCCCAAGATGACAGACCTTCGGATTGATGTTCTTCCGCTGGGCACGAGCCAATTTCCTCAAGTACCTTAGAGCGGTAGTTACCAATCAAACGGAACGACCAGTCATCATTTTCCCAACCAACGGTCAGGTTCCCCATGACATCGGCCTGATCCGGCAGAGGCACACTGTCATCACGAATACTGGAATCCAAGTCGGCTTCACTGTCCTGTACTGTCAAGTTACTCTGGACAAAACCACCCCAGTCAAAGAACTGGTTGTAGCTCAATTCCATACCGTAAACCCAAGCAGAGTCGCCGTTAATGGTGGTGTTGATGTTTTGCAGTTCAGTGTCTTCGGCAATAATGAATTCAGTGACCTGGCCAACTGGCAGAGTGACTGGGAGTTCATCAAGGCGGGCCGGATAACCCTGAACATCAACAATGAAGTCATCAATGTCTTTGTAGAAAATCGCCGCTTCGATAAACAGATCTTCAGACTCATACCAGCTGATCGAGGCATCGAAGTTGGTGGCCGTCATTGGCACCAAGTTCGGGTTACCTAAATCAAGCGTGTTGTTCGGCCCGAGGACAAAGTCCTGCAAGTCGATGGCAGAAGCACCGAGGTTCTCGTTGTCGGTGTAACACTCTGGCTCGACGCCCTCTTCTGTCGATGGCATACACAATTCAATGTCATTCTTGAACTGGGCATAAGCGCGGTTTTGCTTAAAGGTCGGACGGGTGTAAGAAGTCCAGATCGACGCCCGCACTAGCAAGTCATCATCCGCTTCCCAACGCAAGTGAGCACTTGGGAAGTACTCGCTGTAGGTGATAGTGGCCTGTGGCATTGGTACGAACACATCAAGCTCTGCACCTTCGCCTTCACCCACTGCGAATTCATCGTTGCTCAACGCGAGGTTACCGTTGGAGGAGAATTCGGTATCAACGTAACGAACACCAGTGATCAAGGTAACGTCTTCATGCAGTTCAAACTCTGCCATGACGTACACTTCGTTGACATCTTCGGTCAGCTTGTAATCGTTCGCCGAGCTTTCGAACGACACCACATCATCGTCACCGCTATAGCCAGTCACTGCATACTTAGTTGGACCAATCAAACCGGTCAGATATTCCAGCGTTTTCTTATCTACAAATGGGTACTGGAAGTTGCTGTTTTTCGGAATACCGGTGGAATAGCCAAGGCCGCCATCAGCAACCGGTGCGATCACTTCATCCTGTGAGATCTTAATGGCGTTATAACACTCGGCTAGTTCTGCTGAATCAGCAGCATAGGTGTCTGTACAACCATCTGTGGTTGGCACAAAACTCCAACGGTTCTTATCCAGCTCATTCATCCGCTCGCTGATGGCAAAACCGGCTTTGATGTAATACAACCAATCACTATCAACGGTGTAAGTTAAATCAGCTTTGAAGGTTTCGATCTCATCACGACGAATCGAATCTTCGAGGAACATGTTGTCGAATTCCCAGTTATCCGGATTTGCAGCATCGCCGTCGTAGCTACCGAAGCCTGCCAAATCAACCGTTGGATATTGAGCAATGACTTCCTCTGGAGACAGTGCTTCATAGAACACTTCGTCTTGGGTGGCTTGGCCATAAAGAATGATGTTTTGTTCACGGAATTGAACACGGCGATCATCGACTGAGTCTTCGCGGGAGCGCGACTTGGAGTAGTCATATTCCAAGGTCCAGACATCATTAAAGACGTGTTCACCACCAATGCTGAAGGTTTTTACCTTTTGCTCTGATTCCTGAATAAAGTACTGGTGCTGCAGCTCGGCATCAGTGACGACAAACTCTTTGGTGGCCGCATCAACGAACATAATTTCGTTGTCTTTATCCGCCTTATCAAAACGATAGTATTCACGGTAGGCAACATCTTCGTCAGTAAAGCGAACATAGTTCCCTTTAACGTAGAAATAGTTGTCGTCATTAGGGCGGAACTCGAGGTTTAAGCCAACAGTATCGCGTTCACGATCGGCCACTTCCTGACGAGTCTCTACCTGGTAAGGAGCCAAGATGGCATCACCAACCTGAACTCCGAGATCGCCGGTCTCTTCATCAATGGCATTTGGATCCCATTGGCGAATGGTGCGGTAGGTGTTAGTTGAGTGATGGCGCTGTTCGTTGACTGCGGTATAGCGGTCTTCCATCGACGCAACAAAACCAATACCAATGGTTTCATCGGCAAATAAATGCGTGCCATCTAAGGTAAACTTAGGCGAATGCTTTTCGCGCAAGTCATTGTAGGAATCCTGAACTTTTAGCTTCAGGCTGTTGCCGCCACGGTCGTATGCGGAAATGGATTTCACATTCACCGCACCACCGATTGAGTTCAAGTTCATATCGGGCGTTAGGGTTTTAAATACTTCAATCGCTCCCAAGCTATCGCCTGCGATACCATCGAGCCCAACTTTACGATCTTCACCCGCGCCAGCCATTTCGGCGCCGTTCATATTGACAGCAACGAATTGTGGCCCCAAACCACGGACGTTGACGAATTTACCCTCACCCTCGGAGCGTTGTAGGCTCACACCAGGCAAGCGGCGCAGCGACTCAGCAACGTTCTGATCAACAAAGTTACCCAAATCATCGGTCGAGACCACCGAGCTGAACTGGCTTTTTTCTCGTTCCATCAAACGAGCTTGTTGGTCACTGTACTGAATGCCTTTGACCTGGATAACCTCAACGGCTTCCTCATCGGATTGTTTAGCTTCTTCTTGCGCCATGGCATGTGGGATCATTACGTATCCCAAGGTAAGCGCAGCCGAGATGGCATTTAACTTCCATCGCCTCATATTTATCGACCCCTTTGCGTTACTGCTTATTGTCATTATCTGATTAAATTTGCCACCCGAACAATGCCACCGGTGGCAATTTGGAAAAAATTATATTTACAATTTCTTAAAAACGGCATGACCAACATCAAATAAATAAAAAAGAATGTTAATCATGCGATCGTGATCACCAAAGAATAAAATTGGCTATTTTTTAACCTAAGACTGCCCACCATCAATATTGTTAACAATATTTAGGCTAACCAGAATAGCCGCCATACTGGCGCATTCCGCGTTTTAAATCTTCAATAGATAACCACAATTCTTTTCGGTGAAGTGGTGTATTTTTAGGTAATAAAGGATTATCAAGTTGAATAACGCGGCGGTTATTTAAATCAGCTTGAGTGAGGAATTGTCGAATACGATCATTATTATAAAAAAACTCATCAAATCGGCCATCTACTAGCATTTTTTCGAGCCCCGACTCAATATCTCGTGCCAATGTTAAGTTTTTCTTATTAACAAAAAAGTAAGTAGGCAATGGGTAGGAAATAATTAAACCATTTTCAACAGTAATATCGAGATGAGAGTATTGTTCAGCTTCACGCCAGGCTTCTGTTGCACCACGGGGAAAGGCATCAAACCGTTCGCCATCTAACATAAAAAATAAACTGGCCTTTTTCGGTGCCGTGACCACATCTAAACCTGCGGACTCGAGAATATCTCGGTCTGCCCAAGTCCGCCCCTGACCAAAGGTTAAACGCTTTAAGTCATTATAATCATCAACCTGATCAAATAGTTGCTGGTCACCTTTGCGGATTAACATAAAGCGCAAACTCATCATCCCTCGGTACCCGTCAATACGCACGGGGATGAAGTCTTGTTCCATTTGTGTTGAGGTGCCGCCCCACATGACATCCAGATCACCGTTACGCACGGCTTCGGTTTGTGCTCGGCGACTCAAAGTCTCAGCATTGGCGACGAATTCATAGGGCTGTGAGCTGTAAGACAAAGCAAGCTTCATCAGCTCAAACATGTAAGTGCTGCCTTGCCTAGGTTTGTTAATTGTGACTTGGTTGGTATCAGCCGCTAGCGCCGCTGACGACAGCATGCTGCTGAGCATCAATATCAGCAGCAATAACGGAGATTTGATAGTGGGTGAGTAATGAGCTTTCTGACGGACTAATTTAGAGAACATGCTACATCTCCTAATTTAATAATAATTATTAGTTCAGCTAATTGCTGATTTTTTTAGTTAAATTCTGACCAACTCCATGTTCTGTTCGATTAACTTTTTTGATCGTTCCATCGTCATTGAAATATATATATTCTGCTGCACTGTGTCGCTGTCGCTTTCTCGCATCACAATTGGCATCGGGTGTTTCTAGCCAGCGGTGATAAAATAAGATCCAGTCATCTTTAAATTGAACAATCGAGTGATGATTATTTGAATCATGTTCTGACTCCATAAATACACCTTGGTATTGCCATGGGCCGAGAGGAGATGGAGCGGTATAATAAGCCAGTTCGCGATTATTTTCTGGCATGGTGAAATAATAAATATCGTTTCTTTTAAATACCCAAGGACCTTCCATTTTAGGCTCATAACCGCCCATATCCATTTTAATAAAGTCGCCTTCAGTACTTCTCATGTCATCAGCCATTTTGATGACGTAATAATCAAATCCTTTGCCGTGAAAATACAAATAAGCTTGGCCATCATCATCGATGAACAAACTTGGATCATTGGCATAAGGCTCACGCCATAGCGGAGCACCAATCACATCAACAAACGGACCGGTTGGCGAATCACTTTCGGCAATGCCAATACCCATCCATTTGGTACTTTTTTCTGGATTAGCCCGATCTTTATGACCGGTGCCAGCGGGGAATACAAAATAGTATTTGCCGTTTTTATAGCCGGCATCTGGCGCCCAAGCGTAATTGTCAGCCCAGCTCAGTTGGTCTACCGACAACACCGCACCATGATCGACCCAGTTGATCAGGTCATCGGACGAGAACACATGCCAATCTTTCATCCAAAAATCGAGTTGGCAGTTTTCATCATGGGAGGTGTAGAGATACATACGACCGTCTTGCCAAACATGGCCTGACGGGTCTGCGGTCAAAATATCACTACCGAAATTGAGTGGATTTGCTGCCCAAGCCACATTAGACAATAGCGTTGAGAGAGCAACAACAAAGGTCATCCGTAAGGTCGACATCAAATAACTCCGGAATACTTAAACGAAATTACTGAGTGAAAGAAAGGCGAGCAAAGCCCGCCCCCAAAAACACTGCACTGCGCCACTGATAAAGACGCAGTGCGGTGAGTCTGTTTCGTTACATCACGTAACGGACACCTAGGAAGTACTGACGACCGGTGTGGTTGTACTCACGAACCAGGTTCAAGTCACCTTCACCTGTGGTGAACAGACGCTCATGCTCATCAGTCAGGTTGATACCTTCGAAGGTGAACGTCAGGTTCTCGTTGAAGTTGTAAAACGCTGACAGGTCAACGTGAGTCGGGCCAGTGGTACCGTGCTCGGCGTTACCATTACTACCGGTGTAGTCGGTGATGTAATCGTCACGCTTGTTCATCGAAACGCGGATACCGTAGTCATCAGTCTCGTAGTAAACGGTGGCGTTGTACGAGTCTTCTGACAGGCCTTCAATTTTACCCGATGACACTTTGGTGTAGTTGGCTAGCGCACCCAAGTTATCAAACGGCGCAGGCAGGAACGAGAAGTGCTGCTGATACACCAACTCATAACCGTTGATGTCTTGCTCATCCAAGTTCACTGGCGTGTTATGGGTGTATGGTACTTCAGCCGGATCCAACGAGATTTGTGGATCGTAGTTTGGATCTTCGTAGATAAATGGCAGGTATGCCTCATCCACTAACTTATCAACACTATCAGAGGTGATGTAGTCTTGGATGTCTTTGTAGAAGAAGGTCGCTGCAATCATTGATTCTTCATCAAAGTACCACTCAACGCCGAAATCAAAGTTGTTTGACACGAACGGCTCAAGTTCTGGGTTGCCAACGTTGACCGAACCATTGATGTAGTCAAAGCGTGGGTTACCCGGGTTAAGCGAGCTCAACGATGGGCGAGTCATTGTTGTCGACAAAGCACTACGAATGACGATGTCGTCGGTTAAATCCAACGCCAAGTTTAACGCTGGTAGGAAGTTGGTGTAATCACCATCAATCGAGACTTTTTCATCGCCTAGGTAACCGGTTGATTCAGTTTCAGTGCGAACCACACGCATACCGAAGTTTGTACGCAAATCCATATCGGCAAAGGTGAAGACGCCATTTAACTCGATATAACCAGCATAAGTCTCTTCACTTACTTTCCAGCTTTGCGCAGTACGTTGAGTCCAATCTTTTTCCAACAATTGATCGTTAATGGCAGCGAAGTCCGCAACGATGAATTTAGGTAAGCTACCACCGTCGAAACCGGTACCAAAGTCACTGTATGGGAATTCACGAGTGAAGCCGACTGCAGAAGCTTGATCAGGGAAGCCGTTGATTTGCTCTTCTTTGTAGTCAACCGAACGGTCATTGTAAGCAATACCGACTTTCAGGTTAACTTCATCACCGGCGTAGTCCAGATCCAGCTTCGCAGTGTCGTTCTCACGCAGCACATCAGTTGCACGCAGACGGCCATCTTTCAAGTCGTACGAGCTAGCATCGTTGTAGTCATAATCATAAATCAGCTCAGGTGCATTTTTGTCTTTACTAAAATCAAAACCAAAACGATGTGCCGTTTGGTTCGTCATGTTGTAACGATATTGCTCAGAGCGGGCATCAGATTCTGCAGTACCGAGCAAACCATTCAAGGTAAGGGTATCAGTCAGGGCAAACTCACCCGACAACACGTACTGACTAAAATCAGTTTTAGATTCCTGATTACGGCTCTCAATACGGTTTTTAACACCATCAAAGGTACCCGCGAGTACCTGACGTCCGTTATCAGCTACGGTCAGCTCAACCGGCGTGATCTCGTCAAAGGTGCTGCGGAACATCTCGAACATGTTGTACATGGTGCGGCTGTTCTCAAGCTTCGAATACAAAGTATCGAAGGTAATTTTGACGTCATCGCTTGGCGCATATTGAAGTGCGCCGGTGAAACCAAAACGATCCTGATCATTGCCGAAAAAGTCAGGGCGTGGCAAACGCGGCGTCCACAAGCAGTTGACCGGATCAACGGCTTCACCGTCATGCTCACAGTTACCTACATTAGGAGTGCCGTTAACAACCGTGTTTGACGTGTCAGCGTAGATACCGCCACCATCAGCAACTGGGTTGGTCCAACGAACCGTACCAAACCCTTCCTGACGAACAGTACGCTCAGAGTAAGCCGCGGAAAGAAGAACACCAACCGTGTCGTCCATAAAGGTATTGCTGATCATCGCAGAAACACGAGGATCTTTTTCTTCGGACAGGTCGTTGTAACCCAGTTGACCAGAAGCGGCCAAGTGGAAGCCCATGCTATCAAACGGTTTGGCGGAATAGAGGTCAACCGTACCGGCAATACCACCTTCTTCCATTGACGCCGTTGGCGACTTATTGATGTCAACGCGGTTGAACAGTTCCGATGCGAATACGTTGAAGTCAAAACCACGACCATTGTTCACACCGCCACCGGAGTCGGTACCATCGGTACTAGAAGGGACTTCCATACCGTTTAAGGTTGAGCGAGTAAATGAAGGGCTCAGACCACGGAGAGTAATTTGTCGACCCTCACCACCTTCACGAGAAATAGCCACGCCAGGCACACGCTGGAGTGATTCGGCAATGTTCAGGTCTGGAAACTTACCAATGTCTTCACTCATGATTGAGTCTTTGACGTTGGTTGATGCGCGCTTCTCGAACATTGCTTTGTTCAAGGAGCCTCGGAAACCTTTAACATGGATGATTTCGACATCGCCAGAGGCTGCATCCTCTGCAGTAGCTGGTTCAGCTGCCAAAACAGGCATGGAGGCGGCAACACATCCCCCAATAATCATTGATTTTAGTAGCTTATTCACTTTGAAACTTTGGTATTTCACAGTGCGTTCCTCTTAACTTTTCTGGTTCGTCTGCTCAAGTGAGGTGAGCGACAGAGTTATTATTTAATTTAAATTTATTGGTACTAACTAAAAACACCTGCCACCGGTAGCACTTTTACCTTCACCCCGATTGCCACCGGTAGCAGTTAATGCCAGTTAAAAGCCGAGAAGAACGAAAGTCAACACCCATGTTGTGTAAAATGTGGCCTAGTGTAAAAATTTTGTTAGCCAAGCGATAAAACCTATTCGCTTGATCACAATTTGCGCCATCGTCATAAAAAATTGGTCCAACCAGATTGACTGTGGCCCAACTGCGTGGGCGCTCCGAGTGCCGCATTATTTGCCATCGACTGGACAATCAAGCACCGCCTTAGAAATTTTTACTCACGTCAACTTATCACCATAAAGTAACCGGATATGTGTAAATTCTGTTGACACTATTTTTAATAAGGGCTAAATATTGTTGGCAACTGCCACCGGTGGCAACATCACTTCGAAGGTTAAGCGAGAAGGGTATGCAAGGAGCAACTGACACCGACAATTGGCGCCAGAAGATCAACTAACAAAGACCAATACTATGAAATTTAGTCGACGCGAATTATTAAAAGGCTGTTTTGCCAGTGCTGCTATGGTCGGTATTCCAGCCTGTCTTTCTACTTCTCCAACCAACCGGACGCCGAGCAAGCTAGTGGACGACTGGGAAACCGCGAGGCAGATTCGCGCCAATATTCAACTGCCAGAATTTCCTGACCGTGATTTTCCTCTGACAGATTACTTCCAAGGCCCACAACCCGAAGATTGCACTGAAGTCTTTGCCAAGGCGATTAAGGCCTGCCATCAGGCTGGCGGAGGCCGCGTTGTTGTTGCGCCAGGACTTTACCACACTGGGCCGATCCACCTGTTATCAAACGTTAACTTGCATCTGCAAGCAGGCGCCCGCGTTAAATTCATTCCCGAACCGAAACGCTATTTGCCAGCCGTTCATACCCGCTGGGAAGGCATGGAAATCATGGGCTATTCGCCACTGATTTACGCCTATCAGCAAAACAACATTGCAGTCACCGGCTCCGGTGTATTTGATGGCAGCGGCGATAACCAAACCTGGTGGCCGTGGAAAGGCCCGCACAAAGAAGCACACTGGGACATCATTCCTGATCAGGACCAAGCACCAGCGCGAATGCAACTGATGAAGGACGTTGAAAACCATGTGCCACAAGAGCAGCGGCTTTATGCTGAAGGCTCGTTCTTGCGTCCTTCTTTCTTCCAGCCTTATGAATGCCAGCGTGTATTGGTTGAAGGGGTGACCTTCAAAGACTCGCCGTTTTGGTTGGTTCACCCGGTACTTTGCCAACATGTTTCGGTGAAAGGCGTTCAATTCCTTAGCCATGGCCCAAACAGCGATGGCTGCGATCCTGAATGCTGTGATCATGTACTAATTGAAGACTGTATGTTCGATACCGGTGATGATTGTATTGCCATTAAATCCGGCCGCAACGCCGATGGTCGTCGCGTCGGCATTCCAAGTAAGAACATCATCATTGCCAACTGTCAGATGAAAGAAGGCCATGGTGGTGTGGTGATCGGCAGCGAAATTTCAGGTGGCGTCAATAACGTCTATGTCGAGAATTGCCAGATGGACAGCCCTCACCTTGAGCGTGCCATTCGCATCAAAACCAATTCCATTCGTGGCGGCTTGATTGAGCGGCTGCGTTACCGAAACATTACCGTTGGTTCAGTAAAAA
This sequence comes from Neiella litorisoli, assembly GCF_014773395.1. Lineage (GTDB taxonomy): Bacteria > Pseudomonadota > Gammaproteobacteria > Enterobacterales > Neiellaceae > Neiella > Neiella litorisoli. The sequence continues at coordinate 129,191 of NZ_JACXAF010000006.1, read as the reverse complement.
CCGCCGTGGTCATTAATTTCTTCTACGAAGAAGGTGATGCCGGCTCATTCGATCCGACCGTACGCGATATTGTGATTGAAAACATGACCTGCAACGACATCAGCTTGCGCGCTTTCAATCTCCAAGGCTTCCCCCGTAAACCAATAGAAGATATTCACTTTATCGACTGCCACTTTGGCAATGCTCAGAACCCGTCGATCTTCAAGAATATCAAAAATATAACCATGAATAACGTCACTGTTAACGGCATCAAGATTGATCCCCAATCACTGTAGCCCCAAGGCAACAGTGACAACGTGACTTGCAGAATTTAAATAGGACAAAACATGACTGCCGCACCGATTCAACTTGCGATGCATCCAGACCGCTTATTTTCCAGCGATTCCAATGTAGTTCGCGTAGCAAAAGAGCTTTACGACGGCATTAAAGATCTTCCGATTGTCAGTCCCCATGGCCACACCGATCCGAGCTGGTTCGGCGACAATAAGAACTTTAACAATGCTACTGATCTGCTGATCAAACCGGATCACTACGTATTCCGGATGCTCTATAGCCAAGGCATTCCATTGGAATCACTCGGTATTCCACAACAAGGCGAACAAGCCGACCCAGCAGCAGAACATGCTGTTGATCCGCTTGATGTGTGGAAAATTTTTGCCGAAAACTACTTCTTGTTTGCCGGCACGCCATCTGGCTATTGGCTTGATTCAACCTTCTCGAAAGTGTTTGGTTTCACCGAGCGTCTGTGCCCAGCTAACGCCGAAGAGTACTACCATGAAATCAACCGTCAACTGACCTCGCCTGAGTTTTCAACCCACGCCCTGATGGACCGCTTTAACATTGAAGTCATCGCAACAACAGAAGGTGCGCTTGACGATTTGGCTGAGCACAAGAAGCTAGCCGGTACGCCGTGGGCAAAGCGCGTGATCACTACCTTCCGTCCCGACGATGTCGTTGACGCCAGTCGCGAAGACTTCACTCAGAACATTGAAAAGCTGGGTGAGTTGACCGGTTGTGACGTGACATCTTGGCACGGCTACCTCGAAGCAATTCGCCAGCGTCGTTTGTACTTCAAAACGCATGGTCGCGCGACCGCGACGGATCACGGCCACCCAACCGCACTAACGGCCGATCTGCCACTGGATGAATGTCAGGCACTGTACGCCAAATGCGTCACCGGTCAGGCATCCGAGCAAGAGCAAGAACTGTTCCGCGGTCAAATGCTGACAGAATTAGCCGGAATGAGCATTGAAGATGGCTTAGTGATGCAAATCCACCCAGGTGCATACCGCAACCACAACCAAAAAGTGTTTGAGGTTTATGGTCGCGACAAAGGTGCCGATATTCCATCGCCGACCGAATATGTCTCAGCGCTCAAGCCGCTGTTGTCAAAATACGGCAACAACCCAGACTTGAAGATCATCTTGTTTACGCTGGATGAAACAACCTATAGCCGTGAGCTTGCGCCATTGGCAGGTCACTATCCAAGTCTGAAGCTGGGTCCGGCCTGGTGGTTCCATGACAGCCCCGCAGGTATGCTGCGATTCCGTCAGCAAACGACTGAAACTGCTGGTTTTTATAACACCGTTGGCTTTAACGATGATACCCGCGCATTCTTGTCCATTCCGGCTCGTCATGATGTTGCTCGGCGCGTCGATTGTCGCTACTTAGCAGAATTAGTGACGAATCAGCAAATTACTCTTGCTGACGCCAAAGAACTCGCTTACCAGCTAACCTACGGCTTAGTGAAAAAAGCATATAACTTCGAATGAGCGTCTTGAATAGCGTAGAACTAAGGTTCAAACACATGCAACGACAATCAATGAAACTAAATGGCAAAGCTCGCTTTGCCATTTTCTCAGCAAGCGCCATCGCGGTGGCTGGTTTAACGGCTTGTGGCAACCCGCAACAAGCCGACAACGCCCCTGCCTCGATCGACACAGTTGAGACTAAAGCGGTCGCGGTAGCGACCATTGAAGTATCTAATCCATCAAGTTTTGCCCGTTCTGACGAGCCGATTTACATTAGCTATCATGATCTGGCAGTCAGCAGCGATACCGCATTGCAGGTCACCGCTGGCGAACAGGTCATCGCTTCACAGCCGGTTGATTACAACCTCGACGGCACCGTCGACGGTCTGTTGGCAATGGTCGACTTGGCCGCAAGCGAAGTCGTCACCCTAAGCATAGCCGAAGCAGGCCAGCAACAACCCGCGCCTGCAGCTCGCACTCAGGCCGAAATTTCGGTTAAAACCGGTGGCCAGTGGCAACCGCACAGCCGCTACCCGGATAGCGAGTATCAGGAATATAGCGGCGGCGAATTCAACAATGTCACCGAATTAACGCCACCAAGCCATTACACCGACCATTCCTACTGGATTCGTTACGAAGGCCCAGGCATTGAATCGGACAAAGTTGGCTATCGAATTTACCTCGATTGGCGCAATGGCTTCGATATCTTCGGCAAGTTGAGCGACCAACCCATTTTGCAGAAAGTCGGTCAGGATGGTTACGAGTCCTACCACCACCTGCAAGACTGGGGCATGGACATTCTCAAAGTTGGTAAATCCGTTGGCGCCGGTGGCTTTGGCTTGTGGACAGGCGACAACATTCAATTGCCGAGCGAAGTGGCCCAACGGACCGCAACCATTGTCGCCAATGGCCCGCTATTTTCAGGCTTCACCATCGATTACGACAACTGGAACTCGGATGCTGGCGAACTCGATGTCAACGCCAAGTTCTCAATGCAAGCTGGCAGTCATTTGGCAAAAGTCGACTTAACCGTGGCGCAACCGGTTGAGCAACTGGCTATTGGCGTGGTGAAGCACAAAAACACTGAACTGATCACCGGTGACGTCGACATAACCGGTAAGGCGTATACCTATATTGCCAGCTGGGGCAAGCAAGCCCTGGATGGCAGCCCGCTGGGAATGGTGACCTTATTCCGCAAGGAATACTTGAGCGAAGTTGTCACTTATGAGCACAATTATCTGGCCATTGTAAACCCGAAAGGTCAGCCTACCGAGCAAGCGCCAAAAGCGAAAGAGTTGCACTATTACTTTGGCGCCGTGTGGCAACCAGAGAGTGGCATTGGCGACAAGCAAGCATTTATCAGCTACTTGGAACAGCAAGCAGAGCGTTTAACACAACCTGCCAGACTCCGCATTACCACAGCCTTTTCTGAGGCCGCGAAGTCAGCACCAATGACGGCAGAGCAAGCGCTGAGCTGGAGTACCAAGCTGGCCAACAGTGAACTGCTGCGCAAAGGTGACATTTACAAATATTCTGGCTGGGATGTTCACCGTCAGCGCTTGCCAAAGTTTGAATACGACATTATTGGCCTGTATCCAGAGTCGCTCAACCGCCTGAGTCACTACACCGGCGACGACGCGCACAAACAGTTGGTCGAGAAAATCACCGGTAGCTTCATCCAAGATGACGGTACTATTGGTCGTTACAAGCAATCCAACTTCAATATTGACAACGTTGCCCCTGGTATGGCGTTGTTGACCTTGTATAAGCAAACTGGCGAGCAAAAATACAAGTTGGCTGCGGATGTGCTGCGCCAGCAGTTGGAGCACCATCCCAAAACTTCTGAAGGTGCCTTTTGGCATAAGAAGAAGTACACCAATCAACTCTGGTTGGACGGTGTCTACATGGGAATGCCATTTCTCGCCTCCTACAGTAACCAGTTTGAAGGCGGCGCCAGCTTTGAAGAAGTCGTCAAAGAGTTCAAACTCACCCGCAAATACCTTCGCGATCCGAAAACCGGTTTGTATCGCCATGGCTGGGATGAAAAGAAAGAGCAGTCTTGGGCCGATCCGCAAACCGGATTATCGCCCGAATTCTGGGCCCGCGGCGTTGGCTGGTTCGCCATGGCGGTGGTTGATGTCTTAGCCATTATTCCTGAATCTGAAACTGAGTTGCGCGAACCACTATTGCAAATCAGCAAAGAGTTGGCGCAAGCCTTAGTGGCTTATCAAGATCAGGCCACCGGCACTTGGTGGCAAGTGATGGATAAAGCAGGCCAAACCGGCAACTACCGCGAATCATCGGCTTCAGCCATGTTTGTTTATTTTCTCGCCACAGCCGTTGATCAGGGCTACATCGATGCCAGTTACCGTGATGCTGCCTTGAAAGGCTATCAGGGGCTAATTGATGAGTTTGTGCTGGTTCATCAAGACGGCACCATTAGCATGATCAATCAGTGCTATGTCGCAGGCCTTGGCTTTGGCCGTGATGGCTCCTACGGCTATTACATGAGCGAACCGATTTGGCGTAACGATCCGAAAGGAAACGGCCCATTCATTCTCGCAGGCATCGCTGTCCACGAGATGATGAGTCATTAACTACCTCTGGTAACACCATGCCCCCCCATTAAAGCGGCCAAATGGCCGCTTTCGTCGTTTTATCGGTTAGTGAAGCTCATCGTTAACAATTCGGGTTAATCGATACATGGCAACCGAATGTGGCTGTACAGTGACAATTAGCGGTGTCTTGGTAGTGCCTTTCATTTGTTGTTGCCATAAGTCGCGAATGGCGTAGCGAGAATTAGCAAATCCGGCCGCATACTTGTTACCCGTTAGCGGTAAGTCCGGATCGACAACGACTTCCTGACGAAAATCAAATTCGGCTTCGGCAACCTTATCGCCACGGTTAAGGATCAGAAATGCCCAGGATTTATTGGCCAACGGCTTGAACCAATATTCAATTTCGCCCTCGGTTTTATACTTAAATGCCTGCACCCCCAGCTCATCCTGATTGACAGCAATGACCTCGGCATTCGTCAGAATAGCCAGCGTTTCGGGCGACATTTGCCGCAAGTCATTGCCAGCAATTAATGGTGATGCGAGCATCGCCCACAAAGAGAAATGGGCGCGATCTTCATCGGCGCTCATGCCGTTGCCCACTTCCATCATATCCGGGTCGTTCCAGTGGCCTGGGCCGGCATACTGGCGCAAACCTTGTTGCATGTCGAGAATTCGCATGATCCCCCAAGACGACCAAGTGCCATGGTCTACTTCACAATCCCAGCAATTGATAATATCGCCTGTGGTGCGCCACAAATGGCCGACGTCTTGTGCCCACAACCAAGGCTGATTGTCGCCCCATTCGCACATGCTGAAGACCACCGGTCGACCGGCATGACGAAGCGCATCGCGCATGGTTCGATAGGCACCATGAGCGCTAAGGTTTTCAGTATTGCACCAATCGTATTTGAGGTAATCAATGCCCCAACGGGCGTATTGCAGGGCATCTTGGTATTCATAACCATTAGAGCCAGGTTTACCGCCACAGGTTTGGTCGCCGGCATCAGAGTAGATGCCCAGCTTCAAGCCCTTTTGGTGAACATAATCAGCAAGCGCCTTCATGCCAGAGGGAAACCGATCCGGATCGGGGTGAATAAAGCCATCGGCATCTCGTTCGCCATGCCAACAATCATCGAGATTCAAATAAACATAGCCGGCATCACGCATTCCCGAGCTGACCATGATATCCGCCGTTTCTCGGATCAGCTTTTCGTCAATGTCACAAGCAAAGGTATTCCAACTGTTCCACCCCATCGGCGGCGTCAACGCCAAATCGGGAAATTTATTGGCGAACGACCATGGAGAAAATGCAAACAACAGCAACAACAAACCAAGCAACCGCATTGGTATCATCCTTCTATTAAAGTAAACGTTCACACAAAACTGTAACCGGTTACATTTTATATTTCAAGGGCTTTGTCCAAACCACAAAAAACGGCGCCGAAGCGCCGTTACTAACTAATGAATGTAAGCTTGGTTGGAAATACTTGGTGGTGCTTCAATCAGTATCGAGGCCAGCCAGAGCTGTCCCAGTTAAGGATACTAATCAGCAACTTAGGCGTGCCATTATCGGTCGCATCATAGGCGTGACGAGCAATCACGTCAGTGTTCGCAATATCCTGTCCGCCCGGACCAACCCAAACATCACTGCCGGCATCGAGAATCGAGCCACCTGAGTTCATCATATCGACACCGTTCTTATCTAAGTACGGCCCGGTAACACTCGTCGCACGACCATAGGCAATTTGATAGGTACTATCCACGCCTGCACAACATTTACCAATGCTGACAAACAGATAGTAATAACCTTGGCGATAAATAATGGTTGGCGCTTCGATACCGCCAGAGCGGCTTGCCAGAGAATACATTTCACCAATCGGCTTCATGGTAATTGGGTTCAGCCGCATCAGCTTAATACCCGAGTTCCACGAGCCGAAAGTCAGCCAAGGATTACCGTCTTCATCGATAACCAAATCGGGATCGATGGCGTTGTAATTATCGCTGTCAGTGGTGTTGATCACCAAGCCATGATCTTGCCAATCACCGGCTGAGATTTTTGATGCCGACGCCAAGCCAATTGCCGAGGTGCGCGAGCCAAATGTGGAAATGGAGTAGTACAGCCAGGTTCTGCCATTGTAATACTTAACATCTGGCGCCCAAACGTCGATGCCGTTCTGACCCGGAACGTAGGCATCCCACCAGCTCAAGCCATTGGGGAAAATTGCCGCAGCACCTTCCCAGTTAATACCATCGTGACTGTATTTGCCGTAAATACCGTCGCCTGTTTGGAATTCCCACCACATGCCATCTTCATAGGCAATGGTTGGATCGTGAGTCACCAAGTTGCCGGTGATCGGCCAGTGATTGGTGGCACCGTTGGTGGTTGAGGTGTCTACCGGTTTATTGCCGGCTTGCTGGATCAAGTTGAGTTGCCATAACTGGGCATCACCGCCCCAATAACTCCACTGCCCTAAGTTGGCGCCATCAGCGGTATCCCAGCTCAGCAGATCGAGTGCCTTGCCACTGTTTTTGTTGATAATGGCGTAGGAACCATCACTTTGCTGGCTGATATCCCACAGCTGGCTATCGCCGCCCCAGTAGCCCCATTGCGCGACATTTGCACCATCATCAGTACTCCAATCATAAACCTCCATGGCTTTCGCGCTGTTGAGGTTAACGATGGAGTAGTAACCGGAATCATGTTGGGTGATCATCCATTTCTGGGTGTCATGGCCATTGGCGGGCCACTGGTTGATATTAGCGCCGTCGTTTAACGCTGCCGCGCCAACTTCAGCCAATTTACCCGAGTACTTTGAAGTGATGGTGTAAACACCATTGGCAACATCGGCATAGCAAGCCGCCGATGAGACCAGCGTGGCCGCTAACGCAAGGCCAGAGATCTTATAGTTCATTATTATTTCCGTCTTTCTGGTTATAAAAAAGCCGGTGCATCAAGCGATACACCGGCTGGGTGGTACTTATTATTTTGTTTGTCTTAGGTAGAAGGTTTGGCAAATGCCATTGTTTTGTGGTGCTTGAGAAATATTGGTGCCATCGGCAACACCACAGCTATCAATATTGAGCGCTTGGTTGGTGTAGCGGTTGACCAACACCACGGCTCCGCTCGGTTTCATATCGAGACGCCATTCAGCAATTTCTCGCTCACGGCGCTCAAAGCCATCACAGCTTGCTAGGGTTAAATTAGCGCCGGGGAAAATAGCTTCATTTTCAACCGCAAGACACTTGCGGGTGTCATTCATAGGGCGGATCTGTAAGAAGCCGTTATCAGTTGCGCGGAAGCGCCATTTCTGGTTGTCACCGTGGCGCCACGCTTGCTGCTCAACATTGTCCTTGGCACCCACAGCGACGGCTTTACCACTTTGTTCACTCAGCAACACCACCTCGTTTTGCGGCTGCAGCAACCACTCAGCATCGGCCAACACATTGCCCGTTAAGCGGTTAGTCATTTTCACCGCGCCGTCGCGGGTGCGTTCAACTTTCCACTCCTGACAGGCGTCGTTGATCCAAGCTCGGTGGCTCAAACCCGGCGAATCACATTGCTCGCCCAAAAACGCTTTGGTGTTGTTGTCTGCCAGACGCACATAACCGTCGCGAGTGGGATCAATCACCCACTTGCTAATCGAAGGATTACAAGCATTTTGCGAGCCGCCAGCATCAAGGCACTGGCGAGTATTGGCATTGACGATGGCATAATTTTGACCTTCGACTTCGGTCAACAGTGGGCCATCTTCGCCAGCAGGTGGTGGCATGACGTCACCGGGCGTAACCGGCTTACCAAAATTCGGGGTGCCATCACTATGCCAAGTAAATTTCTGCGCCCGCAATGAACGGGTTGCGCCACAGCCATATTCGGCTTTGTCATTGCCGTGATAGACAATCCACGATTCGCTACCATCTGGCGACTGGAAGAACCCATTGTGGCCGGGACCGAATACTGTTTCAGTGCGCTCAAATACCGGCTGGTCGTATTTTTTCCAGCTATTGATGTCCAGCGGATCATCGCCAACAAGCTCGAGTAGACCTAATTTGTAGTCTGGCGTATCACAGAAGCTTGCCGAGTAAGTCATAAAGGTACGGCCTTGATGCTGCAAGATCTCAGCACCTTCGGTCACCTTACGGCCCGAGATCTCCCACTCCAGCTCAGGCGTTGTAATGATGGTGTGTGGTGAGTTTTCTTTCAGCGTCCATGGGTTTTCCATCTCAGCAATAATGTTGAGCTGAGTGTCACCCTGCCACTGCGAGTAAATCACATACAGTTTGTCATTGAACTCCAGATAATTGCCGTCGATGTTCCATACATCCGGCATCAGTGCGCCCTTGTACTCATAAGGGCCCATTGGGTCATCACCGGCACTTTCCAGCACGTTGAGATGTTGATGATCCAAGGTACCTTCTTCGCCGGCGGTGTACATCATGTACCAGCGATAGCCATTCGGCCCTTTCAGGCGGTGGAATTCAAACGCCCAGAAGTTCCAATTACGCTTAGGATCAGAGTCAGACCAGACATTGACCGGCGTGGCATCAGCCAATGCCGCCAGCGTCGGCGCTTTGCGCATGACAAGCTGAGAGGTCCAGGTTGTGGTGGTCAAATAGTAGTTGCCGTTCCAGTATTCAAGCCATGGATCGGCGCCATTGGGAAACAGTGGGTTGGTAAATTCACCCTTGCCCAAGGTATCAGACGTAGGTGATGTTTCCGGAGATTGGCCGGTTGCCTGGCAACCAAGCAAAACGGCAGCACTAAGTGCTAGGGCCCCAATTGTTTTAATTCGCTTTACAGTCATTGCTGTTCTCGCTTTTTAGTATGACAACAAATCCACTGGCAGGAGCAACGTTAATCACAGCACTCGCTCCGCTAAGTTGGCTCGCGGTCAGGTCGTGAAACTGCTCGCCTTGTTGGATTAAGGTGGCAGATGCCGGGTTAAATTGAGCCAAGTTCAGCTCAAAAGATTTGTATTCAGATAAAGCATTAATCCCTGCAATATAGCTGGCACATTCGCTAGTGCGGGCGATGCTGATGTATTTACCGGGGTAGCCTTCAAGTAGCTGTGATTGCTGCCATCGACCCGGCAAATCTCGCAGGTAGCTTTTGACAAATTCTGGCATCGCCGCCATTTGCTCGGGCGTTGCCACTAAATGCTGCACCCCAGAGGTGAAAATCACCGGCAACGCGAGCTGAAACGCATTACTGGTTTTCCGCTCGATATTGGGAATATCACCCAGCGTCATGGGGGTGAAGTCCATTGGATCAAACACGTTGCGAGTAAACGGCAGAACCGTAGCATGAACCGCTTCGTTGTCGGCAACCGGCTGAAAGAAGGTAATCATTTCAAAGCCCTTGACCGCCTCGGACGTCATCAGATTAGGGTAAGCTCGCTGTAACCCGCGCGGCAGCGTCGTGCCATGGAAGTTGACCATCAAATCGAACTCGGCGGCGTCACTGAGCAGCGCTTGGTAATACGCCATCACTGAAGCGCCATCACCCGGGAAAAAGTCAATTTTGACCCCGGCGACGCCAAGCTGTTGCAACCAGGCAAACTGCGCACGGCGTTGCTGACGAGCGATTAACTGACTTTTAGGGCCGTATTCGGTGGTGTTCCAATCGCCCGATGAGTTGTACCACAGCCATAGCCTGACATCGCGCTCGGCGGCGTGAGCAATTAGTTGCTTCAGTTTTTGCTCGCCAATGCGAGTGTGCCAGTCGACATCAACCAGCACGTACGGCCAATTCATATCGGCCGCATAATCGATAAATTGGCGCTGAGTATCGGCGTTGACCGATTCGTCTTTCAATAAACCCCAGCTCCAAGCGGCAACGCCCGGTTCAATAAAATCGGTATCACTAAACTGATGCGCTGGCGCGACATCGGTTGCCAAAGTCGACGCCATAATGGTGTCGAGCGAACCGACCGCAATAATGCGCCAAGGCGTTGGCTGCTGCGCTGATAACAGCGGTGTATCGAATGCCGGTGCGACCGATTCGCGAGGATCTGGGAACCGGAGTTGGAATCGACCACGGCCATCACTGCTTAAATTGGTTGCCGGATAGTGCGAGCGAATGCCAGCTTCTGAAATGAGTAGCCACTGGTCGTTGTGACGAAATAATGCCGGATAGACCCAGCCGTTGGCAGAGGTTTGTGCCACTTTGGCATCAACATCAACCAGATAATCTTCTTCATAGGACGGATTAGTATCGGCCCAGCCGCTGCGCGCCAACGCCTTCGGTTGCAGCCAGCTGCGTGTCTCAGGCAATAAATCAAGCGCGGTTAATTCACGCTCGATGGTGTAAACGTGCGGGTTGTCAGCGGCCAATTGATAACGAAATGCCAGACCATCATTGGCCAGCTGCATATTCACTTGAAGTTGCTGACCGGCAGGATTAGCCAATGTCAGCACGAGACGATTCGCTTGATAATCAACGTTAGTCTGCTTGCCGGTCCACAACTGATACTGGTCGCTGACCGCAGATACCGGCGAAACTTTCATCACAGACAGCTGCTCCTGCCATTGCCCTGATTGTGCCACCAAGCCCAATGGTGAATAGGCCATCACCGGCTGATCGTCAGCGACGACTCGGTACTCTAGCTGTTGCTCAGGGCTTAGTCTGAGCTCTACTGCCAGTCGCTGATCGGGGCTACTCAACTGGTAGCTGGCTACATTCGTGTTTGGCCCAGAGGCACAACCGCTGATTATTAAAGTGGCTGTCAATGCAGCCACTTTTACCATCCAATTCAAGCGAATCATGATATCCACTCAGCTTACTTCACGCCGAACTTGTAGACGATTTGCGTGTGGTACACATCACCCGGCAACAAGGTTGTTGAAGGGAAGTTTGGCTGATTTGGCGAATCTGGGTAATGCTGTGGCTCAAGGCAGAAACCAGTACGGAATTCATGCTTCATGCCTGACTGAGCCGTGCTGCCATCGAGGAAGTTACCCGAGTAGAATTGTACCGCAGGCTCCAACGTCCATACTTCCAGAGTACGGCCTGAAGCAGGATCATAGACACTGGCCGCTTCGACCAACTCATCATCCATTGCCGCTTTCAACACGAAGTTGTGATCGTAACCTTTACCCAAAGCGAGTTGTTTGTGCTTGCCGCCAATATCGCGGCCAATCGCTTTTGCTTGGCGGAAGTCAAACTCAGTGTTGGCCACTGCCATCAACTCACCGGTCGGGATCAGGCCACCATCAACTGGCGTAATATGGCTGGAGTTAATCTGCAGTTGGTGATCCAAAATGTCACCTTTACCGGCCAGATTGAAATAGCTGTGCTGGGTCATGTTGACGACAGTCGGTTTGTCCGTTTCCGCTTGGAACTGCATATCCAGCGTGTTGTCGTTAGTCAGGGTATAAGTCACCTGCATATCCAATTCGCCTGGGTAGCCCTGATCGCCATCGGCGCTGGTTAACGTCAGCACCACACCAGAGCTGTTGCTGGTGGTAAACGGAGCCATTTTCCAAACGCGCTTATCAAAGCCTTGAACACCACCGTGGAGGTGATTGTCACCATCATTCGTTGCCAGTTGATACTCGGTGCCATTGAGGCTGAATTTACCTTTGGCAATACGGTTACCATAGCGGCCAATAATGGCGCCAAAGTAAGGGTTGGATGCAACATAGTCTTCCAGCGAATCCATCCCTAACACAATATTACCCAAGCGCCCTTTGGAGTCTGGCGTTTCTAGGCGGGTAATGATGCCGCCATAACCGATGACATCGAGTTCGATTCCATTGCTGTTACGCAAGGTTACTTTTTCTACCGGAGTGGCATCGGCAAGCACGCCATAGTGCTCCATCTGAGCCGAAGGCAAGGTGGTCATTGATTTTCCTTTTGCATGGACAACTGGGGAGGCGCAAACAGTGGCCCCCACAAGCAAAGCTGTAATAGCAGTCGAGGACAGATTTCTCACCATGGAGCGACGGGAAATCGGTTGAAGTAACTCGCGTAACATAGGGCACCTTTTATCATTTAATACGACTATTAATTTTAAGAAAAAAAAGCAGGGTAAAACTCCCGTAGCTCCCCACTCTCAACCAAGACACAGTCCATTCCTGCGCGTTGAGCCGCTTGCAGGCCTATTTCCGTATCTTCGAATACAATGCATTGCTCCGGCGGCACTCCCATTTGGCTAGCCACCGTCAAAAATGTTTCTGGGTGAGGCTTGCCAAGTGCCACATCACAAGCGGTAACCAGCGCATTCAGCCGGTTCAGTAGCTGGTGATGACCAAGTAACTCCATCGCATGGGAGCGTGTTGAGCCGGTGCCAACGCCAACCCGTTGGCTATCATTTGCAGTGACAAGAAGGCGGACGATTGCGCCGAAGGTGGCGGGCATCTCACTGTCGCTCTCTTGTACCGTATGTTTGTATTCGGTCACTTCATCAGGGCAGTGATTGCGACCAAATTTGTCGTTCAACAGCTCAATAGTTGCCCTCGTAGGCACCCCACCTAACGAGTGTAGGTAGTCGCCATCATAAGGGTAACCATAGTGTTCGCAGGTCTGTTGCCACGCAGCTAACGACCTTGGCATGGAGTCGATTAATGTGCCGTCCATGTCGAAAATCAAGCCGCGATAATTGGCCAAATTAACCATTGAACGCTGTCCTCTCGGGTAGCGGGCAGCGATCGATCCGCTGCCCAAAACAAGGGCGTTAAACGCCCTGCTTCAACTGGTAATAGGCAGCGCTATTGCGCAGCTCTTGTTTCAGCGTGCGAATCGTCGTGGCGTCGTCAATCACCACAGTTTCAACACCCGCCATATCGGCATAATCAAGTATCATGTCGGTGGTGACAGCTTGGCTGTACGCGGTGTGGTGAGCGCCACCGGCATGGATCCAAGCAGCAGCTGCAATTTGCAAGTTTGGCTTAGGCTCCCATAGTGCTGATGCAACAGGCAGGTTTGGTAAGTCGGCCGGCGGTGTCAGGGTATCCACTTCATTGACTAGAATGCGGAAGCGATTACCCATATCGATAGGCGACACATTGATCGCTGGGCCTGCTTTGGCGGTGAAGCGCAAACGAGCAACGTCGCATTTCACACCAATGGTGTGGCGGTGTACCGACAGCGCAGGCTTGGCATCCGCAATTGATGGGCAAACTTCAAGCATGTGCGCGCCAAGTACCTGATCGCTTGAGCCAAAGTTATAGGTGTAATCCTCCATGAAGGAACAACCACCTTCACGACCCTGACCCATCACTTTCATGATCCGTACCATGGCCGCGGTCTTCCAGTCACCCTCGCCACCATAGCCGAAGCCTTGCGACATCAGACGTTGGGTAGCCAAACCTGGCAGACCCGTCATGCCGGCTAGGTTTTCGAAACAGTTGGTGAATGCGCCAAAGCCGCCATCATCAAGGAACTTACGCATACCAAGCTCTAAGCGCGCTTCGTTAACCAACATTTGCTTGCTGTATTCGTCGGCCAAAATGGCATCAACGCCAGTGTAGTCATTGCGGTACAGCTCGAGTTGAGCGGCCACATCAGCATCAGTGATTTGATCGATAACCGATACTAAATCGGCAATACCAAAGCCATGAACTTGATAACCAAAGGTAATTTGCGCCGCAACTTTGTCACCTTCGGTCACTGCAACGTGACGCATGTTGTCGCCGAAACGAGCCACTTTCAGTGACTGGCTTTCGGCCCAACCCAGAGCAGCACGGCACCAATCGTCAATTTCCTGTTGAACGTGGGCTTGCCGCCAGTGGCCAACGACCACTTTGCGCTCTTTACGCATCCGGGTGCCGATAAAACCAAATTCGCGGTCACCGTGAGCACTCTGGTGAGTGTTCATGTAGTTCATATCAATGTCTGCCCAAGGTAGCGCAGCATTGAATTGGGTGTGCAAGTGCAACCAAGGTTTGGTCAACACGTTAAGACCTGCAATCCACATTTTCGCAGGCGAGAATGTGTGCATCCACAGCACCAAACCGACACAGTTTGGATCACTATTGGCTTGCAAACAGACCTCGAGGATCTCTTCTGGCGATTTTACCGTTGGCTTACAAACCAACTCGGTCGCAATAGTGTTTTCGCTATTCAAACCATTGACGATGGCTTGGCTATTTTGGGCAACTTCAGCAAGTACCTTTGGCCCGTATAAGTGTTGCGAGCCGGTGACAAACCAAACTTGTTTCGCTGATGTAGTGTTCATAATTTGTTTCCTTGGTAATCAGTTGTTCGGTTACTTGGACTGGCCGTAGTAAGCGTCTTTACCGTGTTTTCTTAAATAGTGTTTGTCCAAAATGGCCTGCTTCAACGGCTCCGCTTTTGGATCAAGCGTTCGGGTGAGGTATGCCATGCGGGCAATTTCCTCAAGCAAGGCAGCGTGATAAACCGATTCGGCGCCATCTTTGCCCCATGTAAATGGCGCATGGCCCGCGACAATCACCATAGGCGCGGCCTTAGGATCGCGGTTCTGATACGCTTCAGTGATTTGAATACCGGTTTCTTCTTCGTAATCACCCTGAACTTGCTCATCGGTCAGCACTCGGGTACAAACGATGTCGCCGTGGACATAATCCGCATGCGTGGTTCCCAAGCATGGTATTGACTGCTTCGCTTGCGCCCAAGCCGTGGCGTAGGTGGAATGGGTGTGCGTGACACCACCGATGTCGGCAAAATGGCGATACAAATGGGTGTGGGTTTTGGTGTCTGATGAAGGTCTCATAGTGCCTTCAACAATGTTGTTTTCTAAATCGACAACAACAATATCTTCCGGCTTCATGGCATCGTAAGACACACCTGAAGGTTTAATCGCCACAACACCAGCGGCGCGATCAATTTGTGACACGTTGCCGAAGGTGTAAATCACTAAGCCGCGGTTTTGCAGCTCCATGTTGGCTTCATAAACTTCGCGCTTCAGTTCGGTGTACTTGCTCATTGCACACCTCCGTTCACGAAGCCACCATTCACAAAGGAACCAAGGCTTTGGTATTTGGCATACAGGGCATCGTAAACAGCCACGCGGCTGTCGTTTGGTTGGTAGGACTTACAAACTGGTGATGCCATCACTTGCTGGGCTGTCGCTACATCTGGATGCTCACCGGCAGCAACAGCGGCCATAATGGCAGCACCTAAGGCACAGCTCTGATCGCTCTCAAGCACTTCAATCTGGCAGTTCCAGATATCGGCACAGGTTTGCATAACGTAGTCAGACTTTTTCGAAATACCGCCAATCACGACCACAGAGTCAATCGCCACGCCTTCCTCGCGGAAACGCTCGGTGATCGCCCGTGAACCAAAGGCGGTTGCTTCAACAATGACTTTAAACAAGCTGGCTGCATCAGTACCCATTTTCATTCCGGCAACGGCCATCGAAGCACGCTGATCGGCATCAGGCGTACGGCGACCATTAATCCAGTCAAGAGCAACAACATCTGATTCTGAAGGGGCAATCTGGCTTGCCGCTTCGGAGATCTTCATCAACAGCAGATCATCGATTTGAGCAATCGCTTCGGCATCATTGCTGACATTCGTCAGTGGCAGTAATTGCCGCACTGGCCACATCAACAATTTCTTGTACCAAGCGTACAAATCACCGAAAGCGGATTGACCAGCTTCCATGCCGATCAAATCCGGGACCACGGATCCATCGACTTGACCACAAATGCCTTTGACGCAGGTATCGCCCACGACTTCTGGCAGAGCCACGGTAATATCACAGGTTGAAGTACCCATTACTTTGGTGAGTACGCCTGGACGAACGTTGGCAGCAACGGCCCCCATGTGGCAATCAAAGGCACCATAACCAACTGCGATTCCGACAGGTAATCCAAGCTTTTCAGCCCACTCGGCAGTTAACTGGCCAGCAACTTGGTCACTTGCCTGAGTTGCTGGGTTTAGTTTGCTCACCAAACCATCGAGTAACGGATCAATCGCGGTGAAGAATTCATTCGCTGGGAACCCACCCCACTCCGCATTCCACATTAATTTGTGACCCGCGGCGCAGCGCCCGAGGACAAAGTTGTCTGGGTGAGTGGTGCCGCACATCAGTGCAGTCATCCAGTCGCAATGCTCAACCCACATGTGGGTATTGCCTTTTACCGATTGATCGTTACGGAAAATGTGCAATGCCTTTGCCCAGTACCATTCAGAGGAATAAGTACCACCCATGTATTTCAGGTATTGCGCGTCTGATTGAGCGGCCGCTTTGGTGATTTCCTCGGCTTCAACAATCGCGGTGTGGTCTTTCCACAGCACGAACATGGCATTGGGGTTTTCTTTAAATGACTCAGTCAACGCCAGAGGTACGCCCTCAGCATTCACTGCTACCGGCGTTGAACCGGTGGTATCGAAGCTCATGCCAACAATGTTGGCAGCAACTTCTGCTGGAACTGATTCCAACACGCCATTAACAACCGCAATCAAGCTGTCAATGTAATCTTGTGGGTGCTGGCGGTATTGGTCTTTCGACGGATCGCAGAATAACCCCTGGCTCCAGCGGGGATACAAATATGAAAACGTGGCTACTTCTTCGCCCGTCGTGGTGTTAACCACGAGGGCACGCACTGAATCGGAGCCAAAATCCAGTCCCAATGTGAAACGAGACATAAACACCTTCAAATAAATCAGGAAGAGGATACAAACTTTAATTGTACTATAATATCAATATTGTTAAATTGTAAAGGTAATATAGTACTACCAATAAATACCTCGTTAGCTTATTGTGAGATGGATCAAACCCTGATCTACTGATGATGGCTTGAGGACAGAACCAGCAAATAAGGATTCAAATGACTAGCCAACTTATTCAGCTAAAGCAGATGACGACAGTGGTTGCCGATACCGGCGATTTTGAAGCCATCGGCACTTACAAGCCCGAAGATGCGACGACTAACCCATCGTTATTGCTCAAAGCAATGATGATTGAGAAATACCAACCACTAGCCAGCCAAGCCATTGACTGGGCCAAAGCACAAAACAGTGATGATGTTGTGGCTGCCGCCGCCGATAAACTATCGGTTTTGATTGGCATGAAGTTGCTTGAGCAGGTCCCAGGTTTGGTCTCAACTGAAGTGGATGCACGCCTGTCATTTGACACTCAGGCGACCATCGAAAAAGCCCGTCAGTTGATTGAACTGTACCGTCAAGAAGGCGCAGATACCTCGCGCGTGCTGATCAAAATTGCCTCTACTTGGGAAGGTATTCAGGCCGCTAAAGTGCTCGAAGCTGAAGGCATTCGTTGTAACCTGACGTTAATCTTTGCTTTTGAACAAGCGCGCGCTTGTGCTGAGGTGGGTGCTTATCTGATCTCGCCATTTGTTGGTCGAATTCTGGATTGGTATAAAGCCAATCAACCTGATACCGATTTCTCAGGCGATAACGATCCGGGCGTGCAGTCAGTGAAGCAAATTTACAGCTACTTCAAACAACACCAGTTTGACACTGTCGTGATGGGTGCCAGCTTCCGTAATATTGGTGAAATCCAGTCATTGGCTGGCTGTGATCGCCTGACCATTAGCCCTGCACTATTGGCCGAGCTGGAGCAAACCGATGCGCCACTGGAGCGTCGCCTGCAGCCAACCACAGACACCACGGAACAAGAGCAGCCATTAACCGAGCAAGAGTTCCGCTGGGCGATGAATAACGACCCAATGTCGCACGATAAGTTGGCCGAAGGTATTCGCCAATTTGCCAAAGACCAAGTTGCCTTGGAGGCAATGCTAGCCAAGCTAGTTTAATCCCACCGCTTCAACTAAGAAAAAGGCCGGCTCTGTTTAGAGCCGGCCTTTTTAATTAGCCAAACATACTTTCCTACTCGGACTAACCGACTAGCTCTTTTGCCTTCGCAACGACCTTGTCAACCGTAAAGCCAAAATGCTTCAACAGTGCTGGACCCGGTGCTGACTCACCAAAGCAATCGATACCAATCGCAGCGCCGTTACCGGCGATGTACTTGTGCCAGAAATCAGGGTGTGCCGCTTCAACCACCAGCTTCGGACATGCAGGTGGTAACACGGCCTCTTTGTAAGCTGCCAGCTGACCATCAAATCGCTCAGTACATGGCATCGACACCACGCGCGCTTGCACACCTTGCTCTGCGAGCTGCTCAGCCGCGCCGGTTGCCAACGACACCTCAGAGCCTGTGGCAATCAACACAATATCAGGGTCCGATAAGGTTTCGCGGAGGATGTAGCCACCTTTGGCAACGTTTGCCAATTGCTCGTCGTTACGCGGCTCAGCCTTGGTATTCTGGCGCGAGAACACCAGCGCACTTGGACCATTGGCTCGTTTGACCGACTCTACCCAAGCCACTGCCGCTTCAGCGCTATCGCACGGACGCCAAGTATCAAGATTCGGGGTAAGTCGCAAGTTCGCCAACTGCTCGACTGGTTGGTGAGTTGGGCCATCTTCGCCCTGACCAATTGAGTCGTGGGTGTAGACGAAGATACTTTGAGCTTTCATCAATGCCGACATCCGCACAGCGTTGCGCGCATATTCCATAAACATCAGGAAGGTTGCGCCAAACGGGATGAAACCACCGTGCAATGCAATACCATTCATGATGGCACTCATGCCAAACTCACGAACGCCGTAGAATACATAATTACCGGAAGCTTCGTCCTGCAAACCTTTAGCCTCTGGCCATAGGGTCAAGTTTGAGCCAGCTAAATCGGCTGATCCGCCCAATAATTCAGGCAACTGATTGGCCAGAAAACCAATGCTGTTTTGCGACGCTTTACGAGTCGGCAAATCGGCTTGCTGTTCTTGGCACTGACGAATGAAGTCCAGCGCTTTGCTGTCAAAGTCTGCTGGTAACTCCTGATCAATCACACGGCGTTTAAACTCCGCGGCCAACTCTGGGAACTGCTGCTTGTAATCTTCGAATAGCTGCTGCCATTCATCAAATCGCCCTTGGCCAGAGACCGTTGCATCCCAAGCCAGATAGACTTCATTCGGCACCACAAACGGTGCATGAGGCCAATCTAACTGCTGACGAACCGCATCAATCTCTTCGGCTCCCAACGGCGCCCCGTGACAATCATGACTGCCCGACTTATTTGGCGAACCAAAGCCAATCGTCGTTTTACAGCAGATCAGCGTTGGCTTACTGCTTTCTTGCTTGGCTTGTTCAATTGCTGCGGTAATAGCGGCAGCATCGTGACCATCAACATCGCGGATCACATGCCAGCCGTAAGCTTCGAATCGACTTGCTGTGTCATCACTGAACCAGCCCTCGACATGGCCATCAATAGAGATGCCATTGTCATCCCAAAACGCAATCAGCTTGCCTAAGCCTAGAGTGCCTGCCAGTGAACATGATTCGTGAGAAATACCTTCCATCATGCAACCATCACCTAAGAAGCAATAGGTGTAGTGATCCACCAAGTCAAAAGCTGGCTTGTTAAACTGCGCAGCTAGGGTTTTCTCGGCGATCGCCATCCCTACTGCATTGGCAATACCTGCCCCGAGTGGGCCGGTTGTGGTCTCAACGCCCGGCGTGTAACCCACTTCAGGGTGACCAGGCGTTTTTGAGTGAAGCTGACGGAATTGCTTCAAATCATCAATTGAAACGTCGTAGCCCGACAAATGCAGTAGCGAGTAAATCAGCATCGAGCCGTGACCATTGGACAGGACGAAACGATCGCGGTTAGCCCAATCAGGGTTAAGCGGATGATGCGATAAAAAGTTTTGCCACAGGACGGTAGCGATATCGGCCATGCCCATTGGCGCTCCTGGGTGGCCGGAAGCAGCTTTTTGTACTGCATCAACCGTGAGCATTCGAATGGCGTTTGCCGACTCTGTGTGAGACTTACTATTCATTATTGACACCTAACAACATTTTTATAATATTGTATGATTATATGTTTTATGATCGTAAAATCAACTTTCGATACTTAAAATTGCAAGCGCCGCAAACGATCAAGAGGCAGAGGATCGAGTACGAACTAACGGCAAATACCAAATTGGATTAGCACAAGACATCGTCCAAGCGGGCACATCCACCACCTTCAAAAAAATTAACTCAACATCATGTTTTAATTATCATTTTTGTTTTATTGACGTGTTTGTTTTTCGTCACCTGTCAAAATTTCATCCCCCAAAAAGTCGATCGGTAGCTCAGTTTAAGCTTTGTTTACTCAACTATAGTGGTGTACGAGTTGGCCACTTTTTATATCAGTCTGACATTGAAAATTAATTGGAGTCGGTAATGCATGGTTCAGGGTACATGGACAGGCGACAGTCACTACGCTTGGATATGGAAAAACACCTCATTGAATTGAGTTGGACGGAGCAAACTTCCGAAATAACTCGCACCGTCATGTGTTTTGATGTGTCTGGCGGCGGCTTGCAGGTTGAGATGGATAGACCCCTCTCTCTCGACACTGCCGTTAAGGTGAAATTCTCCCCTTCCGAGCCAATTAGCAAACAGTTTGAAGCGAAAGTTATTCGCGTCACCAAAACAGAAAGCGGCTGGTTCAACCTAGGTCTGATATTTACTAACAAGTCTCAAAAGCAGCTAGGAGCAACACGATGATTATTGTTGTCGGAGGAGAGAAAGGCGGCAGCGGTAAAAGCTGCCTGGCGCAAAACTTGGCCGTCTATTTCACGAAATTCAAAAACAGCAAAGTGTTGATGGTTGACTGCGATCCGCAGCGCACCACTTCGGATTGGATTCAAGCACGTAACAATTGTGAAGAGCTGCCCGCAATTAACTGCGTTCAGCTTTACGGTAAAATCAGAAATGATCTACTCAGTCTAGAGCAACATTATGATGCCATCGTGGTCGATTGCGGCGGCCAAGACAATCTTGCACTCAGGGGCTCAATCAGCGTTGCAGAACATGTTTTAGTGCCGTTAAGGCCCAAACGAAGAGACCTGAAAACAGTACCTCATATGGAAGACTTGTTATCAACCTGCAAGATGGTCAACCCAAAAATGAAAGCATCATTTGTTATCACCCAATGCCCCTCGTTGCCGTCTCAAGCCAATCGTATTTTAGAAGCAAAAGAAGTCTGTAAAACCTACTTTATTAACGTTCTGGATGCCATTACCTTCAGCCGTAACATATATGATGACAGCGAAGAAAATGGTAAGTCAGTGCTTGAAATGGAACCTGAAGGAAAAGCAGCTCAGGAGATCATTGCGATAGCGGAAGAAATGCTGGATTACGATCCTGGATACAGTCATGAGTTTAGCTGATCTCAAGAACAAGGGCGGTAAAAAGCCGAAAAAACAAGTGTCTGTGGATGAATTCATCGATGATGCCAAAGCCTACGCCGTTGGTAAGTCCAACTTGGGAGCGCATAATAAGGCGTCTGCGCCCACACGAAAACGTAACTTCAAAAATGCCACATTTACCTTGTCACCGGCCAATATCGAGCACTTGAATGAGCTGGCAGCTTCATCTGGTCTGGCTAAGTCGAAATTGATTCGAATTTTAATCGAACAAGCTAAAAACGACGGTAAGTTCAACAAAAATGAAAGATAAAGTTGAGCACGACTCAGAGATTCTTAGCGAATACAGATAACAGCTTCAGAGCAAGACCGCTGTGATCATCAGCGGTATTTTTATCAGCCCCTTTGCCACCATATACAGAAAGTAACGTCTCACATCGGTTGATTGAGTTGTTTCAGTCCCTGATTCAAGTCGGTAGTCCAACTGGTAACCATTCGTCGGATTTGCTGAGTGTTATCAACCGAGCTTTGTCTTACCGCGCGACTCCATTCCGTCGCTTGTTGATGATCAACCGCTCTGGCCAACATTTCGCCCGTGCTCGCATCGTACAAGTCAACCACCAGCGTCATGTGCCCTGCACTCTGGGCATAGACCGAGGTACGGCCTGAATGACTCATGTCATCAAGGTTTGCCAAATAAACATCAACCAATCGCGGCACCACAACCAGCGTGTTGTCAGTGTGCTGGGAGACCATTTGAAAATGCCCTTGTTGTTTGGTGACCGCACTAAAGGTTTCAGCAAATAATTGCTGAATTTTTGGCGTGACATTGGCGATCGCTCGGTTCATTTGGTTGCGAGTACTGAACGAGCTGCGATAGGCTTTCTCACGAAAGGACACTTGGACTTGCGCCAACATCAGGTTGTCGTAACGGGCAAAATCAGCAGCCTCATTAACCAGCAGTTGATCAACACGGGGCGACTCCACCGCCGTCAGCTGCGTGGTTTGGCTATGTTGAACCTCGCTGCGATTCTCATCACTCGCCACACTAGCAAATGAGGCGCACGCCAAACTGATGCAGACAGCTAATACTGATAAAGATTTCATGGTAATTCACTCCTCAATAGATGGTGTCGCGAGCAATAAAGAGGACTTCAAGTCCTTTTGAAAGCCCCACAACTGATAACCATTAGTGGCTCTTGTCGCGACAAATAATAGAGCGGAGATGACGCGAGAAAAATGGCCACCACTGAGACGCACTGTCTCAAAAACTGCAACACTGTTTAGCCAGCAACGAGGCAGAATCACTACATCACCCGAAACGTGATAAACGTCATCCGGTTTTGCTTTGGTTTGTTAGAGAAATGAATCCTCATCCACTAGGCTGTTAAGAAGTAGCTAGAGCCTGCTGAACTTTGGTGTATGAATTTTGTTCGTTCAAAATGCTCTTTTGAGCAAGAAACGAGCTATGCCGTATAGCAAAGATCAACAGGCTCTCATATGAAGGGGAGCGACGATGACTGACGCCCAAGTTGAAGAAAGCTATGGTCACACAGCTCGAATCGAGCTCAGCTTCGGCTCTTATATGCGATTGGCGCTATTTATCAGCGTCACCTTTGCGCTGTTTATTACCATCGTACTCATCTTGCTCGGTCAACCGGATACCACATCACGAGTGAATACCGCTCATATCCACCAATGGATTACTCTTTATACCTTCATCGGCTTCTTGCTATTTAACTTGTTCAGCGCTGCGCTGTCTTTTCTGGTCTATCGAGCTTGGTGCCAGCAACAACATGGCTTAACCATGAAGGGCAAATTCGCGCTGAAAACTGATGATTACTAGAAAACGCAAGGTAACCCCAGACGTTGGCAACAGAAGGTATTCCATGTCTCGATTTGCAGTATCAATGACTAGTCAGCAACTCGCCCTCATTGGTTTGCTAAAGCGGAGGGTGCTTGTCATGGCATGGATTGTCGCCTTCGCTATGACATCATCGTTAGCTAACGCTGGCACAATCAGCTTGGTGACAAATCTAGCGCCTCCTTATCAGGTGCAGCAGGCTGACGGCATTTCAGGTACCTCCGTCGCCACTCTTCTGTGTATTTTTGAACAACTAGAGTTGAATTCAGACATCACTATTTTGCCGTGGAAGCGTGCCTTAAAACACCTAGAGAAAGGTTTATCAGATGGCTTGTTCAGCGCTTCCTACGATCCAAACGTGAATCGATTTGCTACCCTGAGCGCGCCAATCGCCATTGAAAAGTGGTACTTTTTCTTTGCCTCTCATGAGCCACAACCGCCCACCGAAAACACCCCGATTGGCGTTATTCTCGGCAGCAATCAGGACAAATGGCTAAGCCAACTTGGCTATCACAAATTGCAGCGTGTTGGCAGTTATCCTCAGCTGATCAAGCTGGCCATGTCAAAGCGCGTTGATGCCGTTGCCGCCGATGCCCAAGCCTTTACCCAAGCATTAGTGAGCCACTTCGACACTCAGCCTAAGTTCAGTAAAACCTTTATCAAATATGCGCCATTGGGCGTTTATTTTAACAATGGTTTTATTGATAAAGAGCAGCACTTCTTAACCAACTTTAATGCCCAGACACCCACTTGCACTAATGACACCATTACCCTCGCTCAAGACGAATTAACTGCGCTCAAGTCAATCGTATTGGAGCATTTAAATAGTTGGATAAAAGCGCCAGTAGTCATCGATACAGTGAAACAACAAAACGCTCGCAATAGTTATTTATCGCTGTCGCAAGTCAATGCCCTTGAGCAGCAATGGCAGCGCAAGCGGCCTTCTCTAGAAGCGCACGGCCAATTGTTAAAAACCAATTTGCTGTCAGAGTATTTTCAGCAGGTAAAACGTCAATCGGGCGGGCTGTACAATGAAATCATCGCCATGGATCGCAACGGCTTGGTCATTGCGATGAGCGATTTGACCACAGATCTGTGGCAGGGAGATGAAGATAAATTCACTCAAACTTTTAACGCAGGCCCTGATGCTCTGTTTATCGACCACCTCAGATACGATGAATCCACCCATAAATTCCAGGTTCAGTTCAGTATTACGCTGAGCGATGAAAACCAAACCGCAATCGGCGCCCTGACTGTTGGTGTTGACGTTGAGTATGCATTGGCATCCTCTCAAGTGATTGCCAGCCTCAATTAATAATGACGTAGGTTTAATCACTCACCGATTCGGCTGCTCGCATTCCGGGCAGCCGTTTCATCAACCCCAATATCAGGCTGATGACAAACGCTAGCAGCAAGTAAATGCCGCCATAATCTTCTGAAGTAAGCAGCCAACCAAAGGCCATTTCCAAAATAGCCGCCACCACAGCAAGCGCAATAAACAAACCGAAGGTCCAGTAGGCAATAAAGCCTGCGGCTCGGGCCCGTCGCGATTTAACTTTTTGCAGGTGCTCAATGCCCCAGAACCCAACGACAATGACGATGGCAAAAAACACAAAGCCAATAATGGTATCGAATGGATCTTCGCCATTGGTTTGCGTATCGCGGATCTCGGACACCGCCATAATCACCAACAGTAACAACAACGGGATGGCGATAAATTTTTGCTTATTGTTGAATTGATGGCCGCTTTTCGGGCCAAGCTGTTCAAGGGTTTCTGCCTCAATGGCTGCTAAGGTTTCGGCTGATAAGCCAGACTCTCGCTTCTTTTGCTCCAATTCAATTTTCAACTGCATCACTTCCAGCCGAGTTTTGATATCGCCTGCTCGATTGCCCTTATTGCGATTTAATCCCAAGCCCTCAATCAGCCGCCCTCCGTATAGCACCAAGTAGTAAAGCAGCAACAAGATCCCTGCACCCGCATTGGATTTAAAGGTATCAATTAGTGTCGTGACTTCGCTCGGCTCCATGATCAGGCCTCATCGCCAGAGTGCTTGTTCTTTGAGCTTAGAAGCTTAGCTTGCAGATGTATAAATTTTGTTCAGACCAAGGCTAAATCAACTGGTTAATCGTGGTCATCAGCGCCTCGCACTTGGCATCATCCAGCGCATCAGGGTGAGGTTGTGCGAACGCCCCTGAGTCGTTATCAAAATAGCGTCCTGCTGCGTTGGCGAACGATTCGGACAACGCCGCGCGAACCAAAATATCAACCCCAATGCCGATATCATTGCCCGCCACGCCATAGGCATCTTTAACCATCTTGCTCGCCAAAAAGGAGCCAGGGTTGACCGCCACCATGATTGGCCCTTGCTCGCCCCACTGCTGTGCCTGCCATCGGCTCCACATGGTTAATGCCAGCTTACTTTGGGCATAGGCCGCATTATCGGTCAGCACCTTGCGGCCCTGCATGGCAGCCAGGTCCACCGGCGCTTGCGCTGCGGACGACAAATTAATCACTCGCCCTTGCGGTCGCACCAGCGCTAACAGGGCATCGGTCAGAACAACCGGCGCTAAGGTATTAACAACAAAGCGAATATCCAAACCAGAGGCAGTCGTCGGTTGTGCCGTGGCGAATACACCAGCATTGTTGATCAGCACATCCAACGATGAGTAGTTGCTGACCACTTCTGCGGCCAACGTACGAACGGCAGATAAATCGGATAAGTCGGCGTTAAAGCAAGTAACGGTGCCAATCGGCGCCAACTGCGCTTCCGCTTGCTGCAACTTTGGTTCACTGCGGCCATGGAGTAACACTCGGTGGCCATCTTCCAATAGGCGCTGCGCCGTCGCTAAGCCAATGCCGTCGGTTGAACCGGTGATCAATATGGTCTTTGCCATGCGTAGGTTCTCTTATGATTCCTAGAATCAATAGGATAGTTGCTTTTCATCAGAACAGCGGCGGCATCATGACCTCAAAAAGCAAATTAAGTTTCACATCGAAACAAAAAAACTTTCGACTTGACCTATTTAATTTCAAACTGCTAGTATCCGACCACTTATTCGAAACTTAGCTCAGTATGTCGAAACGCAATACTCAACAACGCAGACACCAAATCATTAGCCAGTTGCAGACCACTGGCAAAGTCACCGTTGATCAACTTGCCCAACAATTTGGCGCCTCTGAGGTCACCATTCGCAAAGACCTCACCGCGTTAGAAAAAAGTGGCTTATTGCTACGTCGATATGGCGGCGCCATCCCAGTGCCACAAGATTTGATTGCTGACTCAGCAGCGATTTCAGACGAACAAGTTTCGAAACATAAGTTAGCCATTGCGCAGGCAGCCGCCGATCGAATTCGCGATCACAACCGCATCATTGTTGATAGCGGCAGCACCACAGCTGCGCTGATCCCCGCACTAAATAGCAAGCATGGTCTGGTCGTGATGACCAACTCAATCAAGGTTGCTGACACCCTGCTTAACCTTGAAAACGAGCCAACATTGCTGATGACCGGCGGCACTTGGGATCCCCATTCGGAAGCTTTTCAAGGTCAGGTGGCCGAACGAGTGCTACGCTCTTACGACTTTGACCAATTGTTTATTGGCGCCGACGGCGTTGATTTAGAGCGCGGCACAACCACTTTTAATGAATTGATTGGGCTAAGCCGGCAAATGGCCGATGTCGCCCGCGAAGTGGTGGTGATGATCGAGTCCGACAAAATTGGTCGCCGCATTCCGAACTTAGAATTACCTTGGCAAAGCATTACCACGTTAATTACCGATGATGCTTTGCCTGCACAGCACAAAACTCAAATTGAACAACAGGGGGTAGCCGTCATTTGCGCCCCTGTTAACGACTAATCCGTCACCGTGAACGATCAGGAGAACTGAATATGTGTGGAATCGTAGGAGCCGTTGCTCAGCGTAATGTTGCTGAGATCTTGGTTGAAGGACTGAAACGTCTTGAATACCGCGGTTATGATTCAGCTGGCATCGCCGTGCTAGATCGCGACAATGCGCTGTTGCGCGTACGTCGAGTCGGTAAAGTTCAGGAACTTGCTGATGCAGTTGCCGACTCAGACGTCGATGGCCCAATCGGCATTGCGCACACCCGCTGGGCTACTCATGGCGAACCAAGCGAAGTCAATGCCCACCCTCATATTTCAAGTGGCTCATTATCGGTTGTTCACAATGGCATCATTGAAAACCACAATGAGCTGCGTGAAAAATTACAAGCACTTGGCTACCACTTTGCCTCGCAAACCGACACCGAAGTCATCGTTCACTTAGTTCACCATGAACTCAAATCATCTGCCAACCTGCGTGAAGCGGTGCAAAAAGCCGTTGCCCAATTGGACGGCGCTTACGGCACTGTGGTGCTCGATCAGAATGATCCAGACCGGCTGGTAGTGGCCCGCTCTGGCAGCCCCTTGGTTATTGGTCATGGCCTCGGCGAAATGTTTATTGCTTCGGATCAGCTTGCGCTACTGCCCGTCACTCGCCGCTTCTCTTTCTTGGAAGAAGGCGATGTCGCAGAGATCACCCGCCGCACCTTGTCGGTCGTTGATATCAACGGCAACCCAGTCGAGCGCCCTGCTCGCGAATCAGAAGTGCGTCATGATGTCACCGATAAAGGCGAATTCCGTCACTACATGATGAAGGAAATCTACGAGCAGCCCACCGCCATTCAACGCACGCTTAAAGGCCGAATTAGCAATGGCCAAGTGCTTGATAATGCCTTTGGCGAATCAGCGCCCCATCTGTTGAGCCAAGTCGAGCATGTGCAAATCATTGCCTGTGGCACCAGCTATCATGCTGGCTTGACTGCACGCTACTGGTTTGAGGAACATGCAGGCGTGTCCTGTAACGTCGAAATTGCCTCTGAATACCGCTACCGCAAATCATTCGTGCGCCCCAACTCTCTGCTGGTCACTATCTCGCAATCAGGTGAGACCGCCGATACCCTGGCCGCTCTGCGATTAGCCAAAGAGCAAGGCTATATGAGCAGCCTGACCATATGTAACGTGCCAGGCTCGTCGTTAGTTCGCGAATCAGACATGGCTTACATGATGGAAGCCGGTGCAGAAATTGGCGTGGCATCAACCAAAGCATTCACCGTGCAGTTGGTTGGCTTGCTGTTGTTAGTTGCCGCCATTGGCCGCAACAAAAACGAACAAGGCATTGCCACCGAGAAAGCCATCGTTAACGCTTTGCAAGCGCTGCCCGCGAAGCTCGAGCAATCGTTGTCACTGGATAACGACATTGAAGATCTGGCCGAAGAGTTTGCCGACAAACACCACAGTCTGTTTTTAGGTCGCGGCGATCAGTCGCCGATTGCCATGGAAGGTGCGCTCAAGCTCAAAGAAATTTCATATATTCATGCTGAAGCCTATGCCGCCGGTGAGCTAAAACATGGCCCATTGGCGCTAATTGACGCCGAAATGCCAGTAATCGTGGTGGCGCCAAATAACGAATTGCTAGAAAAGCTGAAATCAAACGTTGAGGAAGTGCGCGCTCGTGGCGGCATCATGTACGTCTTTGCCGACAAGGAAGCTGACTTTGCCAGTGACGAAACCATGCGAGTGATTCAAGTACCACACTGTGACGCACTGGTCGCGCCAATCGTCTACACCGTGCCACTGCAACTATTGAGTTACCACGTCGCGGTCATTAAAGGCACTGATGTCGACCAACCACGCAATTTGGCAAAATCGGTCACCGTTGAATAATACCAAACAAAATCAATAACTTATCTGTAGACGTTGCGAAATAATCGAAACTTAGCTAATAGTTCGCTACCAAACTAAATAGTTGGAAACAAAAGAAGTACGAAATAACTAAGTAGTTAGCTACAACTTAAACTAAAAAGGCTATGTAATACCCTAATAGCCTTTTATTATTTGGTTTGTACTCTATTTTTGACAATAGAACTAAGCTTTGGCGTGCTTTCTACACTTCAAGCTTTTTGTGTAGATGTTCTTTTAGGTAGAAAAATACTGTATTGCAGGTAAAGCCAGCGGATATGACTAGTGTTTGAGCAATTATGTATACGTCAAGTGTTTGAATTTCACATTGCAAAGTGTTAATTCCAACTACATAAAGTACAGTCATACAAGCAAATAGTATATAAGTTGCTATATCACTTATTCGGGTTCCATTCGCTTTAATTTCTTCATGATGGCCTTCAGATATTAGGTTGATTGCGAGAACAATGGGAATTGCCATAAGAGTTGCAAGTTCACTTTGCATGTAACCTATGCATACACTAATAATAAGTAGTATTACACCCGCAATTGCTTTGTATAAGTAAACTTTATACTGCTCGGAGCTAAATGCTTTTGATTTTTGCTCACCTGCAGCGACTGATTTTTCGAGTACACTTGGTATACTGAGCAAGGTGATTAGCATTACAGAAAAGACGATCGTCGCCCAGGCCCATCCCATTAAGCTCTCGCCAGATTCTTCAAAAACAAGCAATCCTGTATAAGAGGATGCTATGAAACAAGCCAAGATAATGAAGAATATTGCGCCAGTGTACGAGGTGTCTTGCTTTTTCATGTTTTCTTCAGCAGTAGTCGGTTCTTTTTTCTTCAAATTTATTCCTCCTTCGGAACTTATGGTTATGAATTAATTGCTTTTGCTGCGGCATTTACTACCATGCGCTTACCAGCATTTTGAGCTGAGAACATCACTAAAAATGATGTAAATAATAAGAATAAGTAGATCCAAGGCGATGGCCCTTCAATCGGTAGATCTGGTGCTGTTAGTTGCCAGGCAACTACGCTAAGCAGCAATAGAAATATGCCGGACAACGCATCTCTGTATAAAAGGAATGACTTATGAGCTTGCTTCACTTCATTCGTATCTTTTACCGGTGAATATATTTTTCCGTACCAAAAAGAGTTCTGCTTACTTGGTGGCATGTCTTCACTAAATAGCTCAGGCCATTGTTTAGTCAAAGCTTCATCGTCTAATCTTGGGTCTGCTAGGCAAAGCTCCTTGCTTCTGTGACCCGGTAAAACGTCCGAAAAGCGAAGAAATACTAGTTTATGCTTAAAGTCAGCTGGTAACAGGCTAGCTAATATGTTCGCAACAATGGTTAATCCAGCTACCAGGCCAAGGTCCTTTATAGCAGAATAGGCATCATTCACTTCTTTAAGGCCAACTTGGATTAAAGCCATTACAACAATAGTGCCAACCAAGATTCCTGCTAAATTAGCCTTATTACTATCTTTTAAGTTTTTTTCAGCCATGATTAAGCCTCCTCCTGGTATTCATAGTGGTATGGTTCAGCCTTAACACTTGACCAACCTTCTCTATCTGGCGCGTTGTAACTCGAGCAGATGCCCCTACCTCTCGTAGCTACAGTTTTGACACCTCGATGAGTGAATGCATTCATAACTGCTTTACGAGGGTGCTTTGGCTCACCATCTCTTGCCGTTGACGCATAAGCTACGATGTTCTTTGTTTCCCCATTACTGACAGGTTCACCAATAATCCTATCGAGCACATTTGAACTGATATTCCTTCGGCTACCATGATGTGGTACCTGCATAAACCTTAGTTCCGCTGGATTTATACAACCGTCTAATTGGTCGGCAGCTTGCTCCAAAGCTGTTATACCCGCATCTCCAGTAAACATTAGGCGGCGGTCATCAGTAATTATCTGCGTAATAACACTACTATTATTCTTAGCGGACGTTTTATCTTCGGTTGGCAAGTCATCATCGCCCCAAAATGCAGTAATAGCTTTCCAAGCACTTTTCGCTAAAGCAGCGAGGCCATCAA
Organism: Neiella litorisoli; assembly: GCF_014773395.1. Classification (GTDB taxonomy): domain Bacteria; phylum Pseudomonadota; class Gammaproteobacteria; order Enterobacterales; family Neiellaceae; genus Neiella; species Neiella litorisoli. The sequence goes on along the minus strand of NZ_JACXAF010000006.1, from coordinate 98,091 downwards.
TAGCCTCATCAACAATGTCTTTTTCTTCTTCAGCCTTTTTCGGCATGCCGTCAAAATCAGGGATTAAAGATTCAAAATAATCCTGAGTCGGCCCTAACACTTTTACAGTAGCACCGTCGAAAGTTAGGTTGGTGAACGGTTCATTTACTGTAATCCCCAGTTTTTTAGCTTGTTCTACTAAGTCGTGAGCTGCCTGCAAGTTGTCTCTTAGCTTCTCGCCAATACTACTGTCAGTAATTCGACCATCGTGAAATTTATCTGCCAACCCTTCATTGTGATCCCACGCTTTATGAATCCAAAGCTCGGTTACTTCTAGTTCATCTAGCACAACGCTTAAACCGTTTATGTGGTCTTGATCCGGATGGGTTGATATAACTAAATCAACTTTTTCAGTCCCATAGTGTTGTTTGATATGCTCGACTAGATCAGTTCCAGACGCTTTAAAGCCGCCATCAATTACAACTACTTTGAACTCACTTCGTGAGCCAGTCAGATTGCCGTATCTAATGGCAATTGCATCACCACTTTTACTTGAATCCTTTCCAACGCCAATAAAATCAATCTCATAAGCCATATATCATCCTCCTTTAAACAAATATGCTTAATGGCATCTATACTCGCAAAACACAATATATTCCTTTCGGTGTTTTTTATACTATGGGATCGTTCATTAAAAGATCAAGACCTTTTCAATAAAGTGCTTAATTTACGCGTACAGACTCGCAAACGACAAACTTATTTGACTGTTTTGGTTTTGTCGATTATTGTTTAAGCAAGTTAAATTGAGGATAGCTACGTGAAAGCAGCATTAATTCCATATACAGAGTTAGAAAGAGCAGGTGATTGGCGGCCTATGTACCACTTTTCGCCTGCTGCTGTGCTTCCCAAACTAGGGGCTGATTGGCCAAAATTAGCCGAGCTATCTTGTGAAGTGCTAGATGGTTGGCGGTTTAGTGATAACCCCGAGTCAGATTGGTACTTGAAGCATGTTGAGTTAAAAGATCTCAGCGAGCAAAACCCTCTAACTGGTAATTTTGAAGCAGTTAAAGCTACGAAAGCCGAAAAGGAAAAAGCTGAGCAGTTTAGATCTGCTATCGATAATCAGCTTTTTTATCGAATGCGACACATTGAACCAATGCAGATTGCATTGGAACCTCAGTTGATGGCTCAACCTGCCATAGAGCAAGAGCCTTATTGTATTGCACCTAATGACATTTTGATCCGTCGTGTAGGTAGTGTATCTGCGGCTTATGTTTCGCAGTCGCATCGTGCTCATCCAATAGATGCCAATTTGGCCATTATCCGTGGTTTAGATAGTGCCCAAGCTATATGGCTCACATACTGCCTTAACCAACCAATCTATAAAGACTTTTTGGCCCAGCAAGTTGGTATAAGCTCTCTAATTCGTGTGGGTTTAAAGCAGTTAGAGCAAACTCCGGTTAGTGAATGTCCTGATGCGTTCTTGCCTTTAGCTAAACAATTCAGCAGGCGTTACCAAGCAATATTGCAAGCTGAGGAAGCGCTATTTAATTTACGCCAAACAGTTAATAGCTATGTCTCTCATGCATTAGACGAAGAACATCAATATCTGAATGAGCCAGATAAGGCGCAAAAACAAGGCGTAACTGCAAAGTTCTTTCGAGCTCGGGATATCTCAGAACAACTGCTATTCGATGCAGCTGAGCAGGCGCAATTAGCGCGTGAGCTAACACAGAAACAAGGCTTTAAAACGCTGAGTGAACTTGCAGAACTTAACCCTAAATCAAGTGGGTATGACCAAACGCAAACTTACCCCGTGGTTAAAATTAGTCACTTAGATGGTCAACAGTCGGTTGAATTACCAACTGAATCAAGTAACGAAGCTGGTTGGCGTACTCATAAGAGATTACTGCAAAATAACGATGTTTTAGTATCTACCTTTGCTCAAGATCCTAAAGTTGCTGCGGTATTAAACGTAACAAATGCTCAACTGCAAATTAGTGAGCAACTTGCAGTAGTTAAGTTTCATCATTCACCTGGGGCTTACGCGCTATTGATGGAAACGCCACTTATTAAAAAGCAGGTAGCTTGGTTAGCAACCGGATCAATACAACGTTTTATTCAACCTAGTATGCTGAATAAAATAGTAATGCCAGAAATTGAGAGAGACACAGCTAACAAATGGCACCAGCAACTTGTTGTGCTTCAACAAGCCAAAGTAAAGGCTACAGCCGAACTTAAAAGTCTATATAAAGAAATGCATCGAGTTTATCGTAGCGTTCATCCTGATATAGAAAACACAGAAGATTTGGAAAACCAAGGAGGGCGTTTACATGAGTGAAGTACAAGCCTTGTTACGAGTGAAAGATAGCTTAGGTAGTGATCAACAGTCACTAAACGATATTTGGCTATCTCATCCTTCAGTATGGCAATCATTAGGCTGGCAACAAGCGCAGTTAAAGCTCTGGTTGGCTTGTCAAAAAGGCATTTTAGTCAGTGAAGATAGTCAAAATACTTATTTTTCCCTTGAAGATAGTGCGAGTAAGCAAGCACCAGATCTAAGTGAAGAGATTTACCAGGTTGTGCAATCGCATGGAAAACCGCTACCGATTGCTCAATTAAAAAATAAATTACCTGCAAGCTTAATGGCAACAGAACCCATGCTAAAAGAAGCCATTAATAAACACGAAGGCTTGGTCATGATGGGGCCAATGGTAAAAGAAAAGAATTAACAGCAGTCATTACTAGAAACAAAGAAGAATGAATTTTAAACGTTTTACAGAATTAAAGATTTATCAGGAGTTATAAATGTCAGACGCAACAACTAAACCACAAGGCAGTTTAGAAAGCCTGGTAAAACAATATCAAGAGCAAGGTTTTAGCGAGTTTAAGCCACTAAATAGTGAGCATGAGTTTGTTGATGCTGGACTTATTTGGGGCATTGTAGAAGGTAACCAAACGCCGAGTATTTTGGCTATTAACCTAGAGCAAGGTCATTGGGAGTACTCTAATGAAGATAAACTAGATGAACTCGCCTATGAACTTCTTACAGAAGTTGAAGGTGATTGGCCAGTTTTTGCTTGCCTAACCGACCCAGAAAACGCGCGTTGTTACGCATTATTCGGCTTAGATGGTACCGACGGTACCCACTCTGTCGATGAAATCCCAAGTGTTAACTTAATTAGCGAATATAAGCGCTTGAAAGAATACGCGAATCTGCGCTGGTCTAAGCAAGTTCAAACTCGTTTGATGCACAAGCTAGATGCTTTTCATGAGCAAGTTTATCAAACGGTTAAAGATCGCGTTTCTGATAAAAACGATATCATCGAAGAAGTCGCCAAAATTTTGTTTCTAGAAACCTTCCGTGTTCACCACGACGCTGATTTAACCTTTGACTTTAAGGGTGAAAAGCTAAAGTTCCGCGAGGTGTTTGACCACAATTATGTCAAAGAGCATGGCACAAAAGCGGTAGAACAAATTCAAGCAGCATTTGATGAATTTAAGAAGCATGAAGATTACATCATCGTTACTGATAGCGGCGCTAAAGTACAAATTTTTGATGACAAAACTCACTTAAGATTAGAGCAACCGGAAAATTACCGTACCTTATTAGAGGCTATTCAAGACTTAGGGCCTGTTAAAAACAACGAAGGCAAAATTGTTCCCGGTAAAGTATTTGAAGATAAAGGCACATTAGCCGACGTAGCTGGTGATATGTTGGGCCGGGTATTCGATGTTTTCTTACGTGCCAACTTTGAATCAAAAGGTGGCTTGGGCGTTTACTTAACGCCAAACCCCGTAAAACAAGCCATGCTGGAAATGGTGTTTGAAGACATATTAAAAGATGCAAAAACGGTAGAAGAGATCACAGCTGGTTTATTCCGCTTCTGCGATCCAACTTGTGGTTCATTTGGCTTTGGTTCAGTAGCGCTTAGCCGAATGGATGCATTGGTCGATACCGAGCTTGCGCTGGGTGAAACCGAAAAAGCAGACTTAAAACAGTTACTACGTGACCAAGCCTTTGTTGGGGCAGACGCAGCACCGCGAATGGTAATGCTGGCTCGTGTGAATATGGCATTACAAGGTGCGCCAAAAGCGCAGATTTTCTATACCGATAACTCGCTAACGTCACCATCACTTAAACCAAATAGCTTCAATTTGATTTGTACTAACCCGCCATTTGGTACGCCTAAGTTCAAAAACGATAAACGAGGCAAAGAGTCCAAAGCCCAGTATGAAGCGATGATGGAGCAAACCCTTGGTGGTTTCCGTGATGCTGAGTTAAAAACCGTTTCTTATAACGCTTATTACGACCATCTGAAAAAAGAATGGCAAGATGTTGGTGAACTGCACACTGACGATGATGGTAACCCTATCTGGCCAGGCTACCGCACTGATTTACGTAACGTCTCTACTGGTAAAAAAGCTAAATATGAGCTTTACCCAACTACTTCTGGCTTGGCATTAGGCAGTAAACCCAATAAAAAAGGTGAATGGAACCAAGTTAAAGGTGGCTCTATTGATCCTGCTGTCCTATTTATAGATCGCTGTTTACAGCTCCTAAAACCGGGAGGGCGATTAATGATCGTGCTACCTGACGGTATCTTATGTAACTCGGGCGATAGCTATGTACGTGAATACATCATGGGGAAAAAAGACGCTCAAACAGGCGAGTTTGTGGGTGGTAAAGCCATTGTTAAAGCGGTTGTTTCACTACCTACAGATACTTTTAAGCTTTCTGGGACGGGAGCAAAAACCTCAATCTTATATCTGCAAAAGCGTAAGGCTCGTGAAGATGACCCTGAATTGTTTTTGCCAGAGCCACAAACCGATGTATTTATGGCGGTCGCTGAAACATTAGGTTATGTCGTGAAAAATAATGTAGAAGATTATTCAGCCGGCGTTTCCAACGACTTGGACAAAATCGTTGGTGCATATAAAAGAGGTGAATAATGTCTGTTGATACTCTTAGGGAAAGCTTTCACATTAATAAAATATCTTCTCAGGATTTAGGAGATTTTTTAACAGCACAAACCTATAGGCCCGAAATTACTGAAGTTAAGAACCATATACTGACATTAGTAAGTGAACCAATGCAAAATGTTTGTGATAGAGCTATTCGGCAAGGAAAATCGCCTAAATATGCTACTGCTGGATTAACTTGCATCAAGCCCAAAAATACGAGGGAAATGATAGTTTCTATCGATGACGTTGACTATATCGATGAAAGTACTTATGAAGAAGTTAAAAATCAAGAATTGCAATATGGTGATGTCGTAGTAACAAGATCGGGCTCCGGAACTATCGGTCGAGCATCAATGTACTCGTATGATGAGCCTGCATTTACAAATGACCACCTCTTTATTATTCGGCCTAGTAAAGCTGACGGGCATTATATTTGTGCTTATTTAAAGAGCTACCAAGGTGAACGACTTTTGGAGTCAGGAATTTCAGGCTCGACAGGGCAACTGAACCTTTCCAATGAGCATTTAAAGAGTTTACCGCTGTATACACCGATATTATCGGTACAAAAATATATTGGTAACAAAATTCGTCATGCAGAGCAATTAAGAGCTTGGGCTCAAGCCTCGATAACCTCTTTAGACTTCAAATTCAAAGAAATGTATAGGCCGATAAGTGCGTATGAAGCTCACAAGAAAAACAGTTACAACCTAAACCCTCAACAATTGTTTGAAGTATTAACTCCAGCTTCTTATCCTCCCCACATTGAAAAATATTTTAAGGACAATCCGTTTGTAACTCTGGGGAGCATATGCACTGATATATATATTGGGAAAACACTTGCAGAAAAAGAATGTGGTGTTCTTCAAGCCACCTCAAGAAGCTGCTCTGGTTTGTTTTTCAAACAACCAATGAACAGGGTTGAAAATAATCAAAATGTTAAAAGTCTAAAACAAAAAGACATCGTACTAACTAATGCTGCTCATGATAAAAACTATATCGGCAAGGATGTCACTTTTAACCATAGTGATAAGTATATTTTGCCTTCTGCAAAAGTATTGGTGGTTAGGGTTAGTAGTACTAAAATTCCAACGTCATATGTTCATTCATACTTGATGACTGAAGCAGGGTATACCCAATGGCAAGCTGTTGTTAGAGGTATATCGGCAGGTATTCATCCATCGGATGTTTCGCGTATAAGGATCCCATTGCCTCTCGATGAAGCTTTGTTAGCCGAAATTTCTGAAGAAGTCGACAGTCAATATATTAATGCTGGGTATGCTAAAGAATATGCCCGTTTACTAACACTGTCAGCAAAACTTCTTGTAGAGGCATTAATTCAAGGAACTATAGATGAAGAGAAGCTCGTTATCGTTCAGAGTGCACTTGAATCTGGTGACTATTCTTTAGATAAAGAACTATTAGCCCAACTCACTGAGACAGGGTTCAATAATGATGCTGAACCATTATTTGAAGATCTCGACAAGCTTTACGATCTTCTAGAGCAAAGTAAAGATTATTTGGAAGCCGAGGCTTAAGGAGGAGTGATGGCAACTGAGGAAAATAACTTAACTACTTTACTCGGTTTAATTAAGCCACTGACCCAGTTATTGGAGAAAGGCTCATGCCTGAGTAATAACCACGTTTTAGTGAGTTTGCTAAAAGGCTTAGCGCATCCTGCAAGTTGCGACAATAGTGAATCCAATCATTGGGTTGCTAGTCAGCGCTTAATGCAAGCGAGAACTAGTTTACAAAGCGATGATGAGTTAATTGCTGCATTACTTGTTACAGGAAGCAAAGAGGTGCTAGCAAGCCAAGCATTGCAACAAGCTTGGTGTCAGTTAATCGCGGGGCGATGTAATGAAGCGAGTCAGTTATCAGATCCTCAGTTGTTAGTTAATCTTGTAACCCAACTCGATGCTGCCGCTGAATGGGTATTTAGTCATAAAGGAAATGCTAGCTTAAAAGCCACTGCGTTTGCTGAGTTAGAGCGCAATTTGCTTGGTGCCTCTGCTGAGCAAAATCAAGTTACACCAACCCTTGCACGAGTACTAGCTGTTGCTAGCCAACTATCGGGCTGGCAACAACAAGAACTTCCTTGTATTGATACCATCGAACAAACTGGGCAAAGACCCGATATTAATTGGTGCCATGGCCGTCTTATTCAACGCACTAACCAAAAAGCCAGCGAATTTCAGTACGTGCTAAATGGCATGGCTAACCAGCCATTGCCACGCAATTTGCAGCAACTGCCACAAAAAGAGCTGCAATTGGCGGTAATGAAGTGGGTAGTAGCTAATCCTTGGGCATACCTTTTAACCCTGATTGTTTATGAGCAATACGTCTGGCAGATGGAAGCATCAGGAGCGTTATTGTTAGAGCTACCGGCTGGACAGTCTGAAATGCAGCCAACAGCCATTCAAGTGTTAGTCGCGAATAATGATGGTGACGAACTCTATTGCGGCAGCTTTGGGGCATTTGTTTTGAAAATTCTCAGTAGTTTGAATATGGCTATTTTCCCAAATGGTATGACTGAGGCTGAATTAAATGCTGAGTTGTCGCAAGTGATAAGCCAACTAATTCAATACAAGGTATGGCGCTTTTTTGATGGCCTGTCAGGCGAGCAAGGTTTTTATCAGATAGATCCTGACTTTTCTGATGTTTGTTATGGGCGTGTAGGTCAGCCGAGCTTTTCACGCTATGCCAAAAACTTGCGCCAGGCAATTCGAAGCCAAGCCATTCAATGGCGCAGTGATAGCCAAATGCAGGCAAAGCTAATCAATACACAAGAATTAAATGCCAGCGCGGCATAGATAGACGTTTGGAGAAAGGATAATGAACGAAGTAGCAGAAAGCCCTATCGCAGAATATGCAGCGCGAGCACTCAAAGAACATCGCTGGGCCGCAACCGGTGTATCAGATTACCCACCGCGAGATCCTTTGGTGGGGCAAAGCAGCTTTTTTAATCGTTATAAAACCTTTATTAAAACGGTTGATCACGATGAAGATAATTTTGCCCATGTATTCGCCGTTGAAGGTGAATGGGGTAAAGGTAAATCTCGTTTAGGTCACGAGCTTGTTGCACAAATTAACGATTGTTCAAAAGGTTGGTATGTGCGTAACAAACAGGGAGAGCTAGAAAGTGCCACTTTGTTTGATGATGAAGTGAAACGCGATGAATATCTGAGCTTATATATTCGTTATTCGCAAGTAGCATCAGAATATCAAAACTCAGACAATTGGTTTGGTTATGGTTTATATAAAGCGTTATTACCGCTTGCCACCAAAGAGTTTGATCATTCCATTCAAAGTGAAATCGCCAAACAGTCTTTACGCCGATTAGAGCCAATGGGCTTTGATAACGAGCAGTTAGCACAAGCATTGGAGTTAGAAAAAGAGCACAGCGATGAGGCACTTTATTACGAAGATACCTTGGTCACGAATTTAGTTCAGGCGGCATATACCTATCTTAACCAGTTCGGAATTAAATATGTGCTGGTGGTACTCGATGAATTAGAAACAGTCGCTGAAGCTGCAACTTTTGGTTTAGAGCGTGACGAAGCCAGTCAACTCGATGGCCAAGCGATACGCTTAATTGGTAAAGCGATAAAAGAAGAAGATCCACGACGTAAGCTACCTTGGCTGCGCTATGTTGCTTTATGCTCTCCTTTGCTTGGCCAGCAGTTAAGAGAAATTCAGTCAACAGCAAGACGTTTTGAGTTGGTTGAACTGGAACATAATGCTTTTGCTGATGTGTCTGATTACGTAGCTCAGCTTAAGGCTGATAGTAAACTGAGATTTGACTATCCACACGGCTTGGTTGAGGCCGCTTATGCAATGAGTGGTGCTAACTTTGGTTGGTTTAACGTGGTAATGGCTAATGTTGATTCTGTGTTGGAGAGTTTTGCTCAAGCAAGGAAGCCAATTCCGCCGGTAGGTGAATTATTTGACGCGGTGGTTGATGCCTCAGGCCGTGTCGCTCAACACGTTTTAGATGTGAATGCGATAGAGGGCATTCAAACTAAAGACAATTCACTTCGTAATAATGCTCGTTATTTACTGTTTTCGCAGTTACCTGTACGACTAGCGCAAGCGGGTGAACAGGCAAGCGCGCTTAAACTCCTGAAAAATGAATATGATGAACCTGTCGTAAGCTTATATCGCTTAGTTGAGTGGGCTGAATTGGATTGTCGCCAAGCATTAAGTGCCGCTAAGTTCCAGCGTGATAAAGACGAATGGTTTTATCCAAGTGTTGACCAAGGGCTAAATCTAAAAACGCTTTTACAGAACTTAAAAACCTTTGCTGTGGCTGAGCAAAACTTAACGGCAGATGGTTTGTTGGTACCTCTAGTGCGTAGTGAGTTTAAACACTTAGTGAGTTTGCTCTACAACCACCCAGCAGCTGAGTTTGCAGCAGATGCATTATGGTCACGATTCTTTGGTGAAGAGCTGCAACTTTCTGAAGGTGATGCCACGCATTTAGGGCCCAGTGTCGCCATGATGTTAAGGCTTGATTTGCGCTACCGCAGCCAACAACACAACTCGATGATTTTCCGTGATGCAACGTTCGCAGATAAGCACGATGCTGCGATGAAAAAAGCAGAAGCGGCATGGGGTAAAAATCCACTTATTCGTGCGCAAACCCGACTGATTGGCCTGTATAGACTGCTAGATAAACAATGGACATACAACGAAGCGGCGTACCCTAATAAGCAGAATTTAGCGATACAAGTGCCCGTTCGCGCAATGGGTAAAGCTGGTGGCCTGCAATTTTGTGAAGGCTTAAAGCTGCATCCAAAAGGACAAGCTTGGTTTGCCTGGGTGAACAACTATGACGAATTAAAACGCCTAAACGAATTAGTAACCTCTATGGCTGCGACTGAAGGACGAGTGCCGGTGATGGCGTTTACTGGCTCGGTTGCAGTAACAGATCAGTACAGCACATTAGTAGATAAGGATAATGAAGCGCTTAAAGATAACATTTTGCTTTATCACCTCAATACTAGTGAGATTGATGTTATTGAACGTATTGGTTTACAGCAGGCCTATTGTGGAGGTTTTAACTTAAAAGAAGAAGCCTTTACTACTAAATTTAAAACACGATTGAACAGTATTCGTGATTTTGCTTATCAGCGAATTCATCAATGGCGACACCGCTTGAATGAGCGGGGCCTGATAGCTTGGCCCATTCGTCCATCGGGTAAAATCAACCAAGATGACAGGCAGTTATTATTTAAAGCATGGCAGTTACTCGCAATTAAAGAACCTAAATTGGGAGGGTTACACGGCATTACTCCAAGTCATGGTTTAGATGCTGCGGATGTGGCCGCTCTGTTTGGTCGCTTATCGGTAAGTAGTAAGGTGCTTGCGCAAGGTTATGGTGTAAATGAGCATTCGGCTCTATTTATTGACATTGAGCAACCTTCAAATGCAGAAGCGCAGATCCCTAACTTTCTAGCAAAAATTGCAAATATTAATAAGCCTGAATCTGATTCATGGTGGTCAATAGAAAAAGCCCGTCAACATTGGTATTGGGGGTATTTATGGGCAGGTGCGAGTAATGGATTAAATGATCGCAATATCTTTGATGATTGGATGTGGTGGCTTCAACAATTGCAGCTCTTTAAAGTAGAAGACCCAACACAGAGTAAAGTGCGTTGGATAACTAAATCGAGAGCAGAATTTGGCAACGCAGTCACAGAAGCAGAAATCTGGCTGACTGGTGACGATGAGGACTCATACAAAGCTGTTGTCGGGCAATTATGTTCGGTATATGGAGAAAAACGAATAGGTACCTTCTTTGCTGTTGGTGGAGAAAAAGGAACCGAAACAACTAAAGCAACCGACGCACTAAAACGCGCTCGAGATACTTTTACCAAATTAGAAGTGAAAGAAACCCAGCTCCCATATTCTCTCGCTGAGGTCGTCGCAAATCTACCTGATATTTTGTGTATGCGTAATGTGATTTTGTCAGAGGTCGATAGCGTTAAACCACATGATGGACGAGAAATAAAATTAGATAGTACCCGAAGTATCGTCCTCAACGACGAGTCTGTCTCACTTTATGAACGTATTGAGAGAGCCCGTCTATTTGCAGATAAGATGCAGAGTTGGGCCGGTGAGATAAGAAAACGTGTAGATAATCTGTTATTGGATATCGAAGCTAACCCCAAGGCGAATGCACCATTCCCTAGACGCTTATTCACTCTATCGTTACAGACTATAGCTAACATTCTTAAAGGTGCGTTAGAAGGCGGTACCGCAACGCAAACTCAGAAGAAAGAAGCGTCGGCTGATTCGGATACTCTTTTGTTCTATTTGCGTGATCTGCAATTAGAAAAAGCAAGAGAACGGATGGAACGCCTAGCCGTAGAAGTGGGCTATGACCTTCACAGTGGAACCGAAAAAGGAATAGAAGATATTAACGGGTTTATTATCCGTACATATCGTCAATTTTTAAGTCAATACAGTGCAGTGGTAGAGAATTCAAACGACCTCGAGTTACGCATTAAAGCTGCGCTCGTTCAACTTGGTGAAGATTGCCCTGCCGACTACCCGAATAAATCACAATCGACGGAGATTTTGTCACTGCAAAATCAACTCTCGTTTGTTGCTGATAGCTTTGAAGAGTTGGATGAGAAGGTTGACGAGCTTAGAAATCAGTTTATTCAGCACACTCATAAAGGCCAGTTCTCAGCCATTCAAGATATTCCAGATCGGTTGCTTAAGCCAATAAAAGCACAGCTCAACACCATAGGTGGCAAGTTATTACAACAAGAAAATGTGATTGCTCGATATCGTAAAGAGAAACTAGAAGATTTTAATGCGGAATTGAGGCCATTCTTAAATCCCTTATTAAAAGCCAAAGGTGAGTCAATTATAGAGCCACTTTCAATAAGTGAGTTTGATTCTCTGTCACTTCACGATTATGTGGTTGAGTTGGATATTCGAAATATTACCTGGCAAAAGAGAGTGGAAGAGCTACTTGGTGATACTGGAATTAGTGTAGAGCGATGGAAAGAAATTGCGAGCACATTAATAGCTAAACGCCAGCCAGTGATAAGTGCACATGAACAGCAAGCTTTAGTGGAAAAAGGCATTTTGAAAGTACAAATTGCTTTTGGAGGTGAATTGTAGTGGCTATGAAACTGTTCATTACGTCATCTCTATCAAGCCACCGGCACGGCCGCTTTTTGACTGGGCAATTAGGGGCAGAGGTTGCTGACGACTTGCCGCAAGAAGGTTTGCTTTTGATGCATGGTAAATCTTTCCAACAGTCAGAACAAAGTAAGCAAAATGAATATCTCAAGTGGGCAGAAAATCCGGGCTGTGCATTGTTGTTGCTTCCCCCTTTCGATATGGGAGACGTTATTCAAGAACTGGATTGGCAAATAGCACTTAATGATGGCGTAGCAGACTCTGACGACGGCCTTGTACCCAATACTTTAGCGGGTGAAACGTCTTTGATAATTGAAGGCCAAAACGGAGATTTTGATCGGGCTTATGGCCATCAATGGCGTGATTTTACCATTAACACTCGAATTTTTAAGAAACACTCTGGGACTGGTGTTGTTGCAGTTACCTGCTTACCTCTATGGTCTATCTCTTTACTTGAGTTAGCAGGAGAAACCAAAGATTGGTTAACAGGGATTTATGCATATGCTGGTCAAGCTGGAGAAAGCGCTTCTTCATCTGAGAGTCAAGAGCTAATGCCGGAGGACTTTACCGTTTTAGTTTGTTTTTACGCTTGGGGCATCAGTTCACTCGAGCAACTTCAAGCAAGACTTTCTGCAAAAAGCTCACTGATCTCACTGGGTGAGGAACAGGCCAAAGTAAGCATGAAAAAGCTATTAGAGTGTCACTGCCTAGATGCTGCAGGTATTTCTGAACAAGGAAAAGTAGAGCTAATGAATTCACCATACTGGCCTTATGCGGAGAGTCTTAAACAGGAAGAAGCACGATGAGAGAAACAAGTTTAGCTCAGTCCTTGGCTGTAGAAAGCCAAATCAGAATGCCCGGGAGTGCTGGTCGCTTATTAAAGCAAATTAGAGATATAGAGTCAGTTGCGCCCTTATTTAGAGATGCAGGGTTAGTCAAAGCTGTCGAACGACCAGCTGCAATAAACCTTTCTGTTGCGGGAATTGCTACGCACTCTTGTATTAAGAAAGCTCTGGGTGGATTTATATACGCATCTGGTGCTGTACGCACAGATATGCTGATTGAAGAAAATAAAATCAGTACTCAGGGCAGTGACTCTGTTTCTGAACTTGATGATATCGACTTTGAAGCGCAAAGGAAAAGGCTCGACCTAGTTGAAATGCGACAAGCATACAAGTTGGTTGAAAAGGTTTTGAAAAGGGGGAATACGCCTCAACTCATTTTACTCGATACGCCACTTTTTATTGCCAGAGAAATGATCCCATTGAAGCGGAATGTAAAACACTGGCAAGAATATGAAAAAACATCTCAGGCGATTAGTGACTTTTGGCAAGCCTTTCGTTCTGAGCTTTTTCCTTGGAACCCAGAAGGGCCGATCATAGCCAGTATTTTATCTCAGAGATTTAGCGCAATCGTCAGTATAGCGAGACAAGATTTAAGAACTGAAGAAGGCAGGAAGCACCTTTTACTTTCTGATGGCTTTGAGCAATCTCAAGCTGACAAATTAATCGACTTGGAAGACCGTCTTAGTGGTGTAGGTGATCATCGTTTTATCAAAGGTATATTGAGTGCATTTACTCGAACTATGGCATTTAGAATGACTGAGAACCGTTCACGCATGGAGCCGCAAGAGGCTGTTGAAAGTGGCGTTGTTGGTTTTCACTTTAAAGGCGGTCGAAGTAGTCAAATACAAATGGCTCAATTGGCTGGTGAAGAAGCTGACTGGACTGCTAAAGAGCTGAATGAGGTTGCATGGAAGCTGATGGTGCTAGATATGCAGAACCAAAAGAAAAGCAGCCCATTGCCACAATTACTTGGACAACAGCAATTAAAAATGCTCGAGCAATTTACCTTGTATTACCGTCAAGGCTTGAGTTCAGCAATAAAAGAAAATGAAGTTGAAGATACCTGGTTATCTGGCTTATTTGAGGACGAATAAAGATGAAACATAAAGTACTAGGAAAATTAGTCGGGAATACCGGTGATTCAAGCAAGTTAACCATGGTGATAGAAGATTCGTTCTCGGTTCGTCGCGGGGAGTTTGTTCGTATTATGCATAGAGAAAGGCAAGATGAACCTGCTGTAGCAGTACTTGGCCGTGTAATGAAAATTCATCGTTCAAATATGCTTTTCAATTCCGGTTTTGGAGACAGTGTAACTGAGCTTGAGCTTTTACCTGGCGCCAATGTAACAGGTGAGCGCCTATACGCAAATCTAGAGCTAGTAGGCTACAGAGAGCCCGTTTCTCGCCAGATAAAGATACCACGTCGCCCGTTAGACCCAGGAGCCAAAGTGGAGACTGTGGACTTTCAATTTCTAGCTGATTTCTACGAATTTAATGAGCATACAAGTCTTCATTTAGGAAATCTTATTGGCTATGAGCGCGGTGAAAACACGGTTCCTGTATTTTTAGACGTTAATAAGCTCGTGACTGAGCACATGGCAATTCTAGCGATGACAGGTTCAGGTAAGTCTTACACTGTAGGGCGTATCATTGAACGTTTGGTAGCTTTAAATAACGGTACTGTCGTTGTATTCGACCCGCATGGAGAATACGGCAGAGCATTATCAAAGGGTAAATTGCACTTTAGTGATGGATTAGAAGAGGCTGAAGATCCAAGAGATAGAAAAACGCTACCAGAAATTAAAAACATGCTAGAAAGGTTGCAAGGAGCTGGTGCTGGAATTCAGGTTTATACGCCTCAACACGAGGCCTTTAAGCACAAGTATGCAAGCAAGAATAACCCACTTGCACTTCAGTTTGACCGTTTTGAAATGGATGATATTTCAGAGATCTTGCCGGGGCTCACCGAGCCACAGCAGCGCGTGTTAGATGTAGCTATTCGATATTGGCGAAACGTTGATAAGTCAGAACCTCGGGACATCAATCGTTTACGATATTTCTTAGGTGATGGCATTGAAGAAATTAGAGAGTGGGACGACCTTTCTGAAGCGGAAGCTAAGGCGCTAAATGGTCGAAGCGCGGCGGTTGCTTCAATGAAACTGAGCAGAATTCTTAACGAAGCACAAAGCTTTTATTCTGCAACGATGAAAGAACCTACCGATATTTATCAAATGGTTGGCAGGCCAACAAATAGAAAAGGCCGGCTAGTGGTTGTTGACCTACAAGGGCTTAGCGATACAGCGAAACAAGTTGTGTGCGGATTATTGAGTAGTGAGATTTTAAGAGCTGCATCGAGTAAAACCGACCCGTTGCGTCCTTGCTTCTTAGTTTATGAAGAGGGGCATAATTTCGCACCTGCTGGTGGTAATGCTGTCAGCCACAGAATTATTAAGAAAATTGCCGGTGAAGGCCGGAAATTTGGTGTTGGATTTGGCATCGTTAGTCAACGACCTTCGAAGTTAGATTCAGACGTTACCTCACAGTGTAATACCTTGATAACGATGCGTCTGAAGAACCCAGACGATCAGAGGTTTATTGCTAAAGCATCGGATATGGTGAGTAAGGCTGACCTTGACGAATTGCCAAGTTTATCGACTGGTGAAGCCCTAGTTTGTGGTCGGTCAATTCCAGCCCCTTTACTTGTAAAGGTCGGTAATAAGGCATTAATACATGGTGGTGAGTCACCTGAAGTATTGAAGGTTTGGGATAGCTTTAGTGAGTAAGTTAGTTTCTGAGATAGAAGAGAGATTGAGTTCAACCTTTTTAAGTGATGCGTTTCCTATCTTCTCTCAGCACGGGTTACAAGATACCGATGTAATGGTGCACAGCTTAGGGTGCAGCCTTTGGAACACGTTAGGTCATGAGCTTGGCTATATGGCTTTGGTTGAAGGACCAGCGCCAGTAGCAAGTGGAAACGATATTCGCTCAGATTCAGTTTGGTTTGAAAAAAGTACGTGCTCACCAAAAGTGCTAGTTGAATTCGAGAGATATGATGGTTCTGCAAAAACAGCTGGGAAGTTACGTGAAAAGCTTTGCAATTTAATGGAAGCCGCAATGCGCTGGGAGTACCAACCCAAGTTAATCGTTTTATCAGCTTGGAGTCCAGGACTGGTATCAGCGCCTGACTTAGATGAGTTAAAAAACTTATTTTGCAAAGGTGTTAACAACTCAAAAGGGCTGTTTATTCCACCATCTATTGGCTGTCAGTTGTTACTACATCGTTTGGTTTTAGATAAAGCTCACGACGATTTGCTCTATTTGAAGCATCAGTCGTTTAATTTAGTAGAAAGTTAGGTAGTTAAAATGAATATTAAGAGTGCTCATTTTTTACCCGGGACAGGTAAGCGGCTTGGAGATAAATATCTTCTGCTTGACTGTTTAGGAGATGGTACTCATGGATGGGTTTGGCGCAGCGAGAGGCTGTCAGATAATCAAATAGTTGCAGTAAAAATACCTAAAAATATTGCGCCATTTGGTGGTGACCGAACGCTTGCTGAGGGAAAAGAGTTAATAGGCATTGATCCACACCCCAATGTTATTCAGTTTTATGAAATGGGACGAGTGCCGCCGGAAAATGAGTGGTACGCGATTGAGATGGAATATTTCCCAAGTGAGAGTCTGGCGCAAAAGTTGGAAAACCGTAGCGCCCAATTCGGAAATACCTATAAGCGACTATTCAAAATATATAGACAGGTGTTAGAAGCGGTTAAGTTCTTAACAGAGCTAGAAAAGCCAATTTCACATGGAGATATTAAGCCCCATAATATCCTCATAGGTCAGGATGACCACGTTAAATTGACTGATTTTGGCAGCTCAGCTCTCCCCGAAGAGATATATGTTCGAACCAGAGAAAATGGTGGCACGGTGCTTTATTCGGCGCCAGAGTTTTGTGATTGTGTGTCTCGTAAAGGGACCTTTGAAGAATTACTAGCTGGTGATATTTATAGTCTTGGTGTTTTGCTTTATCAGTTAGTGACTGGAATCCTGCCACACGATACGCAAGCACAAGTATTACGATTTGATCCGTTTATAAAGCCAACGGAAATTAACTCGGCTATTTGTAAAGAATTAGAAGAGGTTATATTAACGTGTCTACAGAAGTCACCAAAAGACCGCTACTCCTCTATAGACGACTTGATATCTCAATTTACAGTCGCTTCAAAAGTTCAAATTCAAAAGCCTTCAGTTGAACACTTAGTTTCTGCAAGTTCGAAGCAAAGAGATTGGTCATCTGATGTTGTCGATGCATTAGAGAATGCTAACTATCAAAGGGCTGCAGCAATTGCTGAGTCTGAATACAGAAAAACACAAGATTCAACGGCATTGCTTCAGCAATTAAATGCTTTATACCGTGCAGAACGGTGGTTCGATTTTGAAAAAGTTATCTCGGTGCTTGAAGATAAACTACTTCTACAAGAAGGCGTAGTTGGAGCACATATTCGCATTATTTCGATTAAAGTTTTTATGAAAATAAGAAGACTTGGGGATGCTGTATCTTTAATACACAAATCCAGGGAATTACGTGATGAGTCTTTCGAGCTAGATCTTTGTGAAGCGTCAGTCGAGGCAATGGAGGCAAAATACCCCCAAGCCAGAGCTAAGCTAGAAAACCTTAATAAGCAAAACCCTATGAACGCGATGATCTTAAACAGACTTGTTTTGGTCTGTGAACAAGAAAGGAATTATGAAGCCGCAGCGGGTTATTTGAGAGTAGCGATGAAAGTAAGTCGTGGAGATGAAAAGTTAGCCCGTAAGCGTCAACAATATGAAATGTTAGGTGTTTGGTAAATATATTTAGTCTGACAGACGTTCGGTTTATCAGAACTCCCCTGCTTTTTCTTCAAATATGATTTTTTTCAAAAAAATTTCGATCTTTTTTCGTTAACCTATCTAACTGTTTTTCAATATAGAATTAAACGTACCATATAATATTGCACTATAAATGCATTATTTTATTGGGATAAAATATTTATTAGCCTAAATTTTTGTAAATAATCAATTATAATATAGCCCTAAGCTTAAGAATTCGTTCTTAGCTTTGTTATCGAGCGTCAGGAAGGCGAGTTATTCGAATTAAAAGGGGATTAATATGCAAAGTAGTAATTTTGTATCGAACGATAATGGGGGGCCGATTCAAATGGAATTATATTCGTTTGATCACCTCAATGAGGTTGAAGAGTATGCACCTGGTGTGACAGTTCAAAGTTGTTCATCGATAGGTCAAATGTGGCGTTGAATCGATCAGTCTTCTCTAGACACTCAATTACAGTTTGTTAGGCAGGCCAATTCGACTACGCTTAGGTTCAGAGCGTCCACGCACTGCTAATGCGATTGAGCGTTCAGATAACAACTAATCGAAGAAGGATTCCTCCAAATGTGGAAAAAACACGCCTTGTGGATAGCTTTGGGATGCTGCGCCACATCTTCTCACGCTTATCAATT
Source organism: Neiella litorisoli (assembly GCF_014773395.1). Classification (GTDB taxonomy): domain Bacteria; phylum Pseudomonadota; class Gammaproteobacteria; order Enterobacterales; family Neiellaceae; genus Neiella; species Neiella litorisoli. The sequence continues at coordinate 79,646 of NZ_JACXAF010000006.1, read as the reverse complement.
ATTCGAAAACGACCACTTAACCGCTCACATTAAAGGCTACTTTGAAATTGATGGCCTCTACACCGATAGCGATTTCACTGCGAAAGACGGCTCATCTCGCTTGGGCTTTCAATTCGATCACCAAATCGACAATGAATGGCAGGCAAGCGCCTATCTCGAATGGGCGATTAAAACGACTAATTCCGGCAACAGCCTAGTAATCAATGGTGATGGCTTACCGTCACTTTCTTCTGGCGACAAAGACGACACCATCAGTTTAAGACAGGGCAATATTGGCCTAACCCACGATAAGTATGGTGCCATTAAAGTCGGTAAACAGTGGTCAGCCTATTACGATGTCACCGCCTATACCGACGAATATTTAATGTTTGGTGGTGAAGGCTCGGGGACTTATAACTTCTCCGGCGATGGTGGTTTGTCAGGAACCGGTCGAGCAGAAAATGCAGTCACCTACCGAAAGCAGTGGGGCGGATTCAAATTGGGTTTGCAGCTGCAGGTTGATCCAGGCGATATCACCTTTGAAGATTTCGTCAGTGATGATGGCTTTGTCGGCCGCGATGGCGATTTTGACTCATCGTACGGTGCTAGCTTGCAATATGTCTTTGAGCTGAATGCCCCACTGACCATTGGTGTCACCTACAACGAAGCCGATCTGGAGTTTAAGGGCGAGCAGGAGTCGGAGAATATTCGCCTGAAAGTGGACGATAAAGCACTGGCATTCGGTGTTAAGTACGGTAACGGACCGCTAGCAGAAGGGCTATACGCCTCATTTGTTTATGCCTCCACCGACAGTCATGAGTTTGATGATCAGGGCATTATGTATGACGCCGAAGGTCATGAGTCCCTGATTAGTTATGGCTTCAACAAACAGTGGGTGGTGTATGGCGGTCACAATTACCTGAGCGATGATGATGACAACTACTCAGACGTCATTGACAGCTACAACGAGCGCAATGGTACCGAGCTAACAGACACCACGGAAATGCTCTATTACGTCGGTGGCGTCGCCTTCCGCTGGACCAAGCACTTTATGCTGTTCTCAGAAATCCGAATTGACGACAGCGATTACAACGGCACCAGTGGTGAAGATGTTTATGGTGTTGGCGTACGTTTGTCACTGTAATCCTTGGTAATCAGGCAGCCGTAAAAGGTGCCGCCAATGAATTAGATGCTTGCCAGCTCATCCCATGAGCTGGCAAGCAATTCCTCCAAACAGACGGCTAAATACATTTAGGCCATTTTTTTCACTTCGAAAATCAATATTCCTTGGTTTGTCACAAATAGCTGCTATACCCAATAGGGCTAGTCATGCAGGGAGCAGTTTATCGCCCTGTATTCAGGGGCTAGCACGTAGTCAGCCGAATCTAGCTGAGTTATCCAGTCGTTTTCCAAGCAATGTTATTTGGCGTTTTAGCTAAAGCCTTCGCTGTCGTTTTTTACTGTCTGTTGGGTATCTGAAGTTACGACTTCAAGTAAAGCAAAGGCCTTTTCATCTATTTCATTTTGTTGACAAAAATTAATGTAGATAGGGATTCTCATTATGCCTCCAATTAAACATGCCGACCTAACGCCGTACGAGCAATTTAATTTAGAACTACCTGAAAACTTTCCAGAAGAAGGAATGTCGGCCCGCGCAGCACAAGCTTTAGTGAAAAGCGAATGCTGGACAGATGCCAACCCGATGCTCAATTTGTCCTCTTTTGTCACCACCTTTACTGAGCCAGAAGCCGCTGAGATCTTTAAAGATGGCTCGTTTCGTAACTTCGCCGATCCGGACATGTACCCACACACCAAGCACACCGAGGATATGTGCGTCAAATGGCTGCATCACCTGTGGAACGGGCCGAAAGATGCCGAACCTTATGGCGCAGCAACCATTGGCTCATCTGAAGCCTGCATGTTGGCTGGATTAGCACACAAATGGAACTGGCGTCAGGCGCGCGAAAAGGCCGGTAAAGATACCACTAAGCCAAATATGGTCACCGGCGGTAACGTCCAAATCGTGTGGAAAAAATTCCTCAAATACTTTGATGTAGAGCCACGAATTGTGCCGCTTGAACCGGGCCAGTACTGTCTTAACGCTGATCAGCTCGACGAGTATGTTGACGAGAACACCATTTGCGTCGTTGCCATTGCTGGCCAAACCTTTACCGGTGAAGACGACGACTTTCAGGCGATTCATGATTGGCTGGATGCATACGAAGAAAAAACCGGCGTTTCTATTCCAATGCATATCGACGGCGCTTCGGGCGGTTTTGTCAACCCATTCCTATACCCTGATTACGAGTGGGATTTCCGCTTACCACGAGTGCAATCCATTAACGCATCGGGCCACAAATTTGGTTTAGTTCCTCCGGGCCTAGGTTGGATTATCTTCAAAGACCGAGCTGTTTTTAATGAAGACTTAGTTTTCTACGTCAACTACTTAGGTGGCGAGGCAGCAACAGCAACGCTGAACTTTAGTAAGAGCTCCGCCACGGTCATGGCTCAGTACTATAACTTTATTCGCCTCGGGCGCGAGGGCTATACCAGAATCATGAAACAAACGGTGGCGAACGCTGAATACATTCGTGATCGTCTGACCGCAACGGGCAAATTCAAGATCATGAACGAAACCCAGCGCATTCCAGTGGTTGCATTAACGCTGGATAAATCAGTCACCCGCTACAACGAGTTTGATATCTCCAACAAGGTTAGAGAGCGCGGCTGGATCCTCTCTGCTTACTCAATGCCGGCAAATGCTCAAGAAGTGAATAGCCTTCGAATTGTGGTTCGTCCTCACTTGAACAGAGATGCTTCGGAGATCTTAGTCCAAGATATTGAAATGGCGTGTGAATATCTTGAGGAGCATGGCGGCAACGCCACACCACCGAAATTACATGACCCTCACAAAGTGTCATCAGGTAAGTGCTAATCGTGAAATTAGCGACTTGTTAGAAGGAAGCGGCAACTTGCTGCTTCCTCACTTTGGATTTGTATAGGGATGTCATGTGATGAACAAAACTATCCATCAAGGGGCGCGCGTTGCGAGCCTTTCTAAACCCATGGCCAGTATGGCATTGGGCCTCTTGTTACTGGCAGTGCTTTACATTGGCAATGCATATGCCGCAGCAGCGCCAGCAGAGCCTCAAGGTATCGCTTGGGCGCTCAGTTATTTAGCGCAAAACCCGTTTGCCTATTTGTTTCTGACACTTGCCATTGGTTATCCGCTTGGCCGGATCACCGTTGGTGGGATCTGTTTAGGGGCAACCGCAGGGACCTTAGTGACAGGTATTCTGATTGCCTTGGTATCTAGCGCTCTATATGGCATTAGCTACGATATACCGGGACTGGTTGAAGATATTTTCTTGATGTTGTTTATGTATGCCTTGGGTATGCGGGTCGGCCCTCAGTTCTTTTCAGGTTTAGCTCGCGGCGGCATCGACTTCTTAGTCATTGGTTTAATCGTGGTGTTTGCCAACTTCCTGATTGTTTTCTTTGGCGTCAAATTTCTTGACTTGGGGCCAGGTTATGCCGCCGGAATTATTTCCGGTAGCTACACCGTCACAGCGGTGATGGGGGTTGCCCAATCGGCAGTCAACAGCGGTGCCTATCAGCTGCCAGAAGGCGTTACCGCGGACATGGTTGGTGCCAATATGGCTGCCGGTTATGCCATCAGTTATGTGCTTTCATCCATTTTTATTATTCTGCTGATCAAGTACTTACCGAAGATGTTTGGCCGCGATGCGGTCGCAGAAGCTAAAATCGCCGAAGATGAATTTAGTGGCGGTGAAGATGGCGGTGCATTACCCGGAACGGCTGGCGCTTCCCTGCTTGGTTTTACCGATACCCAGATCCGCTCCTACTTGGTTGAACATGAGGAGTTGGTTGGTAAAACGGTCACCGATTTGTACCAGCTTGCGCCACGCGCGGCGGTTTTAAAAATCGTGCGAGGTGACGAGGTGATTGATGCGCAAACCAACCCTGCACTGCAGTTGGGTGATGTTATTGGCGTAGCCGGTGACTACTCGTTATTGCTCACAGGAGCCGACAAAGTCGGTAAAGAGGTGTCAGAACCAAGAGCAAGAATGGTGGAGATTGAGGTCGCCGATGTGCATGTCGGTAAAAGCGAATATGCTGGTAAAACGCTAGCCGAACTTGGTCGTGAAATTGGTTTTGGGGTTCACTTGAAATCCATGTTTAGAGCTGGCGTCGCCATTCCTCACCTTGCCAAAACAGTGGTCGAAAAAGGCGATGTACTGCGACTTGCTGGGCCTAAGTGGTGCGTCGACCAAGCAGCTAAATCACTCAAAGGTGTGCCCATTGTTGAAAGCACCTACACCGAAGTGTCCTTTATGTCGATTGCCCTGTTTATTGGCTTTGTCATTGGCCATGCCAGTATTGAGCTTGGCGGCATTCCCTTCGCGCTAGGTACTTCGGCAGGCTGCATGCTATCTGGCATTGTCATATCCTGGCTGCGCACGCGAAACCCCGAGTTTGGTGGCCCCACTAGCGAAGGAGCGCGAGCGTTCCTTAACGACATTGGTTTAAGTCTGTTTGTTGCGGTTCTTGCGGCCGGTGTCGGCCCTAAGATCATGTCGTCATTTCAAGGAACTGTAGTTCTTTGGATTGCCTTGCTGGGCATGATGGGCGCACTGTTGCCTCCCTTTATCGCTTGGCTCTATGGCTATTACTTCCGAAAAATGAACCCTGTGGTTCTAGCTGGCGCTTGTGCTGGCGGTCGTAATAGCACGCCTGCGTTAAACGGCATTCAAGATCTATCGCAAAGTGGTATTGCCGCAGTGGCTTACCCAGTGCCTTACGCTCTGACTTCGGCGGTGGTGCTGATCCTTGGTTACATTGCCATGGTCTTTTCTTAGCGACGGTTTGAACTACGCCGGAGTCACGCCCCAGCCACCACGGAGTGCTGGGGCGTTTGGTAGTCAGTTAGGAGACAAAATATGAGCCGCAGTACTGATCCGCAAATTGCTATCAATGCAATGCGATCAAGGTTAACTGTCGTTGGCTTTAACATTGCGATTGTGTCATTCCAAATCGCTCAACTTCCTCGCTTCAAAGGCGGCGTTACCATTGCCGGTTTTGACCACAGCGTTCATTTGAGTGCCGATTTGGCGCTACTGTTGGCGCTGGCATTATCGTTGCTATCGTTGGTTGCGTTTATCGCCTCCTCTTCGATCTCCACATCGGGCAGCTGCGATCATTGGTCATTTATCGCCGGCGACTTGTTGATGTATGCAGGGTTGGCTAATGCGGCCACCGCCTTTTTTGCGCCACTACATGAATCTTTTGTGCTGGCTTCTCAAGGCGCTCAGTTAGAGCAAATTGATGTATCGGTATTTGGCGTGGTGATCCACCTGCTCGGCGGTTTTGTTTGGTTGGTGAGTATCTATGTTGGGCCTATCGTCAGCTTAGCGCGCTCACCATTCGGCAAACGTTGCAACCAGATTATGTCATTCGCTTATGTGGTCAGCTTGATGGCGATGTTTTGGTTTTATCACCTAACCTTTTCGATTGAAGCGAGCAGCCAAGTGCTGCCGTCTTTGTCGTCGTACTTTTTACAATTTATGCAGCCACTGTTTTGGTAACCAATTATTAAACAACAAGAAAAAAGCCTCCAATTTAACCCAAGCGGTTAAGGAGGCTTTTACGGGCAAGGTCATGACTGGCCGACAACCCGGGCTGGCTAGCATGATCAGAGTGGGGTGATTACTCACCATCCTTGTTCAAAGCGATCGCATCGAGGTTTTCTCCACCGGCAGGTTTGTCTGCGGTATACCCCATATTTTCCAGATCGTTTTTGATGCACTTGTTGAGATATTCCTGGCGTTCGCCTGCTGGTATCTCATCATCGTCAGCCCACTCATTGCAGAGTTCGACCGTTTCCTGATAAATATCTTTTGGAGCGGGGCCTTCTGCGAGTACCGCGGTACTGAGCAAAGTCGTTGCAAAAAGTAATGTCAGTTTCATCGTGTTTACCTTGAGCCAGTAATCCATACCAAAGGCCAACCGCCTTTGGTATTAGTCGTAAAAATCATCGATCTCTTGCCGCAGCCACTTTTCTTCTTGCAGTTGGAAAAGCCGATCTCTGATGTCTTGTTTTTTTCGGAATGCCTGTTTTCGTTTCATCTTTTCACTCCGACTCAACGAAGCCTCATCACCATCAAGTGCTTCGAAGTCCGGTGCTTCGGAGTAATCATCATGAGAGTCAAATTCACGCAACATAACTTGCTCCTATTCGCTTGCTTCCGAGCTCCTTTTCTATATCGAAAAAGTTGCTTTGGAAAACAAAACTAATTTGTCGGCAAGGTAAAAAAAATTTGTGAAAAACAGCAGGCTAACTCTCTCCTGCTTGCTTAATCACAAACGCCGCTTCGGGCTCTGTTTGTGTCAACAAGCGTTCGAGATTTTGAATGGCATCGATGTTGGGCGAGTTCTTCCGATAACTCAGGTAAATAGGCCGTAGCCAACTGTCATCTTCAGACAGCAGAAAGAGCTGAGAAGATTCCAAAAAAGGTTCAACCATGGCTCTGGGGAGGTAGGCGGTGCCGCCTTTTTGCAGCATGAAATCCAGCGCAATCCGGCCGTTCGACGTTCTCAGCACTGGCGGCGGAATATCGTGGTGACGCTCGGTGTGCTCAATGGCATAACGAGTGCCCCAATCGACGTAAATATAATTGTCGGCTGTTGCCTGAGATTTTGATTGCAGCTTCGAGCTGACCAGCACCAATTCAGGCTTGGCAATAATCGCCGAGTGGATTTCTTCGGTTTTCAGCGGATCAAAGGTCACACCCAAATCGAGGGTGCGATCGAGCAGCGAGCGAACAATTTGCTCACGGCCAAGGGTTTCAACGCTGAACGAATAGCCTGCAAAGGTTTCACTGATAACGCCAAACGCGTTATGTAAAAACGCATCCCAGCTATTGGGTGTACCAGCAAGCACCAGTTGAATGGCTTGTTCTTGGGTCAGCGCCAATGCCGATTTTGACTGCACGATGGTCTGGACAATCTGCTCGGCATACACCAACAAACGCTCTCCAGCACTAGTCAGTTTGATGTTATTGCGATCACGATTGAACAGGCTGACATTGTAAAACGATTCGAGTTGTTTGATGCGAGCGCTGGCGGCTGCCTGGGTGATGTATAGGTTATTGGCCGCTCTACCAAAATGGCGTTCTTTCGCTATTTCCAAAAAGGTTTGGAAAACTTTCACATCCATGGCAATCCCCTGTCTACTGGCTCCGGCAGATTAACAAACATAATTTGTAGTTACGACAAAAATTATTCGTTTCATTTTTGCCCCAAAGGCCACTATTTTCCGCGCAAATTCTGGTGCGAAAAGCAGCCATTCGGTAGAAACGGAGAACACAGAATGAACACTCAAATCCGCCAAGGGGCAACTCGGTTTTACGACAATCAAAAATTTGCCAGAGGTTTTCAGAAATCGGGTGACTTTACCCTGAAAGAATCTGATTTACTGACCCGTTACGGCACCACATTGGCCCAGCTCGAAAACGGCCAGTTACAACCCGAAAATGCCGAAGAGCAGCAATTTGTCAGCGTTATTCATGACGGCGCGACGGCTCAGAGTGATATTGAGAAAGTTTGGCTGAAGTACTTACGGCTGACCAAAACGCCAAGACGTTTCCATGCCGTTACCAGTTACCGACGTAATACCGACTACATTGATGCGAATTTAGCAGCAGCCGACACATAGCGTTTTAATTTGAGACCCACTAATGAAAATTGCCATCCTTTCAAGAAATGAATCACTGTACTCAACCCGTCGTCTGAAAGAAGCTGGCGAAGCAAGGGGTCACCAAGTCGACATCATCGACACCCTGCACTGCTACATGGACATTACCAGTAGCAATCCCAAAGTGCGTTACATGGGTAAAGATCTGCCACAGTATGATGCGGTGATCCCGAGAATCGGTTCCTCTATTACCTTTTACGGCACGGCGGTCGTTCGCCAATTTGAAATGATGGGCACCTTTTGTGTGAACGAATCGGTAGCCATCAGCCGTTCTCGTGACAAACTCCGCTCATTGCAACTACTCTCTCGTAAAGGCATTGGTCTGCCGCGGACTGGGTTTGCCAGCAAACCGGATAAAATCCGCGATTTGCTCCGCAATGTTGGCGGCGCGCCGTGTGTGATTAAGTTGCTCGAAGGGACTCAGGGTATTGGCGTCGTGCTGGCGGAAACCAATAAAGCAGCGGAGAGCGTTATTGAAGCCTTTATGGGCCTAAAAGCCAACATTCTGGTGCAAGAGTATATTGAAGAAGCAAAAGGCGCCGATTTGCGTTGTTTTGTGGTTGGCGACAAAGTCGTGGCGGCAATGAAGCGACAAGCGCCGGAAGGTGAATTTCGCTCTAATTTACACCGTGGTGGTGCCGCAAAACTGGTACGGTTAACCAAAGATGAGCGCGCCACTGCACTAAAAGCCGCCAAAGCCATGGGCTTGAACGTGTGTGGTGTGGACATTTTGCAGTCCAACAACGGGCCTGTGGTGATGGAAGTGAATTCATCACCCGGTCTTGAGGGCATTGAAGTGGCCACACACAAAGATGTCGCCGGCTTGATTTACGAATTTATCGAAAAGAATGCCAAACCACACCGCAACAGAACCCGAGGAATAGGCTAATGAACCTGCGTATTGGTGATCACGACATCGCCCCCGGCCAGACCCTGCAACTGAAGTTGCCGGTCGCCAAGCTTTACACAGACACCGATGTATCGATTCCTGTGTATGTTCGCCGAGCCAAGAAAGCTGGGCCGATTGTGTTTGTTAGCGCGGCGATTCATGGTGATGAACTCAATGGTATTGAGATCATTCGCCGTCTGATGCATGACCAAAAATTCAGATTGCTCAATGGCACCTTAATTCTGGTGCCCATGGTCAACGTCTATGGCGTACTCAACCAGAGCCGTTATATGCCAGACCGACGCGATTTGAACCGCTGCTTTCCGGGCTCTCAAAAAGGCTCGTTAGCGGCGCGTGTTGCCAATACCTTTTTGCGCGAAGTAGTGACTCATTGCGATTACGGCATTGATTTGCACACCGGTGCGATTCACCGCTCGAACTTGCCGCAAATTCGCGCCAACTTAGCCGACGAGCAAACCTTGCGCATTGCCGAAGAATTCGGAGTGCCAGTGCTGCTCAACTCAGACTTGCGTGATGGTTCGCTGCGCGAGGCGGCGGTTGAAAACGGCACTCGGATCTTACTTTACGAAGCTGGCCAAGCGCTGCGCTTTGATGAGTTGTCGATTCGCGCCGGCGTGCGAGGGATCCTCAAGGTGCTGGCTGAATTGCAAATGGTGCGCCACCGCAAGCGCAAAAAAATAGTGCCGTTCATTGCCAACAAAAGCGAATGGATCCGCTGCTCTGCGAGTGGCTTGCTGCACGAGTGCGTGAAGCTTGGCGCCAATGTAGAAAAGGGCCAGTTGCTGGCGCAGATCCATAGCCCCATGGGAACCAGCTTAGGGCAAATTGTGGCCAGCCGCGCCGGTATTGTGATTGGCAAACAAAATATTCCGCTGGCCCAAGAAGGTGATGCGATTTATCACATTGCTTATTTTGACGAAGAGCCAGAAGAGATTGTTGAACACATTGAAAAGCTGCAAGATGTGGTCATGCCCGAGTCAGCATAAAGAGGATGAATAAGCATGGATAAAATGGTGATTGGCAACTTAGAGCTGTGTGCTCTGCCGCAGCTCGGCATCAGCGATCTGCAAATTAGAGTGGATACCGGCGCCAAAACATCCTCATTGCATGTCGATAATCTCAAGCAGTTGACCAAGAACGGTCGGCCATTTGTATCCTTCGACTTGCACCCAGACATTTATAATTTGGAGCAAGTGGTGCAATGTCATGCTCCGTTGCACGACTCGCGCCGGATCAAGTCATCAAATGGCGGCGCAGAATTACGCTGTGTGATCCGTACTCTGATCCGCCTCGGCGATCAGGAGTGGCCGATTGAAGTGACGCTGACCAATCGCGAGGACATGAGCTACCTGATGTTGTTGGGGCGCGAAGGAATGGGCGATCGCGTCTTAGTTGACCCGTCCAAATCATTTTTAATTAACTCGCCCTAGCGGTCTAGCCTCTGAGAGAATTGACGAGAAATGCACAGCGGCGGCGGTTTTACCGCCGCCGCTAGTTGTTTGTTCTAGCAAGCTTTTCGACAAACTCGTCAACCGGCAACGGACGGCTAAAGAAATACCCCTGAAAAACCTGACAGCCGTAGCTGGAAATAATCTCGACTTGCTGCTCAGTTTCCGTTCCCTCTGCCACAAATTGAACGCCCAAGGTTTTGCTAATCGAGATAATGGACTTGACCAGTTCTTTGTTTTTGTCATCGTCCAGTTTATCGATAAACGATTTATCAATTTTAAGGGTATCGAATGGCAAGTCGCTGATGTATGACAGCGACGAATAGCCAGTACCAAAATCATCCAAAGCAATGGTGACGCCCTTATCGCGCAGCATCGTCAAGTATTCAACGGCTCGTGATTTATCTTTGAGAATTCCAGACTCGGTGAGTTCCAACTCAACTAAGTGATAGGGAATGTCGAACGACTCGATGGTAGCAAGCAGGTGGTTGATGAATTCCGGATCATCGAACTGCGAAGAGGTGATATTGATGGAAATCGGCACCAGTTCGTACCCTTGATCCAACCATTGGCGAATTTGCCGACACACGTCGCCGGTGATCCACATCCCCAGCTTATGAATTGCGCCCGTTTCTTCTGCCACGGGAATAAACTCTGCCGGCGAAATAAAGCCTCGTTTGGCACTGGTCCAGCGCACTAATGCTTCGGCACCCAGCAAGTTGTTATGGCGATCCACCTTGGGCTGATAAACCATGAAAAGTTCGTTAGAGTGCGTAATGGCCTGCAGCAACTCTTGCTCGATGCTGCGCGAATACTCGATGTAATCAATCATCGCAGGCTCAAATAAACAGTAACTATCGCGCCCAGATTGCTTCGCTTTGACTAACGCATGTTCAGCGGCCCCCATGATGTCGACACTTTCGTGCAATTGCGACGGAAACATAATCGCGCCCATGCTACAGCTCAGGTTGATTTTTCGGTTGCCAACGATGCAGGTTCGTTTAAATACCGCGCTTAAAGCCGTCCACTGGGTTCGAACCAGCGCATGCATTTCGCCTTTTACCGTTGGAAACGCCACAACAAATTCATCGCCGCCATAGCGAGCAACAAAACAACTCGACGAGGCAAAATGACTGAGCCGTTCACCGATAATCTTCAAGGTCTGATCACCAATATCAGTACCAAACTTGCGATTAATTTCGCCAAAATGGTCAATATCAAACAACATCAGCAAACCATCCTGATTATTGTGCTGGGCGTTAATTTGATAGTGATTGGTTTGCTTAAGTAACGAGGTGCGGTTGGGGAGCCCGGTCAGGTAATCACTAAATGCCATGGTGGTTAGTTGTTGCTCAAGCTGACTGCGGCGCATCTCGGCACCGATGCGGGTCGCAAACACATCGGCAATTAGTTTCAGCTTTTTACTGTCAGTGAGCGGTGTTCGAAACAACAAGGCGATTAGGCCAACCGCCTGTTGTTGCTCATCAAGAATGGGATAACCCAAATAACCTTGGATCAATTCATCTTTGAGCATGGTGTCGAGCGGAAAGTGCTCCCAAACTTTGCTTGGGTAAACACACGCATCGTGACTAATCACCTGCTCACAAGGCGTGCCTCGTCTGGCGTATCTGAAATTGGCAATGCTGACCCCCTGATGAAATACACACTTGGTTTGGATGTATTTGGCATCCTCCTTATCGATCAAGCCTAGAATCGCGAAATCGGCTTTACAATATTTGGCCAGCAACGCCATCACATCAGTAAAGAACTGATCACCACTGCCTTCGTTGGAGATCTTTGCCAATGCGGCAAATAAGCGGTCAAACTCGCTGCGTTCGCCAACTTCTTTCTCAAGCGCTGACGTTGTTTTTCTAAACGCCTGACTGATCACCACCAAGGTTGCCAGCGATAACATGGATATTGGCACGGCTCCCAAATACACCAGCGAAGATTGCTGGCTATCGATTCTGAAGCCAGCATAAGCCGCAAATATCTGGAACAAAATTGTAACCAGCAGCGAGCCCGATTCTAAGCTTCTTTTTTCTTTGTAAAATCGATAAACACAAAAACAAAGAAAGATCGTAATCACGCTATAGCTGAAGTGAATTAGCGGGAATAGTGCATTGGTCTCGCCAACCAGCACGCGTGCGGTGTCATTAAAAATGGTGGTGTATTCCACCAGAACCGCATCACGACCATAGCGCAGGGGGTAATCGGCCAGCAAGTTAACCGCGAGTAGGCCGATCGAGAAAATGATAAAGGCAATGGTGATTTTGTTGGTGTGCTTTAACTTAGACCAGGTACCAAAGGTGTGAATGTAAAAAGGATACGCGGCAATGATCACCGCCAGATGCCAACGGCTCAACTCCAGCGCCTGACTAATATCAGTAGCGCTCAGTAGCGAAAAGCTCAACCAATTAAACAAAGCACTAAAGCCATTGAGTGCCGCCAAAGAGACAAACTGGTAACGCTTACGCTGTATGCCGTAGGCCAGAATAAGCGCTGCGCACAACACATTAATGGCCACTAAAACGCTATAAAAAGCTGTCATATGTTAGAGCGAATTCCTCTAGTCATTGTGATAAAAAATTGCGTCATCAAACCCTACTCACTCGATCTCGCTAATTGTTCGGACACAGTCTTTACCGCTGTCTTTGGCCGCATAAAGCGCCTTGTCAGCATCTAGCGTCACCTGCCGGATCGACTTAACCGCATTGCCAGCACCGATGTCCGAGATGCCAACACTCATGGTTAAATCTGTATCAAAGGTTTTAGGCTGTTGTCGAAATCGTTCGCGAATTCGCTCGGCAAACTCTAACGCTTCTTTTTCTGTTAATTCAGGACACACCAAGACAAACTCATCGCCGCCCCAGCGACCCAGATAATCAGACGGGCGGATATTCTGGCTGAGGAATTCAGCGACGAATTTCAACGCCTCGTCGCCCTTAAGGTGGCCTTCGGAGTCATTCAGTTCTTTGAAGTTGTCTAAATCGATCAGCATCACCGCCAAATGACGGTTATAACGAACCGCGTGTTTGTATTCGCGGTCGAGCACCGCATCAATGGCGCGGCGATTCATCAAGCAGGTTAAGTGATCAGTTTCAGCCAGATGTTCTAAATGGCGTAATTTAGTGATGTCGCGAACAATGGCGAGGTTGCGAATTTTGTTGTCAACATTGAGCGCGCTAATGGCAACGTCAATTTCAATGTAATCGCCGGTTTTGCGCAAACCGTAGAGCTTGGTATCCCGCGAGCCCATTTTTTTAACCACGCCGTTGTGGCTGAACGAATGCCGATGCTTGGCGTGATCGCCGCGGTATTCAACCGGCACTAGCTCTTCGACTTTCATCGCGAGCAACTCTTTCTCGCTGTAACCAAAAATACCTTGGGCGACTTTGTTGCAATGAATGATATCGCCATTGAATTCAGTATAAATAATACCGTCGGGCGACGAGTCGAGAACCATTTGGTACACGCGAGACAGCTTGTAGAACTTTCTGATCTGAAAAATAAAAGCAGCACTGATCAGCAATAGGATCGGAACAATAACAACGGAGGCGACTCTCAGCTGATTGTGTATTTCGGTGGCCGAACGTTGCGCTTGCTGATATTGCGCAGACAGATAAGGAGACAACCGCTCCCTCAAGGCGATAAGTGCAGCCGCTGCGCGACTATCGTCAACCGCAACCAGCGTATCTAACTGTTCGACGCTAATATCTGGATTAAGCGACTGGATCGATTGCAGGTTGTTGTAATAGGCATTTAGGGTGTTTTTTACCGCATTAATGTGACGGGTTTCATCTTCATCTTTGGCGTACAGCAGCAACCTAGAAATGGCAAGCTGGGCATCCTCATAGGATTCAACCGCCTGGTTTAAGTACGTCGGCTGCCGGCGAATAATGTAATTCTTAAAGTGGTGCACAAAGCCGACGTAGCCGAGCGTTCGCTCCAGCTTGATAAGCTCCGCCGCTTTACTTGAGTTTGATTGCGTGATCTCTTGCCAGGACTGGTTCAGATCATCCACCGACGTCATGGTTGAAATCACACTCACTAGGACAATGAGGTTGATAACAATCGATAACACGATGATGACACCAATGGTTTTTGGCTGGCTCATCAACTTCCTCCGCTGAAATGCGCCACTCGCCGGTCATGGGAGTCGCGTGTCGTGATCGTTTCAGGTGGCGTTACCACACTGCTCGGGCCATACCTTGGCTCGTCTTTGCTACAGTTTAGAGTGTAGCCAAAAAATCAACGGTTCTAGCAATGAGTATACGCTATAAGATTCTGATCATATTGCTGTTGTTAGCATTTGCGACCCACTCGATTGTGACCTCAGTGTATTACTTCAGCTCGCAGGAGATCGTCAAAGACTTAGCGAAATATCATTTAGTGTCGATGGCTAATGTCCAACATCAACGGATGAAAGGGCTAATCAAAGCTAATTGGGACAAATTAAACCTGATTAGTAGTCGCACCCAAATGCGGGCTTCGTTTCAACAGTTTATTGACCACGGCGACACCAATTCACTGGCGCTGGTCAAACGCATTCTTGATGATGCGGTCAATCAGAGTGAAACCATTACCGATATTTTTATTCTTAGCCAACAGGGCACCACTATGGTGTCATCGGCGGGCAGCAAAGACGGCCAGTCGTTTCAGGACCATGTGCTGTTTCAGCGTGGCCGTGACCACCAAACCACCTCAATGTTACTGGCCGATGCCGAATATCAGGCACCAACCTTTATTTTTTCTGCACCGTTAAAACTCAATGGCGAAACCCTCGGTGTTGTCGCTATGCAGGTCAACATGGACCGCTTAAATGACTTTATGCGGGATTACTCTGGGCTAGGTAAAACCGGCGAAGTATTTATGGCCACCCAAACCCCAAACAACAACATCTTGGTGTTTACGCCGCTGCGCTTTGAAGATTTCCCGCAATTATTTAGTGCTGGCGCAGGCATGTCGCAGCTGATGGTCAGTGACTTTCGTGGTGGCGAAGATGTGCTTCAAAGTGTTGATGATTATCGGGGTAAGCCCGTGTTTGCCATCAGTCGCCTGATCCCCGAATTCGACATCGTCATCATTGTCAAAATGGATGAAGACGAAGTGCTCTCCATTAATGAAGATCTCAAACACCTGATCATCTATCTCATCTTCTTCTTATTGATTGTTGTTCTGGTTGCGTCGTTGATATTGGCACACAAGATCACTCGACCGGTGATCAATCTCACCGAAGTGGCGGTGATGATCAGCGAGGGCCATCTTGAAAAACGTATTCGCCAATTTACCGATGATGAGCTGGGCCGCTTAGCGCAAGCCTTGAATACCATGGCCGATCGACTCATTCAGTCGAACCTAGTACTGGAAGAAAAGGTCGAAGCCAAAACGATGGAGCTCAGATCGGTTAACGCCAAGCTCGAACAAATGGCCCAAACCGACGCCCTAACGGGACTGAAAAACCGTGGCTATTTCGACGCTCATATCGATATTGAATGGCGCCGAAATATGCGCAACGAAAGTTACCTCAGCATCCTGCTCATCGATATTGATTATTTCAAGCGGGTCAATGACAACATGGGTCACGCCACTGGCGACAAGTATTTAAAGGCAGTGGCTGGTGCACTGAAACAAACGATCCGCCGCGCTGAAGATATGGTTGCCCGTCTTGGCGGAGAGGAATTTGTGGTGGTGTTGGGCAATTCTGCTGAAGCCGACGCCGTCAGTATGGCCAGCCGCATTCAACAACAAATCGCACAACTTGAGTTGCCCAACCAGTACTCTGATGTGAGCCACTTTGTCACCGCAAGTATTGGCATATGCTCGGTCATTCCATCACAGCAATCATCTGTTGCCGACGCCTTAGAGCATGCCGATCAGGCGCTGTATCAAGCCAAAGCATTAGGCCGCAATCGGATCCTTGTTTATGACTCTAGTTCAGCCCCTGCAACAGGCTCTAGCTAGTTCAGCAAACTAAGCGCACAATTAACCCCTATTAACACCGCACAACAAGGAGCCTGTTGGTGACCGAAACGCTCGTTAAAATTGCCCTGAGTATTGGTTTGTTACTTACCGTCTACCTGCTTAGGAAAGTCACGTTCAGCTACTTTTTAAAAGACATGGAGCCGAGCGAACAGCTGAATCGCGCAAGCACAATCAGAAACGTCAGCTCGTTGATGATTGTCCTGCTAATTGGCTTTATCTGGCTTTCTGAATTGCAAAATGTGGCGCTGTCGCTGGCGGCTTTTATGGTCGCCATTGTCGTTGCCACCAAAGAATTTCTACAGTGTTTGCTGGGCTTTTTCGTGTGGAGCTTAAACCGCCAATTCCGCATTGGCGACTGGGTTGATATCAATGGCCTGACCGGTCAGGTCGTCGACGTTGATTGGGTGAAAACGACCATTCAGGAGGTCAATGTCGCCGGCGATTACAGTTACACCGGTAAAACCCTCTACATTCCCAACAACACGCTGCTGTTGTATCCCGCCAAAAACCTCAATTTTATGCGCCGTTATGTGATGCACAGTTTCAGTGTTGTACGTGAAGCCAACGTCAAT
Source organism: Neiella litorisoli (assembly GCF_014773395.1). Classification (GTDB taxonomy): domain Bacteria; phylum Pseudomonadota; class Gammaproteobacteria; order Enterobacterales; family Neiellaceae; genus Neiella; species Neiella litorisoli. The sequence continues at coordinate 62,978 of NZ_JACXAF010000006.1, read as the reverse complement.
ATTGAACCGATTTTTGAGCCCCTGCAGCGCGAATTAGAAACGCTAGTCGAACCATTTCGGGAAACCGCCAGCCGTTACTCTGGCTTTCTCCACCAGCGCATGGATGTGGAAGCGACTCAAGTCGCACCCTCGATTAACCTGAGTACCACAGAGCTGGGCAAAAATAAGCTCACCATTACGCTGTTTTGCCCAACCGAGCAGGTTGGCGAGTTACAACAACAAGCCACCCGCGCCTTTCTTCGCTTGTGGCATGAAATTCAACCTGAACAACCTGCGCCATGATACCGCCGGTTCGAACAATGAATAAGAGGGCTTGGCCTTGATACGAGTAGCCTATTTTTCTGAGCAATCAATCACCATGGGTGATGAGCAGTTAATCAAGCAATGGCAAAACGATAGCGGTTTCATTTGGATTGATTTTGTCCGGGAACCGAAAGAGCAGGAGCGGGCATTGCTTGCTGAGCTCGGTTGTCATACTCTAGCAATTGAAGATGCCCAACGTGACCGCCGGCCACCGAAAGTAGAAAGCTTTGATCACTTGAGTTTGGTGCTGTACCGAGGATTCAGCAAAACTGAAGAACTGCTTGATGTAAAAACCATGGCGCTATCGGCATTTGTCGGCGATAGAATTTTGATTACCCGACGCACTGAGCCATCGCTTGGCGTTGAAGCCATGTGGCAAGACGAGCAGCTTGCTCACTATGTTCAATCACCGGCGTTATTGCTTAGCAAAATATTGAATGCGTCGGCCATTCGCTACACCGAGTCCGTATTGGAAGCCGAGGATGAAATCAGCGAATTAGAAGATGCCATGCTCACTCGCTCCAACGATGAGCTCATGAACCGCCTAATCATCCTGAAATCGCACCTGCGCAAACTGCATCGCATCAAGTCTTATCACGTCAAACTGGTGCGCCAGATTTTAACCGGCGACATTAACCATTTCAGTATGGACGACACGGAGGTCAAGCACAGCTTTCGTGACGTCTATGACAAGTTCGAGCGTTTAGAAAGCCTAACGGCTTTGTACTACGATTTGTGTGGCGATTTGATTGAGGGCTACATTTCGCTCAGCTCACACCAACTCAACAAAACCATGCAGCTACTGACTGTGGTCTCGGCAATTTTTGTTCCGCTGACTTTTATCGCCGGGATCTATGGAATGAATTTCGAGCATATCCCCGAGTTGTCATTCAAGTACGGCTACTTTGTACTGTGGGGCTTTATGGCATTCATGGCCTCGGCATTGTTGATATTGTTCAGGCGTAAACGCTGGCTTTAGTCGCTACACCAATGAAATTTTTTCCTTTTTGAGGTGTTGCCTTAATTGATTCAGCACGTCTGACTCGATTTGTCGGACCCGCTCCGGAGATATGTTGTACCTTTGCGCCAATTCCTTCAGTTGCGAACGCTGGCTCTCATCGTTGACCAACCAACGGCTGACAAAGATATCTCTGGAGCGAGGAGCTAGTGTTGCTAGATATTGGGTTATTTTTTGACGGCACTTTTTGTTCAGATCTTCTTTAAGATAATGCTGTTCTGGACAAGGTGACTTATCTTCTAATAGCTTGGCCTGCCCTTCACCTAATCCACTATCGTCCGATTTAGCTTCACCGAATGACGGATCAAAAAAGACATCGGCTTGACGCAATCGGCTTTCCATTTCAACCACATCACTTTCATCAACATCGAGATAATTCGCCACTTCTTTGATTTCGTTAGCGTTCATCCAACCAAGCGTATTTTTCAATCCCCGGAGATTAAAGAATAAGCGTCGTTGAGCTTTGGTGGTCGCGACTTTAACCAGTTTCCAATTTCTAATGACGTACTCCTGAATTTCAGCCTTAATCCAGTGCACGGCAAAACTCGCAAAGCGCACGCCAAAGCTGAGATCAAATCGTTTAATAGCTTTCATCAAGCCAATACTGCCTTCTTGTACTAAGTCTTCCAAGGGCAGTTGGTAACCGGAAAAACTACGTGCCACAAACGCAACAAAACGTAGGTGGGACAGGATGATTGCTCGAGCAGCATCCAAGTCATTGTGCTCAGCGTAGCGGGCAAATAAATCCCGCTCTTCAGTCATGCTAAGAGGTCTCTGGCTATAGGCATAATTGAGGTACGCCGAAAAACCACCGGCTATCGAATAGTCACTATTAACCGCCAAACTGTTGCCCGTCATCATTGAACTCCCAAAACGGTTAGCTGTTGTCTGCCTGCGGTGACTTGTCGCTCGCTTGCTTTTGCTGTGGCGATGCCGAGTTAGCCGCGGTCTGATCGTTTGCTATGTAATTCTGAAACCAGCGCTCTAACGACCAATCTGCTCCCGGAACTGGCAGCGGATAATGCCAATCTTGATATTGATTTGCGGTGACAGTTTGGCTTTGCTTCTTGGCTGGTGCCACTGCGTTATTGTTGCCATTCAAGTGATCTGTCGCGGCAACAATCATGGTTGTCGTTCCGATGGCTATCGTAGCAGTAAGAATTGCAAGCACTGTTCTATTTTTCATGGTGAACCTCCATCCGATGAAGCGTTAGATCAGCCACTATGCTGGGCTTTGTGTCGACTCTTAGAGCAGCAACAATGGGGCCGTAATGGCCCCATTCCTGATCAAGCAGCTCGCGCTTTATCTGCGTCTTGCTGCTCTGATTTGTGCTCTATCGCCTTGTTAGGTTGGTTAATTGCGATCGTTCTTGGCTTCATGGCCTCAGGCACTTCTTTTACCAAATCAATGGTCAGTAAGCCGTTAACCAAATCAGCACCGGTAACTTCGACGTAATCCGCCAGATTGAACTTACGTTCAAATGTCCGATTGGCGATACCTTGGTAGAGATAGCGCCGTTCGTCTTTGCTGGCTTTATTGCCGCGAACGGTCAGCACACTTTTCTCTACCTGAATATCAATTTCGTCCTGTGAAAAACCAGCCACAGCCAAGGTGATGACATAGCGGTTCTCATCCAGTACTTCGATGTTGTAAGGGGGATAACCGGTAGAACTGGATTCTGTGGTTAAAGCACTATTGAGCATCGAGGCTAACCGATCGAAACCAACGCTACTGCGGTATAGGGGAGTAAGGTCAATTGCGTTCATAATACATTCTCCTAAAGAAGCAACATACGATAAAAACAATCAAGTCAGAGCGGGTCTCCAAATTACAGACAACCCGTCTTCACAACAATAATTAAGGTCTGCAATCCGCAGATTCAATATCCATTTTAAGAAAAAATTTTTCTAACAACTGTCATCGCTATAAGACTTTTTTATAACAACGGAGGGAGCAAGTCCCTCCGTTGTTATGGAGAGGAATTAACCCCAAGCAGGGGCTTCCGGCCCTGAGTGAGCCGCCTTATCCTGCTCTGGCATATCAGTTACCATGACCTCTGTAGTCAACATCAGGCCGGCAATGGAGCAGGCATTTTGCAAAGCGCTGCGAGTGACTTTGGCGGGGTCGATAATCCCCATGTCAAGCATGTCGCCATATTCGCCTGTTTGCGCATTATAGCCATAACTACCGGAATGCTGGCGCACTTTGTCGAGCACAACACTGGCTTCTTCACCAGCATTATTAATGATCTGGCGGAATGGCTCTTCCATTGCCCGAAGCGCAATCCGCGCTCCTACTTTTTGATCATCATTTTGCAGCTCAAGCTGCTCCTGCTCAACGGCATCTGCGACTCGAATGAGGCTTACACCGCCACCAGCGACAACACCTTCTTCGACCGCAGCTCGAGTGGCATGGAAAGCATCATCAACCAGATCTTTTTTCTCCTTCATTTCCACTTCAGTTGCAGCGCCCACCTTAATAACCGCAACGCCACCAGCTAATTTAGCAACGCGCTCCTGAAGCTTTTCTTTGTCGTAGTCTGAGCTTGCTTGCTCAATTTCCGATTTGATCTTGGCAACCCGAGCATTGATATCGTCGGCATTCCCTGCTCCGTCAACCACGGTCGTGTGGTTTTTGCCAACAATAATGCGCTTGGCACTGCCAAGTTGCTCTAGCTCGGTGGCTTCAAGGGACAAACCAACCTCTTCACTAATGACGGTTGCCCCCGTTAGGATCGCGAGGTCATCGAGCATGGCTTTGCGCCGGTCTCCAAAGCCTAGCGCCTTCACCGCGGCCACCTTAAGAATGCCGCGCAGGTGGTTAACAACCAGAGTTGATAGCGCTTCGCCTTCAACATCTTCGGCAATGAGCAATAATGGCCGATTGGTTTGCGCAACTTTCTCTAACAGCGGCAACAGGTCTTTAATGGCGCTGATCTTCTTGTCAAATAGCAGAATGTGAGGGTTATCCAGCTCTACCTGCATTTTTTCCTGATTATTGATGAAGTAGGCTGATAAGTAGCCGCGATCGAATTGCATACCCTCGACCACTTCCAGCTCATTTTCCAGCGATTTGCCTTCTTCTACGGTGATCACACCGTCTTTGCCAACACGATCCATTGCCTCGGCCAGAATCTCGCCAATATCTTTATTCCAGTTTGCTGACACAGTGGCGACCTGACCAATCGATTTACTGTCATCGCATGGCTTCGCTAAATCATGTAACTGCTTGGTTGCTGCTTTCACCACTGCATCGATACCGCGCTTCAGATCCATTGGATTCATCCCAGCAGCAATCGCTTTGTGACCTTCTCTGACCAAAGCCTGCGCGAGTACTGTTGCCGTTGTGGTGCCATCACCAGCAACATCGGCAGTTTTTGACGAGACCTCCTTGACCATTTGAGCGCCCATATTTTGGAATTTATCTTTGAGCTCAATTTCCTTGGCAACCGAAACACCATCTTTTGTCACCCGAGGTGCACCATAACTCTTACCCAGCACCACATTACGACCTTTCGGCCCCAGCGTCGCTTTGACTGCATCGGCCAAAATGTTCACACCAGCTAATAAATTCTCTCTGGCGTCATTTGAAAACATTACAGCTTTTGCACTCATGCTGCTTTCTCCTCTGCTTGTTCGACTTCAACAATGGCTAAAATATCTGACTCTTTCATGATCAAGAGTTCCTCACCATCGACCTTGGTTTTGGTGCCTGCGTATTGACCAAACAAAATCCGATCGCCAGGGCGAACCGCTAACGCTCTCACTTCGCCTGACTCACAAATGGCCCCCTCGCCGACAGCAATCACTTCGCCCTGAGTCGGTTTTTCCGCCGACTTATCAGGGATGATGATGCCTGCTTTTGTGGTTGTTTCAGCCTCTAAACGGCGCACAACCACTCGATCGTAAAGAGGTTTTAAAGCCATAAATATCCTCCTAAAATGATTGATAACCAAAGACAGTTGATGTCAGGAAATATCTTCCCGAACGCTTTAATAAGGACTCTGAAAAACGAATCAAGAGCAAATTTGAAAAAATTTTTAGAGGGGTGTGACGATGACTTTTGACAACAAACTCATAAGCCAGCAATCACTGGCTGAACACTTTTCAACTCGACTCCAAGAGGAAGCACAGCAGCTGCCTGCAACGTTATCCGCTAGCGTTCTGCACTATCTCGCTGGACTCCTTGGCAACTTCCACCAAAGCGATCGTTTATTTGAATACGATGACAGCGGCGCATTAGCGCTACCCACACTGGCATTGCTCTACCAACAAGCCCTTGCCGCCACAACGGTTCGCCACCGCCACGCAACATTGAGAGAGCTGGGTGATAAAGCCTTATTCCTCGGAGCAATGTTCCCTGAGCACTACGTAAAAAAAGGCATTAAGCGAGATTATTTTATTGGCATGGGCAGTGGCGCATATGACGCTCTTGGCAGTAGCCAACATCATCGCTCGGCGCTATTTGGCGAAATGGCAGAACGCTTTCCTCAGTTATTGCAGTTAGTCGCCACGGTTTGTTGCCGCTGGTCAAATTACGATGCAGAGGAAATCTTTGGATTGATTGAACGCTGGCAACAAGGCCATGATGAGACTCAACGAAAACAGTTAGCTGCCATGGGCATTGTGGTTTCCGCAAAGCACGACATTCATTAACCAGCGTTCAAATGTGGGGGCCACAGCCCCCAAACAATCACGAATCAGAGGTCGCGCTTGGTTCCTCTTCCGAGGTAGCTGCGAGGTTGCTCAAAGTGGGTTCAGACAGTTGCTCATATTGCGTCTGAGTCAACTTAAATACCTGAGGCCGATCCGCTCGTGTGACATAGTAATCACCATCATGCTGATACAATTCAAAGGTAAAGCTCTGATCACTTTCCGCGATCAACTCCACTGCGCTGTCTGGCTCAAAATCAGGAGGCTGCTTAACATATTCAGTCACCTTAAGGTTAGCGATGGCTCTGGCCAACGCTTCTGCTTTTTGTTGGTCAACGTCCAGATCAAGCGGCGCACTATGCCAATGCCATTGCTCATTCTCTTTCACCAGATCAAAGTCATTGCCTTTAATCCGATTCAGCCCCGGCACTGACAATACCGACTTATCAAGCCATGCACGGGCCGTTGCCGATGCCTCGTAGGCGGCAAAGTCCAATGCATAAACTTCGTCCTGTCCGGCTAAGCGAAGATGCGATTGCTTGAAGCCCGGCGAAGTACCAACAAATAACTCGGCCAATTGCTGCTGTCCGTCATAGAAAGTGATTTTACGACGGAAGTTGTCATCAGCGACCTCAAACCGTTGATGACTTGCCGTTGTCGTTGTCACCGGCCAAGTGGTATTCAGTCGTTCAAGCTTATTGAGCATACTATTGAACTTGGCCTGCTCAATAGGAACGCCGTCGGACTCTGCTAGCAACCACTGCTGCTGCTGTTTGATCAGCTCGACTGTGCTCGAATCATCACGGATCACAATGCGATTCAATTGCTGCTTGTCAAACGGCAATAGTTGCATCGCCGTAAACGATGAATCACGGCTTCCGTTCACTGCGTATAACGCAATCGCGATAATCGCCTGAATAATCAATAAAGCGGTCAACAATGGGATTTTTTGAGTCATTTGATTAACCTCCTATACCGCTAATAGCTCAAGATATTTCTTATGTTTGATCGCCTTTTTGCGCCGCTCCCACAGTGCCACCAGGACAATGGCAATGGCTGCGAAGGCGTAATTCAGGTATTCCCAGAACATTTGGCTGGACTGCTCCATCGGCGGTAATGTCCGATTAAAGTGACCGCGCGAGCGAATGCTCAACAATGCTTCATCCTCAAGAGACCAATCAATCGCATTCGCCATCATCTGGATGCTATGGAGATAATCGGTTTGCTGCGCACTACCGAGCATTCGAATCACCTGATCAGCGAACAAATCGTTGGAGGAAAACAAGATAATTCGCGCCGATTGCGGCGATTGTTCCAACACGTTAGTCATCACAAAGCTGTCATCATCTGTACCATTGTCGGCAATTTGCTCGGTATCAGTCTCGGCCAAAGGAGATTCTTTGCCTGCAAAATACGAATCAAACTGGCCCTGATTAATCACCGCAACCAGGTGGCTGGCACGCTCTTCTGTTGGGCTAAAGGCGTTGACACCTTGTGACGTCACTTTAGGCATCACGTCGAGCGAATCAGACAGCCAAGAGTCTGACGATGTCTGCAATAACGGTATGATCATTCGCTCGCTGTTACTCGCCTCATCCACCCGAATTGGTGATGCCCACGGCATCGTTACTTGTGGTAACTCAGCGCTAATCAGGTTGTCGCTATTGAGTCCTTGTTCGCGAATATCGGCGAAATATGGATAGTCCAGTAAGCGGATCTCTTGCAGGCTAAAGCCGCCGACATTGCGCGTAACCGGTACTGGAAACGCTGAATTTTGCGGATCTAACACCATTTGTTCAGCAATATCTAAACCGTGGTGACGCAACCAATCTTCAAGACCACTTTGGTGCTCAGTGACACTCAGGCTTCTGGCCGATAGGTTTGCGGCAAACGGTGACGTCGCAGCAATGACGGTGCCGCCTTTCATTAGAAACTGGTCAACTGCGAACAGTGATTTTTCATCCAGTTCTGTTGGTGCTGCCAGTACCAAAATGTCAGCCTCACCGGAGATGTGGCCATCCGATAAATCTTCATCAATGACATTTAAGTCCGCACTTAAAAATTGCTCCAACTGGTTAAAGCTAGTGGCTCCGCCGCCATAGGGGTTACTGTAATCGGGTTGCGGAGTCACTAACGCGACCGTTTTGGTAAAACCAGATGCAAAGCGCTTGATGCCAGCATCGAGATTCCTCTCAAATGCACTTTGGCTCAGGTCGTCCAGAGGGATTTGAACGATCTGTTTATCGTCGCTTAGCGTCAGATAGAAGAAAAATTGCTGATCAGAAAACAGGTTTGCCGCCATCGGCTTAAAGCCATAATTTTCGGCAATCTCTGTAGCCACTTTGCCACCATTAGCTTCTGGCTCAATAAACTTCACAGTCAAACGGTTACCCGACTGCCCTTGTATCTGCTCGGTGACCTCCTGCACTGCAGATTTAAACTCTTGCAGCGATACCGGCAGTTGCTCGTCTGCAGAGATATAAGCAGTAAAGGTGAGCTGATGTTGGACCGTATCAAACAAATTGCCACTGGCCTGGTAGCTGTGCAGTACCTTTTTGATAGCGCGAGTTAAGTCGTGCTCGGGGTTGCGCAACTGAACATCAATATCCGATTCGCTTCGAGCTTGAATTTCAATCAAATCACGAAATCCGAGTACCTGATGTTCATCACCATACTGAACCAGCACATTGAAGTAAGAACTGACAATCGATGATTGGTAACGATCGGCGATTTGAAATGGTACGGGCTGAATGCCGAATTGCTGATTTGCCTCTTGCTCAAGCTCAGGATTGGTGAGCGGATCGATAAACTCCACCCGAACTTTTCCCTCACCGGCAATTTCATACTCTTTAATTAAATCGCGCATTTGCGGCACTAAAGGAGCAAGCAGCGGGTGAGTCTTTGAACTGAAGTACCCTCTCACCAACAGCGGCTCTTGAAGCTGTTGCAAATACCCTTGCGTGGCTTCTGAAATGGAGTATTGGTTACCTCGTGTCACATCAATGCGAACACTATTGAGTTGCCCTAACCACAAATTGGCCACTAACGCATTGACGATCACCAGTGCGGTGATTGCAGACCAAATGCTGTGATGTTTGCGCTGCTCTCCATCGATCCATCGCAGCTTTTCTAGCGACCAAGTGTTCAGCGCTAAAAATACCGCGATGATACTGAGGTAATAATATAAATCTCTGAAATCAATCACCCCGCGAGTGATTGATTCAAATCGAGATCCGGTGCCAATCAATCGCAGCCACTCACCGATCTGATTACCAAATAAATTAGTGATGGTGGCAGTACCGAGCAGATAAAACAGACCACAAATTGCCGCGGCACTGATCAAGCTGACGATTTGATTGTCACAACGAGCGGACACGAATAGGCCAATACTTAGATAAGCCGAACCGAGCAATAAGGTGGCAATGTAGCCTGACCAAACCGGCCCCCAATCTAAGTCAGCAATGGCTGCCACCGTAATCGGCACCGGCACCGTAATGGCGAGGGCGATGCCTAACAGAAACAAGCATCCCAAAAATTTTCCAACCACAAAGTGCCACAGCGGGACCGATTGGGTGAGCACAAACTCCAGTGTGCCGTTACGCCGCTCTTCGCTCCATAGACGCATCGTCAACGTCGCACATAAGAAAATAAGTAGTACTGGCATCCATTCGAACAGGGGCCGAACATCGGCAATATTTCTGGCAAAGAAAGACTCTCCCCAGAAGAACACAAATAAAGTGATTGCGGCAAAGGTCGCCAAAAACAAGTAAGCAATTGGCGATGCAAAAAACAATGAAATCTCCTTCGCGGCAATCCGTTTGATGGTGTTAGCAGGATCAACATTATGCTGCGGCATCACATACCTCCTGATGAGTCATAGCTCCAGTGCTCACTTGCTTAAATAACGTTTCCAGATCTCTGAGTTCGGGCTGTAATAAGTAGAGCTGAGCATTTTGCGATGCGATGAATTGAGCCACTTGTGCTGATAGCGCGGGCTGGTCGCTATCGGGTCGACATTCGATGCGATAGCGGTGGCCGACTTTACCGGCCTCGAGCCTGTCGAGGCCAACAACCTGTGGTAGTTTGGTGACTTGCTCAAGGTCGCTCAGAGCAAGCGAAGTTTCTAACAGCAGATGATTGCTTTGACGCAACGTATCAAGCTCGGCATCGAGCGCTAGTTTACCGCCGTGAACAATCAATACTCGTGAGCATAACGCTTCCACTTCCTGCATGATATGAGTGGACAGAATCACAGTAGCATCTTTGGCAATATCTCGAATTAGAGCTCTCATTTGCTGAGTCTGCTCGGGATCAAGGCCGTTAGTTGGCTCATCTAGAATTAATAATTTAGGGTGGCCTAAAATGGCCTGAGCCACACCAACCCGTTGTTTCAAGCCGCGCGACAGGGTCGCGATTGGCGCCAGGAGTTTATGACTCAAATCAGTAGCCTTGACGACGCGTTTGATCTCTACCTTTTTAACATTGTGTTTGAGCCCCTTAAGATCGGCAGCGTAATCAAGGTAGTCGGCCACCGTCATTTCCGGATAAACAGGTAGATTTTCGGGCAAGTACCCGAGTTGTTTTTGGATCGTTTTAGGATTTGCTTCGAGATTGATGCGATCAACTGTCACTGTGCCTTTATTGGCTTCTAGGTAACCGCTGATCATTTTCATGATGGTTGTTTTGCCAGCTCCATTGTGACCAAGGAGGCCAACGATTTCTCCTTTATTAATCGAGAAACTGACGTCATCTACAGCCACCAAATGGCCGTATTTTCTAGATAAATGCTTCACTTCAAGCATCGAGCTTTCCCCTATTGTTTGCGAAGTAACAGGTATCTTTGCGGAGCAATTCGCTCACGATGGCTGCATCTGCAATCAATAAGGTGGGGGACGCGCGCAGTTGGGGCGTCGATCAATCGATAAACACATTGTCGGCTCTCCTGTTGTCTGGGTTATTCCCAATAAAACAAAGCAATTAGCGATTAACGATTGAATAAATGGGGTGGACTCATCCCAGTTCAAGAGGAACAAAATGAAAATTTGGGTGACTGTGATAATTCTCAACTAAACGGAGTGAATGGCGGAGAGGCGGCCAACGAGCATGACAGTTGCCGTTAGATTAGTCTTGAAGAATCTGCCATAATGCGCCGCACAATTTTTCACCAACCCAGCACAACACTGAAGAATCATAGATAACCGATTGAAATGGCTCTAATTATCCTCGACAGCTGCATTAACTGCGACATGTGTGAACCAGAATGTCCGAACCAAGCGATTGCTTTGGGGGAAGAGATCTATGAGATCGATCCGGACCGTTGCACGGAATGTGTCGGCCATTACGACAAACCAACCTGTGAGTCGGTGTGCCCGATTGATTGCATCGAAGTCAACCCTGAACATCAAGAAACAGAGCAGCAATTGCTCGATAAATTCGTCAAATTACACGGTTGAATCAATAACTTGGATTGTTCGACTGGTAAACCCCTGAGTTCCTTTTTAAACTAGCAGTCATTGCCGCTTTTCTGTAACTATTGCTCATGGGCTACCTCTCGACACTTGGTTTTGTTGCCGCCGGCGGCGCTATTGGCGCCTGCCTTCGATTTTTAATCTCCGATTTTTGTGCCCAGTTATTTGGCAAAGGTTTTCCGTACGGCACCTTGACGGTCAACATTGTCGGCTCGTTTTGCATGGGCGCCATGTTTATTGCACTGCAACAAGCGCAGGTATCTGACAGCCCCTGGCGCGCGCTGATCTCGGTTGGCCTACTCGGTGCGCTGACAACTTTTTCTACATTTTCGATGGATAATCTGGCCCTGCTTCAGCAAGGCGAGATGGTCAAACTGGCGGCAAATATTCTGCTGAATGTCGGCCTCTGTTTTGCTGCTGTTGCTGCCGGTTACTACTTGTTTCAAAAGCACTAATAGACAAGAGATCTGCTAAAAGAAAGACATCAACCGGCTCTGAATGTCGATAACATTTACGCAACAACCTGTTGCTAGTTCATGTTTTTTGGCCTAACCCAGTGCGGTTCGGAACCAAGGCGCTAAATTGAAGTCCATGGTATTAGCACTAACTGACTGGTAACACCTACCTGCTCTATCATCGCAAGGAGTCAATGATGGCAAACAATTTGGCAACGCTAGTGATGGTCGTCACTAGCCTGAGCTTGGGCCTTGGTCATGCAAATCTATACGCGGCAGACCAAGCAGATACCAGCTTTGACCAACTCACCAAAGTAGAATCAAAGAAAGTTGACGAGCTGTACCTCAAGCCCGGCGCTGATTTTTCTCACTACAACAGCTTGCTATTGAAAGAAGCAGACGTCGCCTTTCGCAAAAACGCCTATCGCAATGATTTCGCCACTCGCGGTCAAATGAAGCGCGGGATGGAACGCGCTGGGGCCAGGCTCAAAGCACTGTTTGACGAATCATTCCGAGAAGTGATCGAAGAGAAGGGCAATTATACATTCACCGATCAAACCGGCGATGACACCCTGATGTTGGTGCCCAAACTGATTAACGTCTACTTCGCCAACCTCGATGAAATGTCGCGCACTAACAACGTCAAAATCTATGCCGAAAGTGCCGGTGAAATGACTCTGGTGCTGGAGCTTAAAGACTCAGTGACCGGCGAAATCCTCGCGAGAATCGTCGATCAACAAGAAGCAACCGACTGGGGCCAATTAGTGCGCCAAAGCTCGGTCGACAATCATCAGCAATCCAAACGTATCATCAAGCGCTGGGCCAATCAGCTCAACGACGGTCTGGTCGAATCGGCTCAACAGGGCCAGTAACACCATATCGAGATAAAAAAGCCCCCAATCAAGGGGGCTCGCTGGTTGCTCGTGGCAATCATTTCAGCCAAACGGCAATTAGAATGACGTCCGTTTATAGTCGCGATATTCAGGCTGCCAGAACCAATAATCAACGCTTTCTCTGAGCACTTCATCATCCGTTTGCACAGCAACACCATCAGCCATTGCCGCTTGTCCCACGGCAAAGGCAATATGGCGGCTCACTTGTTGAATTTCTTCCAGTGGCGGCAGCAACGGCCCACTGCCCTCTTTGGCCAGCGGCGAACACTCCGCCAATGCTCGGCTTGATGCCATCAGCATATTATCGGTGACGCGCTTGGCTTGTGTTGCCAATACCCCCAAGCCAATTCCTGGGAAAATGTAGCTGTTGTTGCATTGGGCAATATCAAACAACTCGCCGTCATAAGGCACCGGCGCAAACGGTGATCCGGTTGCCACCAACGCTCGCCCTTCGGTCCAATTAATGACATCAGCGGGGCGAGCTTCAACCCTGCTCGTCGGGTTTGATAGCGGCATCACAATTGGCCGCGGACAATGCTTGGCCATGGTTTCGATGACTTGTTGGGTAAACAGACCTGGCGCGCCAGACACCCCAATCAGCACTGTCGGCCGACCGTTTTCAACCACATCCAGCAGCGAAATCGTGGTGGGATCAACCGGCCATTCAGCCACTTTACTCTTGGCCTGAACCAGCGCCTGTTGGAAAGGCAGTAAATTGGCCATGTCATCGGTCAGCAACCCCCAGCGGTCGACCATATACACTTGCGAGCGCGCTTGCTCGTCGCTAATGCCCTCCGCCACCATCTGAGCAATGATGGCCTCGGCAATACCACAACCTGCAGAGCCAGCCCCGAGAAAACAAATGGTCTGCTCTTTAAGCGCGCTACCGGCGGCTTTACAAGCAGCCAGTAACGAGCCAACGGTCACTGCCGCTGTGCCCTGAATATCATCATTGAAGCAGCAAATATCATCTTTGTAGCGCTGCAATAATGGCATTGCGTTGTTTTGGGCAAAGTCTTCAAACTGAACCAGTGCCTCCGGCCAGCGAATTTTCACAGCGGCGATAAACTTATCTACAAACTCGGTATATTCCTCACCGCTGATGCGCTCATGGCGCCAGCCCAAATACATTGGATCATCAAGTCGTTGACGATTGTTGGTACCAACATCAAGCACCACCGGCAAGGTATAAGCGGGGCTGATGCCGCCACAAGCGGTATACAGCGACAACTTACCGATGGGGATCCCCATGCCACCAATGCCCTGATCGCCTAAACCAAGGATCCGTTCGCCATCGGTCACCACAATGACTTTGACGTTATGCCGTGTGGCATTGTTGAGAATATCGTCAATCCGATCGCGATCGGGGTAGGAAATAAATAACCCGCGGGCGCGGCGATAAATGCTGGAAAACATCTCGCACGCATGGCCAACCGTAGGTGTGTAAATGATCGGCATCATTTCGCTGATATGGGCATTCACCAAACGGTAAAACAGGGTTTCGTTGGTGTCCTGAATATTCCGCAAGTAGATGTGTTTGTCGATATCAGACTCAAATGCAGCAAACTGCTGATAAGCGCGTTGCGCTTGCTCTTCAATGGATTCAATCGCTTGGGGTAACAAGCCCTCGAGGTTGAAGTCGCGACGCTCTTGTTCACTAAAAGCGCTGCCTTTGTTGAGTAAGGATGTTTCTAATAGCACTGGTCCAGCGTAAGGGAGGTACAGCGGCCGTTTATTATCGTGCATAACAATTCTTCGTCAGTTATTGGTGGGTTGCCACGTTCGCTTTGTGGATAAATATTGTTACACAAAAGCTCGAACAAAAGTGAACCCGCTGAAATTATTCACCGATCATCTGCGGCAATCGTAGTGGCCAGATCAGCGTTACAGACCCACCGACAGACGTCATGTTTTTGTGAACAGCGGGAATCACTGGCCCATAAAGGTGATCAAGATCACACTAAGTGGATTTTTCTTGAACTTTAACATTTAACCAACACGCTAGCGGCAAGCACTAGCAATAAGCTCCCAAACCCAACCTTCGTCCTGCCATTTTCGCCACCACCAGCACAACAAGCTATTTGTGAACACACAACCGATAGTGAATAAACAATGCATTAACAACAACAAAATATTCATGAAAATTCACCTCAATTGCATTTAACAGCGACCTTGAAGAGTATTCAAAACCAACGCAGCAAAAGACTGCGCCAACTTTGGAAATAACCTTTGGGATTACGCAGAAAATGAATAATTATGCAAAACTATCACCAGTCGCGCTCGCAATTATCAGCGCGTTCAGTGTCGCAACGATAGCCCCAGCAGCTTATGCCGATGAAGCCCAAGCTGACGACCTCGAACGCATTTCAGTTACCGGTTCACGCATTAAACGCACTGACATGGAGACCGCCAGCCCTGTCAGCATCATCAGCGCCGAAGACATCGCAATCGGCAGCTTCACATCCGTTGATCAAATCCTGCAACAAAACCCAGCATCCAATGGCATGGCCACCGGCGCTGCAAGTAACAACGGCGGCAACGGTGCCGCTCGGATTAACCTGCGCGGCTTAGGTGAACAACGCACCTTGGTACTGGTAAATGGCCGCCGTATGGTCAACTCTGGCATTGGCGCCGATTCATCGGTTGATCTCAATACCATTCCGGTCGCCTCAATTGAACGTATCGAAATTCTCAAAGATGGCGCTTCGGCGGTTTATGGCTCTGACGCCATTGCCGGCGTGGTCAACATCATTACCAAAAAAGACTTTGAAGGCGCCGAGTTCTCCGTGGGCTATGCCGGCTCTGCCGAAGGCGATGCCAATACCGGCGAAATCAGCCTGATCACCGGCGGTAGTAGCGACAAAGGCAATTTCATGCTTGGCCTTAGCTACGTCGACCGTGGTGATGCGATGCAAGGCGATCGTAACTTCTCGAAATGCCCGGATAACGCTTTTGATGACAATGGCGTTTGCCAAAGTGGTAGTTCGCGTATTCCCGGCGGCACCGTCAATGATGGCACCGGTTGGAAACAACTCGATGAAAACGGCGAATGGGTCGATCAGTATGAGTACTACAACTACGCCGAAGAGTCGTACCTGTATACGCCGCAAGAGCGGATTTCTCTATTTGCCAATGGCACCTATGAAATTAACTCAGATCTGTCGATGTTCATCGAAAGCATGTACACCAAGCGGACATCCAACCAGCAAATGGCGCCCGAACCCATTGATGGTTTGATTATCGGTGCCGATGCACCGGGTAACCCATTTGGCACCGATGTTGAGTATCGCCGCCGGATGACCGAAGTTGGCAATCGCGAGTTCGATCAAACCACCGACACCATTCGCATTGTCGCCGGTCTGCAAGGCTTCACTGATTTTGCTGGCGGACTGGATTGGGACTTGTCGTACATCTACGGCCGCAATGATTCGACCGATAAAAGCAGCAATTACGTGAACTTGAAGAAAGTTGGTGAAACGGTCGATCCAACCGTCTGTGAAAACGATCCAGACATTCCGTGCGGCAATTGGTTTGTACCTGAAGGCGAGTTGTCACAAGACGTGGTCGACTACATCAGCTACACCGATCAGGCGAGCGGTGGTAACGAAATGAACGTGGTCAATTTCAACGTCTCTGGTGACGCCTGGGAAATGCCTGCGGGTACCGTCGGCTTTGCCTCGGGCATTGAGTATCGTCGCGAGAAAGGCTGGTATCAGCCCGATGCAGTGACTGTTGCCGGTGACGGTAGTGCATCACAACAAGATCCAACATCTGGCCACTACGACACCACCCAAATTTACACCGAGTTTGCCATTCCATTGCTGGCTGACAAGCCATTTGTTGACGATCTGACCGCTGAAGTTGCTGCTCGCTACTTTGACTACAGCACCTTCGGCTCCGACATGACTTGGAAAGTGGGTTTGACCTGGCGCGTCAATCCTGAGTTGATGATCCGCGGGGTTGCCTCAACCGCATTCCGGGCACCAACAGTCGATGAGTTATATGGCGGTAAAGTCGGCTCGTTTGATTATCTGGCCGACCCATGTAGCGGTTATGGCAGCTTGAATCCAGATTCAGCCACTTACCAGAATTGTCATGCGGAAATCGGCAATACCGATTACGTCTACAAAGATTCTCAAATCGAGAACACCTGGACCACGTCCGAAGATCTGGGCCCAGAAGAAGCCGATACCTATACCTTGGGTGTGGTGTACAGCCCTGAGTTCTTGGACGGTTTCTCGGCAACATTAGATTACTTCCAAACCGAAGTGACCGATGCCATCAGCCGTATCGACACCCAGTCTTACCTGAACAGCTGTTACGGCGGCAATGCTTCGGCGTGTGATGTGTTAGGCGTCGAGCGCTCAAGCTTCTCGGGTGAAATAGACTACATGGAATCGCCGCTGACCAACGTTGGCAAAATGGAGACGTCTGGCTTCGACTTGAACCTGACCTATGGCTTTGAAGGGTTGGGGTTAGACTGGAGCACCACATTGGATTCCAGCCATCTGTTGGAGTACAAGCAAGATGGTATTGATTACACCGGCAAGATTAGTGGCCTCAATGGCGGCTGGGCTGAGTGGAAAAACAACCTGACGCTGAAAGTTGGCAGTGACGACTGGGATGCTTCGTGGCGCTACCGTTACATCAGCGGCATGACGGATGACTACTATCAGGAAGCTTATGGCTTAACCAAAGAAGTGGGCTCGGTGTCTTACCACGATGCATCTGGCCGCTACCACATCAATGATACTTGGTCGGTATCTGCCGGCATCGATAACGTGTTCGATAAGAAACCGCCGTACTTATATTCGTACAGCGACGCCAACACGGTACCAGAAATCTATGATGTGATGGGACGCTACTACCACGCCAAGCTCACCGCACGGTTCTAAAATACCCAAGTAATTGAGTATGTTGCCAGTCACCGCAGTGGCTGGCTTTTTTATATCTGCCAATCGATGTCAATCAAACCCGACCGCTTTGATACAACACCTGCACATCAAGTGCGCCAAGCATGGTCTGATAATCCATACCGCTATCGAGCACAAACTGGGTTAGCAAACTTTTGCAGGCCGCAATCAACTCTTCAGGATTCCAAGTTTTTTCAAAATAGCGGTCGACGCCCGCATCATTGATGGCATCAATAGTATCTTGGTGGCTGGCTAAACCGGTCAGCAATATTTTTCGGGTGAAGCGGTAGCGGCTGTCGGCGGCGATTTCGGTTAGCATGTCGACCCCACTGCGCCCCGGCATAACATGGTCTGAAATCACCAAACCAATGCTCGCGCCCTCTTCGTCTAATTCTTCCATCAGACTCAGGCACTCGTCTGCCGACTCGCATTCTTCGAGATTGAACCATTGCTCCAGTGGTTGCAGATCGCGCACCACCGCATCCAGCACTTCCCGTTGATCATCAACGCATATGATATTAATTTTTTCCATCGCGCTCTCTTATCGGTAGAGTGACCGAGAAGGTGGTTTTCCCGGGAACACTATTCAGCACTATTCGACCGTTATAGCTATCCACCAGTCGCATTACAATTGATAACCCCAACCCCAAACCGAACTGTAAGCCGTTCTTTTTAGTCGTGAAGTTAGGTTGAAAAATCTTATCTTGGAGCTTCTCAGGAATACCGGGGCCGGTATCGGTAATTTTAACTTTGACGGCATCAGGCAGCAGACGGGTGCTGATCCGCAGTGATGGCGACGGCGTTGCCGCTTGCTCCATGGCGTCGCAGGCGTTTTTAATAATGTTGACCCAAATCTGGATCAACTCGGTGAGATTGCCATAGATGGTCGGTAATTCTCTGAGCTGGGCATCAAGTTGCACGGCGCGCAAGTTGCTTTTGAGCAGGGATAGCGCTTGCTCAATGGAGTCAATGACACACACGCCCTCGCCGCGCTCGAAGCTACCACCGCCAAGAATTTTCACTGACTTGACGATGCCCGTGGCATGTTTTGCCGCCACTTGCATGTCATGGAAGTCGACGCCTAGCTGCCAAAATTGGGCAACGCTCTCTAGGTTCTTAATGACATTCTTATCAAGGACGCTGGCGTCATCCATCGACGATGCCATTTTCGCCAACAGCTTAGCGGTTTCTTTATTGATATTGAGCTTGCGAGCAAATTCTCGGGTGCGTTGGCGCACTTCGAGGCTGTTTAAGCGCTGGCCTTCGTCCAAACCATTCTTGAAAAAAGCGAACTTCTTCGGCTCTCGCTCATTTAAAATATCGGCGACAAATTCGCTGATGTATTCGCTTTTACGGGCCAATACACCAATGGAGTTATTCAGCTCATGGGCTAAACCCGCGGAAAGCTGCCCCAACGTCGACATTTTCTCCGCTTGCAGTAATCGTTTTTGGGTGCGCTGGCGCTCTAAGGCGGCGTGACTCGAGCGCAACTGACGGGTGATCAAGGCATTGACGATCACCGGGTTAAATTGCTCAATTAACGAACCATATTGATATTCGTCTTCCGCCGGTGTCGATAATTCAATGTAGGCCATTGAGCACTCGGTTTCGGCCACCACTTTTGAATAGCTGCGATGGCTGCGACCAAAGAAACTCTGCAGGCCAATAAACATATCCGGACCGGAGCGGAATATTTCCACCGGCTCGCCATCAATGCTCTGATAGCCAACAATGGTGCCCTCAAGAATCAAGTAGAGCTTGTCGTTGAATTCGCCTTGCTCCAACAAGGTTTTGCCCTTCTTGAGGGTAAAATGGCGATCGGCTCTACCGAAATAAACTTGCTTAATACGCTGGTATGCTGGGCTGTCGACCAACTCAGAATCAAACATCTATTTGTATCCTAAATATTTATTAAGCACACACCACGGGATTGTCTCAACTCTAGTTCACTATTGGCCAATCACCCTGTGATGGATCAATTTGTCGAAATAGAATTGCAGGCAAACCAATGGAACATTGCCGTGATCACGAAAAAGGCCAACACGGAGGTTGGCCTTGCAATCGATAACGGGTCAATCAATATGCCTTAGGGCACATGCTTACCGCGAGCGGCGAACAATAAATCGTACCAATGTTCGCGACTTAAGTTGACCCGTTCAACATCAGCACAAGCGCGAATACGGTCGGTGTTAACGGTGCCAATCACCGGCTGAATTTGCGCCGGATGGCGAGTCAAAAACGCCAGCACAATCGCTTCTCGGCTGACCTGATAAAGACCGGCATAGTGGGCCACTTTGGCTGCTGTTTGGTGAATGTGATCCGGTTGGCCATCGAGATTGCGGCCGGAGAACAGGCCTTGCGACATACTCCCCCAAGCCTGCAACTGAATGCCGTGAGTCTGACAGTATTCAATGGTGCCCGAGGGGAAATTAACGTTGGCGCCCTCGGGGTTGGCTACCAAAATACCATCTTCCACCCAACCGAGATTAGTTAAGCTCATTTCCAACTGGTTGGCGATTAACGGCTCGGGCAAATTGCGTTGTAAAAACTTGATTTGCTGGCCGCTCATGTTGGAGACGCCGAAGTAGCGCACCTTGCCCTGATCGGACAATTGCTCAAAAGCTCGCGCCACTTCGTCAGTGGCCATTAATGGATCGGGGCGGTGCAACATCAAGGTATCGAGATAGTCGGTTTGCAGCCGCTGCAGAATGTTATCGACACTTTGAAGGATCCATTGTGACGAAAAATCATAGCGGTTCGGTCCCTGATCATCAGCAAAACGAATGCCGCATTTGGATTGCAAAATCAATTTCTCGCGCAGCTCAGGGCGCTCAGCAAGCACTCGGCCAAATACTTTTTCGGCCTTGCCGGTGCGGTAAATATCTGCGTGATCAATATGGTTGATGCCAATATCGAGCAGGGTATCAACAACCTGATGTGCCAGCCTCACATCGTTGTCATTAATGTCCTCGCCGTGCCACTCGCCGCCAAGGCCCATGCAGCCGTATGACAGTCGACTAACGTCGGGAAAATATTTGTCTAAAGGTAGCCTTATCATTTCAATCTCTTATGGTTATGGATCTTGGGCTCTGATTGAGTCGGAATGACATCAATCGAGCTAGCAGTATATACCCAAATGACCTGTAGATGCTTGGTTCCAGCACCAAGCTCGCTGAACTTCATTGGCCAATCGCGGTCCAACGAACTATCGAGCCAAACCTCAGTGGTTTGCTGTTGTTGTTCCAAAATCACAGGTACTCGGGCATGAAAAACACCAATTTATCACGACGCCATTTTATCGCCGCTGCCAGCGGCGTTGCCTTTGCTGCCGGCTTTGGCGCGCCGGCCGTCGCTTTAGCGGCAACCACCAAAGCCAGCAACAATCGCCGTCAGTTGGCGATGCATCACATCCACACTGGCGAGTCGGCCACCTTAGTTTATTTTGATAACGGCCATTACCTCGACGATGGTATTGCCGAGATCAGCCACCTGCTGAGGGACTTTCGCACCAATGAAGTCATCGCAATGGACCGCGCGGTATTAGATCAGCTGTATTTGCTCAATAGTCAGCTCGGCTTTGCCAAACCAATGGAAATCATTGGCGGTTACCGCTCGCCAAAAACCAATGAAAAGCTGCGACAAGAAGGTCGCGGTGTCGCCAAACGAAGCTATCACATGAAGGGGCAGGCAATTGATGTCGCCTTTCCTGGCACATCATTGGCCAAAGTCAGACAGGCGGCGTTAAGTATGAAAGCTGGCGGCGTTGGTTATTATCCGAAAAGTGGTTTTATCCACCTCGATTCTGGGCCGTTTAGAAGCTGGGGTTAGCTGGCGCGCCATGAATGAAGGATCTGGCGCAATTGTGACAATACCGATGCCATCCATTGGGCATCGGGCTCAACACAATTACTGCCCACTACCCCTCGATAGAAAGTCACTAGAAAATCAGCCGCTTGCCAAACTCCTAAAGAGGACTGAGCTTGGCCTTTGTCGACCGCTCGTTGCAACACGCTAACAAAGCTCTGCTTTAATTGGGTGTTAGCGCGCGCCGTCAGTGCCGCAACATCTTCAAATTCTGGCGAGACTTCCCTTGATGCTTCAAAGACAAAACAACTGAGTCGGTCGGGCTGATCAGCAAAATACGCCATGGTATCGGCAAAGAAGGTTTCAATGGCATCCAGATCGTCGCTTTCCAACAGCGGCTTAATGGCCGGCTCGAACATAGTGCGGATATATAGCTCAACAGCCTGTCGATAAAGCTGACGTTTTTCGCCAAAGGCGTTGTAGATGCTATAGCGCTTTAATTGCAGGTGGGACTCGAGATCATCCAGTGACGTCGCTTTGAATCCCTGTCGCCAGAATAGATTCATTGCAACTGAAAGTTTTTCTTCAGAATCAAAGCTTTTTGGACGTGCCATAACACCCCCTAACAGATTGAGGCCGGTAACGTTAACAATTGTTTAACGCAGACTCAAGGTAAATGGGAACTATTTACATTTATTTACAGATTAATCTCTACCCCCCTATCAACGCAAAAAAGCCGCAATAAATTGCGGCTTTTGATAACACTTAAAAACGGCAAATGGTTAGCTGCGGCTGAGGTACTGCCCTTCGCCGATCCACTTGTAAGTGGTGAGTTCCGTCAGCCCCATTGGGCCGCGCGCATGCAGCTTCTGGGTCGAAACAGCGACTTCAGCTCCTAAACCAAATTGCGAGCCGTCAGTAAATCGGGTTGAGGCGTTGACATATACCGCAGCCGAATTGACCGCCGCGACAAAGCTATTAGCGCTGGCCAATGACTCCGTAAGAATCGCATCGGAGTGCTGGGTTGAGTGCTCTCGGATATGGTCAATCGCAACCGCCAAGTCATCGACCACGCGAACCGACAGCACCAACGACAACCATTCCTGATCGTAATCGTCTTCGCCCGCAGCCGCTTTAGCGATTGGGTGATCGGCCAGAATCGCCAGGCTTGCTTGATCCAGCTTCAACTCCACCCCACTTTGCGCCAAGCGATCGGCTACTTTTGGCAACACTTGTGCAGCAACCGCTTGGTGAACTAACAAGGTATCCAGCGCATTACACACACTTGGGCGCTGCACTTTGGCATTCTCAATGATATCGACTGCCGCTTGCTGCTGAGCCGACTCGTCGACAAAGATATGGCAAATACCGATACCGCCAGTGATCACCGGAATCGTCGACTGCTCGATACACAGCTGATGCAGGCCTTTACCACCACGCGGAATAATCATATCAACGTAACGATCGAGCTTGAGCAATTGGGCGACTAGCGCGCGGTCAGGCTCATTAATGGATTGGATGGCATTGCCATCAATGCCGTGTTGCTCCAATGCCTGTTGGATAATCGCAGTCAGCGCTTTATTAGAATGGGTGGTTTCCTTGCCGCCGCGCAAAATACAAGCATTGCCGGTTTTCAGGCTTAATGCGGCAACATCAATGGTGACATTAGGACGAGCTTCGTAGATGACTCCCAAAACCCCAACTGGGACCCGGCGCTTACGCAGGCGCAAACCGTTTTCCAGTACTTTGGCATCAAATTCTTCACCGACTGGATCGGCTAAATGAGCCACCATACGGACATCAGCGGCAATCGCCGCCAGCCGCTCTTCGGTCAGTAGCAAGCGATCAAGCAAAGCATCCGTCAGACCGTTGCTTTTGCCTTGTTCAATATCCTTGCTGTTAGCTGCCAGTATGATTGCGCTTTGTTGTTCCAACAAATCGGCAAGGCAGAGTAATGCCGCATTCTTGGCGTTACTCGATAAGCCGGCCAATTGATAACTGGCTTTTCTGGCTGCCAGTCCCATTGCATTTAAATCAGTCATCTTGGTTCCATCAATTCAGTGCTATACAACAATTAATTCATCACGATGTATGGCTACAGTGCCGTATTCGTAGCCCAGTATTTCAGCAATCTGCTCCGAATGCTGACGTTTAATTTTGTCCAAATCGGCAGCGCTGTAGCGGCTAATACCCCGCGCAACAATGACCCCATCTTCGGTCAATACCCGCACCGTGTCGCCGCGCACAAACTGGCCATCAACCCGTAAAATGCCTTTGGGCAACAGGCTGCTACCGCGCTGACGCAGCGCTTTTACCGCGCCACTATCGACCACCAAATCGCCATCTGGCGCAGGGCCGGCAAGGATCCAGCGTTTGCGGCTAGCGGATAAGTTAGTGGTTGCGGGGAATCGAGTGCCAACCCGTTTGCCTTGCCACAACTGGGTGATCACCTCTGGTTGATGGCCTGCAGCAATGACGACATCGACACCGCCATGGCGGGCAACATCGGCCGCTTGCAACTTGGTGGCCATGCCGCCAGTGCCAAGCCCTGTCACACTGCCACCAGCAATTTGGCGCAGGGTGTCATCAATATGCTGCACTTCATCAATCAGTTGCGCGTCCGGGTTGGAGCGAGGATCGGCATTGAACAAACCTGGCTGATCGGTCAATAACATCAGCAGGTCTGCTTCAGCTAACACCGACACTAGCGCAGATAAGTTGTCGTTATCACCAACTTTAATTTCTTGGGTGGCAACGGCATCATTTTCATTGACTAGCGGCACGATGCGTTGTTCCAGCAAGGCATTGACCGTATCTCTGGCATTGAGAAAGCGCTCTCTGTTTTCAACATCGGCGCGAGTCAACAACATTTGGCCAACATGAATGCCGTAGAGCTGAAATAACTGCTCCCAGACACGGATCAACTGGCTCTGGCCGACCGCCGCAAGCAGCTGTTTGCTAGCGACTGTAGCAGGCAGTTCGGGAAACCCGAGATGTTCGCGTCCAGCGGCAATGGCGCCGGAAGTACACACAATGATGTCGCATCCCTGCCGATGCAAGGCCGCCAACTGACGCACTAACTCAACCATGTGTGCTTTATCAAGCCGAGTACTGCCACCGGTTAAAACACTGGTGCCGAGCTTGACCACAATACGACGATATTTGCTTGCAGAGTTTGTCATTGCTGAAGTTTAAAAAGGACCGTTAGATTAAATTTGGGCCAGCCAGAATAGGGGATGGCGGTTTTTCAGGCAAGTACTAATCGGGGTCGATATCGCAGCACAATACGCGCGCGCCACTGCCGGTGCGAAAATAAATAGATAGCGTCTGACACATAGAGCCATCAGAAATCGATAAGTAGGGCAGCGAAATATGCATTCGATCCTGCGCTTCCATCGCCTTACGAAAATAACCCCGGCGGCCCCAATCACTGCTGCGGGTTTGGGCTAATGGCGATTGCGAGTTGGCTAATTTGTCGCAGGTGACAATACCAATTTGGCGGCCTTGTTCGTTCAGTACGAAACAGCGTCTTACTGAACTCAGACGCAGCAGCGAACGCGCTGAGCGCTCTAAGGTCTGACCATTGCGAAGGCCAAGTACGGTTTGTTGCACATGGTGTTGAAAGTTATCGAACAGCCGGCGTCGGCGCTCGCAATCTCGGCGCCAAGCCCGTTGCGACTGGACCGATAAATTGGACATCTGAAGCCGAAGGTCATCCTGATTTGGCAATTCCTGACGCGGATAGCCAAACAAATAACCTTGGCCCATATCAACGCCAGCATTAGAGATCAGCATCGCTTGGTCAACGGTTTCAATCCCTTCGGCCAGCACTAGCGCCCCGCTTTGGTGGACTAAATTGACCAGCCCCGGCAGCATTTGCTGAATAGTGGTTTCATTGGCGGCACGCAACACCATGTTGCGATCCAATTTGACGATATCCGGCAGTAAGGTCCAGATCCGCTCAAAATTAGAATGGCCTGCGCCAAAATCATCAATGGCGATCTTACAACCCAGCGCGCGATAGCGGCCGACGGCGTCAACCAACCCTTGCGGATCGTAACTGGCCTGTTCGGTCAGCTCGATCACCACGCGACCAGCAGGCACCCCCGCCCACGCCAAGGCAGCAGCCAAATCATCAGCATCACCGGGCTGTGCGATCAGTTGTGGCGACAAGTTAATGAAAAGCCAGCCCGCTTGTTCCGCTACCGGCTGAAAAGAAGCAATGTGCAGTAATCGAGAAAGCCGCTCGAGCAACGTCAGCTCGGCTTCGCTAGAGGCCATTTCAGTAAATAGTTGCGCCGGCATCACCGTGACACCATGGACATCTTCGCCGCGCAGCAGCGCTTCAACGCCTACAGTACTTTGATGGGAATAACTGACAATGGGCTGCAATAAAGAAAACAGGGACAAGTCTTTGAACGCGGCAATCCATCGACCATCTACCTGAGACAGTCGAGAGGCAAGTAATTCAACATTACGGCGCGCTAAGGCATCAACCTGAGGAGCTCCCCCCTGAGGTCCAGATACCGAAACACCAGCGCTGCGTAACTTTAGGTTGTTTACTAAATCCATGCGGCGATTCGCTTAGCACATTTGTTAGATTGCGCAAGTAAGTGACCACACTTTTACACATTGCTAACAAATAAAAAACCCTTTTGAGTGAATAAAACAGAACAAACTCAATTAGTTTGAGCAGGATTTCGGTTACTTATGCAGTATTGAAAGAGTGTAAAAAAGGCTACAGAAGGCGCTTTGCCAACCACTTGGCCGCGGTTGCAAATGAGGTATCAATGGCCGAAGCAAAGGTCGGTCTTTTTAAGCGAACCAATTCACCTTGCTCGGAGCTGGCGGCGATCAATTGGGCATCGGTCATGGTGCCATATTCATCGTTGGGGTGGGCAATAGCCAGCATTGGCACTGACGTGCGGCGCGAACCAAGCAGCCCTTGCCGACGCAGCGAAAAGTTAGCAACGGTCGCCATCATGAGTTCAGGATAGGCCGCATCCAAACCTAATCGAGAGGCCCATTGATCCAACAGCATTTGCGGCACTCTTGAGGCTAAACCTTTATCAACCATGGCCTCATGCACTGGCGAACCAATCGCGACGACGCCGGCAAGCAAGTCAGGCTCTAGGTATGCGGCTCTGACCGCGGCATGACCACCGGCTCGCATGCCAAGCATGGCGACCTTGTGGCGATTGATCCAAGGGTTATCTTGAATATGTTGCAGTACCTGCAGATGCAACGCGCAGGTGTCCTGATCGAGCTTCCAATGTTCGGCATAACCAACGCCGGGCATATCAACGCCAAGTACGGCAATGCCCAGCGGCCCGAGGTAATCACGGAACACTCGAAAATAGTCAGATTGCAGGGCGTCGCCACCACCAGCCATGATCACCAGCGGCACCGGCTCGTCTGTTTTGGGCAAATGCAAGTAACACTGCAGCTGGTGACCTTGATAAGGCACCTTGACGATTTGCAGCGGATCATTCATCAATTCGCCGGCTTGTTGATAGGCCTGATTAGCCAACACGTGGGAATCTTCGGCTAGCACATCACCCCGCAAATGGGGATAACCGGCGATGGTGTAAAACAGACACGACTGGAGGAAATGCTTACGGGCTGCGTCGCGCTCACCGTTAGCCAGCGCCGCCTTGCCGTCATGCATGCGCAGCGCTCCCTCTTGCGACCACTCATAATTCCAGTTGCCGGGACGATAGCCGATGACCGTATCGATTAGGTCTTCATGGGTGCGCTTGTTAGTCGAGACCGCGATACGCGCCTGAACCTCCTGCAACAGCAGTGGGTCAAGTCCCTGCCAAGCCCATTTAAAGACCTGCATGCGCCGATACCAACCAGCCTGAACCTGCCGTTGGCCGGCCTGACTATTGGCAACCGAGGATGTTTCCGAGGCTTGCTTACGCTGCATTCCTTTTGCAGAACCTGAGCCATCATCTTTCATATCCGGTTGCCAATTCACGATACAAACTCCGTTTTGTTAGTCGATTTTGTCGCTTTTACACAAGGGATCGCTGTAGTTCAGCTGCATATCCCATGGCAGTTCAATCCAAGTGTCCTGAGCCACATCGGCGACATATTCGTCAACCAAATCGCGCCCCTGAGGCTTGGCGTAGACGGTAATGAATTTCGCTTTCGGATACATCTCGCGTATTTTGCGCGCGGTGTTGCCAGTGTCGACAAGGTCATCGACCACTAACATTCCCTCACCATCACCTTCGGCAGCACTCAGAACTTTCAGCTCTTTTTGCTGCTCATCGTGAACATAACTGGTGATACATACCGTTTGTACCAAGCGCAAATTGAGCTCGCGCGCGAGGATACTCGATGGCACCAAACCGCCACGACTGACAGCAATAATCCCCTTCCATTGGGAGGCAGGCAGTTGACGCCTAGCCAATTCACGAGTGGCGCGGTGCAACTCTTCCCACGACACAAAAAATTGTTTGCTATTCGCAAATCCCATAATGGATTCCTCTACGATTAGTGGCCAAATACAATCATTTTAATAACGAACAGTGCGGCCAGAATCCATACTGCAATAGAGACATCTTTGCCTCGACCGCTGAATAATTTGATAACAGCATAGCTAACAAAGCCCAGCGCAATACCATTAGCGATGGAATAAGTGAGCGGCATCATAATCGCGACCACAGCGGCTGGCGCTGCTTCAGAAATGTCATCCCAGCTCACTTTGGTGAGGCCAGATAACATCAACACCGCGACATAGAACAAGGCTCCTGCGGTGGCATATGCTGGCACCATACCGGCCAACGGAGCGAAGAACAGCGACAATAAGAACAAGCCACCGACGACCACAGCAGTCAAGCCAGTACGACCACCTTCAGCCACACCCGCACCACTTTCAATGTAAGAGGTAGTGCTTGAGGTACCCAGCACAGAACCAGCCACAGTGGCGGTCGAATCTGCTAACAAAGCTTTGCGCAGACGCGGTAGGTTGCCTTTGTCATCCAGCAGGTTACCGCGCTGAGCAACGGCCATCAAGGTACCGGCAGTATCGAACAAATCAACAAACAAGAAAGCAAAAATAACGCTGATCATCGCCACATCAAAAGCGCCGGCAATATCCAGCTGCATGAAGGTTGGCGATGGATCAGGTGGCATCGAGAAAATACCGCCGTATGGCTGTAAGCCAAGCAATACCGAAAGCAGGGTCACGAATAAAATAGCGATCATGACACCGCCTTTAACCCGGCGATATTCCAAACCAACAATCATGAAAAAGCCCAGTACGGCGAGCAATACCGATGGCGAGGTAATATCACCTAAACCGACTAAGGTGGCGTCATGATTGACCACGATGCCAGCACTTTGCAGCGCAATAAAGCCGAGGAATAAACCGATACCGGCACCAATACCAATTCGCAGAGGCTGCGGAATGGCATCAATGATCCACTCACGCACTTTAAATACACTCAGCAAAATAAAGCAGATACCCGACAAGAACACCGCACCAAGTGCGACTTGCCAGGTGTAACCCATGCCCAAAACCACACCGTAGGTGAAGAAGGCATTTAAACCCATGCCCGGCGCTTGCGCGATTGGGTAGTTGGCGTACAGACCCATGATCAAACAGCCGATAGCCGCAGCCAAACAGGTGGCAACGAATACCGCACCTTGATCCATACCAGCGGCGGAAAGGATATTCGGGTTAACGAAAATAATGTAAGCCATCGTCAGGTAGGTGGTGATACCCGCGATAACTTCGGTGCGCACGTCAGTACCGTGCGCTTTCAGTTGGAACAGTTTTTCTAACATGTTGTGATCCTGTTGAAATCCGTTTCGCATTGCTTGCAAGTAGTGGAAAGGCGCTAAGGATAACGACCTAAAAAAAATTGCCAATCCCAGCTCGCCATTGTTTTGATTTGCATCAGTAGCGAAAAGTTTGCAGCGCGACCCAGATCAGTGTAGCTGGTTGTCCAGCAAATCCTTGGTAATTCACGAATATTGGTCAGAAAATCCGCTTATTAGCAGCCCTGCAGAGTGCAAACAGGTATGCTTTTCCGTCATCTCGGTACTTGCTAATACATGGCATAGCCTGGGTTAAAACGATCTATTTGGAACAAGGACACATGATAAAAGTTCTCTGCAAGCCATTTCTGTATAGCAGTTTGGTGGGTTTAATCACTGGCTTAAGTTGTCTGGCATGGACACCGAACCATGTGTTGGCCGGATTTCTGATCACTCTGGCACTGCTACTGCTCGCTGTTGGCCTGCAACAAACCAAACATTTTAGCAGTGTCAGCTTTACCGTGTTTATCTTCGCCGCGGTGAGTGCGGCAATGTTCTTTCCGCAGCACTTCACTCATATTGGCGATTTCAATCTCAAGCAATTGATTGTGCCATTGCTGATGATCATTATGTTTGGCATGGGCTGCTCGATGAGTTGGCGTGACTTCTCCGCCGTCGTGCAATCACCTAAGGCGGTGTTTATCGGCCTGATTTGCCAATTTACCTTAATGCCGGTCATTGGCGTGAGCTTGGCACTGCTATCCGATCTGCCGCCGGAAATTGCTGCCGGAATCGTCTTAGTCGGCTGTTCGCCAAGTGGTTTGGCATCGAATGTGATGGCTTTTATCGCCGGCGCCAATTTAGCCTTATCACTGACCTTAACCGCAGTCGCTACCCTGTTAGCGCCACTGATGACTCCCTTTTTAATGAATCTGTTGGCCGATCAGTTTGTTGCCATCGATCCGATCGCCATGCTGTTAAGCATCATGAAAATGGTGATCCTACCGATTATTGCTGGCGTCTTGGTCAATCATTTTTTCAAACGCAATATCAAGCTGATTAATCGCGTGATGCCATTTATCTCGATGGCAGGTATTGCCTTGATCATCACCGTGATCACAGCCGCCGGCCGTGATGCGCTGCTGACCATTGGCGCAACGTTAGTGGTGGTGGTCATCATCCACAATGTCAGCGGCTATTTGCTGGGTTATGGTTTGGCAAAAGTGGCAGGTTTGGATGAAAAGTCAGCCCGAACCATTTCGTTTGAAGTGGGCATGCAAAACTCAGGGCTCGCCTCAGGACTGGCGCTAACCATGGATAAAGTCGCAA
Source organism: Neiella litorisoli (assembly GCF_014773395.1). GTDB lineage: Bacteria > Pseudomonadota > Gammaproteobacteria > Enterobacterales > Neiellaceae > Neiella > Neiella litorisoli. Next base: position 32,372 of record NZ_JACXAF010000006.1, on the reverse strand, counting down.
CCATGGGGTTGGCCCCCGCCGTATTCGGTCCGTTTATGAACATTTCTGGCTCAGGTTTGGCGGCTTGGTGGCGAAAAGCCAACGAGCGCTCATCGCAAAAATCAGCCAAAGCATAGAAGCCTCATCTGATATTTTTCCAGTTCTGTCCATAATTGATGACAGGATCTACTCGCCGATGTCATTCGTATCCATTGGCGATGGCCGCAAGGAGCCATAAAATACGGCGCGATTATAATAAACAAACTACCGAAGCTTCAGGAGCATCCATTGGCCGATTTATCATCATTACAACCAGCACCGTTGTGGCAGTTCTTTCAAACCATTTGCAGCATTCCTCACCCATCCAAACATGAGGAAGCGTTGGCAACTTGGATCTGCCAGTGGGCCACCGAACAACAACTCGATTGGCAGCGCGATACCGTCGGCAACGTTATTATTCGTAAACCAGCGGCGGCAGGTTGTGAGCACTTACAAACTACCGTACTGCAAGCGCACATTGATATGGTGCCGCAAAAAGGCGTCAACAGTGACCACAACTTTGCAACCGACCCAATTGACACCATCATTGATGGCGACTGGCTAACCGCTAATGACACCACCCTAGGTGCCGATAACGGCATTGGTATGGCCTCGTGCTTGGCAGTGCTGGCTGCAGATGACTTGGCTCATGGCCCGATTGAAGTATTACTGACCATTGACGAAGAAGCTGGCATGACCGGCGCGTTTGGCCTTGAAGCAGGCCTGCTTACCGGCACCATGTTGATTAATACCGACTCCGAGCAAGAAGGCGAAATCTACATGGGTTGCGCTGGCGGCATTGATGCCAACATCAACTTGCCGATTGAGCGTCAACCGGGTGAACTGCCCGTCGCCGCAACGATCACAGTTGGCGGCCTGCGCGGCGGTCACTCCGGTGTCGATATCCATCTTGGTCGTGGCAATGCCAACAAACTACTGGCTCGCACCTTGTTGCAACTACAGCAACAACAAGCGATTGAATTAGTGTCATTTGACGGCGGCTCACTGCGCAACGCGATTCCACGCGACGCCAAAGCCATTGTTCGATGCGCCGATGCTGCGGCATTGGCCGAGCAAGTAGCTGTGTTGCAAGCTTGCTACCGCAATGAGCTGGTCGTATCGGAGCCTAATCTGGCACTAACCGTGGCAACTGTCGAGAATCAACAACAGGTGCTCACCGAAGCGAGCCAACAAGCCTTTATTCAGGCGATGATGGCAACTGCCAATGGCGTGATGGCAATGAGCCAGCAAATTGATGGCGTGACCGAAACCTCAACCAACTTGGGTGTGGTGACCACAGCCGAGGATCACATCAAGGTGTTGTGCCTGATCCGCTCATTAATTGACAGCGCTCGTCTCAACACTGAGCAAGCCATTGCCAGTTGCTGGCAGCTAGCTGGCGCTTCAATAGAAATGACAGGGTGTTACCCTGGTTGGGCGCCGAATCCAGAGTCACCGGTGATGGCGTTAGTTGACAAGGTCTATCGCCAGAACTTTTCTGATGAGCCGAAAATCATGGTGATCCATGCAGGATTAGAATGCGGCCTGTTCAAAAAAGCCTATCCAGAGATGGATATGGTCTCAATCGGCCCGACCATCAAATTCCCTCATTCGCCGGATGAAAAAGTACAAATCAGCAGTGTCGCTAACTACTGGACCTTGTTGACCGAGATCCTCAAGGCCATTCCAGCAAAATAAATGCTACCGCTTACTTCTGCTGCTTCGGTAGCAGAAGTAAGTCCTCACAACGGGCCTGTTAATTAGCCATCAAACGGCAAGTCGAGTTGCGCTTGAGTCGCCGAGCGCAAACCAACTGAAATCCCCACTAAACGGATCCCCTTGCCCTGACCCCGAACATAAGCCTCAGCCAATAACTCCATCAAGAATGCCTTGCTAACCGCCGATTGCTTATGCTCGACCGTGGTCTGGCGAAAGTCAGAGAATTTCAGTTTAATGCCGCATCGGTCAATCCGATGAGCAACTTCGGCATTGTCGATCCGGCGCAGTAAATCGGGCAGCAATTGTTCGACAACCGCCTGACATTGTTCTTGCGAGGTCAAATCTTCGGCTAAGGTGGTTTCCACGCCAACGGATTTACGAGTGCGCTCGGTCATCACTGGACGCTCATCGCGGCCATAACAACGCTCATACAGTGCTAGGCCAAACTTACCAAATTGCTTGATCAGCGCCTCAACCGGCTCAGCTTGCACATCAGCTGCCGTGCGCAAGTTCAAACGATGCAAACGCTCTAACGTGGCCTTGCCGACACCGGGTATTTTTTCTAACGGCAATTGCCGCACGAAGTGCTCGACTTGCGCCGGCGCAATAACGAATTGACCATTGGGCTTATTCAGATCACTGGCCACTTTGGCAAGAAATTTATTGGGCGCCACCCCAGCTGACGCGGTCAAACCGGTTTGCTGATAAATGTCCGCACGAATTTGTTCGGCCAATAAACTGGCGCTACCACGTAGCAAACGATTGTCCGAGACATCGAGGTAAGCCTCATCAAGCGACAGCGGTTCAATGTGTTTGGTGTAGCGTTGAAAAATACCATGGACTTGGCGGGATACTTCTTTGTAGAGATTCATTCTGCCCGGTACGACTTTCAAATCGGGGCACAGCCTGAGCGCTTGTGACGTCGCCATCGCCGAGCGTACGCCATAACGGCGGGCCAGATAGTTGCAGGTGGCAATCACTCCTCGTCGATCAGAAGCGCCGCCAACAGCCAGCGGTAGGTTGCGCAACGCTGGCTGTTCACGCATCTCAACGGCGGCAAAAAAGCAGTCCATATCGATGTGAATGATTTTTCTTAGTGGGGTCGTACTCATGCCAAAACTGTATACTTAAACAGTATTACAAGCCAACTGGATCAAGCGCTAATTATCGACTAAATCGACTCTTGCTTTGGCTTGGCGTCGCTTCAGGTTGTTTTCGTTCAAGCTTCAATGAACGGCGTTGCCACCAACGCTTAGCAACAACCTGCAAATCGGCACTGCGATCGCTTTCATCCATGATCTCCAGACCGAATAAAGTTTCGACCATGTCTTCTTGGGTAATGATGCCCTCCGTTTGGCCGTATTCGTCAATCACCAACAGGATGTGACTGCGCTCTTGAATACACAAATCAAAGGCATGAGTGAGCGTGGTGGTCTCAATCACCGCCTTAATATCGCGGCGGAATTCAGCCAGCAGGCGGTGACCTTCACCATTGGCCTTGGCTTCGAGCAAATCCATTCGCATGACAAAACCGGTGACATGCTCTTTGTCATCGAGGTAAACCGGAATGCGCGAGAAATGTTTTTTATCTTGCTGTTCAAAGAATTCATCAATGGTTTGAGATTCATCGGCAGAAAAAACCACCACTCGCGGGGTCATTACGTCGCGGACTTTAGTTTCTTTAAATTGCAGCAAATTCAATAAGATTTTGGCTTCATCAGAGGCGATATGGCCTTCTTGCTCACTCACCTCTGCCATCACTGCAAACTCACTGCGGCTCAAGCCTTGTTGCGGCTTGTGGCTACTTATGAGCCCAGTAATAGCATCAGACATCTTAATGAACGGATACAGCAAAATAATCATGTAGTGCAGGCAATAGGCGGTCACGCCAGCGAGCTTTTGCCAATACAACGCACCCAAAGTCTTTGGAATAATTTCTGAAAACACCAAAATCAGAAAGGTCAAAATGGCTGAGAACACGCCCAGCGAAGCGCTACCGAAGACCTCTGCCGCCTGCGCACCAGCACCGGCTGCACCTATGGTGTGGGAAATGGTATTGAGGGTGAGAATGGCCGCTAATGGCGCGTTAATGTTGTCTTTCAAGCGCCGTAAAATCTGGCCACTACGCTTGCCTTGCTTCTCTTTCAAAGCAATAAAAGGAGCACTAAGGCTCAACAAAACCGCTTCGAAAACGGAACATAAAAATGAGACCAGAATGGCCAGAAGAACAAAGACGATCAGTAGTGTCATTAGCTAGTTGCTTGCCTCCACAGTAGCAAAGCAGTGGTGATGGTTTGAGTTGCTGAGCCTATCACAAGGCCGCCTTGGTCGGCGAGTTTTCGCGCCCAAGCGGCTTATTGCCGTTATTGATGAGGGTTGTGTGGTGATTCCAGCAGACTGATAAAACCGCCGCCATTGTATACCTTGCTGTAACCCGCTTGATTGAGCTGCTGCTCGGCGATGCCGCTGCGGCGACCACTACGACAATATACGACGATATCGGTATCTGGGCCCAACTGATGATGCTGAACTCCGGCAACAATCAATTCATAAGGGATATTGATGGCGCCAGCTAAATGGCCTTGTTGAAACTCCTCGGTGGTACGCACATCAATCAGTACCGCGCCATTAACCACTTGCTGCCAAGCCATCTGCGGATCTTTTGGCGCCACCGTTTCGGCGTTTGCGGCGGCAAACGAGCATAGCGCAACAATAGTGACAATCACCTGAAGCAAGCTGGAAAAACCCTTTGTCATCTCTAACACTCCTGATAACAGCATGTCTGGCAAACAAAAATTTTGAAGGTTGTCTGCGCCTTTGCTGAAATACTTCGTATAATTCTCGGAGCACCAAATATACCGAAAAGATAGTCTGATTGTGTCTGCTTTTTTGCAACATCAGGTGTCAGAACACGAGCCGCGAGATATTTACAGGAGAAACCATGAAAAAGATTTCAATCGGTCTGGCGTTGTCAGCCTTGGTCTTGGCTGTACCAGCAACTGCTGGTGACATCGCCAAGGGCAAAACCATTGCCGAAACCGTCTGCATGGCCTGCCACAACCCAGCAACGGGTGAAGGCAACATGGACATCTATCCAAATTTGGGTGGTCAAAAAGAGGCATACCTCAAGTCGTCCATCAAGGCCTATAAAGACGGTCAACGCACCGGACCAATGGCTGGCATCATGAAGGGCATGGTGGCCAGCCTGTCTGATGATGATATCGCCAATGTGTCAGCCTACTTTGCCTCATTGAAGTAACACAGTCAGACCAACCGCTTCTACAGGCGAGCATTGCTCGCCTTTTTTGTCGCTAAAAATTGTGGCACCGCTTCCATTGCCACAAACTTGTTCTAACGCAAAGCGATTGAGTCTTCACTGATTTTTCATATCGCTGTTTTTGCTCCAAACGTTTAGCTTCGACTAACCTTGTTGCAAGCTAGGTAACGCAGCAGCTCACGCCGCTGTGTATAAACATCGACGATCGACGTTAGCTTAGGCTCCTACCGTCGAGATCAAAGAATAACGCGACAGATGTGGTTGAGATAGCAATCTGCTCGCGGACAAGGAATGGAAAATGACGCAGTCCCTTTATCCACTGGCCGTTTGGTTGTACGCCCCTGCCGACTTGCATCGCTTGATGTATGCATTGGCTTCCGATTTATCGCTTCAGAAAAGCCTGACTCAAAAGTTTTCCCAAGCCAGAAAGCTCGGTGTTGATGGCATCATCGTACCGATCAGCTGGCGCATCATTGCGCCGTTTCATCCAGACAATGCCGAGCAGGAGAAATCATGGCGAGGCTATCGCACCCTGTTTGAACTGTTGCGCTCCACCGGTTTGAACATCATTCCCGAATTCAATTTAGCCACTAGCGGCCTCAGTGATGCTCGTCAGCAACAGCTAATGCCGGATTGGTTCTGGGGCTACATTTCCCAGCAAGATCAATCACAATGGCCCCAAGATAGTCTCAAATATGTGGATAACTCCGGCCGCGACAGCATGGCCGCACCAAGCCCGTGGGCGCGCGAACTCTACCTCCCCTATGTAAGCCAGTGGTTGTCCGGCTTTGTTCAGTTTTTTGATGATTTTGCCAGCCATATTCCACATATCGCGATTGGCACAGGGCCGGAAGGCGAACTACGCCATCCGCTCCTCAAACGTCATGGCAAACCGGTCCAGCTGCCGGTATTCAGTGAACTGGCAGTGGCCGATTTTGAACAGCACATGCGCCGCCATTATGGCTCGAAGTCAGCCTGGTACGAGGCTTGGCAAATGCAGCCAGAATTGTCGGCGAGAAAACTACTGAAACAGGTGCAGCAGGAGTTTGTCGGCCTTTACGGCTACATGAGCGCCAGCGAGCCGCTGCAATTATCGCAAGCTGCAAAAGATTTCTTTGCTTGGTACCAAGGCATCTTGATTGAACAAGCTGACGCGGCGGTGGGCTTGGTCGATCAACTACTGCCGTCGCACTGGCAATGCTCTTTGGGGCTGCGCTTGCCAACGACGTTTGGCAGTCAGGCAACCGAGCAGAATCAACGGGTGTTGGCCGCTTTTGCCGGATTGCAGTTATCGGAGCAGCCCAATCAGGATTTCGAATTCTTCGATGCCTTGGTGGCAAAAATTCGCCAAACCACCGAACGGCCGCTGTGCTTTAGCATGACCGGCTTGGAACATGCCAAACATTCGCATCGTGTCTCAAGCTGGCTGCGCCACGCCAAAAAACAAGGGATCCCGATTGTTGCCGAAAATGCTGATGTGCAAGCACTGGCAGAGCACCCGACTTGGGATAGCATGGTCCAACGGGTACTTCACAAGCCCATGTTGGCAGGCTGGGCATTGCGCGATTTGGATAGCGCTCTGGACAAACAATCGGCTGGGCCATTCCGACTGCGTCAGTTGGCTCACTTGAAACATGGCGGTTCGCCCGATCCACAACACAGTCGCAAAATATTCCGAGTCATGGGGCCATTGCACTTAAAAGTGGCCAACCAGAAACTGCTCCTTGAAGAAGAAAATTGGGCCGAGTTTGAGCAGCAAATCAAACAGCTACGCCGTATCGGTGTCAGCGCCATTTCGACCGACTTATGGTGGGGCCTGATTGAAGGACCACAACCGGAAGTATACGACTGGAGCTATTACGACCGAATGCTCGAAGTGCTGGCGGCTCACGATATGCATTGGGTGCCGATCCTGTCGTTCCATCAGGCTGGCGGTAATGTTAACGACGACTTTATGCAAACCATTCCATTGTGGTTGTGGGGCAAAATCCTCGTGGCAAACCCAGAGTTGGAGTCGGTTCGCGACTTACAATATGTCAGTGAATCGGGCGATTCTTCGATGGAATATGTGTCGTTGTGGGCCGATCAATACGTATTGCCCTATTACCGCCGCTTCATGGCCGCTTTCAGCAAGCATTACAGTGCCCACGCTGAGCTTATTGATGAAATTAACATTAGTCTCGGGCCTGCAGGAGAGCTGCGCTACCCAAGCTATAACGCCCACGACTGGGGCAATTACCCCAACCGTGGCACGCTACAGTGCTACAGCCGTTTAGCCCAGCAAGATTGGCTGAGCTATCTGGAGCAAAAATACAGTACGCCAGCTGCGCTCAACTATGCTTTGGGTACTGAAGTTCGAGACTTTACCGAGATGGCCTTCCCTGAGCCTGATGAGCTGTTTAACAACAAGCAGTACATGCACAGTCCGCTAGGCAGAGAGTTCCTCTATTGGTATCAGCAGTCGCTGGTCAATCACGGTAGGACGATCCTCAAATGTGCCGCTGAAGTATTTGACGGCCCCCTGTTGCATGTGCCACTTGGCCTCAAAGTGCCAGGCATTCACTGGGAAGTTAGCGATCCGGTGATGCCACGGGCCGCAGAGATCACCGCCGGTTTGATTGCTCCGCACGCCAACATGGGCCCACAAAACCATGGTGAATATGCGCGCCTGCTGGAGGATCTCATTCCGAAGAACCTCCGCAACCGAGTGGTGATGCACTTCACTTGTCTGGAAATGATTAACAAGGACTATGAAGGTTACTCGCGGGCTGAAGATCTGGTTAATTGGATGGCCGACGCGGCAGCCGAAGTTGGCGTCAGCCTGATGGGTGAAAACGCCCTTGCAGGCGAGCTGTATGGTAAGCAAGGTTGGAAGCAAATTGCCCGCGCCTTGGATCGCCAGCCCGGATTTGGCGGCATTACCCTACTGCGGCTGCAGAACCTGTTTGACGATCATCCGCTACCGATGCAGCAGTTGAAGGAGCTGATCAACAAAGAGCAATAATCGCTTGCTTTGATCTGCTCGCCTCAGTTGCTTGAGTTGCTCGATAAAGCCCGCAATATGCCAATATTGCGGGCTTTTTGATGCTGATTTTTTAGCCAAAAAATTGACCTAAACCTCACTACGTCATTCTGATGATTGCACTTTCAGCACAACCATGAAACGTTAAAAAGAAAATAATGAAAACGTTTTCTTGCGTATGTAAATCATTTCTCATTACGCCAGAACTCATCCGTGCAGGAGCCCACATGACACAGCGCAATAGCCATCTAAGCTGGCGAGAGAAACTTGGCTACGCCGCCGGCGATGGCGGTTTTAATTTTTTCTGGAAAAACATCGAAGTCTATTTGCTGTTCTTCTACACCGATGTCTTTGGTTTGCCCGCAGCGGCCGCAGGCACCATGTTTCTGGTCACTCGTATTATCGATGCCTTTACCGATCCGGCGATGGGGTACATGGCCGATCGAACCGAGACCCGCTGGGGTAAGTTTCGCCCTTATTTGCTGTGGGGTGCTCTGCCATTAGCCGCAGCTGCCGTACTGACTTATACCACCCCAGACCTTGATTCCACCGGCAAGTTGCTTTGGGCTTATGCCACTTACATCACCATGATGGTGGCCTACACGCTGGTCAATATCCCTTATTCGGCCATGCTCGGAGTGCTCACTGCCAATCCGCAGGAACGCACCACGCTGACCTCACTACGCTTTGTTGCCGCGTTTAGCGGCGGTGTCATTGTCACTTGGGGCACGCCAAAACTGGTTGAAATACTTGGCGCCGGCAATGCACAACTCGGCTGGCAGCTCACCATGGCCGTCTATGCCGCGATTGCCTGCATGCTGTTTTTCATCACCTTTATCAGCACCAAAGAGCGCGTAACCTGCCCGCCACAAGACAGCAACTTTGCGCAGGACGGCAAAGACTTGCTCAGCAACGGGCCGTGGCTCGTGCTGTTTTGGTTAGGCTTGGTGGTGATTATCACCATTTCCCTGCGCAACGCGGCCAGTGCTTACTACTTTAAATATTTCGTCGAACGCCCCGACTTGATGGGTAACTTTTTAACCGCCTGCATGATTGCCTATGCCATAGGCGCCGCAGCAACGCCGCTATTGACCCGTTATTGGGATAAGCGAACCCTGTTGATCTGGCTAATGACGGCAGTCGGCGTGTTATCCGGCGTCATGTACTTTCTGCCAGCAAACAGCATTGGCCTGATCTTTTCCTTCGGTGTCCTGATCTCGTTGGCTCTCGGGCCAAAATCGCCATTGGTTTGGAGCATGTATGCAGATACCGCTGACTACTCGGAGTGGAAGAACAACCGTCGCGCCACTGGGTTGATTTTTTCGTCTGCTACCTTCGCCTTAAAACTAGGCGGCGCCGCCGCCGCTGCGGTAATAGGTTGGTTGCTGGCAGCCATGGGGTACCAAGCGAATAGTCAGCAATCGGCAGAATCGACCGAAGCCATTGTTTGGTTAGTCACCCTGATCCCCGGAGCCTTTGCTTTGCTAGCAGCTTGGGTGGCCAGTCGCTATTCCCTCAACAGCCAACAACTCAGTCGCATTCAAAGCGAATTGGAGCAACGCGCATGAACCATAACAGCATGATTGAATTTGCTGCCGATGGCAGCTGCCGCCTCAATAGCCCAAACGCGATGCCACTCGCTGCGGGCTACCTTTGGAATCAGAAAATGATGGTGCAGTACAACTGCCGCGGGTATGTCACCAGCCAGTTTATGCAGCCGGAACCGGCCAAGTATTCCACTGGCCCCAATATTGAAGCGACGACCTTTATGCAGCCTGAGCAGCCCTATTTCAGTCATTACCCAGGGCGCTTTTTCTATCTGCAAGATCTGGTAGCAAAGCAATTATATTCAGCACCTTATGAACCATGCCGAATCAACGCTCAGCATTTTGAAATGCGCTGCTACCAAGATTCAATTCAATGGTTAGTGCGCTATGGCGATATTGAAATTGAACTCACCAGTTGGCTTGGTGATAACGAAGTCGCCGAATTCTGGAGCTGCCAAGTCAGCAATCTCAGTGATCAAACTAAGTCGCTCAAATTAACCCCATATTTCACGGTTGGTTATCTGTCATGGATGAATCAACAAGGCGATTACAGTCCTGAATTAAACGCCATCATCTGTCAAAAAGTAACGCCTTATCAGAAAGTTGAGCAGTATTTTGACAATCAACATTTAGCCGAAATGACGTTTCTTTGGGCCGATCACCAGCCCGACTCTTGGCAAGCCAATCAAGCGGCATTCGAAGGCGAAGGCGGGCTCCATAAGCCCTCCGCGCTGACTCATGAGCCATTGCCCTGCCAGCCAGCTATTTATCAAACGCCTGTCGCAGCGATGCAATATGAGTTTGAATTGGCGCCGGGCGAGCGCTCGGCGTGCTACCGATTTGCTTTTGGCGCGGCTAAAACAACAGCTGAAATTGCCAGTAGAAGCAAAGCTTGGGCCGATGCGAAAGCGCCACGCAATGCAGGCTCTAGCGCAACAGTTCGTTCATTTCAAGTTGACATGCCTTCCTCCTGGTTAGCCAATCAAATCAATCACTGGCTTTACCGGCAAGTCAGCTATCATGGCGAAAGCAACCGTCTAACCACCGATCCACAAACCCGCAATTACTTGCAAGACGCCCTCGGCTATTGCTTTGTTGCCCCAGAGCAATGTCGCGCCCGAATCATTACCGCACTGAGCCAGCAGTTCGCCTCGGGACAAATGCCAGATGGTGTCTTGCTCCACCCTGATGCCAAGCTCAAGTACATTAACCAAGTCCCTCACACCGACCATTGTGTGTGGTTGCCAATGCTGGTTGAAACTTATTTGCAAGAAACCAATGACTATCAGTTGCTTGACGAAATAATCGGGTTTGCTGATAGCCAACAGTCAGTGTCAGTCGCTCAGCACATCAGCTTGGCGATGGACTGGCTTGATGCTCAACGCGATGAACGGGGTTTAAGTTACATCGCCCAAGGCGACTGGTGCGATCCGATGAACATGGTCGGCTATCAAGGCCAAGGCGTATCGGCTTGGCTTACCGTTGCCAGCGCCTATGCTTGTCAGCTTTGGGCCGATATTCTGGTCAATGCCTCGCATCACCAATTGAGCCACCGCTATCAGCAACTCGCCGACTCATTTCGTCAGTCATTTAATCAACATTGCTGGGATGGCCAATGGTTTGTTCGCGGCATCAGTGACAACGGCACCGCATTTGGCTGCGCAACCGACACCGAAGGCCGAATATTCCTAAACCCGCAAAGTTTTGCATTTTTGGCAGGCGCCGCCGATCCGCAGCAGAAAGCCAGCATGATCGCCGCGATTCAGCAACACTTAGCCACCCCATATGGCTTACAGATGTTGGCGCCGGCCTTTACTCACATGCATGAGCATATTGGCCGAGTGACCCAAAAATTCCCCGGCTCAGCGGAGAACGGTTCGGTCTATAACCACGCGGCGGCATTTTATGTGTATGCCCTGTACCTCTCTGGTGAAGGCGATTTAGCGTTTCAATACCTGCAGCAGATGTTCCCTGCCGATTGTGATGAGGACTTAATGCGCAGGGGGCAATTACCGGTGTTTGTACCCAACTACTACCGTGGCGCATTTGAGCGATATCCCGAGCACGCGGGGCGTTCCAGTCAGCTATTTAATACCGGCAGCGCCGCCTGGATCCACCGCATCGTGGTGCAATGCTTGTTCGGATTTACCGGCAATCAACAAGGGGTGCTGTTAACTCCGCAATTACCAAGTAGCTGGCAATCGGCTCGTTTAACCCGCACTTTCCGCGGCGCTCACTTTGACATTCGTTATCAACGCACCAATGATGTTGCCGATGTGACGTTGCATTCTGTACAGAAGCCCGCAGGGCAATCCGCACAAGCGACCATTGTCGGACAACAAATCAGCGCAATTGAAGCCGGTCAACACTATCAAATCGAGGTCATATTGCCGCGATGACAACACCACAACTCATCATCATCATGGGCGTTAGTGGCAGTGGTAAAAGCACTTTGGCCGTCAAGCTAGCCAATGCTCTTGGCTATAACTTTGTTGAAGCCGATGATCATCATAGTGCCGCCAACAAAGCCCATATGGCCGCTGGTAAACCACTCACCGATGCCATGCGAGAACCTTGGATTGAACAATTGATCAAGCACATTCGCCAGCATCACCAGCAGCAACAATCGGTGGTACTGGCTTACTCGGGCTTGCGTCAACAACACCGCGCTAAATTCAGACAAGCGTTTCCACAACTCAACTGTTTGTTTTTAGAGGTAGCCAAAGGCCAATTAATTGAGCGAATGAATCAGCGCAATGCTCACTTTATGCCGGCATCCTTGCTGGATTCACAATTTGAGGCTCTTGAGCCATTTGCTGCCGAGGAGAAAATTACGCTGTTAGACGGCGCGAAAACGCCAGATGCGTTACTAAAAGAAGTGTTGAAATGAGCAACAGCCTCGAATAAGGCAAGGGCCCAATGCCCTTGCCTAAGCTGCAACTTAATAATTGGCAACTTATTGGTTGGCAACCTGGTGGAGATGCACATCCTGCTGCGGGAATGGAATCGAAACACCTTGCGCATCAAAGGCTTTTTTGACCGCTTCGATGGTATCAAAGTGAACGCCCCAATAATCTTCAGCGTTAACCCACAGGCGCACGACAAAGTTCACCGATGAATCAGCTAACTCGCCGACTTTGATAAAGGGCTCCGGATCTTGATGAACCCGCTCATCGGCGTTGACAATTCCCAGAATAACCTCACGAGCCTGATCAATGCTATCGCCATAACCAATACCAAACACCAGATCGACGCGGCGCTTCTTTTCAATCGAAAAGTTCACCAACGAACCGGTGGAAAGCGGCGCATTCGGAATGATGATGGTTTTGTTGTCTGGCGTTTTTAGCACAGTAACAAAGATTTGAATATCGCTGACCGAACCTGTGTAGCCTTGCGCTTGAATGACATCGCCCACTTTGTATGGTTTAAACAGCAGAATAATCACCCCGCCGGCGAAATTCTGCAAAGTTCCCGACAGCGCCATACCAACGGCTAAACCAGCGGCACCAAGCACTGCGATAAACGCGGTCATTTCGATGCCAACCATGGTGGCAACCGAGATCACCAAAGCAACTTTCAGCAACGAACCGAGCACGCTGCACAGAAAGCCCCGCAAGGATACTTCAATATCCTTTTTGGTCATCGCCAAGTCCATCAAGCCAACGATCTTTTTAATCGCCCACAAGCCGACCCATAAAAATACAATCGCCAGTAAAACCTTGGGCAAATACGCCATGGCCAAACTGATCCCTTCGTTCACATACTCTTCCATTCGCTTTCCCTCTATTTTCATTGCGAAATTTTTTAAGCTTTTCAAAGGCTAGCTCAAAGCCTATTAAGCAGCAAAATATACTTATCGGAAATTCCTACCGATTTTCCTCAATCATTATGACAAAGGTCTGTGACAACAGTGATTGGCGCTTGGTTGTTGCCAACGACAAGGGCAGTTACAATCGCGCCAAACTTTAGCCGCCATCACTGCCAGCCTATGCCTTCAAACGTCATACTCGGGTTACTCAACCCCAAAAGTGCCACCAATGTTGGCGCCGTATTGCGCGCGGCAAACTGTTATCAAGCCAATGCCATCCGTTACACCGGCCACCGCTGGGAGCGCGGCGCTAAGTTTCATACCGACACCAAAAATGCCGCGCAACATTTCGATATTAAGAAAGTTGATGATGTGCTTGCCGACTTAACTAGCGACATTCAAGTGGTCTGTGTCGATTTAATTGAAGGGGCCACCCCGCTACCGGCATTTGAGCATCCGGCAAACGCCATTTACCTATTTGGGCCAGAAGACGGTTCAATTCCGCAAGCATTGATTGATCGTGCCGACGCGGCCACTTACGTGCCGACCATCGGCTGCATGAACTTGGCCGCCACCGTCAATGTGGTGTTGTATGACCGTTTAGCCAAACGCGGCATGGCAAGCACCATTGCCGAACAGGGCGATGGGCTGATCCGAGCGAGCCGAGATCGCAATAACAATACCCGAATCGGCTAATGTCAATCGGTTAGGGTGACGCTATTGGCTTGCTCAAAGTGCCTGAGCAAATAAGCGATAAATAATTTCATTCGGGTCGAGTGTTCAATCCGTTGCGGATACACCAACCACACATCGCGCGCCTCAATCTGATAGTGGCTAAACAGCCGCTGCAGTTTGCCGTCAGCCACATGTTGGGCGAGCAAATGCTGCGGCGCTCGCACCACCCCATGGCCTGCAAGACTGGCTTCAATCAACACCCCATAGTCGTTGACCGCAAAACCGCCATGGGTGTCGATGATCCTGACGTCGTCCCCTGCCCCACGCCGCGCATGCAAACGCCATTGCCGCCAGGCTGGATGCGACAAGCATTGGTGATGAAGCAAATCTTCCGGCTCGGCAAGCGCGCCATAGCTTGACAAATAACTAGGCGCAGCACAGATCCAGTGTTCGTAGTGAGTGAGCTTTCTGGCAATCATGTTTTCCGGTGGCTGATCGGTGACTCGAATGGCCAGATCGTAATTACGCTTGGCTAAATCCTCCAAACGATTACCGACATCAATTTCAAACTCCACTTGCGGGTAGTCGTTGCGGAATTCATTGCACACCTTCATCAAGTAAGTCGAGCCAAAAAATGCCGGTGCGGTGATTTTTAACAGGCCACTGACAGACGCATCGCTGTGGCTCAAATCGCGCTCCATATCCACCAGCTTCTGATTGATGTCGAGCATCTGACGCAGCACTCGTTGCCCTTCGGTGGTCAATCGCACTTTACGAGTTGAGCGGATCAGCAACTGGGTTTTCAACTCACTTTCCAACTGATTAATCTGCTGCGACAGATAGCTTCTGGAAATATCCAACTGCTCTGCTGCTTTCGAAAAGCTCAGTAGTTCAGCGACCTTAGCGAACAGTAATAGGCGCTCCACTCGTTTATGATGTTTGGCCACTGGTAGCCTCTGGGATTGAATTTTGGCTCAAAGATTGGAAGATAATAACTCACTAACAACCCTTTATTGTTTGATATAACAAACTGTCATTTCAATTCTGCCTATTTTTCCCAAATCCTGAACTTCTATAATGGACTGCTGAAACTTCCTTTCTGGCAATCCGCGGGAGCAACCAATGCAATACCGACGCCTAGGCCAAAGTGGCCTGCAAATCAGTGAATTAAGTCTTGGATCTTGGGTGACATTTGGCAAACAAGTGGATCTCGCCGATGCCAAAAACATCATGGCTCACGCCTACGATGCTGGGATTAACTTTTTCGATAACGCCGAGGGCTATGAAGCTGGCGAATCTGAACGCTTAATGGGTCAAGCCATTGCCGATTTGGGTTGGAGCCGCGATAGCTACGTTGTTTCCAGCAAGGTGTTTTGGGGCGGCGATAAGCCCACTCAGCGAGGCCTGAGCCGTAAGCACGTATTTGACGCCTGTCATGCCGCGTTAAGCCGCTTACAAGTGGATTATTTAGATCTTTACTACTGCCATCGTCCTGACATTGATACCTCGATATACGAAACCGTGCGCGCCATGCACGACTTAGTGAGTCAGGGCAAAGTCATGTACTGGGGCACATCGGAGTGGAGCGCGCAACAAATCACTGAAGCTTGGGCCGTCGCCAAAGCAGAAAATTTGATTGCGCCGGTCATGGAGCAACCGCAATACAACATGTTGCATCGCGACAAAGTCGAAAGCGAATTTGCCCCGCTTTACCCACTGATGGGCCTAGGAATCACTAGCTTCTCGCCTCTCGCCAGCGGCTTACTAACCGGCAAATACCTCAATGGCGTGCCGCAAGACAGCCGCCTTGCGCTGCCCGGTTATGAATGGCTTCGCGACATGCTGATGGGAGAAAACAATAAACTCGAACAGATCCGCCAGCTCAATGATTTGGCCGGCTCGTTGGACATTCCACTGCATCATTTGGCATTAAATTGGTGCCTTGCCAACGCCAATGTCAGCAGCATTATTCTTGGGGTGTCGAAATTGGCACAGCTCGAAGATAACTTGCAGGCGGTCACTCTCGCCGACCGATTAACGCCTGAAGTGATGACTCAGATTGATGACATTCTGGCCAACAAACCAGCAGATCCGGTTCGTTGGTAGCCTAACGAAATTGGTATAAAGGGCATCCTTGCGTTAACTTCAAAGGTGCCCTGCCATTGCCGTTGAGGATCCGTCATGCAAGCCGTTAGCTACTCACCTGAACACGATCGATTTCAACTCGGCGAACAAGCCCAACCGCAACTCGAAACCGAATTTGATGTATTGGTCGCCGTGCAAGCGGTTGGCCTCAACCCAGTTGATAGCAAAATCAACTTGTGGCAAGGCATGGTTGCAGGCATGACCGATGACTTTGTTGGTGGCCTCGATGTTGCCGGCACCATTGTCGACGTGGGCGCAGCGGTCAGCTGCTGGCAAGTTGGTGACAAGGTGCTCTATCACGGCAATATGCGCCGCCATCATGGCGGTTTTGCGCAATTTGCCATTCACGACAGCCGTACCCTCACGCCATTACCGAATGTCGCACCGGAAGTGGCAGCGGCAACGCCATGTGCGGCTTGGACAGCGTGGCGCGCGTTGGAAAAATTATCAGCCCGAGGCGCCGACAGCATTCTTATTACCGGAGGCTCCGGCGGTGTTGGTAGTTTTGCCATTCAACTGGCAAAACACTTCGGCATTGGCCAAATCATCACTTCTTGTTCGGCCGCCAATCATCCCTATGTGCAATCGCTGGGGGCCGATATCGCCATTGATTATCATCAGCACAATGTCGTCGACGCAATTATGCAAGCGACCAATCAGCAAGGCGTGGCCATCGCTCTCGATTGCGTCGGTGGTGACAATGAAGTGCAATGCGCCAACAGCTTGCGCTTTGATGGCCAATTGGTGGAATTGGTTCAGACCTGCGAACCAAGCAAATACCAAGATGCCTTTCTGCGCGGCATTAGCTGCCATCAGTTGAGCTTAGGTTCGGGTCATGTGCATGGCGATTTCGGCCGCAACAGTATTGTTACCGCTGGTTTGGCCGTCAATCAGCTGCTGGCCAACCAAACCATTGCGGTACCGAAACTAACCACCTTAAGTCTTGCTGAAGTGCCGGCGGCATTAATGGCCATGAGAGAGCAACGAACCGTCGGAAAATTAGTGGCCTTGATCGATTGAAACAGGCCACTTGATGACGCTCCCGAGCTGTAGTAACTGCTCGCGAATTAACTCTTTTTCAGGACACTACGTGACTGATAAATGGCGTTCACACAAGCTTCACCCAAACGCATACAACGCTCTGGCGACCAGCCTTGCTCGTAATCCGGCGTCTCAACAGTGTCTTTAAATGGCATTTCGAGCGTCATCGCCAAACAATCAAAGCGCTCGGCGATGTTGTTGGTACAGACGGTCATGTTGGCCTGACCCGGCTGATCTTTGTCATAGCCAAACTGGGTTTGGAAGTCGGGGCTCGCTTTGACTAATTCAGCTTGGAAGTGGTCGAGCTGCTGCTGCTTGAATTCATTCCAACTTGGAATGCCCTCGGCACCAGCAATAAAGTTGTATGGCAAGGCTTCATCACCATGGACGTCCAAGCACAAATCGACACCGGTTTGCTTCATTCGCTCAAGTACATGGAATACTTCAGGACTGCGCTCTAGGCTCGGCTCCTGCCACTCACGGTTGAGGTTGGCACCGGCGGCATTGGAGCGAAGATGGCCACGGAATGAGCCATCTGGATTCATGTTTGGCACCACGTAAAAAGTCATCTGGTCGAGCAATTCACGAGTCACCGGATCGCTGTTGTCCAACATTCGCGCTAAAAAGCCTTCCATCCACCATTCAGCCATGGTTTCACCTGGGTGCTGACGAGCAATCACCCAGCATTTGATCTTGCCATCGCGCTCATCACCAATAGTCAGCAAATCCATATCGCGACCATCTACCGTGCTGCCAAGCACTTCCACTTCACAATCGCCGGTATCTGCGGCCCAAGCAATCAAGTCTTGATGGCGTTCCATCGAATACGGCGCAAAGTAAGCAAAATAAATGCTGTTCAACTCCGGCTCATGATCAATGATTAATTTGCCATCTTCAAAACGGCTGTTCACCCGAAACCAATTCTCGCGATCATAAGACGCGACCGCCCGATAATCATGCCAACCTTCAACATAAGAGCACTCACCTGCGTTCTCGATCACCAAGCGGCACTGTGTATTCGCAGCCCCAGATAAACGAAAATGAAACCACTGCAAAAAGTCAGCAGCGCCATCTTTGACAATGCGGAGGCGAATGTTTTGTGGATCTTGGCAGTCATGGCATTCGATGTTGCCACTGTCGAAGTGACTGGAGATACGGATCATGAAAGTCTCTCTTGTTGTTGAGTGGAAGGTTGAGTGGGAGGCCGAGCCTGTTGCCGTCGAGTATAGACGGCAAATGACGGCGACAAAACTGAACTCGATTGTGCCACTCAAATGGACGCTGTAAACCGCTTTGGCGGCATTGTTTAGCGCCCTGATGCAAACAACAATTTACATCGCTTTGGCTGTTGTCATTAATGGCGACTGGTAACCAGCGAGTTTGCCCTGTAGCAAGGGGTTGTCGAGCTCGATCACCCGACGTTGAGAAAGGTTAAGCTGGCGAACGGGAAAACCGTAATAGTCATCGAAACACTGCGCTAGCACCCCATTACGCTCAATCTGCTGCAAACCGGTCCGAATATGATCAGCAAGATCGAGCTGATCAGGAGCGACATAAAATACCAGTGGCAAGGGGTAATAAAGCATCAAGGTGGGTTCAATCATCAACTCAGGATCATCGCCAACCATGTTGTGGTAAACATCTAGCACCTCGTTGGCGCCGAGCGAAACGTAATCAAATTCATCTCGTTTCAAACGCGCAAATACTTCCTCAAAAGAACCACGCTCCACTACCTGACAACCATTGGCTCGGAGTATTTCGGCATCAGCCCAAGTAGCCGGAATACCGGCCCGAAGCGGTTTGAGATCAGCCTGTTCCCCCACCTTGGCAAAGCGCAGGCACTGCGCACGCTTAATGATGAGCAGCCTCAATCCCAGCAACCCTTTGGCAATTGGCTGGTCAATGACAATCTTGGCGCGACCAGCAAATTTGCTATTGCCCGCCACTGTCACCGTGACATCGGCAAAGCCACTGAGCACACTGCCCTCATCCTCGGCTTTGGGGAAATTGGTGACATCATTGTTGATATGCCACGGCTGACGATGCCAAGTACGCACCACTTCAGTCAGTACTTGCAGCTCATATTGCTGACGAACAACGGATTTATTGCCATTCCAAAACGTTAACTGGTACACAAGTAAGGCCCTTTATGAGAACCATTGAATTTTATGTAAGCGCTTACAGATCGCAATAATCAACATCCAATTGTTTGACCCAGAGCGCATACCAATCAGTTAATTTGGCTGGCTAGCTGCCAATTATCCTGTCCCAACAGCAATTGGCGGATTTGCTCAATATTTTCATTGAGCCGCAATAGCTGGAAAGTCACCATTAAATCAGGTCCAGTCAATGTTGAGGTGAGTTGTGATAAGCGTTGCGATAACTCCCGATGGTCGCCCTGAGAGCCCACCAACGGCTTACTCAGCAGTGCGCCTTCGAGTTGCTCAAGCTGTTGCGCTAGACGCTGCCCTATTTGTGCAATCAAAGGTAAAGCGGTAGCGGAGTTAATCGAGCCCCGGTGGGAGGCGAGCGCCGACAGATAAGATAAATATGCGTGTAAGCGGCCAGTTAACAAATACAGCGTGGTGGCTTCTGATTGTTTCGTTCGAGGCTCTGCCAGTAATGCCTGCCAGTGCTCAACCAGCGCCGCTTCGCTGACGTGAGCATGAAATCTAGCCAAGCGATACGGTTCGTCTTCGAGCCGTTGCTGACTCAGATATTGCTGAAAAATATTGCTCTGATAGGCGCTGAGCGCTTTGATACTAGCGGCCACCACATGTCGCGAACGCTGCTGCAACCAATCTGGCCAGAGGTAACGTAAAGCCAGATAGACCAAAGCGGCAGCACTCACGGTAATTAAAATCCGTTTGATGAATAAAGCCTCGGCATCGAGACCATAGAATTGCAGCAAAATCGCAACGTAGACCGACACACAACCAACAGCAACGGAATAGCGTTGCTGCAAATACCAAAAGAATACGAACTTGGCGATCACCGCAATCACGATCAGCGCTGCGGCAGGTAATGCCAACCAATACAATCCCGTCGCTAGGGCAATGCCTGCCAGCGTGCCGGCAATTCGCTGTAACAAACGCTGTTTGGTTTCAGAGAAAGTCGGTTTAGTGATAAACAAGATGGTCAGCAGCAACCAATAGTTTTGGCTATCGGCCGGCAGCATTTGAATCACCCCGTACCCCACGACCATACACAACGCCATTCGCGTGGCATGGCCAAACAAAGGGGTCCCCGAATTGACACACAGGCGCCAGTAGTCACGCCACTTCAGCTTGCCCTGTTCAGAGAACAAAAAGTCTTCTTTTGGAAACGGAACTTGGCGCTCGGTTAACTCCGCCACTTTGGCTAAGTTAGTGAGTAAATACTTCAGCTGGCTGCCACATTGAGAGCTGAATACCTGCCGGCTGGCCAGTCGCTCGACGCTCGATTCCAGTTTCGCTAGCTCGTCAGCGACAGCATCATGCATTTCATAATGTTGCTGGCCGCGGTAACGCGGTTGTCGCAAGATCCGCTTCGATAAACCGACCATGACCCGCTGAATGCGGGCCGGTAATGAGGTGTCCGCTAATTCCTGGCGCAGCTCCTGATAGAGCAAATGGGAAGAGCTCAAGCGCTCTAGTAAGACTTGTGCTTTGAAAAATTGCGCCAAATAGCCCGACTGATGATTAGCCGAAGGGTTTTGATTTTGCCGGACAATCAGCTGCTGTCGCACATTCGCCAACGCTAAGGAAGCTTGCGCGCCAATTTTCGCCAATCGCAAGCGCAGCTCAGCAGGATCAGTGGCATCATCAAAAAAACGTGCTTTTAACAACTGGTACTTGGCCAATGTTGAGAACAACTGGCGGCTGTCATGCTCTAGATCGAAATTGGGCATGACAAAATGAACCAGGCTGGATAGTACAAAGTAGCTTAGCGAGCCGCCGACCAACATCACGGGCAACCACTCAGGTTGCTGATGGTGGTTGTAGCTCAGCATAGTGAACACCGCCGTGTTCAAGGCGCCAAAGCTAATTCGGCCAAATCGAGGGCCAAATGCGCTGGCCATCAGCAGCATGTAGGTCGACACCCCAAGTCCCACCACAAACAACCAGGGTAAGTGGTAGAACGCAACCACCGACGCTGACGCAAGGCCAAAGCTAACGAGCATCGACAATAGCGTAATGCCGCGTCTGGCATATTGGCTCGGATGGTCCGATAAAGCGGCCGCGGACACGCCCATCGACATGGCGCTCATCATCACCAAGTTATCGTGCAACAAGCCCCACAACAAAAATCCAGCAGTCAGCAAACTGGCTTTTATCGCGGCAATAAACCACGGCGAGCGGGTTGATGGGGGAGAAAAATACGCCATTGGCCGACTACCAAACCTCCAGTCCTGAGCGAGTCTTAATAACATGACATAAAAATGTGATCTATGTAACACAAATACACCACAAAAAAGTGAGGTCATTCATCAGTTCTCACCATAACCCGTTAAGTGAATGATTAATTTTCAAAATGTGACATCGCTATTCGACTTTCCGCGCTGCTCAGCAATTAATTAATAGACACCCCGTATTGTTGGTCATTCGATGACAAAGATTTGTTACCGCCATTTCACCCGTGCTGCGTTGGCCTTGCTTGGCTTGGCCATACCATTTACGGCCGCCGCCGCTGACTCCGAGCAACTGCGCTATTGGCCCATGCTCATTGGCCTATTTGGTGGCTTAGCCTTGTTTTTGTATGGATTAGACAAAATGTCTGCGGCATTAAAGCGAGCAGCAGGCGACCGCATGCGAACCTTGCTGGCCAAGCTCACCACCAACCGAGTCATGGCCACCCTGACCGGTACAGGGATCACTGCCATCATCCAGTCATCGTCGGTGACAACGGTATTGCTGGTTAGTTTTATTTCTGCGGGTTTGATGTCATTGACTCAAGCCGTTGGCGTCATCATGGGGGCCAATATCGGCACCACAGTCACCGCCCAGATCGTTGCATTTAAAGTCACCAAGGCGGCCATGGTGATGGTTGCGGCAGGCTTTTTGATTCAATTCACTGCCAAGAAGGAAACCATTCGCCACTACGGTGACATGCTATTCGGCTTGGGATTGATCTTTCTTGGCATGAACATGATGGGCGATGCCATGGCACCACTGCGCAGCTATGAGCCGTTTATCAATACCATGACCCATATGGACAATGTCTTTATCGCTATCGCATTGGCTGCTACTTTCACCGCCTTAGTGCAGTCATCATCAGCCACCACCGGTATTGTCATTGTCGTGGCTGGGCAAGGATTAATCCCTTTGGAGACCGGCATTGCGCTGGCCATGGGAGCCAACATTGGCACTTGCATCACTGCCGTGTTAGCGGCAATCGGCAAACCGCGAGAAGCCGTACAAGCAGCGACCGTTCATGTCGCCTTCAATGTCATTGGTGTATTGATTTGGATACCACTGATAGCCCTACTGAGCGACATTAGCGTGGCGATATCACCAGCGCACAGCAACCTCGAGGGCGTTGCTCGCAGTGCCGCCGAGATCCCACGTCAAATCGCCAATGCCAATACCTTGTTTAACGTCTTCAATACCATTGTCATGCTGCCATTTGCTGGGGTATTTGTGTGGTTTGCCCGCAAGGTGGTGCCGCACCAGTTAAAAGCGGAGAAGAAATCGATTCGTACCAAATATCTGGCTGAAGAATTGCTGCAAACACCCGATCTGGCGCTCACTCAGGCGCATCTGGAATTAGGCCGAATCGGCCGCCGCGTGTGTAACATGGTCAATATGCTACCGCCTTTGTCTTGCAGCGCTTTGGATGCCGCGAGAAAACAGGCGCTACGAGAACAACTGCAACAGATTGAAGATATTGAAGAAGAGGTCGATAGGCTCCACGGAAAAATCCTCGCTTACCTGGGTAGGCTCCGCCTAGAGCCGTTATCAGACACCCAAAGCGCCCACCAGATTCAGTTAATTAGCATTACCGATCAACTTGAAAGCGTTGCAGATTTGGTGGTGGATACCATGTTGCCGTTGGCATACAACGCACTAAATCATGATTTGGTGGTCAGTCCGGTAATGCGCAACACTCTGGATCAGGCCCAAGAACGGGTCAATGAAGCGTTACTGAATTGCGTCAACGCGGTGCGCCGTAACGACAGAGATCTGGCTACGCGAGTATTGCGAGCGAAGCGAGAGTTAAATTCGCTGCTCGAAACCGTACTCGAACATCAAGCCCAACGCTTGTCGGATCAAGACGGTAAGCGATTACAACTGTTTCATTTGGAAATGGAGTGGATTGATGCGTTAAAGCGGATTTACACCTTGAGCAAGCGCATCGCCAAGCTCCACCTACGTAAACGGGATATTCGCCAGGTTAAGCTGTAGTACTTAGCTCTGTTGATAATTCACCTTTCTCAGATAGCAAAAAGCCGACCCAAAGGTCGGCTCATTGCGTTGGAAGTTATGGCCATTATGCGACCGCAACATTTCCTTCGGCTTCTTCTTGGTCTTTCGCTGCGCGTGCTCGTTTGATGTAGCTCATCATCATCAACGAGGTTGCTAACGCAACAACAAAGGCACCAGCAAAGATGTACAAGGTTAGCTCGTAAGAGCCGGTCAAGGTGTGCAGGTATGCGTTGATTTGCGGACCAGCCAAACCAGCGGCAGCCCATGCAGTCAATACGTAACCGTGAATCGCACCCAGCTCTTTGGTACCAAACAGGTCGCCAATAAATGCTGGCAATGTTGCGAAACCGCCACCGTAACAGGTCAAAATGGTGTACAGCACGATTTGGAACAACAACACACTGGTGATGTTTGGCAAAATCATGAAGGCCACGATTTGGATTAGGAAGAACGTCATGTACGTCTGACCACGGCCCAGCACATCTGAGAATGATGCCCAGCCAATCCGGCCTAGACCGTTAAAGAGTGACATCAGACCAACCACAGCGGCCGCTTCTGCTGCGCTCAAACCAATGCTTTCTTGCGCCAATGGCGACGCGGAGTAAATCACCCCGATACCGCAAGAGATGTTGATGAACATCATCACCCACAAGCCCCAGAATGGACCAGTTTTAACTGCTTCGTTGGCCGTTTGTTGCGACAAATCGTCTACTTTCTTCTGTTTGCCAGACTCGATGGCCTCTTTCATGTGAGCAGGCATCCACCCTTGTGGTGGGCGCTCAAGATACAGCGCAGAAGACATCATCACCACGATGTAAACCACACCCATGATGAACCAAGTGTTGGCAATACCACCGTTTTGCACACCGAAGTATTCAATGATGAAGTTAAATACAGGTGCACCAATCATGGCACCAAAACCAAAGCCCATGATGGCCAGGCCGGTTGCTAAACCACGACGGTCAGGGAACCATTTAACCAGCGTCGATACCGGTGTGATGTATCCAATACCAAGACCAATACCACCGAGCACACCGTAACCAAGCCAAATGATGTAGAGATTCTCCATGGCCGCGCCGAGACCCGCTACCAGTAAGCCGCCACCAAAGAAGCTGGCCGACAAAATACCGGCTTTACGAGGACCATGCTTCTCAACAAAGTGGCCCATGATGGCCGCAGCCATACCCAAGAAGAAAATAGCCAAGCTGAACGTCAACGCAATTTCGTTGTTGGTTGCAGTCTCAATCAGTTGACCCAATGGCTTTTTAAATACGCTGAACGCATACACAGAGCCAATCGAAGCATGAACACCTACCGCCGATGCGGCAATGAGCCAGCGATTTTTCATTTGTTATCTCCAGATAAATTTTGTTAATGGCACTTTATATTGGTTGCGATTTTGTTAATTGACGGTGATCAATAAGTCGTCATAGCACTTCAATCATAGTGATTTTGTGCTTGGTAAAGTCATTGATGAGCCGAGAGGAACGGATTTGGCGGCCGAATAAGCACCCAGAAAAGCAAGCTTCATTAACATATAATTAACAAAGAGCTATTTATGAGCGCAATTCTTGTAGCATCCCTGATGGGAAACAACAGACCTGGTCTGTTAAAAGATCTTGCGGCGAAGACCCATGAACTCGGTGGCAAATGGCTCACCAGTAAGGTCAACCACCTCGACGATCAGATTTCAGCCTTAATCAAAGTAGAACTGCCGCAACCTCAAGTTCAGCCCCTCAAAGACATCTTTAATAACGAGCCCGCAATATGCGCGGTATTTTCCGAAGGAGAGCCAACACCGCCACCAAGCTCCATTGTCGAAATGGTGGTTGATTCAAGCGATAGAGCCGGCATCGTCAATGAGATCACTCAGGTATTAGATTCCGAGAGTATTGAGTTGGTCGATATGGATTGTCAGCGCATTGGCGTTGCTGAATTAGGCCGCAGCGTCTTCACCGCGCGTCTGATGTTGAAAGTACCAAACAGCCGAACAAGCGAAGAGCTTGCCGAAGAGCTGGAGGGCATTGCCGAAGATATGGTTGTTACTGTGGTGTAACCGCTACCACTGATGGTCACAAAAAAGGGAGCAATTGCTCCCTTTTGGTGTTGTTGCCCTGATGGTGGTTATGCTTTAAACAGCGATTCCACCGACAGACCATTTTTGCTGAGCACATCGCGCAGGCGTCGCAGTGCCTCGACTTGGATTTGGCGAACTCGCTCTCGGGTCAGACCGATTTCTGAACCAACATCTTCCAACGTTGATGGCTCATAACCAAGCAGGCCAAAGCGGCGAGCCAACACTTCCCGTTGTTTGGGATTCAAATCTTCCAGCCAACGAACAATGTTGCGCTGCATATCTGAATCTTGCAGGCGCTCTTCAGGGCCAGCGTCGTTTTCATCAGCAATGACATCGAGCAGCGCTTTGTCGTTACCACCACCGATTGGCGTGTCGACC
This sequence comes from Neiella litorisoli, assembly GCF_014773395.1. Lineage (GTDB taxonomy): Bacteria > Pseudomonadota > Gammaproteobacteria > Enterobacterales > Neiellaceae > Neiella > Neiella litorisoli. The sequence goes on along the minus strand of NZ_JACXAF010000006.1, from coordinate 6,261 downwards.
GAGCTGATTTTCTCGTTTAGCCGCAGCATGCGGCTGACATCTTCAACCGGCTTATCCAATTTAATGGCGATTTCTTCAGCGGTTGGCTCATGGTCAAGCGACTGCGCCAGTTCACGAGCAGTCCGCAAATAGACGTTTAATTCTTTCACCACATGAATCGGCAGACGAATGGTGCGGGTCTGGTTCATAATGGCCCGCTCAATGGTTTGGCGAATCCACCAAGTGGCGTACGTTGAAAAGCGGAACCCACGCTCTGGGTCGAATTTCTCAACGGCTCGGATCAAGCCTAAGTTGCCTTCTTCAATCAGGTCTAACAGCGTCAGACCGCGATTGTTGTAGCGTCTGGCAATTTTCACCACCAGTCGCAGATTACTTTCGATCATCCGCTTTCTTGCTCGCTCATCGCCTTTGAGCGCACGGCGGGCAAAAAATACTTCTTCGGCAGCGGTCAATAGTGGCGAGAAGCCGATTTCGCTTAAGTAAAGCTGAGTGGCATCGAGGTTTTTTTGTAAATCTTGTTGTGTGACTTCGTCGCTTAATAGCGATTCTCTACCTTTGGAGTTAGTGCGTTTTAATTCTGCTTCTGATGGTTCAAACGCCTGTTCTTGCTCGTGGATGTCATCTTCTAAAGTGACTGCCTGTGCTTCTTGAGTCATACCCATTCTCCCAACCTTATATCCCTATGTATTTTTGTAGTGCTACCTTGCATACGGAGCCCCCGCTCCAACAGACCGCCCTATTTAGGTAGATATTTCGTGGGGTCAACCGGCTTTCCTTTGTAACGAATTTCAAAGTGCAGCTTGACCGAATCGGTCCCCGTACTACCCATATTGGCAATCAATTGACCAGCCTTAACCCATTGTCCTTCAGTGACACGAATGACACTGTTATGGGCATAAGCGCTGAGGAATTCGTCGGAATGTTTGATGATGATGAGTTCACCATAACCACGCAGTCCAGACCCGGCGTAGACCACCTTTCCTTCAGCAGAAGCGGTTATAGCTTGACCAAATTTACCTTTTATATCAATGCCTTTAGAGCCAAGGGAGGATGCCGAAAACTGTCCCGACACGGTTCCTTTGGTGGGCCAAAGCCACTGTTTAACACGTCCATATGGGCGCGGTTTGGTCTGAGCCGTACTGCTTCTTTCTTGACCAGCCTTGACTTGACGATATCCCTGCGAGGAAGTCGAGTCAACGTCATTTTTATGACGACTGTCTATGTTTTTTAGTTGGTGAGTTGAAGTATTTGACCGATCAGTCTTTTTTCGACTAACAGAGGAATTATTAGATTTTCCCCGCAGTTTTAATGTCTGTCCCGGAAAAATTGTATACGGCGGTTTTATATCGTTAATTTCTATCAGATTTTTGTAGTCTTGGCCGGACGCCCAAGCAATGGAAAAAAGCGTATCACCCGACTTCACTTGATAGCTAGAGGCAGTAATTTTGGTCTGATACTGTTGCGAATAATCTTTTGTGATTGATCTCACAGGGGCAGGATTTTGTGATTGGCTGGCACAGCCAACCAACCCCAAACACCATATTAACCATAGTAATGTTATGGCTTTCAGTGAGTTCAACAAGATCTCCCGCCAACGTTTAGTGCTTGAGCACCAAGTACAATGCCACGCCAGCTGCCACAACCAACCAACCAAGCACTTCAACATACTGTCTTAATTTTTGCTCCATTGCGGCGCCGCCCCATACCATGAGCCCGGCAACCAAGAAAAACCGCATGCCCCGCCCCACTGCAGACGCCAGCATAAAGGGCAAAAAGGCCATACTGAGGACCCCAGCGCCGACCGTGAACAGTTTGTAGGGTATTGGTGAGAAGCCGGCAATGAACACCACCCAAACGCCATATTGTTCAAACCAATCGACCACTAAGTTGAACTTGTCCATTTTGCCCATCGATTCGAGCACAGGAACCACCAACGGATCGAACAATAGATAGCCGAGCAAATAGCCCAATGCACCGCCAATAATGGAGGCGATTGTGGTAATGGCGGCATAGCGCCAGGCTTTTGCCGTTTGCGCCAACGACATAGGCGCCAGCATGACATCGGGCGGAATGGGAAAAATAACCGATTCGGTAAAACTAAGAGCGGCGAGATAAGACGGCGCATGACGGTGCTGAACTTTGGTCATCACCCAATCATACATCCCTGTGAATATCTTCATGCTAAATCTCCGGGCACCAAAGGTACAAAGCGAACGGCTTCAATCACTTGTTCTGAAAATCCGTCTTCGTGTCGGTCGATAATGTACAACGCTTGCTGCGCTTCGCCAACCGGGATCACCAATCTTCCGCCAACATTCAACTGCATTTTCAGCGCTTCGGGCACTTGTGCTGCTGCAGCGGTAACAATAATGGCGTCGAATGGCCCTTTACTTTGCCAGCCTTGCCAACCATCACCGTGACGTAAAGACACCCCATGCAAATCAAGTTGAGTGAGGCGTCGCCGCGCTTGCCATTGCAGCGAGCGAATGCGCTCAACGCTAAACACTTTGAGCCCCAGGGCAGCAAGGATCGCAGTCTGATAACCCGAGCCGGTGCCAATTTCAAGTACCGACTGTGGTGCGGTTTGCAGCAGCAGCTCGGTCATGCGAGCAACAATATAGGGTTGCGAGATGGTTTGTCCTTGGCCAATCGGCAATGCCGTATTCTCATAGGCTTTGTGGCCCAAAATCGACTCGACAAAATGCTCTCGTGGCACCATGGCAATCGCTTTTAGCACTGCCTGATCGTTGATCCCTTGCTCCTGCAGTAGGTTGGCGAGGCGCAGTCCATTCCGCGACATAGCGTTCAATTGTTTCATCATTCCAGTGTTAATTGGCTCGCCCATGCTTTGAGCGCTGGTAGTTGCCGATGGGCAGTCAAGTCGACCTTGATCGGCGTAATCGATACATAACCATTGTCAATGGCATGAAAATCAGTGCCTTCACCGGCATCAGCTTTTTCACCCGGAGGACCAAGCCAGAAGATTTCTCGGCCAGCAGGATCGGTCGTCCGGATCATGTGCTCCGCGCGATGGCGGCTGCCAAGTCGAGTGACTTTAAAACCGCGCAATTGCTCAAACGGTAAATCCGGCACATTGACGTTAATAATTTGGTCCGATTCTAGCGGTGACTTGATCAGTTGGGCAACCACTTGAGCGGCCACTTTGGCTGCCGTGTCATAGTGTTTAGGCTCCCGAGCGCACTGCGATACAGCAATCGCCGGCAAGCCGAGAAAACGGCCCTCTGTGGCTGCTGCGACAGTACCCGAATAAATCACATCATCACCAAGATTGGCGCCAGCGTTAATACCACTGACCACCAAACTAGGCAGCTCTGGCAGTAATTCGTTAATCGCCAGATGGACGCAGTCTGTCGGCGTGCCTTTGACCGAGACATAGCCGTTCGCTAGCGTTTGGGTGCGCAGCGGATTTTCCAAAGTCAGCGAGTTAGAAGCGCCACTACAGTTGCGATCGGGCGCTACAACCATCACTTCAGAAACACCTACCATCGCCGATAACGCTTGCTCTAGCGCGGCGATTCCCGGCGCCTGCACGCCATCATCATTACTCACCAAGATCTGCATGGGCACTCCCTGAAACATCCTGATAGGACACTAATTCGCGAAGAATACTGGTTGCGAAGGAACCAGACGGTAACACAAAGCTGATTTTGACACCTTCCTCAACGTGCTCAATTCGACCATGTTCAGGTTTCAGTAGTAGCGGCCTTAATGCCAGTTTCAGCCGCTGTGCCACCAAACCTTGAGCAAGCTCCGGTTCATCGTCGATCACGCTTTGGACTAACTGGCGGTAGTCATCTTGTAGGTTGTCGAAGCCCTCGCCCCACAATGGTGCGGTCAACTGAACATCGCCTGATGCTAAGCGTTCTGGCAAATCAGCCTCGCCTTGGTACATAAAATGACTGCGGCTACCGGCTAACATCAGCATGTCGCCGCCGATCAAGGTTTCTAATTGTTGCTCAGCGACTCGCTTGCTCACGATGCGGTTAAACAACCAAGAGCGCGCTGAAGATAAAAACAGCCCCTGCAAATGACGTTTGAATCGCTTGCCAGCAAATACCTGTTTGGCCTTATCAATATTGCCAAAGTCATGGCCAAAGCGTTGCTCGCCGAAATAATTAGGCACCCCAGCGGTAATTTGCTGCCATCGTTCAATCACCGCCTGAGGATCGCTTACCTCGGTGAGTAGCAGCTCGAATCGGTTTGCCAGTAATACCGCCGGTCGGAGCTTTTGCGAATGGCGATGACCAGCGATGATTTGAATATCATCTGATTCAAGCTGGGCAAAATCAGGATCCGGCTTGCCGGGTAGCTGCACTGACAACCATTGTTCGGTTACCGCATGCCGGTCTTTTAACCCAGCATGGCTGACATTGCGCTCTGGAACGCCAGCCCATTTGGCTACTTGCTTGGCTAAATAGTTAGTATTCATGCCGCGCTTGCGGATGTTTAGCCAAAGGTGTTCGCCAGTGCCATCGGGCTCAACCCGAATCAACTCTTGCACTTTAAAGTGCTCTGGCTGTTGACGAATCACGGCCGTTTCAGCTGGCTTGCCAAATCGGTAAGCCAATTGGTCGAGGGAATAGTGCTTCATAACTCGATGACTATCGTTGCAACAAGACAACCGCGTGGGCAGCGATTCCCTCTTTGCGGCCGGTGTATCCAAGCTTTTCGGTGGTCGTCGCTTTGACGTTGACCTGATTCAAGCCGCATTTCAAATCATCAGCCAAATGTTGCTTCATTTGTTCAATGTACGGCGCCATCTTTGGTGCTTGCGCCACAATGGTGGCATCTAAGTTGCCGATGACGTAGCCGTTTTGCTCGGCCTGCGCAAAACACTGGCGCAATAATTCGCGGCTGTCGGCGCCCTTAAACGCATCATCGGTATCGGGAAAGTGATGACCAATATCGCCCAGTGCCATGGCGCCCAAAATCGCATCACTGATCGCATGGAGTAACACGTCACCGTCGGAGTGAGCCAGCAAGCCTTGGTCATGCTCAATGGCAACGCCACCGATGATCACCGGGCCTTCGCCACCAAATTTATGAACATCAAAACCATGGCCGATACGAATCATGAAAGCTCCTGGGTTAGGTAAAAGCGCGCCAGCGCCAAATCTTCGGGGTGAGTGATTTTAATGTTATCTGCATGCCCTTCAACCAATAGTGGCTGTTGACCAAGCCACTCAATCGCAGAAGCTTCGTCAGTTACTGTGGCGCCTGCCGCTAGTGCCTGCGTCAAGGCATCAGCGAGCAGAACGGCAGGAAACATTTGCGGCGTTTGCGCATGCCATAACGCATTGCGATCCACCGTTTGCGCAATCTGGCGACTGCCAGTTGCACGTTTCATGGTATCTCGCACCGGAACCGCCAAAATACCGCCTTGGTTGGCATTGAGCGTAGTGGCAATCAGCTGAGAGAGATCGGCCGCTCGCAAACAAGGTCTGGCCGCATCATGAACCAGCACCCAATCGGCATTGCATTGCTCAATGGCGTGACGAATGCCGGCCAGTACCGAATCCGCTCGTTCTTTGCCGCCGTGGACCAGATCAACCGGTTTGTCAGTTGGCCACTGGATATCGGCGATGTAAGGATCAGTTGCCGAGACCGCGACAACAGCGCGAGTCACTTGCGGATGTGCGAGCACTTTCATCACGCTATGCCACAGCACAGGCTGCGCATCGATTGTTAAATATTGCTTGGGACAATCAGCCTGCATCCGCGAGCCAACACCCGCCGCGGGAATGACCGCCACCAGATTGGCGGCGTTATTCATGAATCTGGTTCCTCCAGATCCTGATAAATTCGATAGAACACTTCATCTTTTCGGATCAGCCCCAGTTCGTTGCGAGCTCGCTCTTCAACCGCATCGAGGCCACTTTTGAGATCGCCAATTTCCGCATATAGCAGCTCATTGCGCCGCTTGAGTTTTTCATTGGTCAATTGTTGCTCAGCCACCCGCTCGGTTAGGACAACATAATCAGGCATGCTGTTACGACCGAACCAAAGTCGGTACTGCAGCAGCACAAGCAAGATCAGCAATATAGGGGTAACAAAACGCATGTAGCAGGCGGTTCGATTAACTTTGGCTGTATTATGCGAGGTTGCAGAAGGATAGCCAACTGAAAAAGTAAAAACCCCGCCGAGGCCTGTCTCTTGATCACATCTCAGAGCTCAAGAGACTTGGCTAGCTCATAGCCTTCAAGGATGGTTTGTAGTTTGAACCATCCTTGCCACAATCGC
>NZ_JACXAF010000005.1 GCF_014773395.1 Neiella litorisoli | reverse complement strand
GAGTGCCCACACAGATTGTCTTGCTAATTGTTAAAGAGCGATGCGCTTTTCAGCGCTGCAGCCCTTGGCTGCGGGAGGCGTATATTACGCTTCCGAGTCTCAGTGTCAACCGCTTTTTGAAAGCTTTTTTCAAATCGCTGCTCATCGTTATTTGAAGAGCTTGGTTGATTGAGTGCTTCGAGAAAGTTTGAAACTTTAGAAGTTTGCCGTTGCCCCGAAGCAGTGGAGGCGCATTATAGGGACTCTTCGAATTCGGTCAAGGGCTTTTTTAACTTTTTGTTCCGAGCGATTAATTATTACTCAAAACACTCAATCCAGCCCAAATTTTGAAGGATAAATGTAGAAAAAGGGAGCTGACGCTCCCTTTTTTTAATTTGATAGCCGAAATGGCGAATCTAAGTCTCAGAATCAATCTTCAGTCTTTCGCTTTTTGCTCGTTTTCTTTTGCATTTTCAGTAGTAGCTTCACTTTGTTCTGCAGCAGCTTTCTGTTTCTCACAAAAGTCAGCATCTTTACTATCCCCGACCACGTGCTCCATCTTTAGTTTACGAACTCCGCGAACAGTAATGAACGGGCCTGAAACGGCGTAGGCCATAAAGATGGCAAACAAGACTAATGCAGGGTTAGTAGCAACGATCACGTAAACCAAGACCACCAGTAAAATGGCAAGAAACGACACTCGACCTTTCCAGTCGACATCCTTAAACGAGTGATAGCGGAAGTTGCTGACCATCAACGCACCTGCGGCCATGGTGATCAGAGCGACGATGAAGCCAATACTATGGCCATCCAACTCATGCTCGGCACCGAGCCAAACGCCACCAGCAATAATGCCCGCGGCAGCTGGACTCGCTAGCCCTTGGAAGTAGCGCTTGTCGGCTTTGCCAACCATGGTATTGAAGCGAGCTAGTCGCAGTGCCGCACCGGCGACAAAGATAAAGGCGGCCAGCCAGCCAATTTTACCAAGCTCATTAAGCCCCCAGTTGTAGGCGATTAATGCTGGCGCAACGCCAAAAGACAACATATCAGCCATGCTGTCATACTCGGCGCCAAATGCGCTTTGGGTATTGGTCATCCGTGCCACTCGGCCATCAAGGCCGTCAAAAATCATGGCAATGAAAATAGCCACTGATGCCAATTTGAAATCGCCATTCATGGAGGCTACGACCGCGTAAAAGCCGGCAAACAAGCCGCCAGTAGTCAACAGATTAGGTAGTAAATAAATGCCCTTTGGTTTATGGGCATCGTTGTCATGATGTTCTGTCATTGAAAGCAGCAATCCAGATAACAAGGATAAAATGTGTCGCACAGAGTAGCACAAGGCTTCTGGCGGTGAAATTGACAAAGGCCGTGGTCTACTCGATCCAACGGCCTTTTTTAAATGGTGTGATTAGCTTAGCGTTAGCTCTTGATCGGCAAAGTCAACTTGGATATCTGCCCCTTGCGCATATTGACCACGCAAAATCGCTTGCGATAACGGGTTTTCCAACTGCTGCTGAATCGCTCGTTTCAATGGTCGTGCGCCGTACACGGGGTCAAAGCCAGCCTCAGCCAGTTTGTCTAGCGCGGCATCAGACACAACCAAATTCAACTCGCGCTCTGCTAAACGTTGGCGTAAACGCTCAATTTGAATCGCGGTGATCTTACGCAATTGTTGTTGCTCAAGTGGGTGGAATACCACGAGCTCATCAACCCGGTTGATAAATTCAGGGCGGAAGTGATGACTCACCACGTCCATAACCTGCGCTTTCATCTCATCATAACTGGCCTTACCGGCTGTTTCCTGAATACGATCGGAGCCAAGGTTCGAGGTCATGATCACCACGGTATTGCGAAAATCGACCGTTCTCCCCTGCCCATCAGTGAGTCGGCCATCATCTAATACCTGCAACAAAATATTGAAGACATCTGGATGAGCCTTTTCTACCTCATCAAGCAATACCACCGAATATGGCCGGCGTCGCACCGCTTCAGTGAGATAACCGCCTTCTTCGTAACCGACATAGCCCGGAGGTGCACCGACCAATCGTGCCACCGAATGCTTCTCCATAAACTCAGACATATCAATCCGAACCATGGCATCTTCGGTATCAAACATAAATGAGGCCAGCGCTTTACACAGCTCAGTTTTACCCACCCCAGTTGGGCCTAGGAACAAAAACGAACCAATCGGCTGATCCGGATCGGCCAAACCTGAGCGCGAACGACGGATGGCGTTAGCAACGGCGTCCACCGCCTCACCCTGGCCAATAACGCGCTTGTGCAACTGCTCTTCCATTCGTAGCAGTTTATCGCGTTCACCTTCGAGCATCCGCGCCACCGGAATGCCCGTTGCCCGCGACAGCACTTCGGCAATTTCTTCTTCGCCGACTTTGTTACGCAACAAAGTCATTTCATGCATTTCTGCTTGCGCGGCTAGATCGAGTTGCCTTTCTAATTCAGGGATCTTGCCGTATTGCAGCTCTGACATCCGATTGAGGTCGCTCGCTCGAGTGGCAAATTCCAAGTCTTGCCGGGCTTGCTCTAATTCCGCCTTAATGTGCTGAGTGCCAGACAATGCTGCCTTTTCTGATTGCCAGACTTCTTCTAGCTCCTGATACTTGGCATCTAATTTTGCTAGCTCTTGTTCGAGCAACGCCAAGCGCTTCTTGCTGGCTTCATCGCTTTCTTTAGCGACCGCTTGCTGTTCTATCTTGAGCTGGATAATGCGGCGCTCCAGCTTGTCCATATCTTCTGGTTTGGAATCAATTTGCAAACGAATCGAAGATGCCGCTTCATCGATTAAATCGATGGCTTTATCCGGCAATTGCCGATCAGAAATGTAGCGGTACGATAGGCTAGCCGCGGCCACAATAGCCGGATCAGTAATATCAACTGCGTGATGCAACTCATAACGCTCTTTTAAGCCACGCAAAATCGCAATGGTATCTTCAACCGAAGGCTCTTCGACCAGTACTTTCTGGAATCGCCGCTCGAGCGCAGCATCTTTTTCGACGTACTGGCGATACTCATCCAAGGTTGTGGCGCCCACGCAATGGAGTTCACCTCGGGCCAGTGCAGGCTTGAGCATATTGCCTGCATCCATGGCGCCTTCGGCTTTACCGGCACCGACCATGGTATGAAGTTCATCGATAAACAAAATGACCTGACCTTCTTCCTTGGCCAACTCATTGAGTACCGCCTTTAAGCGCTCTTCAAACTCGCCGCGGTATTTGGCACCAGCCAATAGCGAGCCCATATCCAATGACAGTACCCGCTTATTTTTCAAACCCTCGGGCACTTCACCGTTGACAATACGCTGAGCCAACCCCTCAACAATAGCGGTCTTACCCACTCCAGGTTCACCAATTAGCACAGGGTTGTTTTTGGTACGGCGTTGCAACACTTGAATCGTGCGGCGAATTTCATCGTCACGGCCAATCACCGGATCTAACCGGCCAGCCTCGGCACGCTCAGTCAGATCAATGGTGTATTTTTCCAGCGCTTGGCGTTGATCTTCAGCATTGGGATCATCCACTTTCTGGCCGCCGCGAACTTTTTCAATGGCCTGCTCAATGGCTTCTGGCGTTGCGCCAAGCTGGCGCAGCATGTCACCAAACGACCCTTTATCTTGAGCCGCCGCTAACACAAAAACCTCGCTGGAAATAAATTTATCTTTGCGTTTTTGTGCCAACTTGTCAGTCATGTTGAGCAAGTTGATCAAATTGTGGCTCAGTTGCACATCACCACCCGTGCCTTCGACTCGGGCCACGCGATCCAACTGTTCGGCCAATTGCGACCGCAATGCCGAGACGTTGACGCCAGCGAGTTGCAACAATGGTCGCACCGACCCTTGCTCCTGATTGAGCAAAGCCAGCAAAAGATGAGTCGCTTCGATGTATTGATGATCTCTACCGAGCGCCATTGATTGCGCATCAGACAGAGCGACCTGAAATTTACTCGTAAACCGATCCAGACGCATAACAGTCTCCAGTCTCATCGTTCAATATTTAGTCTGATGATTAAATGGGGCTGTTTGTTTTCGGTTTCAAGCGTTGGCTTTGATCCAAATAGCTGAAGCCATGCGCCCGGTCACACCATTTAGCTTGGCTGGCCCTTGATGACTTGCGCGGCGATAGGAAAAGAAAAGATCAGAGTTGAGGTAGCTGCAGCGGCGATCGGCGCTGATGTTTCCGGCCCCCAATGACAGTAGCCGGTTGACGGCTAAACCTTGTAAATCAGCCAGCCATTTGTCTGCCGATGAAGGCTGAAAAGCGAGGCGATTTGATTGTTCATGCTGGACAAACGCATCGCGAACTTCAGGCCCGACTTCAAACTTACTGGGGCCAATACAAGGGCCAAGCCAAACACGCAGCTGATTGACAGGCGTAGTCATGGCATTGATTGTTTGTTCGATAACACCATCGCAGAGACCGCGCCAGCCAGCGTGAACTGCAGCGACCTCAGCGCCATCATTGGCGCAAATCAACACCGGCAAACAATCAGCGGTCATTACCGCACAAGCTTGCCCCGCGATGCGGCTAACCGCGGCATCTGCATCGGGCGTTAAGCGCGGAGTTCGGTTGAGATGAAAGACTTGAGTGCCGTGGACCTGATTGAGCCATTGAATTGTGCTGCAACCGGTCATCTGGGCTAGCAACATGCTGCGATTGTGGTGAACACGCTCAGGCTCATCCCCTACATGCAAGCCTAGATTAAGCGAGTCAAAGGGCGCCGAGCTAGCGCCGCCAGCGCGATAACTTTGAATAGCGGCAACGCGATTCGGCAGTTGCCACTGCTCGATGGTGCATTCAGATATCGCTGGGGTTGAGCTTGGCATCGGCTCGCAATACCTCGGTTAAGTGCTGCATGTCATCCGGAATCGGCGCTTTCCATTCCATTTGTTCACCACTGATTGGATGATCCAGAATCAACCGAGCGGCGTGCAAAGCTTGGCGTTTAAAGCCGCGCAAGGTTTCAATCATGGTTTCGCTGGCGCCTTTAGGCAGACGATTACGACCACCATAAAGCACATCACCCACCAAGGGATGGTGTAAATGCGACATATGCACTCGAATTTGGTGAGTTCGGCCAGTCTCTAAGCGCAAACGTAATCGCGTATGGTTATTAAATTTCTCGGCAATTCGGTAGTGCGTAATCGCTTCCTTACCGAGCGGATGAACAGCCATCGCGGTACGCCGACTCGGGTGACGATCAATTGGCTCTTCAATGGTACCGCCAGCCGTCATCAAGCCAATCGCAATGGCCTCGTACTCGCGGGTAATATCGCGTGCTTGTAGGCGTGCCACCAAATGAGTTTGCGCCGGAATGGTTTTGGCGACCACCATTAATCCAGTGGTGTCTTTGTCGAGCCGATGGACAATACCGGCCCGAGGTACTTCGACCAAGTCAGGGCAATGGTGTAGCAGCGCATTTAATAACGTGCCTTGCTGATTGCCGGCGCCGGGATGAACCACTAAACCGGCAGGTTTATTGACCACCAAAATATCATCGTCTTCGTAAACAATATTCAGCGCAATGGCTTCTGCTTGGTGTTGGACTTCATCTTCAAGTTGCGCGTGTAACACGATGTCTTCGCCACCGCTGACTTTTTCGCAAGCTTTTGTCGCCACCTTGCCATTGACTTCAATCCGCCCTTCATCAAGCCACGCTTTAATTCGGGTTCGGGAATAATCAGGGAATAATTCAGCAAGCGCTTGGTCGAGTCGCTGGCCAAATTGTTCAGTGGAAATTTGTGCGGTAAGGGTAAATTCCTGCGCCATAATCTCAATCTGTCTAACAACGCATTCACAACGCGCTGTCGATTAGTTTAGAATGCCGAGCATTGTAACTGGAACTGGGCTGAAACTCAGCCTTAACCATCATTGAATTTACTGGGAAGTGTTCATGCTGTTATCCCGTCTAACCGGATTAGGTGTTTTAGGACTAGCCTTGGTACTCGGTGCCTGCTCTTCAACACCGGAAAAAGAAAAAATCGCAGAGAAGCCTGCTGCAGAGCTTTATCAAGAAGCTAAAACTCGAATGAACTCCGGTAACTACCGTAGCGCCATTGCTCATTTTGAAGCCTTATTGTCGCGCTATCCGTTCGGTGCCCATGCCGATCAGGTTCAGCTTGATTTGATTAGTGCTTACTACTCAGTGGCCGATAACCCTGCGGCACTGGCGGCCATTGACCGCTTTATTCGCTTGAACCCAACTCATAAAGACATTGATTACGCCCTCTACATGCGCGGTTTGGTCAATGAAGACGAAGATCGCAACTTCTTCCAAGAAGTGTTCCGCATCGATCGTTCAGACCGGGATCCACACAATATTCGCGAAGCGTTTCAAGACTATGAACGTCTGCTGCGTGATTACCCGGGCAGTAAATATGCACCCGATGCATCGAAGCGAATGGTGGCGTTGAAAAACCGCCTCGCTCGGTTTGAAGTCATGGTTGCTGAATACTATTACGAGCGTGATGCTTATGTAGCCGCTCTTGGGCGTGGCAAATACGTTTTGGAATACATGCCAGATACGCCATCGGTTGAACGAGCACTGATGATCATGGCTCGCAGTTACAAGCAGTTAGGAATGGAAGATGCGCGCCAAGATACCCTGCGGGTGCTGCAGCTCAACTACCCAGAAAACCGCATGGTTAACTAACAGCGATTGCACTGCTGCAACAAAAAACGGAATCGATTGATTCCGTTTTTTTATGTCAGTAATACCGTTTGAATTAGATCGCGTCGTTGTTTTCCTCACCGGTACGGATCCGAACTGCACGCTCAACATTCTGAACAAAGATTTTGCCATCGCCAATTTTGCCAGTGTGGGCAGCATTGACGATAGTCTCAAGGCAACGCTCAACATCTTCGTCAGCAATGACAATCTCTAATTTCACTTTTGGCAGAAAATCGACCATATACTCGGCACCGCGATACATTTCGGTATGGCCTTTCTGACGACCAAATCCTTTTACTTCAGTCACCGTCAGTCCGCTAATGCCAATTTCGGACAGTGATTCACGAACATCGTCCAATTTGAACGGCTTAATAATGGCTACAACTTTTTTCATTTTTAGTTCCTTTACCAGTTTGCGCGACCAAAACCGGAACAAATCGGGTTTCGACGGTCTTTTGCAAATCCACGCGGAGTAATTCTAGGTCCAACTGCAGACTGTCGCCTTTTATATTCATTGATGTCAATGAGGCGAATCACACGACGAACAACTTGTTCATCGTAGCCAGCTGCAACAATGTCTGCCAGCGAAGCATCCTGCTCGACATAACGTTCAATCATATCATCCAAGTCGGCATAATCAGGCAAACTATCTGAATCCACTTGATCAGGCGCCAACTCTGCCGAAGGCGGCCGCGTAATCACCCGCTCAGGGATCACCCGCCCCAGCGTGTTACGATAGCGCGCCAAATCAAATACCATGGTTTTCGGGACGTCCTTGAGTACCGCAAAACCACCACACATATCGCCATACAAGGTGGCATAGCCAACGGCCATTTCGCTTTTATTGCCGGTTGTCAGGACAATACGGCGGCGCTTATTCGACAATGCCATCAACACCACACCACGACTTCTAGCTTGCAGATTCTCTTCGGTGGTATCGACCTGAGTGTCTTTGAACATTGGCTTCAGCTGCTGCATAAAGGCGTCAAACATCGGCTCAATCGACACCGCATCGTATTCCACCCCCATTAATTGGGCCTGCTCAGCGGCATCGGCAATGCTCATCTCGGAGGTGTAACGAAACGGCATCATCACCGCTTGTACTTGATCGGCGCCAAGCGCATCGGCAGCAATTGCCAAGGTCAGCGCCGAGTCAATCCCACCGGACAGGCCAAGCACTGCGCCAGCAAAACCATTGCGGGTAACATAGTCGCGAACAGCCAGCGTCAAGCCTTTATAGACTTCAGCTAACAGCTCTAATTCTGCCGCACTCTCTTGGGCTGCGGTTAATTCGCTGCCATCAAAATGAACATAGGCCAGCGCGGTTTCAAATGCTGGTGCGCGATATATTTCTTTACCTGCGCCATTAATGGCAACGGACTGACCATCAAATATCAGCTCATCCTGACCACAGCTGTGGTTGACATAGACAATTGGCGTGTTTAAGTCCGCGGCCTGACGCTCCAAAACGCCATGGCGCATGGGTGTTTTCTTGGTGTGATATGGCGAGGCATTGGCGATTAGTAGTAGCTCAGCACCGGCCTCTACAGTGGCTTTGGCGGGCTGCTGATGCCACACATCTTCGCAGATAAGCAGACCTAACTTGCGTCCTTTAACGTCGATCACACAAGTGTCTGAACCCGGCTGAAAATAGCGCTTCTCATCAAAGACGCCGTAGTTTGGTAGCTGCTGCTTATGATAACGCGCGCGCTCTTGGCCATTACTCAGCCAAACAAGACTGTTATAGCAGTGGCTATCAGCTTTAGTTGGCAGGCCGACGAGGGCGTCAATGGCTGGCATTTGGGCTTTGATATCTGCCAGCACCGCGTCAATCCGCTGATATAAGTCATCACGCAATAACAGATCTTCAGGCGGGTAACCGGTAAGGGTCAACTCCGGAAACAGGATGATATCGGCACCCTTCTCAGCTGCTTCATGCATCGCCGCCAATACCTTCTGGCCGTTGCCCTCAATATCACCCACCCAGCAGTGGATTTGCCCCATCGCAATGTTTAACACGATTACCTCTTCGCTCCTGTCCAATGCGTCATGCTAATTGACGGCAATGATAAAGTAAGCAGCGGATAAAAGGTACGAATGATGATCAATATGACCTAATTCTTGTCACCTTAGTCAATGACAAAGCAAGTTTGTGATGACGTGGCTGGCCGCAATTGTTCGAAAAATGATAGGCTGAGCGAAGACGTTGCAGTACTAGGTTGATGATATGAAAAGGACATTCGGTTTTACCTTATTAGAGCTCATCATCGTTGTCGCCATTGTCAGCATTACGCTGCTGGCGGGGGTTCCAAGCTTAATTGATTTCATCAAATCGAGCCGCTCATCGCAGCAAGCCAGTTACCTCAGCAGCGCCCTACAAATGACTCGCATGAGTGCCATCGATACCGGCGGAGTGGTCACTTTATGTCCTGCAAAAGCAGATCTATCGGCCTGTGCAAGCTCGTGGAATGCGCAACTGATGGTGTTTGAAGATAACGACGGTGATGGCAGCTATGATAACGGAGAAACCGTCCTGAAGGTCATTGACGCATCCCCCGATAGCATTAGTCGTAGCTATAACAATGGCACAGCCATTAGCTACCAGAGTGAAGGACACACCGCAGATTTTGGTACTTTTTCAGTCTGTGCTGATAGTAAAGAGGCTAAATATGCTCGCAGTGTGGTGATTAATCTACAGGGCCGAATCAAAAATTCTCGCGATTACAGCGGCGATGGTGTTCATGAATACCCCAAAGGTACGCCGCTGAGCTGCGAAAGTTAACACTCCCAGCAATATTCATCAGTGGCAAAAGCACCGTTGTTATTGCTGTCCCACGCCTTTTGCCCGAGTGAATTGAACATCAAACGACCGTCGTCACTCATCATGCCTGAAGATGTTGGCGTTGCTCTGAGTTCAAAGCCGCGGCCGTTATCCGTAATCGCATGAATCGTCAGATCATAAACTTTATTGGCAGCAGGCTGGTCCGCCGGCGACCAACTAGTGAAAACAGTTGGTGCTCCGGTGTCTGAGCCACCACTGGCCGCACCTTGATAGCTGTATTGCTGCGCTTTGTGGGTTTCCAGTGCGGTAGCCAAAGCCATTAAGTCTGATTTTGCTTTTTGGCGGTGCCCTTGTTTGACGTAATCAAGATAACTGGGATAACCAACGGCAATCAAAATGCCAATAATGGCCACGGCAACCAGGGCCTCAATTAAGCTAAAGCCCGCTATTGTTCGCTTCATCTTTACAATGTTCCTGCGTGTGTGGTTATTCTTCATTCGGCACCCGCTCTTTGCCACTTTGCCAGTTGGTATCACGGTAGACCTGATTAGTCGGAGGCAGCAACGCATTGAGAATGTTCGGCGCATTGCCCTGAGCATTACTATCTGTAATTAAGTTGCCATCGCTATCGTACATGGTCGAAGCGTTAGTGCATTCACTACTGACACAAATCACAGGTAAATCTTGTTCGGCATAAATGATCTTCGGTGAGCTTGGAATGCCGCCATGGGTAAGATTCATGTAACGATCCGACTCTGTGGTGTTATTGTCATCGTCAAAATCACCAACTGGTCGCCCATAGCCAAGAGAAATCACATAGGCGCGGCCGTTACCCTCTGGTGGCGTACATTGGTTCGGGTTAAGTGTTGGATCACCGGGCAAGTAGGTTGAAAACGCCACTTTGTAATCAACGATAACCGGTGATGACAAGGCCTTTTCGCCGGTCACCGCCAAATCAATGTAAAAGCCTTTTTCATACTTACTAAAGTCTGAATCATTCAATTCACTCACATCACCTGCTTCGGTGATTGACGTTGCATTGAGCAAACCGTCGAAATCAACTTTGTTAAAACCATAACTGATCTTGGTCGTGCCACTGAGATCAGAGCTGGAACTATCGAACACGCCATAATCGCGAATCACAAAAAACTTATCACTGGTATTGAGATCCAACGGATGCGCCCGATAACCAGAGCCCACAGCGACGGCAAAATACTTGCCGAAGGCATCATTAACATAGGCAACGTCAGGCTGATAGAAAAACCGGCGGTTGTTGGCCTGATTTGATCCACCGACATCAGCAACCACGCCGCCGGAAATAAACTCGGTCCCACTGAGGCCATTGTGAATATCAAGGCGAATAACCTGACCGCCTAAATCTACGGCGTAAATATGATCCGAATAACCATCCCTGTCGCGGTCCAATACATACACATCAGCAGCAACGGCATAATCCATATCGTCGATCACGGTATAGCTGGAGCCATCATCAAGGTTGCTATTGCTGGCATACCAAAGTAATGCACCGGTTGCCGCGTCAACCATGTAAATAGCATTACCCACTGCATCAGGTTGACGGATCGTTTTAGAATCATGGGCAGGATCGTAACCGCCCCCGAAGAACAACACGTTGCGAGCGCTACCACCAAACTTAACCGTCGCCGGAATCATTTTTGACCAAGTTTGACCCAGCCGGCTGTAGGCACCTGTCGATTGGTTGGTGATGATATTAGACCAGCCTTTAGCTGGGGTAGAGCCGCTAACATCCAAGGCATAATAACTCTCGCCTCCGCGGCGCATACCCGCAATCAAAATATTTTTCTCGCCGGTATTTACCAATGTCATCGGCCCATCCATGCCATAGACACGAGTAACAAACACTGAATTTTCGTAATAGTCATTGGCATTTTTCAGCAACTCTTGCGGAATAAATGACCATAGTTCATTGCCAGTTTCGGTATCGATGGCGTGTATGTATCCCTGATTGGTACCAAAGAAAATTTCGTCATTACCGCTATTACGACGCAACACCACCGGTTCAGAGTGCAGCGGATCGCCGATTTGATAGTCGGGGTCGCCGTTATCATCGAGCCCCTTTAGCCAATTAATGAGGGTTAATCGCCTGCTTTCGGCATCCGATCTGGCGGTGATCCCCAAGATATCTTCGGTGATTAAATCTGTTTCGGAGGAAATCTGGGAAAAACCATCGATATCACTGAACACCTTGCGATTGACAAGATTTTCATTGGATTCGCGAGCTCCCCCCACCGTGACTTCATCGTTACCCGTCGTCGCACTCGACCAGAAATCCTGGGCCGCGGTTTCGAAGAAACCAGTGGCAGAGTCAACCGCGGATGATCCGCTTTTACTCAACACTAAGCCATTTGCAATCTTGTATTTCTTTAAGTTTCCTGGCCAATTTTGAGTATCTTTAGGGCTGAATACGGCGTAATAAACATGGCTATCATGGAGCAATTTATTGACGTCAGAAATTGCTACCGATGGTGCCACAAACGTAGTATTACGCTTCTTCGCATCGGAGATAATGCGCTGAAACGCATCGGCAATAGACGACACATCACTGGTCGGATAAAAGTCGCCACCGCCCACTGTTGCCATATCTTGTAAATAAGTCAGCCAGTCTGGGGTGCCAGTACCGTCAGGAACAAATGAAATGGTATGGGTAAAGATCCGCGCATCATTTGAGTTACCAGGCTTATCAGAAGAAGCATTGTATTGAGCCAAATGAACGCCACAGTTTTCGTCATTCAAATTACCACTCGTGCTTGCCGAGCAAGTTCTTCCAGTTAAACCATTAATGTAACTGCGCACTGTGCTACGTGTCTGATTAGCTCGGCCATCGGTCAACAACACGATATGATTCTGCTGACAGACATGCTCAATTGGCGAGATATAAGTAGCGGTGGGCGTCGTTGGGATATATTCACCCGCACAATCTGAGTCACTGAGATTTGATTCATAACAGCCGCTTGGCAATACCGATGGCGCACCAAAATAAGAGTCTTCATGGCTTACCCGAGTCAACGGTTTGGTGCCGCTATCCACCCCGCGAGTCAAACCATAAAGCACATTACCACCATTATAATAGCGATAGGCTTCATATAAGGTTTCCGCCACCGGCGTCCAGCCATCATGAGTTAAGCCGTCAACCAAGGTTTGCATGTGTTGACGAACAGTAAATGAGGATGCTTGCGCGCTACCGCGGTATTTCACATACAGTCGAACCGATTTACTCGCATTCCCGTGATAGGTGTAGGCTTTGACCTCTTTATTCGATGGCACCACTTTGAACGCCAGCGCATTACCACTTTGCCACCCACCGCGGCTTACAACGGACGACACTAACGAAGAGATATCCGCTGATTGCATCGCCTGATTGCTACGCCATGTATTACTGCCAATTGGCCAATACTGACTGGCTCCGTAATCACGGCTGGTTACCGTATACCTGTCACTGGTATATGGGCTGGCATTATCGGCATCCTCAACATGAATGGTCAGGCTAGAGCTACCGTCGCGATTGGCATACGGAGTAAAGGTTAGATAAGCCTGCTCAATGGTTGCACCTTGCGGGATCTCAACATTGTCAAACCGCAAACCAATCGCAGAATTGGTATCAGTGTCCATGTTTAGAACACTCCCAGTGCTGTTGTAGCCGTATTTGGTTTCTTCAACGTTATCGGCTTGCGAATAAATTTGATTAGCATGGCTACCCGCCATGCAACCACTCGCCGAGTTATAGTCATAACTAATTCGCAAACTAGCGGTGAGTGCTGGATTACTCTCATGACTATGAACTCTGCGGACACCTAATCCGGAACCGCTGGTCGCTCGCACAAACATGCTCAGCGCTTGACCACCACACCAACCATCTTGGTCAACGACTTCTTGCACCATCGAGCTGACATCCAAATTAGAGGTAAACTGGTTTGCCTGCCAGCTGGCGACTTCGGTGACATCTAGTTCAGCGGTGGTTTTGGTGCGATTGGAAAAATTGTCGACTTGCTCCTCAAATTCGGCGGAATCAGCAGCTAACTCAGCACTGATATTAAAAGTCACCTCCGAGGCACTATCTTCGTAAGCAGCGAACACCAATTGAGCCGAGGTAATACTTGCCCCTTGCGGAATACGCACATCTTCAAAACGAAAACCATGAGTCGCGCCATCTCCCAAACTAATGGCAGAGCTATCTAAGTCGACGAAACCGCCGCTGTCTTCACTACCATCATTGTCATCAAGACGGATTGAAATGCGCTCATCGGGCGACACCGGCGAGTCAATATTGGCAATCGGGAATAATACTGGACCGCCGGGATTGGAGAATCGCATCAGGCCGACGTTAACATCTGTCGAGGCAGACAATACCTCTTTCAAGGCTTCCTGAACTTTGTAGAGGCGGGTCGTACTGGTACCGTCTTTGTTGTCCATACTGCCCGAGGTATCAATAACAAACATGACATTTGGCAGATAGGTGGTGATGGTAGAGCCAGCACCGGCATAAATTTCGATATCATCCGCCGCCGCTGTGCCCGCTGCCAGCCCAAAGCAGGCAGCTAACGAAGTCACTGTTAATTTATGCTTCCACAATTTCATAGTGTGACCTGCAATCATGTCAGCCCTCCGATTATTCAGCCTTTGGCCCCAACATATAAACCTGTTGCGTATTCGCTGTGGTCAATCGCTCTGAACCGACATGACCACACCCCCGAACCTGAAAGTAGTGAAAGCCCTGAGAAAAGCCCCAACCGCTAGGCACTCTCAAACCTTCACCAACATAAGCAGCTTTGGACCAAGATTTAACTTCTGGATCGTCATGCAGTGCCGCTGAGCCGCTATGTACCTGGCCTTTATTCAAGCCAGAGGAAGTCACCGTGCGCTCAGTCCAGTTGCCGTCATAACAAGACATGACATCAACTTGTGGATCAAAAGCTGGATTGGCTTGGGCAATGGTTAATACCCGCTGGTTGGCGTCCAAAGTGACATCTTCTTGTTCAAACACGACGCCATCAATTGCGACCTCGGCGGCATCAAATGCCATGCCTGTGGTATCAAATTGAGTCGCCATTTTTTGTTGAATCGACGTTCTATTGAGTGCCATTACTCCGGTTAATGTCAGTACCACAAGCAGCACTAAAGCAACCGCCAATGCCGCGCCTGATTGACGACGACCGAGATAAGTCAAACGACTGCTCATGATGAAGTGCCCTCAAAAACGGCAGAATTCCATGGGTTACGTAACATCACGGTTTGCTGGAATTGACGATAGATTCGCCGCTCTGTCGGCGTAAACGCGGTTTTGTCGAGCAATTTGACTGAACGAGAGCCCGAAGTGCTACTTATTGGCTCATCACTGTATATCAGCAGTGCAAATTGAACGGCAACGACTCGGCCGCCATTAGTCACTGCCGTAGCAGCCCTGTCGGCTGTCATATAGGAACTTGGCTGGCCACTGAAGACATTGTTTCCATCGGCTTCTGCGACCCCATAAAGCACCTGAAAGTCCTCAACGTTTTCAACCAGCGTCACTGCGCTTGTGTTCGCTGACGACGCTTTTTCGCCTCTCAAAACCCGCCCTTCGTAACCTCGGCACTTTAAGCTATCGTCTTCTAAATAATATTCATTGATGACATGGAATTGCTGGGCAACAGAGCCGCCGGCGACCACTGTGGTGCCATACCCATGAGTATTTAAGCGGCAATCTGCTTCAGCCTGAAGACCAACGACCAGTGTGTCGCTGGCACCGGATGCCCCGTTGACACTGCCGACCGCTAAGCCACTGGCATATACTCCGGGAAATACCACCGCATTTTCAGCTAAATCAGCCTGCTCAGTGGTTGGATCTACGCCGGTCAAATTAAGTGCCGGATCTTGCGGGTTATAACTGCCGGCGAGGCGAATGGTTTGAGTCAGCCGAGTAAGGGCAAAACGACCATTTTCCTGAACCGAGGCCAGGCCTTCATTGAGCTGCAAATTGGCATTATTGTTACTCAGAACACTCATCGCCCCCATCAGCAACATCAACCCGAGTAACATGGCAATAATCAACTCGACCATTGACAAACCAGCTTGAGCATTGGGGTGCAAGCCGGTCTTCTTCGCCAATACAGACGAGCAAGCCGCTGTCATCGTGAACTCCCTAGACTAACCGTCAACATCACACAATAACGCGCCACATTTGCCGAACCACTGGCTGCCAATCCAAGCGAGATATCAGTTGGACAGCTTGAGCGCGCCAACTCAATTGACGGTGGCGCTGGCCAACTTGCGATAATGGTATGGGCTGAGTGCGCGGTACAACTATCGGCATCGCTAGTATTGGCATCCTGACAATTCACCTGCAACCAAAAATCGGGGTGCAGAGCAACACCGTCACAACTGCTTTGCCAACCGTCGAACAAGGCTAGCTGCTCGGCACTGCACTGAGCCGCGTTGGTACCTCCATCATCCCGACAATTGGGAATGCCACTGGGAATTGCTTGGCAATAACAATCCCAAGGTTGGCCGGAAGAACAGGCACCTAAACTGGCAAAGTTGTAGGTTGACGCTGTGCTGTAGCGATTATCGATGGCCGCATTGAGGGCCGGAGAAGTATTGATGGTGCGGTTCAAATATTGACTATTGAGTCTGAGGCGGTCGGCGAGGCTTTGCGCAACCACCATGGCTTGTGAACGAATATAACTATCCTGATTGCCTTGCGTGACATGCAATTGCAAGCCTGCCAAACCCAGCAGCCCGACAACCAGAATGAACATGGCAATGAGCACCTCAAGCAGAGAAAAACCCGCTGAGCCAAATGCCTTTGTGGTCGTCAAACGTGCATTCCTTCGCTTTGTGTGTATCGCTACATAAAACAAAACAGCCACCTAAACGGTGGCTGCGGTATCGGAACGGAGAGTGCTTGTTACTACTGCAACTCGGCGGGAACTGCGAACACGATGTTCTCTTCTCGCCCTGGGTGTTCCTGAACTTGCGTGCCACCGCACTGAGTTAATTTATCAACGACTTGCTGCACCAAGATCTCAGGCGCTGATGCTCCCGCGGTAACACTAACCACTTGGCAATTTTGCAACCAACTGGCGTCGATATCATCGGCGGTATCAATCAAATAAGCCTGCGTGCCAATCTTTTCAGCCAACTCCCGCAAGCGATTCGAGTTCGAGCTATTTTTCGCTCCAACCACCAGCATCACATCGGATTTAGCGGCTAATTCACGCACTGCATCCTGACGATTCTGGGTGGCATAACAAATGTCATCTTTGCGCGGCCCAACGATTTTTGGAAACTCCTCGCGCAACGCATCAATGACGTCTGCCGTATCATCCACAGACAAAGTCGTCTGGGTAACGTAGCACAGATTTTCGCGATCTTTTACTGGCAATGTTTTGACATCCGCCGGAGATTCGACCAAGTAAATCCCACCAGAATCAGAGTCATATTGGCCCATAGTGCCTTCGACTTCAGGGTGCCCAGCATGGCCAATCAGCACACACTCGGTGCCCTTACGACTCGCCCGAGTCACTTCCATATGGACTTTGGTGACCAACGGACATGTCGCATCAAAGACTTTCAAACCACGCGATTTGGCATTGTCACGAACCGCTTTTGAGACGCCGTGCGCAGAAAAAATAACGATGCAGTCATCGGGCACTTCATCCAACTCATCAACAAAAATGGCGCCTCGATCACGTAAGCCATCGACCACATAGCGGTTGTGAACCACTTCATGGCGCACATAAATCGGTGGTTCAAACAACTCCAGCGCGCGTTCAACGATGCTAATCGCACGATCGACACCAGCGCAAAAACCGCGAGGATTTGCCAGTAGAATGTCCATTACTGAGACTCTCCAACCGTTAGAATTTCAACTTCAAAGATCACTGTGTGGCCCGCAAGAGGATGGTTAAAGTCGACGGTTACCGAATCGCCCTCGACAGCGCGAACAATACCTGGGATTTCGGTGCCATCTGGCTGGCTAAACGCAACAATAGCGCCCACTTCAGCGGTGACCTCGGCGCCAAATTTCATCCGATCCAAATGATGAATATTGTCCGGGTTTGGCAGGCCGAAGGCTTGCTCTGGCGGCAGCTCAAATTTTTTCTCATCGCCGGCTTTCAACCCCAGCAAGCATTGTTCGAAACTGTCGGTCAAATTACCGTCGCCGACCACAAAACGAGCCGGTTTGTTGTTCACCTTGGTGCTATCAGCAACCGAGCCATCAGTCAGCTTGATGGCAAAATGCATGGTCACTTCGGTACCTTGGACAATCTGCTGGGTCATATTACTTTCCTGCTTTTGCGGTATTGCCGCTTTGCTCTGGCTTATTGGTAAAGGCATCCCAAATCAACAAGGCGGCGCCAACACAGATCGCCGAATCGGCAACATTAAATGCTGGCCAATGATAATTACCAAGGTAAAAATCGAGAAAGTCGATGACAAAGCCATGATACAAACGATCAATCACATTGCCTAAAGCGCCACCTAAGACCAAGGCAAAGGCAATATTTTGCAGCCGCTGGCTGGCATCATTTTTACGCAGCCAATACAACAGCATGACACTAACCGAAAACGCGACAATGGTGAAAAACCAGCGCTGCCAACCACCTGCATCGCTTAAAAAGCTAAATGCCGCGCCATAGTTACGCACATACGTCAGGTTGAAGAACGATGTCACCGCGACCCGCTCATACAACTCAAAAGCACCAATCACCCACAGCTTAGTAGCCTGATCGAGCACAAAGGTCAGTACCGCAACCCAAATCCACTTCAAACCAGACGTTTCATTGCTGTTGAACACCTTAAGCACGTTCCCACTAGGCATAACTGCGAACCTCACCTGCACCATCAACGTTGGTGACACAGCGACCACACAAGGTCTCGTGACCGGCGTGGCTACCGACATCTTCACGGTGGTGCCAGCAACGCTCACATTTCTGCCCGGCAGCTTTGGCCACTAGTACTTTTAGCTCTGCGATTTCAGTGGCAACGGCGTCGGCCGCATCGGCCAACGGCATCAGGCTGGCTTCTGAAGTCAGCATGACAAAGCGAAGTTCATCGCCCAGCTTGGCCAGTACCTCTGCGACTTTGCCATCAGCGTAGAGAGCAACCTTGGCTTCCAAGGTACCACCGATTTGCTTATCGCGACGGGCAGCTTCCAGTAGCTTGTTCACTTCCGTACGCACGGCGAGTACTTGCTGCCAGTCGTCAGCCGATAACGGCGCATCTGCTGGCAGCGCCGCTAAGCCCTGATACCACTCGCCAGTAAAGACATACTTGCTGCGCTCGCCCGGCAATGCCTGCCAGATCTCTTGGGCAGTAAAGCTCATGACTGGCGCCATCCAACGGACTAGCGCTTCAGCGATGTGATACAAGGCGGTCTGACAAGAACGGCGGGCCAAACCAGTATCTTTGGCGGTGTATTGGCGATCTTTAATGATATCGAGGTAGAAACTGCCCATATCAATCGAGCAGAACAACATCAGCGCCTGATTCACCTGATGTAGGTTGTAGTGGTCATAGGCATCGACGATGGTGTTCTGAGTTTGCAGCGCACGAGCAACGGCCCACTGATCGAGCGCCACCATTTCGTTGAATGGCACCGCATCGGTTTCAGGATTAAAGCCGTTGAGGTTGGCTAACAAGAAGCGAGCCGTGTTACGAATACGGCGATACGCATCAGCGCTGCGTTTGAAGATTTCATCAGAAACCGTCATTTCTTGGGTGTAGTCAGTTGATGCAACCCACAGACGCAAAATATCAGCGCCTAACTTGCCAATCACTTGCTGTGGTGCAATCACGTTGCCCAATGATTTAGACATCTTACGGCCATCTTTATCCACGGTGAAACCGTGAGTGAGAGCCGCTTTGTATGGGGCATGACCTTTAATGGCAATAGAGGTCAGCAATGATGACTGGAACCAACCACGATGCTGATCAGAGCCTTCCAGATACAAATCAATCGGATTGCCGCCGAAGGTTTCGTCACGGGCATCTACCACACAAGAGTGAGTGACGCCAGAATCAAACCAAACATCCAAGGTATCTTGTACCTTGGTGTATTGCTTACATTCATCGTCTGACAACAGCTCTTTAAGCTCTAAGTCAAACCAAGCCTGAATACCTTGTTGCTCGACACGCTGGGCAACTTGCTCCAGCAACTCCAGTGCCTGTGGATGCGGCTCGCCGGTTTCTTTATCGACAATCAGTGCAATCGGCACGCCCCACGTACGCTGGCGCGAAATACACCAGTCTGGACGACCATCGATCATGCTTTGAATACGAGTTTCGCCCCATTCTGGCAACCACTCGGTTTTCTTAATTTCTGCTAATGCCGCATCTCGCAAGCCAGCCTGTTCCATGCTGACAAACCATTGCGGCGTGGCGCGGAAAATAATCGGCGTCTTGTGGCGCCAGCAATGCGGATAGCTATGTTGATAATTAACGTGACACAGCAGCGTGTGATTTTCCTTCATCGCTTCGATGATGATGCCGTTGGCATTTTTCACATGCTGGCCACCAACTAGCGGCGTGTCTTCTTTGAATACACCGTGATCCATCACTGGGTTGGCCACTTCAAGGCCGTACTGCTGGCCCACGATAAAGTCATCTTGACCGTGGCCCGGAGCCGTATGAACACAGCCGGTACCTGAATCAGTGGTCACGTGCATGCCTAGAATAACCGGCACTTGTAGGTCATATAGTGGGTGTTTGAGCGCAGCGTGTTCTAAATCGACACCACGGCAATTGGCGATCACGTGATAGTCCGTCACGCCGTAACGATCGACAGCGTCAAGCATCAAGTCTTTGGCTAACACCAAACGACGAGGGCCTTGCTCGGTGGCACACTGAACAATGACATAATCTAGTTCTGGGTGAACGGCTACCGCGCGGTTCGCCGGCAAGGTCCAAGGCGTGGTCGTCCAAATCACTACGGACACGGGCCCTTCACCAACATGCTCAGCTGGGTGCTCGCATTTAGCCAGTAACGCGTCCGCGTCAACCACTTCAAAGGCAACATCAATCGCTGGTGATGTCTTATCTTGGTATTCCACTTCTGCTTCGGCCAGTGCTGAACCACAGTCAGTACACCAGTGCACAGGCTTAAAGCCTTTGTGCAGGTGACCGTTTTCAACAATCTTGCCAAGCGCACGGATCTGGTTGGCTTCAAAGTCGTAGTTCATGGTGAGGTATGGCTTGTCCCACTCACCGAGCACACCAAGGCGTTTAAAGTCTTCGCGCTGACCATCCACTTGCTTGGCAGCATATTCACGACACTTCACCCGAAATTCAGCGGCCGTTAGCTTCTTGCCCGGCTTGCCAAATTTCTTTTCAACTTGTAGCTCAATCGGTAAGCCGTGACAGTCCCAACCCGGCACATACGGGGCATCAAAACCGCTGAGGGTTTTCGACTTGATAATCACATCCTTGAGGATCTTATTGACCGCATGACCCAGGTGAATGTTGCCGTTGGCGTATGGAGGGCCATCATGAAGAATGAACGATGGTCGGCCTTGACGAGCTTTGCGGATTTCACCGTATAAATCGTCAGCTAACCAGTCTTTGAGCATGGCTGGTTCGCGCTGGGCCAGATTGCCGCGCATTGGAAATTCAGTTTCGGGCAGGTTAAGAGTGTCTTTATATTGGCTCATGAATGGCAGATCCTGATGATCATGTCGTATTAATTTAATTCCTGTACACGAGGCAACTCTTGTTCGAGTCGGCGCCGTGCCACTACTTTATCTTTTGCTAGTTGCTCTTTGAGCGCGTCTACCGAGCAAAATGATTGCTCTTCGCGCAGCTTGGCAACCAGTTCGACTTTAATTCGCTGGCCATAAAGGTCGCCATTAAAGTCAAATAAGTGCACTTCTAATTGCGGCCGCGTGCCTTTTACCGTCGGACGCCGACCAATATTCGCCATGCCAGAGACTCGCTGGCCATTGGCTAATTCCGCTTCAACCGCATAAACCCCCTGAACAGGGATCACCTGGCGCTTCATCAGCACATTTGCCGTTGGAAATCCGATAGTGCGGCCCAGCGCATCGCCGTGGACCACGCGGCCGGTCAGCGCATAACGATGGCCCAGCAAGGCTTCGGCTTGATCGAGTTGATCGCAAGCCAATGCAGCTCGAATTTGGGTACTACTGACACGTTGCTGATTGAGGGTGAAACTGAGGGTATTGTTTACCTCAAAGCCGTGTTGTTTGCCAGCAGAAACTAAGTCGGCATATTGTCCTTGGCGACCTTTGCCGAAGCAGAAATCATCGCCAACCACTAAATATTGAATCGCCAGCTTTTCGACCAGCAAGTGATCGATGAATTGGGTCGCCGACATGGCTGCAAATCGGGTGTTAAATTGCACACATAATAAGCGATCGATGCCGATTTCCGACAATAAACGGACCTTATCGCGCAATAAGCTCAATCGAGCCGGCGCCTGATCACCAGCAAACACTTCTTGTGGCTGCGGCTCAAACACCATCACCATCGACGGAACCCCGTACGCTTTGGCTTTGGCAACCAACTGACGCAATACCGCTTGATGACCTTGATGAACACCATCAAAGTTGCCAATTGTCAGAACACACTGGCGGTGTCTTGGTCGCAAATTGTGAATGCCGCGAATTAGTTCCATTGGGGCCGTCTGGCTATTAAAAGCGCGGAGTATAACAGAGCCGAATAGCATAGGCTAACGCCGCGCTTGAGCGGTTTGATGCCAATGACGATAGCTGCCTTGGCTGCGCTGCAGGCCTGCTTTTGGCAAAAACTGTCCTAAGCTTTTTCGCACCATCGACCAGCCGCATTATTGCGGCCAATGACAGGAGCGGACAATGACCTTTAAAAACACCCCAAAAGGTTGGCTATTGGCAACTTATCGCTTTAACTTAGCCCGTGCTTATTATCAGCAAGAGCAGCAAAAAGCGCCCTAATCACGCCGCTATCTATTGCGGCGTACCGTTCCGCGCCATCAAATTAGCGTAATAAGTGCCTTGGGCGAACGCCCAACATCAGGAGCAGCACGACATATACCACGCCAGCCACGGCAATCAAGCCAGCGACCCAAGCTGCACTTTTCAACAAGCCAAACTCTAGCCACTGGCCAAAGCCGGGGCTAAGCCATGCAACAGCGCCAGCCATGAGGCCGCCACTGATCAGCATTTTCAGCAGCAATCCAACGGTTTCTGCCGACAGGCGAAAAACCCCTAGTTGATGCAATCCCCAATACAACAAGCCAGCATTGAGCAACGCCGACAACGAGGTTGCTGCGGCTAACCCGATATACCCCAGCCAACTGGCCAAGATCAGGTTGAACACCATGTTGGCAACCATCGCATAAATGCCAAATTTAACCGGCGTTTTGGTGTCTTGGCGGGCAAAGTAGCCAGGCGCCAACACTTTGATAAACATAAAAAACAATAGCCCAGAGGCATAAGCCAATAAGCTAAAACTGGCCGCCTCCACATCATCAGCGCCAAAAGCTCCGCGCATGAACAGCAGCATTAATATCGGCTGCGCCAACACCATTAACCCTAATGCGGCAGGGATCCCCAGTAGGCTAACCGCCCGCACGCCCCAGTCCATGGTATGACTGAACGATTCGGCATCTTTGTCTGCCGCTTTGCCGCTAAGACTTGGCAGGATGACCGTGGCAATCGCTATGCCAAACAGGCCCAACGGGAATTCCAACAGCCGATCTGAGTAATACAACCAACTAATCGAGCCTGTTTTTAGGAAGCTGGCAATAAAGGTGTCAAATAATAAGTTGAGCTGACTGACGGACACGCCAAATAAAGCAGGGATCATCAAGGTGCGAATTTTCACCACGCCGGGGTGATGCCAGCCCCACTTCGGCTTGAGTAAGAAACCAGCTCGCTTGAGAAATGGTAGTTGGAACAAAAACTGAATCACGCCACCGATAAACACTCCCCAAGCGAGGCCAACGGCAGGCTCATCGAACTCAGGACTAAGCCATAGCGCGCAGCTGATAATCGCGACATTGAGAAAAACCGGAGTGAACGCCGCAACGGCAAAGCGGCCATAGGTATTCAAAATGGAGCCGGATAACGCAGTCAAGGCAATAAAGAACAAATAAGGAAAGGTAATTTTGAGCATAAAGGCCGCAGTTACATACTTGTCTGCTTCTGGGCCATCATTCAGCCACTCAATAAACCAGCCGGTACCAAAGATGGCCGCCAGTACCGGAGAACCAATAACACCAACAATAGTGGCAATCATCACTAAGGTGCCGAGGGTGCCCGATACTCTCGCAATGAGTTGTTTAACATCATCCAGACTACCCTGCGCCTTGGTTTCTGCCAATACCGGTACAAAGGCTTGGGCAAAGGCGCCTTCGGCAAACAAACGGCGCAAAAAATTAGGTATTTTATTGGCAAAGAAGAAAATGTCGGCGGCGGCCCCTGCCCCCATCAGATTGGCAATCACCACATCCCGCACCAAACCTAAAACGCGGGAAATCAATGTCATGGCGCTAACAATCGCGCCCGACTTTACTAATTGCTTGCTCAAGCTTTAATCCTTTGTGCGCCATCCATAGAAAAGCGGCGAGATGACTGTGATAAATACTCGGGTAAATGTGCCTAAAGTGGCTGGCATTCCGCGAAACGTGCTGCTAGAATCCGCGACCATCTTACTAGCCCGACTCGTTTTCGCCAATGGCGTGCGAAAAAGGCGATGGAAGACCACGAAACTCATTGACTTTGGATTAAGTTCGGTGCAGAATGCGCCGCCCTTAAGAAATCCATTTAACAGACGAATTGGGAGTCCGACCTTGGCTAACATCAAGTCAGCGAAAAAGCGTGCGATCCAATCAGAGAAGCGTCGCAAGCATAACGCCAGCCGTCGCTCCATGATGCGTACTTACCTGAAGAAGGTATACGCAGCGATTGACGCAGGTAACAAAGAAGCAGCAGCTGCTGAGTACAACAACGCAGTTACTATCTTGGATCGTTTCGCCACTAAAGGCCTGATCCACAAAAACAAAGCCGCGCGCCATAAGTCGCGTCTGAATGCTCAGATTAAAGCGCTTTAAGTTTTTGCTTAAGATATAAAAAAACCGGCCTAGGCCGGTTTTTTTATATCTTAATTTTGCCGCTTAACAGCAATTCGCCAGCTCAATCCTCAATCGTTTTGTCACCGCAGTGCTCACAAATGAGGTGCCGTTCAAAGTCATCCATTTGCGCCACAAATGGCCCCACAGCCCAGCCCTTCTGGTTATTACGATTGGCAATATAATTGATGTAGGGTAGCCATCATGGCTTCCACTTCTTCACTTGCGAGTGAGTAGTAGACGGTTTGTGCTTCTTTGCGTGTCGCCACATAACCTTCTTTACGCAAAATCGCCAAATGTTGTGACAAGGCCGATTGGCTCAAGCCGACTCGTTCGGTCAGCGCAGTGACACTCAACTCACCACCGTGCAGATGACATAAAATAAATAGACGATTTTCGTTAGACAACGCTTTAAGCAACGGGATTGCTCGCCCAGCGTTTTTTTTCATTTGCGCTAAATCCATATCGATCTTTGCGTACCTTTATCTGCGGCGCTATCAACTGACACTGCCATGAGCGCCGAAAGAGGCCAAATTGAAAACACGGTGAATAGAAATCGTTATACGCTCTAAGTACACTTTATTCACGACAAAATTCAAGACTTGCTGGCAAATAAAGTGATCTTTCGAAGGTAGCGCCAGCAAACAGGCTCTAACCACGCTAAATTATCGCGCAGCAAAAAAATTAAAACCATTTAAACCTTTCTCCTGTTAGCTGCGACTAAAGCAATAACAACTAATCAATAGCCGAAAGGACACCTGCTGAATGAATCAGGGAACAGTTACCGCTTTGTCGCCAAAACAAGCGGTCACCACAAGCAGTGAAGATGAGCTCGAGCAAGCGCTCATTGCTGCGGCTAGCAACGGCAACAAAGCAGCATATCAGCAGCTTTATCAGCGCTATGTTGGTCAAGTCTACGCACTCGCCCTGCGTTTGACTGGCGATGTTAGCCATGCCGAGGACGCCGCCCAAGAAACCTTCATTCAGCTGTGGCAGTCGCTCGCTAGTTTTTCAGGCGACGCCAAATTCTCCACCTGGCTGCACCGCGTGACGGCCAATGTCACCGTGTCACATATGCGTAAGCAAAAAAATTGGTTGCAGCGCACCTTCGGTCTTGAGTCAGCTAACGAAGCGGATCTCGTGGCGCCATTGCCAACCGATGACAACCCGCTGGAGCAATATATTCAGCGCTTACCCGAGCGCGCTCGATTGGTATTTGTGTTACATGCCATCGAAGGCTACCGCCATGAGGAAGTGGCCGAGATGACCCAAATGGCAGTCGGCTCCAGCAAAGCCCAACTGCACCGAGCGAAACAGTTATTAAAGGAGTGGATGAGTCATGACTAACCATGAATTTGAGCAGCAATTACAGCGACAAATCGACGCCTTGCCCCGACAACAGCAACCCAAGCGCGATCTCTGGCGTGGCATTGAACATGCTCTTGCCGAGAGTCCGCAGCAGACCAAAGCCGCCGCGAGCCCTCTGCGCTGGTTAGCCACAGCAGCATCGGTGTGCTTAATTGCCGTACTGGGCTGGTTCGGTAGCAACCACTACATCGAGCAGCGTGCCCAACAATTAGCATTGGCTCAAAGCCAACAGTTTATTGCCGCAATGAGCGACAACCACCAGCTGCAAAAAGACAGTTTACTGGTTGCCCTCAAAGGGAAGCCGGCATTCACCGACAATTGGCAGCAGCAGCTTGATGAACTTGAGGATGCCGCCAACGCCATTAAGGAGGCGCTCGAACATGACCCAAGAAACCCAACACTATTGAAGATGCTACAGAGCGTCTACCAACAACAATTGCAACTGATAGAACGGGTCCACGCCCCGAAATTAATCCACATTTAGAGATACAACGAATAACGGCGCCTAGCTGATGGCTGGGACGACAAAGACGCAGGAGCACAAGATGAAGAAGAACCTATTATCGGCCACCATCGTTAGCCTCAGCTTGTGGCTAACAACCCTCGCCCAAGCAGGCGAAGCGATCGACCAAACATTAGCTGCCAACCCCGGCGAGCGAGTCGAAGTCACTCATGTTAATGGCAAGGTCAGTATTAAAGGCTGGGATAAAAATGAAGTCCAAGTCACCGGCGAATTATCAGATAACGCCGAAGAGTTTGTATTCGAGCGCCGCGGCAGCACCATTGAAATCACGGTGAAGGAAAAAGACGGTAGCTGGAATAACAGCAAAGGCGACCGCTTAACGATTTACCTGCCACAGCAAAGTAGCGTCAATTATGAGTCCACCAATGGTGACCTCACTTTGGATTTGCTCGACGGAGATTTAAATTCAGAAACCATCAACGGCGATATCGACTTGTCGCGGATCAACGGCAAAGTCAGAGTTGAGGTGATCAATGGTGACGTTGATAGCAAAGACATCAATGGCGATCTGAAACTAAACACAGTCAACGGCGATGTCACCGTGGCGAATTTACGCGGCGACAGTATTGGTCTGGAAACGGTCAATGGCGACATCGACATTGAAGGCAACGTTGGTTCATTTCGCGCCACCACAGTCAACGGCGACATTCAGCTGTCGGGCAGCACAGTCAATGAGCTTGAAGTTAGCTCGGTGAATGGTGACATCGATGCCACCATCACACTGGCGGAGGCAGGCCGCATCAAAGCCTCATCGGTAGGCGGTGACATTAAGTTTGTATTCGTCGAACAACCTCAGGCCAAATTCACCATCGATGGTCATCAGGGCGATATCGTCAACAAACTCTCTGATGACAAAATCAAAGAGCAACAATACACGGGTTTTCAATCGTTAAGCTTCTCTCTGGGCGACGCCAGCGGTGCGGTAAAGATCTCCACTATTAAGGGAGAAATCGTACTGACGCGCTAATCGCACAGTTCGATCGAATGTTGATCAGCGAGTTGGCTTTCTGTCGGTCCACTCGCTTTTTTACTGTCAGAATCGCTGTCACAAAACAATCAAGTGGATGTCACCGGAACGTAAAGAGCGGCCCCTAAGTTGGCGCCAAACCATACAGAGGGTTTGCCCATGCAAGGGACGACACAACACTACCGCGCGATTTGGCTGTCTGATATTCACCTTGGCTACCGCGACTGCAAAGCTGAATTCCTGCTCGACTTTCTGGCGAAAACAACTTGCGACCACTTATTTTTGGTGGGCGATGTGGTGGATCTGTGGGCGATGAAACGGCAAGTGTTCTGGCCGTCATCACACCAGCGGGTACTCGATGCCTTGTTGGAAAAATCCCGTCAGGGCTGCCGAGTCATCTACATACCCGGTAACCATGATGAATCCATGCGCGGCTACCACGGCAGCGTTTTTCAGGGCGTCGAATGCCACCGCGACTATGTCTATGAGTCACTTGCTTATGGCAAGTTGCTGATGCTCCATGGCGATGAGTTTGATGGCGTGGTTAAGTGTGGCCGTTGGCATCATTGGCTTGGCGATAAAGGATACGATTTGCTGCTATTCATCAACCGCTGGGTCAATCGAGGCCGTTCATGGTGTGGCTTTTCTTATTGGTCAGCGGCGGCCTATCTCAAGAAGAAAGTGAAAAAAGCTGAAGCGGCGATCAAACGATTTGAGGATGCAGCCCTTCGCGAAGCAAAGCGCCGCGGCGTTGATGGCGTGGTCTGCGGTCACATCCATTGTGCCAATATGCGTTACGAAGACGGTGTTTTATATCTTAACGATGGCGACTGGGTGGAGAGCTGCACCGCAGCGGTTGAACATGTGTCAGGCGAAATCGAGTTGTTACATTGGAGCAACACCCAAAAGCAAATCGACCAATTACGCCCAGAGCTGACTATTGTCACCGGCCGAGCGGCGTAGCTGATACCAAACGCCTCTATTTAGTTTGTTACAGCATGACGGCGCTCGGACGATTAGAAGCAGCTTGAGAATTGACTAGGAGAGCTTTTGCCGCAAGGATGCGGCAGCAGAGCCATCATGGACGATTTCACGGCGTCTCGACTGGGCAAATCGCAAGCTGCGATGGTTGCCTCTTTTGCCTAAATCGGCAGCCAACCGCCCCTTCGGTGACGCTCAAGTCCATCCTTGGAACGCTCTACACCCGACATCCATGTCGGCTGAAGCACCTCAGTCGCAGTTGGCTACCTCCATTTAGCCCGTTGCAGCATGACGGCGCTCGGACGGTTGGAAGCAGCTTGGGAATTCACTAGGAGAGCTTCTGCCGCATGGAAGCGGCAGCAGAGCCATCATGGGACAACTTTATGAAGTTGTCGCGTAGGCAGGAGGCCGGAGCGGGGCTTTGCAGAGGGCAGGAGCCCGTCAGCAAAGTATTCTCGGCGTCTCGACTGGGCAAATCGCAAGCTGCGATGGTCTCCTATTTAGCATCGAGCGGCAGCCAACCGCCCTTTCGGTGACGCTCAGATCCGCCCTTGGAACGCTCCACACTCGACATCCATGTCGGCTGAAGCACCTCAGTGGCAGTTGGCTACCTCCATTTAGTTCGTTGCAGCATGACGGTGCTCGGACGGTTGGAAGCTGCTTGGGAATTGACTAGGAGAGCTTCTGCCGCCAGCGATGCGTGCTAACATAGCCGCTTCCGTATCTTCCGGTTTGTTCAACATGTTTCGAGTCACCCGTACCCCGCAACAATTATTGTTGTGCATGATGTTTTTGATGTCTTTCGGCTTTGCCACCTGGATGGTACTGCTCAATAACTTTGTGGTTGAGCGGGCTCAATTTACGGGGGTTGAAATAGGCATTCTGCAAAGTGTTCGAGAGATCCCAGGCTTCCTCGCCTTTACCGCAATCTTTATTCTGTTACTGATCCGCGAACAGTCTTTTGCCTTGCTGTCGCTTGCCACCATGTTTATTGGCATTTTGCTCACGGGCTTTTTCCCCAACGCATTAGGCTTGTACATCACCACGGTCATTATGTCGGTCGGTTTTCATTACTTTGAAACCATCAATAAGTCGCTCACTCTGCAGTGGCTCGATAAAAAAGATACGGCTGAATTTATGGGCCAAGCGCTGTCGGTCAAAGCGGTGGCATCGTTATCGGCCTATGGCCTGATTTGGCTAGCGATGGGGCAATTAGGGGTGGATTATGTTTGGGTTTATGCTCTTGTCGGTGGGTTAGGCATTGTCGCTACGCTGGCCGTAATGTCCTATTTTAACAACTTTGCTCAGCACGCTACTCAGCATAAAAAATTGATTCTCCGGCAACGCTACTGGCTCTACTACGCCTTGGTCTTTCTCAGTGGTGCGCGCCGTCAGATCTTTATAGTATTCGCCGGCTTCATGATGGTGGAAAAATTTGGTTATAGCGTCAGCCAGATCAGTACTCTGTTTATCGCCAACTATGTATTTAACTTTTTGTTTGCCAAAAAGATTGGCGCATTTATCGGTCGAGTCGGTGAACGTCGCGCGTTGATTATTGAGTATGTTGGCTTAATTGTCGTATTTGTCAGTTATGCGCTGGTCGACAATGCCAATGTCGCCGCTGGTCTTTACATCATCGATCACCTGTTTTTTGCCTTTGCCATCGCTATTAATACCTATTTCCAGAAAATTGCCGACCCACGTGATATCGCCGCCTCCGCCAGCGTCAGCTTTACCATTAATCACATTGCAGCCGTGGTTATCCCGGCCTTATTAGGAATCGTCTGGATATACTCGCAAGCAGCAGTGTTTTTAATCGGGGCGGGTTTTGCGGTGAGCTCGTTGTTACTGGCGATTTGCATTCCAACGAAGCCAGAAGCGGGACGGGAAGTCGCTTGGGCAAGAAGCTAATGGGCTGAGTACCGCATGTGGGAATGCGGTATCAGCTCAAGTTTAAGAGAATCGGGCTTCGCGTTTGGCGATGCCGCGGCGTATACAACGAACAATACGCATGGTTTTGTTGGGTTTATTTCTTCGCGACAGCTTTTTTTGCAGTTGTAAACAACGCGGAAACGTCACCACCGTCAGCGCAATCATCACCACCGCGGTCACGGCGGTGAGGGCATTTTGGCCAAACCATGCGCCGTATCCTCTGAAATCACTGACAAACACAAATGACGCCAAAAACGCCATCACCAGAGGAAGTCTTAACACATTAATTAGCAATTCATCCTTGAGGTTAGAATCTCGGAACATATCAACTACTCCAGAACAACTTTCACCTCAAACCACAGCCAACTGCATCGGGCCAACAGATTATTAACATCTCCAATAGTTATCAAAAATGTTGCCGGATAAAACTTTGGTTACTGGTTTTATAGACCCAGATCATCTCTTAAAGTTCCGTTACGCCTCTAGCAGCGCTAAGGATCACAGATTTGGCAAAACAAAGTAGGAAGAAAGTGCCTGCATCACTTAGTAAACCTGCGAGCCGTCATTGCCCGCAGGTTTACTAGCGAGTTTATTGTTGATCAGCAGTTCGCAAGCGATCTAGGACATTAGCCCAGCTAACAAATTTGAAATTCTGAGGCTGATCTGGCATCAAATTACGGCCATCTTGCACCACCAGCACGCCGTTAGGAAAATCAGTATTGAGTGGCATCGTTAAGACGTCTAAACCATCAGTTTCTGAGCTGCCATCAATGCCCTTCTCGGCATTTAAGCCCACTCGAAAACGGCCAACATACTCATAAGGGAAACTTGCTTGGTACAACACATAGCTATCATTGCCCTGACTCGACACCACTAACAAGTCGGGCTCGCCACGAGCGATCGCAACCCCTTCAACGTCCGCATGCAATTGTTGACCAACTTGAGCGATGGCTTGCCAATTTGCATCATCCTGATTCAATGGCATCATCCAGACCCCAACATCTTCTTCGCCGACAAAGAGTTGCTGACGGACATCATCAACGACACAACCTTCTGGTTGAGAGCCTAGTTTAAAAGTTTGCATGAGCTTGGGTTGCCAACTCTGAGCAGTTTGGTCGGTACCAACTTGGTAATGCAATACGCGGCCATCCTTATCATTGGGAAACACCGCCAATTGCCCCTCAACAAAGCCCATGCAAATACCATAGATTTTGCTCAATGGTGTTTCAAACTTAGCGAGTTTAATTACCTTGCGATCCGCTCTAATCCCGTAAAGCACCACCGTATTGTCATCACGCCGACTGGCGCTAGCAATACCATAATAAGGCCCAATCGGTTGTTCTAAAGAACGGACATCAACGTTGTTGAGCTGACCATCAGCCAATACCTGCAGCGTGTTTCCTTGTAAATCGTACACATACAAGCCGTGCTTTTTGTGCGTGCCTAATACCAAAGAGTGTGCAGCTCTATTTGGGTTAAACCAAATGGCCGGATCATCCATGGCATCGCCCGTTTGCTCTGCCGGGGCAGTCTGATAACTTGGCTGGACTTCAGCAATGGCATCCATGCCCGCTTGTTGATAGGCCGCCAACAGCGTTTGATCTTTAGCTAGCTGGCCTGTCCAAACTTCGGCAACGTCATCGTTGCCTAAAGCCACGGTAAGCTGCCCAGTATCAGTATCCGACCACCACATACGTTCGAACTCGACTTGATCGTGGCCATTGTTAACGGCAACGTCAAAAGGCCAACGAGCAACCGTCATTGGTCCAGAGAAATCGCTCGACTCCGTGCTCAATAACTGCAGTTCATCACTGGTGAGTAAGGCCAGCCGCCCATCGGATAACCACGACATTGCCTCTACTTTACCTTGTAAAGTTCCCCACGGTTGTTCCATCGCAACAGGTTGACGCTCAGTCATGGTCTCGGGCTCGGCATGGTAACGCCACACCCCGACCGCCTCTTCGGTCATGTACAAGTGTCCTCGACGATCATCGACCACGCACAAGCTGGTGTCATAACCTACCGGCAACTGCCGAACTTTAATCGCGTCGTTGAGCAGCTTGCCCCGCTCGGCCAATAGCCATTGCTCACTGCGAGCGCGGCCGTCTTGCACAAAGGCGTACAAATTATCACTGATGGGACTTGCGTATAGACAAAACTCATCAGCGAGCATATCGGCAAATTCTATCTGCAACCGCTCGGCTCGAGCGGCATTGTCCGGCTGGCGTTCCACCAGCATTGCTCGGCCATCATCAAGCAATTGTGCTTGCCACACGGCGCCCTTAAGTTGACGAGACTGAGCATTGCGATTGGTGGCATCAAGCCAGCTCACATTTGCGCTTGGCAACAGCTCCAGCGCCTTTGGTTGGGACTGCTCCTGCTGACAGCCAGCGATCGTCAATGTGCCGATAACAGCAGTGGCAAGCCCAAACCGAGAGGACCGGCCGACGATACCTTGAATGAAATTATGAGAAATAGAAAACAACTTGCTGGCTCCTTACAGTCCGGTAATCGTCACGCCGAGTTGATAGCTACGACCGTACTCTTCATATTGCACGTTGTAACGGTCAGCATTGGCGTAGGCGTAGTAACCTTCATCCGTTAGATTGAGGGCGTTGAAATAAACTTGGATGTTTTCCTGAAGATAAGCCTTGGCAATAAAATCAACTTGCAGATGGCTGTCTTCATAAACGTCATAGGTTTTGTCGTCAACACTATCGACTTCCAGCAAATACTCTGACTTGTAAGCCGCCGACAACCGTAAACTCAACGCGTTATCTTCGTAGCCAACTGCGAAATTCGCCGTCTCATCTGATTGACTTGGAAACGGAATTGAACGCGTCTGCCGGACACCATCGTCGTAATAACTAATATCAGCGTCAGAATCGGTAAAAGTGGCATTGGCGCTCATTAAGAGGCCATTCCAAGGCGCTGGTAACTCGGCAAATTGCTTGACCCAATTAAGCTCTAGGCCATAAATGTCGGCTGATTTACCATTGGCAAAGGTGTCGGCTTTGGCAAAGTCTTCATAACCTTCGCTACCCGCTATATCAGAGCCGTAAATAAAGTTTTCGATATCCTTGTAGAAAAAGCCCGCAGACGCTACTCCCGCCTCGCCCATGTAATATTCAAGCGCCAAATCTAAGTTCATCGACTCCAACGCTTCGAGTCCGGGGTTACCAAATTCGGCCTCGACATCGCCATCATCGTCTTCAAGCACAAAGCCCGGAGCCATTTGCTCGAAGGTCGGCCGGACGATCGAATTAGTCCAAGCAGCTCTTAGCACCATTTCTTCGCTAAGATCGTAACGGAACTGTATCGAAGGCAGCCAGTGATTATAGTCGTTGCTGACTTTACGCTCGGTAAAACGCTCATTGATGTCGTTGTATTGCCAACCTTTCGCACTGAAGTCGGTGGTCTCAAATCGAACACCAGCTATCACTGTCATATCAGTCAGGGTAATGGTCGCCATCAGGTAAGCGGCATCAACATCTTCAGTCATCGAGTAGTTGTTGATTTGCGATTCCACTTCATCGTGATAACCATCAACGCCCACCCGTTTCACTAAATCGCGGATGCTTTTCGCTGCAATAGCACGACCAAAGTTACCAAGACCGTAATCTAGGGGTTGGCCTAAATGACCACTCATTACCAGTTCGGCATCATCAACGCCTGCGTCATCAAGGTCCTCCAACACCCAGACATCTTCTCGGTTGTCTTTGTCTCGACGGCTCATTTTGCCACCAAACTTCAGTGCAACATCGTAGCTCTGCCACTGAGTCAAGTAAGTAAAGTCGAGTTTGCCGTTGTATTCCGAATCATCGGTGTAGGTATCAGAAACTTCGATCTCGTCTAATTCGTAGTGATCGTAGTTGTAGTAAGCGGCAGGCGCGCCAACGCGTGGCTTTTTCGAGCCAGTTAAGGTCAGCGGTACGCTCTCGTTGAGTTCAAACGTGGATACCACGTAATCGGGGTTATCCTCATCTGACTCACTCCACCCGGCCTGATAATCAATAATCCAGTCATCAAAAACCTGTTGGCCGCCAACGACCACTGATGTGATGGTTTGGGTCTCTTCGCGATCTTTGAGTTCTCGGCTCACTTCGGCATCGAGCATTTCGCCAGTCGCGCTATGCCCGTCTTGCCACTCACTGACAATGGCGTTGCGCTGCTCATCATCGGAAAACTCGCTGTATAGTGAGCGCAAATAAAGGCGCGAGGAGTCGGTTGGACGCCAGTCAAAATTGGCAGCTAAGCCGATTCGTTCACGAGTGATTTGATAATCTCGCTGCTCGAGCTCTTCGAGCAACGCGGGTGTTTCATCAAAATCCCAGCTGTTGCCGGTTTCGACGTTGTCTGAGCCAAATTTACGTTTCAACCAACTGCCTGCCAGCGCGATCCCCATGGTATTGTCAGCGAAGGTGGTGGAGTAAGCGCCGGTAATTTTAGGGCTATATTGCTCTTGCAAATCGTTGTAACCCCCTTCGACATTGATCTTGTAGAACGGGCCATCACGGTCAAATGCAGATGCGCTTTGAATATCGACAGCACCACCGAGTGAATCGGCATCCATATCCGGAGTCAAAGACTTGGTCACCACCAACGTTTGAATCAAGTCCGAGGGCACCACATCCAGAGCGACCGCACGACGCCCTGCTTCGGGCGAAGGAATGCGGCTGCCGTTAATCGTCACGGCGTTATAGTCTGGCGACAAGCCACGGACTCGAACAAAGCGCCCTTCGCCTTGATCACGCTCGATTGATAGGCCCACCATCCGCTGTAGCGATTCGCTGGCATTGGCATCGGGAAAATCACCGATGGCATCAGCCGTTGCCACAGTGATCATGTTGTCGGCCTCGCGCTGCGCTTGCAACGAGCGTTCAGTCGCTGCCACCTGACCAATCACATATATATGTTCAATGTTGTCGTCAGCAGGAGCTGGTTTAGCCGTTTCTTCTGCTGCTGTGGCCGATACTGACATTGCAGTCAGCAGCGCCAAAGCAATTGGACTCAAGCGCAAACCGCTATTTCTGTTCGTTACGTTCATTATTGGTGTCTCAATAAGTGTGTTTGAAATTGCATGACACCGAAAACTAAGTGTTTGAAATGACAGTTATGTTGCAAGGAGGCCCGTCAATTGCGACTAGTTGCGCAACAATCTAGTAATAAATTCAAATAACTCTATACAAATCAATCAAATAAAACACATAAAAACTAAAAACACTCAATTCATCGAGCTTGAGCCGAAAGGACGGGGTCAAATTAGCTCAACGCAACCGCGGTACAAGTCACCAAACTGTCATACTGTCTGGTTAGGTTGAGCGCATGCTTATCTATCAATTAACTCAGTACTACCGATTTGTCTGGCGTCACCACAGTCAGCGGCTGTTGGCGGCACTTGTCGGCGCAATTGTGTTGAGCGGTTCGGCGATACAAAGTAGCGAACCGAAACCAATGATTCACTGGCTCGATGTTGCCGGCGAAGGTGCTGCAGCATTGTTGGCGTTATGTTGGTTGCTTTTACTGCTTTGCGCGCGCCCAGCAGGCAGAGTAACCAACTTGCTATATGCCGGCGCCCTACTGTATTGGTTTGCTTGTTTACTCGATGTACTTGATGAATTTGTTCGCTATCCACTTGAATATCGCTTGTTTGCTGATATCGAGTCGCTCGCTATACCTATTGCCATGCTGGTCGTCACCATTGGCCTTTGGCATTGGCTAAAAGAGCAAAAGCAAATCAATCGCCAGCTTCGGCAGCGAGAGTTGGTTCATCGCGAATATCAATTACTCGATCCCTTGACTCTGCTTTACGGCGAATCCTATTTGCAAAGACAGCTGCAAGGCCATCGATTAAGAAAGTCGCCCAATGACATTGAATTAGTGATGTTTGAATTGAATCCGCCTGTTGGTGCTTCGCCAGCCTACGCAGCGGTGGATGAACGACAACTAAAGCAATTCGCCGAATTGATGCTCAGCCAGCTACAAGACAATGACGTTTTGTGCCGTTGTGGCGCCAATCGATTCGCGTTGGTGATGACCAATGTTGCTCCAGCTCAGGCCAGCGAGCAATTTGTCCAGCTGGTGCAACAGGTTTCGCGGCACATGACCATTAACATCACTCATATTCAGCGAAGCTGGACGGGCCAACAACCAGCCGATTCCTTTCTGGCCAATGCCGAGCACGCGCTGCAGT
Organism: Neiella litorisoli; assembly: GCF_014773395.1. GTDB lineage: Bacteria > Pseudomonadota > Gammaproteobacteria > Enterobacterales > Neiellaceae > Neiella > Neiella litorisoli. The sequence goes on along the minus strand of NZ_JACXAF010000005.1, from coordinate 167,166 downwards.
CCCAAAATCGAGCATCGACCCTATGTTAGTACCTGCGCCGGCTGCACTGTTTACTTCGCGGTGCAAATTCGTCCCGCCACTGCTAGCAAAACTGCTTTATGAGTTGCTAGAAAGCCGAACCGATGATGCTTGCATGTACCTATCGGGCACCAAGCTGTTTGCCCAAGACTTTGCCTCTGACGATCGTCTGATCGCACCGCAACAACTGAGCAAACTGGTCAATAACGCCTTACGCTGCGCCGATCAAGAGCTGGGATTTCTACTTGGGCAACGACTAATTCAGAGCAGCGATCCATTGGCTCAACTACTAAACGCTCAAACAAACATTATCCAAGCCCTAGCCAGCTTGCGCTGTTACCAGGCGTTATGGCAGGTGCCAATCCACTATGAAGGGCAAGTGAGCGACGGACAGTTTCATCTCAATAGTTGGGAGATCTTGCCTCAACACGATCTGAACGATTTCTGGCGACAAGTTAGTGCCGCCGCATTGTCTGGTTGGTGCCGTCACCGGCAAATCGATATCTACTGGCAATTGCCCAGCCATTTGCAACCACAACATCGGCTGTGGCAACGCTATTTAGGTCTTAACATTACTTATGGTCACCCTCATTTACGGGCAACCATGGCGCTGCCGAGCGCCAAGCATCAAGCCCCGTCGCCTGATCTGACAATGCAGCAATTGAACAAGCAGTGCCAACACAGCATGTCGAAATTACCGCTAGGTCATTACATACTCAACGCTGTCTATGAACAATTGGCGGGCAATGCTCATGTATCACTAGAGCAGGTTGCCTTACACTTTGGCATGAGCAGCAGTTCACTGAAGCGAAAACTGAAAGATGAAGGGACTAATTTCAGTCAATTACAAGATAATTATAATCGCCATCAGGCGCTTCATCTGGCCATCGACCTCAATTGGAGCAATGCGCAGATGGCCAGCTACTTTGAAATATCTGATATCAACAACTTCCGTCGAGCATTTAAGCGCTGGACAGGGCGCAACCCGAGCCAACTTAAACAAGCCTAGCGAACCTCTAGTCATGGTGAGCTAGGTACAACGAGCGAACAGCTTCATAAATCTGAAATCCTGATGCGATATTTCCGTCACACAAGCGTCATATCGTGTGCCAGGTTAGCTGATTCCGAGGTTGAATGTTTATGTTTACCGTTGATCAAGTCATTCGAGATAATTACCCCGCACTGGAGCAAAAACCATGGCTGGCAAAGCCGCTAAAAGGTGTCTTGCGGCGGTTGCTTCATGAGCGTGATATTAACGATTTTGCCGAGAAGTATCCTCACCTCAATGGTCTTGATTTTGTTGAAAAAGTACTCGACTACTTCTGCTTTAGCTACAGCATTAGTGATCGCGATAAAGCTCGCATTCCGGCCACCGGTCGGGTGGTTATTATTGCCAACCACCCAATCGGCTCGCTCGACGGTCTCGCTTTGCTAAAGCTGGTTGCCGAGATCCGCAGCGATGTCAAAGCCGTGGTGAACGAGTTGCTGATGAACGTTAAACCACTGACGCCGATGCTGCTGCCGGTTAATAACATGACCGGAAACACGGCCAAGGAATGCCTAAAGAACATCGAAAGTCATCTACAAACTGATGGCGCTTTGATCATTTTCCCCGCCGGTGAAGTGTCGCGCCTGCATCCTACTGGCGTCAAAGATAGCCGCTGGCGCTCAGGCTTTTTGAAAATGGCAACGCAAACCCAAGCGCCGATTGTGCCGATGTTTGTCAGCGGCCGAAACTCTGCGCTGTTCTACAGTGCCTCAATGATTTACAAGCCGTTATCTACCGTCCTGTTGGTTAAGGAAATGTTCCGCCAACGCGATAAAAGCCTCACCGTTAAGGTTGGCGAGCCCATTCCATACGAAAGCTATTCCAGCCTGAATATGCCCAATCGCGAGCGAGTCAAGTTGTTCAAACGGCACTTGTACCGAATCGCCAAGGGACGCAAGGGCTTATTCAAGACCTTTTCTGCCATCGCCCATCCGGAAAGCCGAGCCGAACTCAAACATGCCATTGAACAATGCGAGCGCTTGGGTGAAACCGCCGACGGCAAGCAAATCTACCTTTACCGCTTTACCGAAAGCTCGCCCATCATGCGTGAAATTGGCCGCTTGCGGGAAGTGTCGTTTCGTGCCGTTGGTGAGGGAACCGGCGAGCGTCGCGATATGGATTCATACGATGCCCATTACTTACACCTAGTACTTTGGGATCGGGAAGATTTAGAAATTGTCGGCGCTTATCGTTTAGCCGATACCCAGCGAGTGATTGATGAAAAAGGCCTGAAGGGTCTTTATACCAGTTCATTGTTCGATTTTGATAAACAAATGGACAAATACCTACCGCAGGGTGTTGAGCTGGGTCGGTCATTTGTGCAGCCTCGCTATTGGGGCAAGCGCTCGCTCGACTACCTCTGGTATGGCATTGGCGCATTTTTGGTGAAGTACCCCGGCTACCGGTATTTGTTTGGGCCGGTCAGCATCAGCAATAGCTTTCCAAAGCCAGCGCGCGACTTGCTGGTATTTTTTTACAAGCTTTATTTTTCTAGCAAAGAGCCCATTGCCCACTCGCGGCAACCCTATGGTATTGCCGATGACACCCTGCAGACCCTCAAAGCGACATTTTCTGGGGCGGATTACAAAGAAGACTTTACTCAGTTAAAGCACCTACTGGCTAATATGGGCGTGTCGGTCCCAACGCTGTACAAGCAGTACACCGAAGTGGCCGAACAAGACGGCGTGCAGTTTCTCGATTTTGGTATTGATCCTGATTTTGCCGATTGCGTCGATGGTTTGGTGTTAGTCGATATTGCCAAGCTGAAAGCCAAAAAACGCGCCCGTTATATGGGCGCGGCAGATGTTAGTAAAGCCAGTTAAGATTGGCGCATTAGGTTCACTTCGTATCTCGGGCTGCCTGGCAATACGGTTTGCAATTGGCTCTCAGTCAGCCCCCAATGTTGCGCCAGTATGGTCGCCCACCAGCGAAATGCGCTAGAAGTTGGCATCAGATCGCGGCCTTGGAATAGCTGTTGTTCCTCAAGCCCAGGCCAAGCCCCTAACACACTACCGCCTTTCATGGCGCCACCGGCGACCAACATACAACTAGCGGTGCCGTGATCGGTGCCCGCCGTGCCATTTTCTCGAACCGTGCGGCCAAACTCGGTTGAGACCACCACCACCGTATTACGCCACTCGTCCCCTAAGCTTTCTTTCAGTGCCGCCAGCCCTTGGTCAAGCTCGGTCAGTTGGCGGTTAAGGCGATTGACCTGATTGTTATGGGTATCCCAGCCCCCCAGTTCGAGCATGGCGCAATCAGGGCCATTGTCGCTCGTCATAAGGGTGCCGCAGGCGGCCGCCAACGACTTAAATGTTGCCTTTTTATTCTCTTTAGCTTGGTCCAGCGCCAGTAAATCGCGGGCCGCTAAACCTTCTTGCAAAGAGGTTAGCATCGACGGTGTTTCTTCATACATGTCCATCAATGCGGCGTAAGTGTCTTCTTTGCTGAGCCGGAAGCGACTTGGAAACCATTCCATCACCTGCTCGGCGCTGCGAAAAGCGATGGGGGTGGTTTGTGCTATCGCCAGCCCTTGCGCATGACGGCTATTAATCGCTCGTGCTAACCAACCGCTGTCGTGGTCGATTTGGCCGAGGCCCGATTCGAGAAAATCCTGACCATCAAAGTGAGAGCGGCTGTCATACCCTGAACCAACGGCAACAATCGGCGAAAATTGCCCAGATTGGTACCAACTGTGCAGGTTTTTTAATGATGGATGCAGGGCAAATTCCGATGACAACGGCAGTGCCGAGGGCAGCCATCCGTCCGTCAGTTTAGGACGATGCTGGCGCAAGTTGTTATCAGCAACAGGGATCACGGTGTGCAGCGAATCAAGCGCGCCACGGAGCAACACCCACACCAACTTCTTGCCCGCGGTGGATGTTGCGGAATTGGTTGTTTGCGCCCAGACCGGCGCCGTTGGCCACAGCATTAAGCTGGCCCCTGATAGTTGTAAAAAACGTCTGCGATCCACAATTACCTCCACTGAAACTCTGGGCTCATCAGCAACAAGGTCGTTGCTTGCGCTCTTGACTCGGCTCGATTGACCATTTGATAGGTCCGTTGCGAAGCGGAGTCAGCTAATGCGGTTTGCAGCAAACTATCGGCGTTACGGCGATAACGACCGGCGACCAGCGTCGCCCAGTCAATCCGAGCCATCAGTGCCCTGGAGCCGAGCCAATCGGCTTGCGAATCGCCATAGCCAGCTGGAGAGCCTGCGCTATAGGGTTGCTGGCCGAGCTGTTTCAAAGTAGCCACAAACTTCTTCGCCGGAAGATTTGGAGGCTGCAACAAGCGTAATGATGAGTACAGAAATTCCTGCGGCGTTTTGAATTTCTGCCGCTCAGATCGCCAGCTCTCATCACTGTCAATTAGCGCCAGCATCACTTGCTTAATCTCACCGCCACTTTGCTGCCAAGCGGCTTCCAGTTGTTGTATCAGCGCTTCGGATGGTTCATCGGCAATAAAGTGGCGAGCCAGCTTGGTGCAGAGATGACGACGGGTTGCCGGATGACGAGCTAACGCCACTAACATGGCTTCGCCCTGCTTTACGCCTGCTTGGCGATAATTACTGCCAAGCAGCTCTCGCCGGCCAGGTTCATGGCCGCTCGCGCGAAAGCGAAAGCCGGTGGTTTTATCTTTATTTGGGTTGGCCACGCTCCAGCCGGTAATGCCTTTGGCCAGTTCAATCACATCGGTTTGGCTGTAACCCCCATCAACGCCCAGAGTGTGTAATTCGAGGATCTCGCGGGCGAGGTTTTCGTTCATACCCTTGCCGCGTCGGCCCAGCTTTGAATTTGGTCCAAAGGAGCGCTCGTTGTTCAGGTAAATGAGCATTGCCGGATGCTTCACCACCGCCATCAATAGTGACTCGAACGAGCCCAGCAAGTTCGGTGCAATGGCATCGCGTTCAAGAGCTGGTGCCAGAACCCACATCAAATCGTTTTGCGCAGTCACCGAAAAGTGATTGGCAAAAAAGGCCAACAGGCGCCATTGGATGGTGTGTTCAGCGCTTAATATCGTGTTCAGCTGATCCTCAACAAAGGCGAAATTTTGCTGACGCGGATATCGTTTCTTGTCGTCGTCTAGCTCTTTCCCTGCCGCTTTCAGACGCTTTTTTTCCGCCCGATTATTGGCAATGTTGAGTAATAAAGTCTCTGTTGATGGTAATTGCTTACCAAATTGAGGGGTGATCAGTCCTTGTTTGAGCCAAGCTTGGGCCTGTTCTGGCGCTAAGTTATCGCCGGCTCGAAAGCCGTAGCCAAACCGATTGGCGGCGATAACAGCCATATTCGTTTGATTGTAAGCGGGCATCTCAACCTTTGCAGACAGCGTTCTCTCAGATCCGCCCATCGGATCCTGATGATGCGCCGAGCATATAAAAAAACCAGCGATAAAAGCCGGCCTTCGCGCCCATCTTTACCAAAATTTACTTTTCTGGCTCTCGCTTCGAACAGTTGTCATTTGTGATCTTTGTATCAACTCCAATCAGTACTGTTAGCCGAATCACAGCGCACACTCGTGCCGCAGAAAGCAAATTAAAGCACCAAAACGACACAAACAAACGCACCAATTTGATTCAATTAATAACAAAATTGACTAAAAACTCTAACATTTACAACAAAACCTCTCCGTAAGCACCGTCTTTCAACTTGGAATGATAATTGCGATACGCCTCTCTGAGAACAACATGAAAGCGCGCCAACAGCGCTATTGAAGTACTTACAAACGCTGAAAAGTGGCCGGCAAACAGAGAACAGTTCTGAGCTGTTTGCAGGTCACCCATTCCGGTCAAATTACTTGAGATGTTTTGCATGTCACTAAAAAATCTGAAATACACTGCGCTATTTGCTGCCATTAGTAGTGCTATCACCACTCCAGTTCAAGCTGACGATGATGCCGAGGCCTTTAGAGGGTTAGAGCGAATCTCTGTCACAGCCACACGCCGAGTTAACACGGTACAAGACATCCCAGTTAACATTACTGCGCTTGGAGGCGATGTCCTCGAAGATAATCGCATCACCGACTTGGTTGATATCTCTAAATGGGTGCCAGGGATGACAGTAGTCGACCAAGGAGGTCGCGCGCCATCACCTATTATTGTTCGCGGTTTGAATACGGGTAGCCTCGGGCCTACCGGTGAGAATGGCGGAGGCGGCACCGTCGGCACTTACTTAGGTGACGTGCCGGTATACGTTGACTTGCACATGTATGACATGGATCGTATTGAAGTGTTAATTGGCCCTCAAGGCACGCTTTACGGCGCTGGCACACTGGCTGGTGCGATTCGTTATTTACCCAACAAACCATCATTCGATGGCATTGAAGTAATTGCCAATGGCGGTCTTTCGCAGACCAGTGAGAGCGATGACCCAAACTACGAAGCCAGCACCATCGTTAACCTGCCACTAAGCGACACGCTGGCTTTACGGGCTTCAGTTGGTTATGACAAAACAGCTGGTTTTATCGATTACAACTATTTGGTTCGCGAAGCTGGGGTATCCAATCCGCAGCCCGACTTTAGTAACCCTGCCGATGTCGCCGCCAATCTGCGCTCGAAAGAGGATGCCAACGGCGATGAGACCTTGTTCGGTCGAGTCGGTTTACGTTGGACGCCCGCTGACAATGTCGATGTCAATTTCACTTATTACTACCAAAAAGATAAACCAGAAGGGCGAACACTGGTTCACCGCGAATCATTTGGCACTGGCAAGTACGAAAGTGGCTACCGATTTGAAGAACCCAATGAAATGAAAAACCAGGTGTTCAGCTTGGAAGTCGAAGCCGACCTTGACTTTGCCAGCTTAGTTGTCGCTTTAGGCAAAACTGACTACGACGAAATTGGACAGCGCGACCAAACCGATTTGTTGCTGAACTTTGAATACGGCTACGAAGGTTTCCCTTCGTTTGCGGCATTCACTCGTGAAGTGGCCGATGAAGACACCTTTACCGGAGAAGTTCGCTTGGTGTCGCAGGCTGATAGCAAATTACAGTGGATTGTTGGCGCCTTTTACAACAAATTTGAAGTCGATTCGACATCAGAAGAGTTCACTCCCGGCATTCCTGAGTTCTGGGACATCGATCGCCCAGACAACTTAGAGTACATGTCCTTCCTCGATGAGACCATTAAAGAAAAAGCTATTTTTGGCGAGCTGAGCTACGATGTCACCGAAGCCCTCACCGTCACATTAGGGGCTCGAGTTTATGACTACGAAGATGACGTCAAGCAAGGATTTGCCCTACCTCTGCTCGATGGCGAGCCTATCGATATAATCTTTAACACGTCAGAAGGTTCGGCAGATGATGATGGTTCTTTGTTCAAGTTTAATGCCGCATACCAAGCAACTGATGACATTCTGACTTACTTCACCGTCAGCGAAGGCTATCGAATTGGCGGTGGTAACGCGGTGGCACCTTGCGATGAAGATTTAGAATTACAGCAAAACGTCTGTGCATTACCCAATGAGCTATTCTACGACCCTGACGAAACTCTCAACTTTGAGCTTGGTACTCACAGTACATTGCTGGATAACACTCTCGAGTTCAATGCCGCAATCTATTTAATAAAATGGGATAAACCGCAAGTCCCAACCGTTACCACAAACGGCAGCGTCAACATCACCACCAATGGTCCAAAGGCAGAGAGTAAAGGTGTCGAGTTATCGAGCCGTTATTTGTTGACCGAGGATTGGATGTTGTTCGGCACTTACGCATACACAAATGCTGAGTTGACTGAAGATTCGCTAAAATCTCAGCAAGATCCCGATGATGGTAATGGCCCTGTTGGCGGAGAGCATGCATATGATGGCGATCGACTGCCAGGCTCACCGGAACATCAAGCTTCATTTGGCAGTACCTATACAACTGAGTTGAACGGTATGCCATTAGAGTTTGGCTACAACATGCAATATACCGGAGATATCTATACCAAGCTGGGTAACCATGACAATGGCGAAACTCTGGGTGGTTATACCCTTCATAACCTGTCGGCCAAGATGAGTTATGAAAACTGGGATTTCACCTTGTTTGCCGATAACTTTACCGATAAGTATGCCGTCACCTCGGTGCGAACCGACTTTAGTAACGTTCGTGAGGTAAATGGCTTCGATCTGCGCCGCTATGGTAAGTACATCAATACCCCTAGAACAATTGGTTTGCGAGTGAAATACAACTTTGCCAACTGATCGTCGAGACACATAAGCCAATGATCACAGGGGGCTATCATGCCCCCTGTTGATATGCCAAAATCATTCTTTACCCTTGGTCGTCTGGATACCCAGTGAGTTCTATCCCATCGATTGAACAGCTCCACAAAGCTGCCCAACAAGCCCTCAATCAACAAAATTTTAAAGCGGCCCACCAGTTTTGCTTGCAAGTATTGCAGCAACAGCCAGAGCATGCCGATAGCTATTTTTTGCTCGCCATGATCGCCGCTTCGATGCAGCAATTGACAAAAGCGTTAGAGTTAGTGGAACGCGCGCTGGCCTTAGCACCCAAAACGGCAGAATATCAGGCTCAACATGCCCGCATATTAGCGCAGCTAAACCGTCCATCTGAAGCCAGTCAGAGTGCCGAATTGGCTCGCAAATGGGTCTCAGACAACGACGCATTAACGCTCGATACCATTGGCGTGGTATTTAGTCGAGTCGGCCAACACCAATTGGCTGCAGAGTTGTTTCGCCGCGTTTGCGCACTTCGCCCTAAACAGCCGAGTTACTGGTTTAATCTGGCAGCCTCGGCACGCTTTAATGGCGACTTCGATGAGGCTAGACAAGCTTATGAACGGGTAATTAGCTTAAATCCCAACCATTACCCAGCCCATTCATCACTGACCGATTTAGGTGGCATTAGCGAGTCTCACAATCACATCGACCGCTTGACCAAGACAAAAGCAAACTGCCATTCGGTCGACGGTCATGTCCATTTGGGCCATGCTCTACTTAAAGAGCATGAAGCACTCGGCCAATATGACCAAGCATTCACTGCGTTATCAGAAGCAAACGAGCGCAAAAAGCAGCAACTCAACTACCAAAGCAGTGATGATCAGGCGTTGTTTGACGCAATGATTGAAGCATTTGAACATCGCGCCAGCCACAGCTCAAATGGTGACCCAAATGACGAGGCTATTTTCATCACCGGCATGCCTCGCTCGGGCACGACATTAGTGGATCGCATCATCTCAAATCACTCCAAAGTCACCACTGCCGGAGAACTACAGAACTTCGGCGTCGAGTTGAAGCGAGCTTGTGCCACCCAGTCAAATCGGGTGCTTGATCCGCCAACCATTAGCAAAGCTTGCCAACTCGACTTAGCAGCCATCGGCAAACGATATATCGACAGCACCAGACCGCAAACCGGTCAAACAGCACATTTTACTGACAAGATGCCGCTGAACTTTTTCTACTTGGGTTTCATCGCTGAAGCACTGCCGAACGCCAAGTTAATCTGGCTTGACAGAAATCCCATGGATACCTGTATCAGCAACTTCAGGCAGCTATTTGCACTTAACTTCAGTTATTACAACTATTCCTATGATTTGCTCGATACTGGCCGCTATTACTTGCAATTTCGCCGCCTGATGGATTTCTGGCAGCAACGGCTTGGGGAACGCCTGTTACGAATCGAATATGAATCCTTGGTAGCCAGCCCAGATAGTGAGATACGCCGGATATTGAACCATTGCGGCTTAGATTTTGAACCACAATGCGTCAATTTTCATTTGAATCAAGCGCCCGTTTCGACCGCCAGTGCGGTGCAAGTGCGGCAACCCATTAACAGCGATTCGATAGGCCGTTGGCGGCGCTATGATCAGCAAACAAAAGCCCTGCAGCAACTATTGCGACAAGGCGGGTTAACCATCGAGTAATTCTGCAATTAAAAAACCGGCTAAGAAGCCGGTTTTTATATGAAGAGCAGCACCTTACTGGCGATATCAATACGGGGTTAAACCGCAAACGGATACTTAATCGGATCGTGGTGCTGATAGCCAACGACTTCAAAGTCATCCATGGTCACCCAGGTTTCCAAATCCTTCAGTGACTTAATATCTGGATTGATGTTCAGTTGCGGCGACGGGAATGGCTCTCGCTTGAGCTGAACATCGCGCATCATCGGCAATTGATCTTCATAAATATGTTTTAGGAACCAAACTACAAAAAAGACACTTCATTATACTCAAAGGGCTAAGCAAATAAACTTCCTTCTTGACTGACTTTTTATATGGAACCATAATAAAAGGACTTTCAAACAAATCACATCCTTATTTTTCATGGTCCAATTCGTTTTAGTCAGAGCATCGCAGGTTGACAAGCAGTTAACTGTAGAGTCCCAAGAACAGACTCTAGAGCTAAAGCATGCTCACAAACGTACGCAGATCATGACTCTGTTTAGTAAAGAAGAAAGGATTGTTTATCACGCTCATAACTGGTTCAGCTATTTAAATAGGTCTATTGGCCGTTCCATTACAAGTAGCACTGCTGAACAGTACGGACGGTCACTATCTTATCTTTGTGAATGGCTAGAAACTTCCGATTACTTTCCAAACTTATCACTTGACCAAGCCCTAGAAATAATTAGCCGTGATGACATAGTTGAATGGCAAAGTTACCAACAAGAAAAGGGGTGCAGTAACTCAACCCGAAGTGGCCGAGAAGCAGCTATCAAAGAGTTCTTAACTTGGCTAACGACAAGTGAAGGAGGGAACATCAGGAGCTTAGAAGACTCTCCGTGGGGGCGATCAAACACTCTAAGATACACCGTAAGAAAAGCGAATAAGAAGAGTCCTAAGCACATTACGAAAGAGCTGGTCATCAGCGTGTTATCAGCAATGCATAATGAATGTGAGCGTTGCATGTTCCATACTCAATATGATACTGGGCTACGCTTATCGGAGCTGATTAACTTAAAAAAGGGGGACCTACCTTCGAGTTCGATCTATTCAAACCAAGAGTTTGAACTTTATCCTCTCTTAGTAAATGGCAACAAAGGAAGAGTCACTGGATTGAAAACTCGAAACACGGTGATTTCGAGGGCTGTTCTAAATCGAATACGTAAGTATCACAATTCTCCCGAGTATAAACTCGCCACAGGTTGGAGAGTAAATGATCCCAACAAGCCTGTTTTTCTCACTAGCAATGGGAAACCATGGGCTAGTAGAAATGCATCAAAGCAATTCAAAAGCGCAGTCCTCCGCTCAGGCATCCAAATTGAAATGAAAAGCCACTGGCTAAGGCACGGAACAGCTTATTCAGTCCTAGGCTCAGATATGGGGAAAGATTATGAAGACCGCATGCTAACTATTCAGCAAATGCTCGGCCATGCGGACATATCGACAACAGAAATCTACACCCAGATTCCTCCAGCTGTTCTAGCAAAATTGAACTCAGAGGGGCAGAAAACAAACCGACTTGAAGAGGCAGAAGCTATTCGTGAGGCTACATACCTCCCCCCATTAAAACATACAGAGAAGCGGGGGCATTATCGTGACTAGCCCGACTTTACTAGTACCGAAACCAACCACGCGGGAGCCACACAAGCAATTGCAATGGCTATTTCTGCTACTCAAGCGAGAGAAGCCCACTGCTAATGTTGACCAAGCACTGAACTGGTACCTTGAATACCTATCCAAGACAAATGGGGGCTATGGAAGGTTAAAGCAAGATCAACGCTTTTTCATCCAAGAATACTGGGAAGCAGATGCTCTACTCCGCTTCACGAAATGGCTTGTTCTCCAAAAGCGCATAAAGTCACTAACTCGTTACTCTATTTACAAGCTAGTAAGGCAGGCCATGGACTGGGCCTATGAACTAGGGTTAATTAATGCTGTTGTTTACCATGCTCCGATATTCAAAGGCGTTCCTGAAACCAACGAGCGAGCACCTTACTCAGAGGCTGAACAGGAAATCATTGATGTTGCTTTAAGCAGAGCTTTAGTGCACGCCAAGCGAGTATCTGAACCATATGAAAAGACAAATCTAGGTATTCCATATTGTCGCCCGAACAAGGATCCTCTTGTTGTCCAAGGTAAAGAATTATCTGTCATCGATGCCAGCGGGAAGTACGGCATACCGCAAAATACAATCACCGAACGAAGGAGAAAAGGCTGGTCGGACGAACAGTGTCTTGGACTAGCTCCTCCACCCGAACGCAACATTGAAAACGGAAAACCAGTAAAAGTAACAGTAGAAGGCGTAGAGTGGCCGTCTATAACTTCAGCAGCTAGAAACTATAAGGTCTGCGCTTCACTAGCAAACAGCAGACTGGCAACTGGATATAGGCCGGAGCAAGCTTTTGGCCTTGAGCCATTGGTGAGCAAAAGGGGAAGCTTCGAAAGCACTCTTTTTGAATTTGAAGAGCGTTATAGCTGTGATCCGCTGAGGATGCTACTCGCTGTAAAGAAAGATCGTTCGATCACCATCAAATCACTAATGAATTTCTATATTCGGATAGGTGTTTGGCCATTTGTGGATAGGCGACTAATTCTGCCTCTAGCGGCAGAGTTATCTAGATTAACAGGTCTAAATGCTGAATCTGTCGCGTCTTTGACACTTGATAGTTATCAGCCTCATCATCCATTAACTGGGCAACCATTCATTGCATATACAAAGGTAAGAGCAGGCAATGAAAATCAATCTGAAGACAAAGAATTACATTTAACTCTGCTAGAACAAGGAGAGCATTTCATTAAGGATGAGCTCCAACGTCGAGTGTCGGATCTGATCGCATTGACCCAAACGCTTACAGCCCCTCTTCGTTCCCACGCCAAAGGAGATGCGACAAACAAGTTATTCATCTATGAACATGATTGTTGGAACCAAAATCCAAGCAATGCGCTCATTCACCGAGTAACCCACATAATTTGGAGAGGTCCAACTAAACAACACAAGGCAAATAACTCAGATGCCTTAACGGCAACACCTTGGGCTAAACAGTTTTGCAAGGAGAATAATTTGTATGCCCTTTTAGGTGAAGATTTCATGTTCAACTTCAGTCGCTTCCGCAGTACTTCAATCAACAATATGGTCAAAGCAGGAGCAGACATATTCGAGATACAAGCTACAGCTGGCCACAATAGCCTGGTGACTACATCAACGTATCTTGATGACAATTTTCTTGAGAATGAGTTCCACACGACCATAGGAACAGCATTAGTAGAAATTTCACACTCCAAGCCGAGCAAAGACTCCGCTCGCCACTCAGACGCTAAGGCTTCTGATAAGAACCCAACTGGGGTCACAGAAACCCTTTCTGGGCTGCGTTGCAAAGATGCTTTTAACCCAAGCGCTAAAGTCCGCCAGCTCACAAAACACATCGATGGATCCCCATGCAAATTCTGGAACATGTGCTTATTGTGTGAACAGTCATCAGTGCATGAAGGAGGGTTGCCTAAGCTCATCGCATACAAATGGAAGTTAGAGCTTTCATTAGAAGAGAACCGGGCAAATATGAAAAAGAGAAATGAGTTATACAGAGCTGTCCTTTTAGTTATCAATGACTTGCTAACCCCCGATCATCACTTTCCTGAAGATGTACTAAAACAGTCAAAATCACTTGCGATTGAGCTTGATGACGAAGAAATAGATCAACTGGTTTATATGGGGCTATGAGGTAACTATGAATACTGCATCGCAAGCTCCAACTGTCAACGACTTCACCACGGGAAACGCGATTCTTCCGCCGGATACCCCTATCTGGCATTCTACTTATAGCAGCATGAAGTGGGTTTTCTTGCTCAGTTCAGATCCTCTATTTAAAGGCGATAAGTCTTCTATGATCGATTGGGATGACTTTGCAGCGAGTGATGCCCCTGCTCATCACATGAAGCAGTATCAATACTGCCTCACAGAGCAAATGATTTCAGAGCTGAAACTCGCCGCCTTTATTTATGCCAATTACCCAGCTTTACTAAGGGCGAGTAGAGGAAAAAAAAACAAAGTAGATGGTAAAACAGTGAAGGGGCGAGTCATTGAGTTAGCCAAAATCGGTTCATACTTTATAACTGAACAAAGTAAAGATGGTCTAGTCATAGAATCATTTGCAGATATAACTTTTGACATGCTCAAGAACCATGCTGCCTTTATTGGAGGAAGGCCATCTCACTTAAAAAGAGCGATGAAAATGCTCTATCACGAGGTGGTAATAAAAAATATAGGCAGGCCTTTTTCAATGCAGCTTGCAGATATCAATTCCAAATCCATTTTTTGGGGAGAGCAATCTTCGCATACAGGCATCGATACTCTTTCCGACTTCCAATTTGTCTACCTTTTGAATTACTGCAAGCAATGCATTGCAGAGTTTAAGTTTGCAATGGAAATGACTCTGCACGATGAAGATCTACTACCTTTAGTCAGACCCGAGATAAGAGAGCGACTAAAAAAGATAAAAAAACCCCTTGAGGATTATCTCTGGAGTGAGAATCCTGAAATCGCACCCAAAAAATTTCTCGATGTATACGGGTATTCGGCAGGAGAGATAACCAGACTTTATAAAGAGGCACACAAAGCTTCTATGATGGTCATCTTACTTTTAAGCGGCATGCGAGATAGTGAGTTCTCTCTTATTCAAGCCGTTCCTCTAGAAACTCTTGATGACAATAAGTTCATAATTTCAAAAGTTATAAAACATAAAGACAAAGACAAGCCTCATCGCGAACGATGGCTAGTCGTCCCTCTAACAGAAGATGCCCATGAGATTCTCATGTACGCTTGTGCCCAAACCGGTAACAAACAGCTATTTTCTTCGCCAAGGCAAATTGAACGAAGCCCAAACCATGGGTATACAAGCCTAAATACAACTTTTAATCGCTGGATTAAATCATTTGATGAGCGTGGAGCTTTCGCCAATCACCGCTTTTCGGTGCAACAAGGGAGAAACACGTTAGCTTTCCAACTCGCAAAGCACAAAGTAGGGTTACCCTTTATTACCAAACAGCTAAAACATTTCTATAGCCGCTTCAGCAGGCTTCCAAACACCGTAACAGCAGGGTATGGCAACTATAAAAAGGAGCTAGACAAGTCCATACAAAAACGTATTGCTGATTCAAGAGAAGAAGTTCTCACCGATATATACGGTGAAGGTAAGAACTTTGCTGGCGGAGGAGCAGAAGGGCACACTCGGAGAATTGATGCTTGGTTTAAGGGGAAAGGCCTGTTCGGAGAAGACCGGCAGAACTATATCAAGAAATTGGCACGATCCAATATTTCACTCATGCCAACATCTATTGGAATTTGTACATTCAACTTTGAAGAAGCTGAAGATGGCTCCCTTCCCCCTCCATGTTACGGAGACTATGGGTGTGATCCAGACTGCGACAATCACCTAATCTCCGAAGGGTGTGCATTCGCTTTAAAAGACAGGCAACAGCACGCTCAATCAAAGGCAAATGAAAAAGGCTTAAGCGAACATGTCTGGTCTGGTTTAGCCATTCAGCTAGGCAGACATGTTAGTAAGTTTGAAGGAGAGCCCAAAGATGGCTGACAAGCGCCCTGAACATCTAAAAAAACACGGTATTGATTTAGTAGAACATAACGACAAGTTAATTAAAGATGCTCTTGCTCTCCTAGAAACCGCCGTACTTGAAGGTGAAGCCAAGCCCTCTATTATGGCTATCAGTGAGCTTTGCGGCTTATCTTCAGGAGCAGTTAAAGCTCGCTATTGGGCGAAGAAAAAGCTGAAAGATATAAAAGCTGCTAGGAAAGAACAACTAGAAAATTTAAAGACAAAACCAAAAGAGCCAAGTTTCGAACAACGGCTAGAAGAAAGAATTACAAGCTTACGAGCTGAAAACGCGATTCTTTACGAAGAAATTATAGGATTAAACTCAGAAATATCGCGTTTAAATAGAGAAAACAATGCATTGGCAAGAAAGCTAAGCATTGCAACTAACAATAAAGCAGGTTCACAAACATGAAACAGTACTTAGATTTATGCCAAAGAATTGTAGATGACGGCGTTTGGGTTGAAAACAAACGTACAGGTAAGAAGTGTTTAACCGTCATTGATGCGTCACTAGAATACGACGTTGAGAACAACCAATTTCCGCTTATTACGACACGAAAGAGCTTTTGGAAAGCGGCGATTGCCGAACTTCTAGGCTATTTGCGCGGCTATGACAATGCAGCTCAGTTCCGAGCAATTGGCTGTAATACTTGGAATGCTAATGCAAATCAAACCAAGGCATGGCTAGAAAACCCTAACCGAAAAGGCGAAGACGATATGGGCCGTGTTTATGGCGTACAAGGCCGTTCCTGGGCAAAACCAGGCGGTGGCCATGTCGATCAATTGCGTAAACTTATCGATAACTTATCAAAAGGTATTGATGATCGCGGAGAAATCCTTTCATTCTACAACCCTGGAGAGTTTCATTTAGGATGCCTCCGACCATGTATGCACACACACACATTTTCTTTATTGGGAGATGATCTCTATCTAACGTCCTATCAACGCAGCTGCGACGTTCCATTGGGTCTCAACTTTAATCAGGTTCAGTGCTTCACCCTACTCGCGTTAGTTGCTCAAATTACGGGCAAACAAGCAAAACGCTGCTTCCATAAAGTTGCTAATGCTCACGTATATGCTGACCAGCTTCCAATGCTTCGAGATGTTCAACTTAAACGGGATCCATTCCCTTCCCCTCAACTCAGTATCAATCCCAAGATTAAGTCATTAGAGGATATTGAAACATGGGTAACTCTCGAAGACTTTGAGGTTACTGGCTACCAACACCACGATGCCATTAAATACCCTTTTTCTGAGTAACTCTATGGCTAGGTAGGCTCGTTTGCCAAGTCTGCCTGGCCGCCTCCATCCCCCATACTGCATTAACGTTTAAATTGGCCACAATAAAATACTAGATTGATAGGCTGTACATAGACGAGTAGGCTCCCATTTTCAGGAGCCTAACTCTGGTAGACAAGCTAGAACTCGGTACTGAAAGTATCGAAGTTGTCTGCTTTTACGAACTTCGCAGCCCCAGGGATTGGGTCGTCGTTTTCGTCTTTTGCCAAGGCGTCAAAATGCTCAATACCACATTTGATTTTGGCCTTTTCGGCTTCTCGAAGATCATCATTGAAGATGCTCGATTTAGTCTCTACGACAAAGTAGAGCTGCTCGCCAGTGCCATCGTCCTTGTCAATCAACACCGCCCAGTCTGGGTTATAGTTACCCAGCGGAGTGTCAATCTTGAACCAAGGTGGCAGCTTGGCGTAAAGCTTCACTTCTTCTGCGCTCTCGAGTCGTTCGGCAAAGCTGAACTCTGTATCTGAATCGCAGATGATATAGTCGTAAACAGATTTCTCAGCTTTCACCATATCCTTCAGATAACCAGTCAGCTCTTCTTCCTGAAACAGCTCCTGAGCATAGTATGCGTCATCCCCAATACGTTGGTACTTAATACCATCAACAATGGCGATACGCATTTGCTTGCGGATCACTTCGCCAGCTAACTCAATAAAGCGCTGAGGGTTGTTCTTAAATGCCTCTAGCTTGTCTCCTAAGCCAAGCAGAATGTCGATTATGGTTTTGCGTGTCAGATTAGTCTGGTCAGTTAAATAGGTAACAATGTCCGGCAACTGGAAGTTTCGGTTGCGGTAGTACTGGATCTTGGTTTTCTCATCGTAGGTTTCCAGCTCAGCTTCCGTTACAGCCACTTTGACCTTGGTGTACTGAAATTTCGCACTTGCTACAGCAACGCTGGCACGGATCTCCTTGATGCACTTTTCGATTAGGTCCGTCTCAACAAAGTTCACGCGGTAAGTTGTCTTGTACTTGATTCGATCCCACAAGGCCTTGAAGTCACTGCCCAGTACAACCTGCTTACCATCTGAACCTTCTTTTAATTGGACAGTGCGCTTCTCTTCATGCTTCCTAACGTTAAGGCCTTTGGCCAACTTTTGGAGCGTAGCGACAATGGCTTCTGCGTGCTCTGACACATGGTCTGGCAGGCTGACAGCATTGTTGTCGATAGCTTCTTTGAGCACGTCTTGAATTTTACCGTGCTTATCAATGTAACCCTGAGTCAGTAAGTGCTGGAATATGTCTTCAGATTTCTTCGCGCCTAAGAACTCCTTCTGATCATACTCACCAGATACTACGATATTGGCAAACTGATGCGACTCGACCGCACCAAACTTGATTCCTTCTTCTTTTTCGATTTCAGTCTGTAGATCAGATACAAATTTCTCGTAGGATTCATTGGCCATGACTGTCAGCGTGTTGACTTCGAACCCGTAAGGAACGCGCTCTCCAGATTGATCTACAGCAAGACGGAGTCCACGCCCAATTTCCTGGCGTTTCTTTGTTACTGATGATGTCTCGTTGAGGGTACAAATCTGGAATACGTTAGGGTTGTCCCAGCCTTCTTTGAGTGCTGAATGTGAAAAGATAAAGCGAAGTGTCTCATCCATTGATAAGAGCTTTTCTTTGTCTTTCATGATCAGGTTGTAAGCCGACTCATCTGCTGCGGTTTTTCCGCCTTCGCCTTTTGCTGAAAGCTTGGATTCGGCAAACAGCGGGTTGCCTGCCGCATCTTTCTTCTTATCCTGCGCGAAGTAGCCATCATGTACGGCACTTGTCAGTTCTTTCAGAGCTTGTTCATTGATTTCGTACTTTTTACCGGTGTTATCCCAAATCTTTGGATAGAGCACGCGGTATTTAGGCTTACGTACCTGCTTAGCAAATTCTTCTTCAAACCATTCGGCAAATTTACCTGGCTTAGGCAAGCCACCCTCAGTGTAGCCACGGTAGTTGGCGACTTTGTCGATAAAGAATAGGCTGAGTACCTTAATACCCTTTTGGCTAAGAATATTTGAGTGGTCAAGAGGGTCGTGACCTATGGTCACTTTGTGGAAAAACGTGAGCTCCTTCTCCAAATGCTCTTCAATCGTTTTTGCCACCTGAATTCGCTTAAACGCATCCTGATCTACTTCGCCAATTGCCTGGCCGAGTTGAATGATCTCATCACGACTAGTGAAATCGATGTACTCGTTCCCTTCCTCACAGTAAATGTCGTTTACAACATACCCCTCATAAACAGTACGACCGCCTGATAGTTCAAAGAGGTCATTAACCTGACCGTCTTTAATGGTGATCTGCTTACGAGGCTGAAGCTTACCTGTGCGGGTTTGAGCGTCGATTTCGATCTTGGCTGAAATGGGTGACTTCTTGTTGTCGACGCTGATTAACTTAATGTAGGCCTGATTATGCCCATCCTTTACATCTAGTGAGGCAACTTCAATTTGCTTCACAAGCTTGCGCTCATAAGCATCAATGGAATCAAGTTTATAGAGCAGATTCGGCGCTTCATTGAGTGTGGCCGAGAAGCGGAATGTACTGAGCGGCTTGAGACTAGCGATAGCTTCTTTTCGTTTCGGTGTCGAAACAACGGATTGAGGTTCGTCTATGATGACGATTGGCCTAACATCTTGAATAAGTTCGATGGGTTTAGCGCCGCTCAGCTTTTCAGTCGAGCGGTGAATTAAGTTTGCCTTGGTTTCCTTACTAGGGTCAGTAAAGGATTTGCTAAACGCATCAATGTTAATCACCATGATCTGGATGTAATCATTAGTGGCGAAATCTCGGACTTTTTCTGGTTTAGCGGAATCGTAAACAAAGAAATCGTACTGAACGTTTTTGTAGTCATCTCTAAAGTGCTGCTCAGTAATCTGTAACGACTTATAAACGCCTTCTTTAATCGCGACGGAGGGAACTACGATAATGAACTTCGTTAGCCCGTATCGCTGATTTAACTCAAATACGGACTTAAGGTAAACGTAGGTTTTACCTGTGCCGGTCTCCATCTCAACACTGAAGTCAAGGCTAGGCAGCTCTTGTTTGGCATTCTCTACTTGTGAAAGCCCATTTTTTAGCTGGACATTACGTGTATTGGCGTAAATTTCATCAGGCAAGAGAGATAGCGCATTTCCTGTTCCTATATCGTTATTTTGACTAAACATATCAAATTGCTGAAGTGCTAAAGCACGATCCGCAACAGTAAAATTTGATTGAAAGGTTTCCTGACCTTCAAACACACCTACGATAGCTTCTACCGCATCTACTTGATGCGATAAGTCAGATTTAAACTGAATCTTCATACCGCCTCCTAGATGCTCTTCACATCGTCAATGCCATACTGTTTTAGTATCTGAATCGCATTTGTCTTGACAACGCTATTAGAAAATCCCTGGTCTTTGAATACGACTTGAGTATTCTCTGTATCTAATTCCTGCTTTAGCTTAGCAATACCCTCTATGACATACTCATTAACATCATCATCTAAGCAAACCATTAATGCTCCAGCACCAACAGAGAACACTCGTTTACCTGCGACATCAACCTCCTCTACCAGCGTTGTGAGCTCTATTCCGTACTTAAGTAGAATCTCATATAGAACGTCTACATCTGTTCTTCCCTCTTTTATGGTGTCTACAGCAAGCTTTATAGCAGGCGCTAAATCATCAAAGTCAGCATCCCAACTCTTAATATTAGTTTCGGAAAGGCGATAGAATTTAAAGCCGACATCTTTAAGGCCATATTTTTTTATGATAGAACTTAACCTTGCCAAAGTAATCTTGGAAACATAATCATACCCGGACTTAAAAGCTGCACTATCTTCATTAGTCTTCTCTCGTAGCTGAACAAGAATGAACTTTCTCTTGATCCCGTCTTCTACACATTGGTTAATAAGAGAGTGGCCTGTCGTTCCTGAACCAGCAAAAAAATCAAGAATGATGTCATCATCATCATGACTAACAGTCTTAATTAAAAACTCAACAAGCTGCGTAGGCTTAGGAAAGTCCATAACTTTTTCGCCTAGCAATTCTATTACTTGATCAGAGCCAGTTTTCGTGTTTCCTACTTCTGTGGGGATAACAGTCTTAGGATGATAAGTACCCCTTTCCTTTTCATAAAACAAAATGCCTTTGGAATTAAAATAGAACCTCAGAACTTTTTGCCCTTTAGAGTCAAAGGTTTCCTTTCCGTCAAGCCAGCTTAAAAGCTGGTTTTTCATTGCCCAGCCAGCTTCTATTGTAACATCTTCAGCCAACATCCCATTCTCGAACTTGAGGGAATCTGATTTAATATATTGCTTCTCTGAACCTCCCAATTCTCCATGAAAGACCGCATTGTCACCTTCATATCGAATACTTCCTTTTTTGAAAGTAACTTCACTAGAAGGATTTGCTTTACTGATTTTCTTTAAAGCGCCATGTTTTATAGTCCCCCCGGAAGTATCTTTGAAGTACTTAAGAGATGCTTTATTCTTTGCGTATGCAAGCACATACTCGTGAGATCTGGTAAAGTGTCCAGCTTGAGGGCCACTCGTAAGATTCCAGATAAGCTTTGCGAGAAAGTTGTCTTCGCCAAAAACCTCATTGGCAACTTTTCTTAGATTATCTATTTCATAATCATCAATAGAGATAAAAATAACCCCATCATCTTTAAGTAGGTTGCGAGCCAACTTCAGCCTGGGATATATCATATTAAGCCAGTTAGAGTGATATCTACCTGAAGTCTCTACATTTGTAGATAGTTTTTTTCCACTCCCCCCTAACTGACCAGATATCTCTAAATAGTTCTTAATATTGTTATGAAAGTTATCTTTATAAACGAAGTCACCACCTGTATTATAAGGCGGATCAATGTAGATCATTTTCACTTTCTTGTGATAGGACTTCTGTAGAAGTTTGAGCACCTCAAGGTTATCACCTTCAATAAATAAGTTTTCAGTAGAGTCCCAGTTAACACTTTCTTCTTTACAAGGTCGTAATGTCCCAGTTGATGGCGTTTGTGCTATTTGCCTCGCTCTATTTTTACCATTCCAGGTAAAATTATAGCGTTCATCTGAATCGTCGATAGCGTCACCCAACACAGCTCTGAGGGCATCAAAATCTACCTTTCCTTCGGTGAAAACATCCGGAAATATCTCTTTCAGCTGTTGGATGTTGTCATTAGTGATATCCATACTTTTCGATTCTGGAGATTCGTTTGTTATTTGTTCCATTGACTTGGGCCTTATTCGGTAACTGATAACTGTTTCACATCCGCATATAGCTGGTACAAGCTGTGGGCGGACATGTCTAAAATAGGTTCGTACATAAATGAGTTGAGATGTATGTTCTCAGGGGTCATAAGATTGACCTGATCCAGCAGGCTTATGGTTTCCAGCTCATCTGGGAAGGTCTCAACATACTTATCAAACAATGCGCGGGTCTGGTTTGAGGAGATTGCTGTTACAAATGCGTCATCGGCAATTTCAGTAATCATGTACTGCTCTGCTTTTAGCCGAATCGCCATGGCCAGAATAACTTTACTCTCGAGCTCCGGAGACTCGCGATTGGCAGCGAGCAAGCTATCACTGCATTGCATCACCTTGTCGAACACAAGCTCATTGCCGTTTGGCAGCTCTAACTCAACTTGATCTGTGAAGACCGCCCGGTACAGCGACTGGAGGTCGCTCACTTTAATGTCTGTTGTATCTGGTTTGAGGTGAAGTAATGAAGTCAGGCGTAAGAAATGAGCTTCGTGGCCACAGTACTCTGCGATGTTTCTGGTGAACGGGATGCTAGCGAGCAGGTACAACTCGTTAGTTGCAAGGTTTTGCTTCCACGCATTGAATACATCTTTTTGATATTTCTCTTGCCTAACCGATATCTCTTCAGGCGATTTAATTGCGATATGTCGATTGCTACGCTTTGCGCCTAATCGGCTGCTAACGATCCGGTGAAAATCGAAATTGTGAGTGAGCAGAAGCAGGTTGAAGTGGGTTTTTTTGGCAATATCGCGGAGGTACTCAACGATGGCATACTTATTCTTATAGTCAAATGAATCGGCAATATCATCGATAACAATGAGTATCTCTTGAGTATTTTCTCGCCTAACTTCGATTTCAAACAATACATTTAGGATATAAAGCGCACGTTTTTCGCCCTGGCTCAACGCTTTAATTAAGCTTGAGTGGCTAACTTGCTCGGAATCACCTCGCCCATCATTAAACTCAAACTGAACCGATGGCGCAGCGCCATTGAGTATCACTTCATCTTGGTTTTCAACACTAAGTTTGAACGGAACCTTAAAGCGTTTGTTAAAGGTGTCGACAACACTTTCCCAGGTTGTTTTTTGCTGTTGAGCTTGATGAACAATGTTTGCTACGAGTTCCTGATTTTGTTTGTAGGTTGCTACTAACTCATCCCACGCTGATTGCTGGGACTGAAGGTAGCCGACAAGCACGTTTTGCTTGAAGTCCTGGAGGTTTTGGTACTCAGGCAGCAACTCCTGATGCTCGGCGATGAAGTCCCGGAATGCTTGTGTCTCTTTGTTTTTAAGCTTTCCGTCAACACGGCTGAACTTCTCTCTCAGCTCCGGGCTTTGTAAGACTTTTTCTTGTTCTTCTTGAAGCAGCTGATTGAGTTCATCTTTAGAGGCAACTTCCTGTTTTTCACCATCTACGGAAATGTTGACGGTATGCGAGGCACTAAAAAAACCGTTGTCGGTCAAACTCTTTGAAACGACGCCTGCTTTCTGATGATTGAAAGTCTTAGACAATACCGAAGACTCTTGTATCAGCTTATCGTAGGTATCGACATATTCCGCCAGCTCCTGGTTGAAGTCTCCAGAAGAGATGAGCTCTACAACTTTAGGGTTGAACAGGTCTGTAAACTTGAACCCGCTGTACGGAGTTTGATCTGAAAAAGATTGCTCAGACAACTCAGTTAGCAATTCTAATAGTGATTTTTCTGGTTTATCGAAAACTTCACATAGCAGGGATGCTATATCGCGCTTGCCAGATACCTTTACCAAAGCCTTAAGTAAGTTTGTTCGGGTGTCATCAACCTCTTTCAAAGCGGCTTCATACTGTTGCTTCAGCTCATCATTGACCAGCAATGTAGAGACTTGCTGAGAGCTATAGCTCTCGTTGTATGAATCGATCACCATAACCTGCTCTGGCGTTATATCGACATCATCGATTTTAATGTCTCTACTCGTTGCCCTCGCAGGGAAGATCAGATCCTTCGTGGTGCTGCCTGTCTCAACGTCTTTGAAAGTCTTTGCTAATGATGTCTTTAGTGTTCCGTTTGGTGCGTACAAGGAATTAACACCATCATCGTGTTGGGTCTTAACGAAGTTGAATTCCTTGGACAGCTGACTGATGCCGTAGCAATTGCTCAACTCAAGGTTTAGTTTCATGAATCCTCCCTAATTCAGCTAGTCCAGCTGTTCCGTTATTTTCTTGATTTTGTTCTTGATTTCTCGAGCATTCAAATTCAGCTTCACTTTGTTATTCATCTGCACTTCTTTTTTTATTTTGTTACGCAGAGAGCTAAGATCTGCTTCGAGAGCCTTTAACTCAACGATCAAATTGGTTTGTTCAGCTGTGGCCTGTGCATCGTTAGCTTTATTTGAGTATTGACCTGTGAACGTAGCAGCTTCGAGACGATTGAATTTGCCGATTAGATCAAGATAGAAATCGTACAAGCTGATCTTGGATAGGCCAGAGAAAGTTATGTCTTCCAGGAAAGCCTGCTGTATTGAGCTCACGGGAGCCTCCAGCCAACCGATGTCATATTGGTGTTCAATGGTCAGCTTACTGCTATCGGATTGGTTTACACGCTTATCAGCCAAGCTTAACGCGAAGCCTTTTTCGTCTTTCACAATCAAGAGTAATGGGTATGGAATGTGAAGATGCAGCAGTCGACACAACTGCTTGGTTTTAGATCTACTCTTCACGGTGACAGTTAAGACCGCTATTTCTTGATATTCATGAGTACCATCGACAAAAACCGGTATGTTTGCTGTTTCAGGCTTGAGAGTATGGCTCCACTCTACTGATTTAAGGACATCACGAACGATGCCCTTGTCAGTGGCCACCAAGCTAACGTTATCTGTTAGTGTTTTCTTTGGAACTTTAACCCCAAGAAGAGTGCTTTTGGGTAGAGCAAAAGACTCCAGAAACTGTTCTGCCAAGCCTGCATTAGCCATTGATGTTTGTTCCATACCTAGAGCACCACCAGATAGCTGACAACCTCAAAGTCATTCACATGCTGAGTGGCTCCAGCGGTTAGGGTTGTTCCGCCCCTGCAAAACAGACTAGCGGCACCTTTTTCCTCGCTTTTCCCCGCTATTTCTTGTACGGCTACTTCTAGTAGGCTTTGATATAAGGACATATCCTGAGAATTTGCGGTTAGCTGAGCGAACTGTAGATGTGACTCTGTGGTGCTTTCTGTTGCCACCTCAGCTGCTGAGAACTTTTTAAGCAGATCGAGGATGTGTTTAGCTTGGGTGAAGGAGAAAACGATGTTTTCTTCATTGGATACGTACACAAGATAGTAAGGCGCAAGCGCGTAGCTTTCATCGACCTGGACGGTACCTTTCTTGTCCTTGAGGCAGAAAATGACACCGGGTTGTAGTTCGCTAGATAAATCACCCAATTCCGACTTCGCACAGGATACGGAGAACGGTGAAAACAATCCTGTGGGCGATTGTTCTAGCGCTTCCAGATGTTCCTTCATGAACTCAGTTAGATCCATCCTAAAATCGTTGAGTGTCAAATCTGTAATAGATACGCCTCCGGAGATTTCTTCGAGATCGACAACCTGATTCTGAAGTTGCTCTAGTTGCTTTCTACGGTAATCCAGATCATTCATATCACCGTTTTGCTCAATGACGTTTTCTTCACCTGTCGCTGAGATATCTAGCAATACCATGCGACCACTGACTCGCGCTTCGAGGTTGATGTATTCATCAAGCTCCATATTGGGCCAGAAGTTGACGAGCTGAATTTGCTCATTGGTTGACCCCAGTCGGTCGATTCGCCCAAAGCGTTGAATGATCCGAACCGGGTTCCAGTGGATGTCATAGTTAATGAGGTAGTCGCAGTCCTGTAGGTTTTGGCCCTCAGAAATACAATCGGTTGCAATGAGCAGATCGATTTCAGTTGTAAATTCTGGAAAGATTTTTTCGCGTTCTTTTGAGCGCGGAGAAAAGTGAGTCAGCATAGTGTTGAGATCAGCTTTAACTCGCTTACCGTTTGGTTCGAGTAAGGTAGTTTCCGTTTTCTGACCAGTAATTAAAGCGGTCTTAATCCCAAAAGTTGCCTCTGCCCACTTAGATAGCTCTGCGTATAAGTACTCCGCTGTATCAGCAAATGCAGAGAATATGATGGCCTTCTTATTGTTACCGTTGATCGGGTTTTGGATTTTCTCGCTAAGTGCGTTTTTCAACGCTTGAAGCTTGGCATCGCGAACTGGCTCAACATCTTTTGACTCTCTAACTATCGACTGCAAGAAAGCTCTGTCTGCGTCCAGATCTTGGGCATAGCGAACTAGGTCCATATCCTGAAGACGCACTTTAGTCTTCTTGCCTACCATATATGGCGCTAACTCTGGGCTTTCTAACTCTAGATCTTCTATCTCTTCTATTGGAGGGGCAACAAACTCTTCCGCCAGCTCCCCACCCAGTTTAGGTGCTATATGCTGATGAAAGTGCTCGATTTGTCCTAGGATCGCCTCAACCTGGTTCAACAACTTGCCTGACGTTAGGTGAAACGAGTAGATGGAGCTCTCCATGCGTTTGAGCAGGTTGACTCGCATTAAGTGAACCAGACTTTCTTCTCGGTCTACCTGTCTGAATACAGAGCCACCTTTAACCGTTTGATCGTAGCGACGTGCGTATTCTGCTTTCTTGTCGCCCCGGACGTACTTCATCGGCGAATAGCAAGCTAGCGTTAAGCGGCGAATAGTGTCATTAACCTCTTTAAGAGGCGGAAACTGATCTTTTATGTCTATATCTGATTTTACATTTTGGGGGAGCAAACGAGTCGGGAACCTCCCTATATCTGCGGTGCCATAGTACTTTTCAATGTGCTTTCTGGAGCGAGCTATGGTGAAGATGTCGAGCAGCTTGAAGTAATCAAAGTTGATGGTATCGAGCAGTTCCTGCGACGTACGCTCTTCTGGTGGGCGTTTGGACCACGCATTGAAGTGTTGCTGCGCCTGCATAAGCGTTCGTTCAATGCTTTTAATACCTTGGTCGGCAAGGGCGTAATCATCAGCTTCGGTGATAAACGCCACCTGATTTTTCATGTCATTCAGGCGGTTGTTTACAGGAGTCGCTGAGAGCATAAGGACCTTAGTCTTTACGCCAGCTTTGATAATGTCGTCTAGCAGCCTTTGGTAGCGGTTTTTACCATCTTTTTTTGGATTGTTATTCCTGAAATTATGGCTTTCATCAATCACTACGAGGTCATAGTTGCCCCAGTTTATCGTTTCAAGATTAATTGAACCTGAGTGACCTTTATATCGGCTGAGATCGGTATGGTTGAGAACATCATAGTTGAAGCGATCACCGGCCAGTAAGTTCCGCTTATCGTTCTGTGTGTAAACCAGCCAATTGTCTCGCAGCTTCTTAGGGCACAGAACCAGCACCCGGTGGTTTCTTAGTTCAAAGTATTTGATTACCGCGAGTGCTTCAAACGTCTTACCAAGGCCTACGCTATCAGCGATAATACAACCGTTGTACTTGCTAAGTTTATCAATTGCGCCCAGCACTCCATCACGCTGGAACTTATAGAGTTTGTTCCAGACAGTTGTATCTTTGAAGCCGGTACGAGAGTTAATAATGCTCTCTTCATGAAGTTCGCCAACAAAGTCTTTAAATAAGTTATACAGCGTTATGAAGTAAATGAAGTTAGCCGACTGATCTTGGGTTAAGAGTTGTAATTGTTGGAGCAACTCGCTTTTAGCTTCTTCAACTTGTCCTTTCGCCCCCCAAACACGATTAAAGTAGGCCAGCATATCTTCGGACTGAGGTGCAGCTACACGAGTTATCATGTCAAAGCCGGACGATTCGGTTAATCCCAGCCCCGCACCATTGAATTGAGCTCCGTCAATGGCTTCAGTTTTCTCTTGCTCTAACGCAATGATGTGCTTGCTGACGGCACCAGCTTGGTTCACTAATTTTACGTGTGCTTTCTGCTCAAGCCATGCCGCAAACTCTTTAGCTATCTGCTTCTGGTTTAACTGATTTCGGAACTTGGTCTCATGCTCTCCACCAAGCAATGATCCGAACGGAGATGATGACTCTTCAAGGCTACCGAAGCCCTTGAATTGAGTAAATAAGATACGGGTTGATGAGAGTCTATCGAACTCTGACTTTAGTGCATCATAGGCATATATTGAGAACAGGCCTGTCATGATTGACAGCTTATCGTTCTGCTCAATCTCTGATGAAAGGATGTTAGCGACCGTTGTTGAAGCGTTATCAATCAGCATGCTTAAATCTCGTTAGTGTTTAAGCCTGCGGCTTTGAGGCGGGAAGTTAGATTGCGCATCTTGCTGAACTCTGTGCCATAACTGGGCCTAAGCCCTAACTCCTCAACGAACTCTCGAGCCGTGATGTTCCTGAGCTCATCCGCATACTTGATACATTGCAGATGCAATTCGATCATGTATTGATTACGAGGCGCGGCAGCAAGCGCTTCTTGAATGCTCTGTTTGATTACTTTATTCATGGAAATTCTCAGCCTTGGCTGTCACAAGAAAGCTAATTTAGCAAAATTAGCTAATTCGTGCTTGATGCAATCGATGTTTTTTATCTTAGTCTGTAGAAAACAGCTGGCGGTTACTCGAATGCACCCAGTTCTTTGCTTTGCAAGTATATTAGAAGCTCACCGGAGCCAAACCACTTTGCAACTTCAAGCGGGGTTAGGCAGCCATAGGACGCTAGGGGTTGGTTAGTGAGCCATTGTCGAGCCTGGATGTCAGACTCAAAATGATGAACAACCTTTTTTGTGAGCTCTTCAATAGCCAGTTGATACTCTTGATCGGTCGATGAGCTTTGATATTGATCTTGGCAGAGATTTTCACTGCCACCTGAAACAGGGTTAATAGCTTTTCGCCGTTTTAATTTTTCTTTAAGCCTCTTTTTTGATTCCTCCATCGTAACCCCGATGTTTTTAGGGTTCACTTCAGACAACAGTAATTGACGGCCTTGGCTCTTTTTCTTTGGCATTAATACGCTACCAACAACTTAGCTATTCTAAGGGAAGACTGGAGTCGTGGTTCGAAGAATCACTGAGTTTAGTTTTCAGTTTGTATAACTCTTCATACCCGCGATCTCCACAAAAGCCATCCATCTCGTTGTTGATGAGATACAAGAGGATCTCCACTTCTCGTTCTGTTAATGAAACGCTGTGACTCACCTTTATCTCTCCTATTAAATCCAAGCTAAATAGGTCGGCATGCTTACCATACGGTTGAGAGTTTTCAGCTCCACCACTCCCAGTCTTGGTTAAACGGATCGAGTAGCAAATCCAAATTGAGAATTTGCCCTCTCGGATTAACGTAACAGATATCAACCTCGAAGTGCCTAGCAACCGTGGCGACTCCAATTACGTAAAGAGCTTGGTCTCCATTGTCCAGATGAACAATTGGGTTAACATTTCTGCATAAAAGCTTATTTATAAGAGATTGAGCTCCGTCTTGGTATCTGTGCTTGATGGCTGTTTCAAGATCACATTTCAAGATGTATGGAGCATGACGTTCAGAGTGATGAACTGTTAGGGATATCATGTCAGTTACCCGCCATCATCCTCTTGAGAATAGCTTGTACTGCCTGAGGTTGGGCTCGTATTGCATCTGCCGGACACAGTCCCTCTAGCAGTTCATTGCCAGACTCAAGCCATTCTCTAGCAGCTACCGGGGAGTTAAATGTAGCGCCTAAGAGGAGACCGATTTCTGACAATACCCCTTCAGGCTGTGTGAGGGAGCAAAACGCTTCACTACATTTTCTGATTTTTTCAGCCAAGGCGCGTTCCAAAAGAGATTGGAGCCGCTCTTGCTTTGCTGCATCAGCGCAGAAATCTAAAGGTATTTGAACGATTCCGGGTCTAACTTTTAAAGGGCGGTAAAACCATGCTGCTGCTGATTCTGTGCTTGGCAGAACTTTTTTGGCAAGTAGGCAAATCTCACTAAATCGAAACCACTCGATTGCACTGAGATCCTCAAATATCATGATGGGTAATGACGGATTAATCTGCGTTACCTCGACATCCCCTTCCTCCATGGAGCTTATCACATGGGAAATGATGCGCTGATGGACACTGGCAGCCTGCATAGCGCCAGTCTTAAGCAGGCGTATATTTTTCCCTGCCTGTTGGGGCCATATCCAATGCTCTTCTTCGTCGGATAGATCAGCGGGAGAACCTTGGCAGATGATCAGCCTCCATCGGCGCTCTCCTGTTATGGCATAAATGCAGTAATAACTAGGTAACGGGTAGGCACAGACGTGCAGTAATGACCAATGTGAAAACTCCTCACTATCCTGGCTCTCGTTGCAGGTTGGCTCGACTATCTTTTTTACGACAGCTTTTTCTGAGAGGTTATATTCGGTCGCGGCCTGCTCCAGTGCCAACAGCAACTCTATTTGCCCCTCTGCGTGTTCTAGCATCTCAGCAACGCTTTTCTGGCAACCTTCAATTTCAGCATGAAAAAGCCAGTAGTCCAGCGGTCGTCCATCTTCATGCGCCAAAAAGTCTAGAAGGGTAAAAATGCGAGACCGAATCGTTTCCGGAGATGCTTCATTGTTCAACTCGCCAAGATATGGCGCAGTATGACCTTGTATTAGCGGCATCATAGCTGGCAGCCCCAACGCTTCATATAGGTCGCAGCAGTAATCATAGTAATGTCGAACTGTAAACCTATCTTCGAGCTCTTCTCGATTGAAGTCGCGCATTACAGCCAGTACTCCATCGCGATAATCGAAGCCATTTTCTACATTCATGAGCATGTGCATGGCTCCAGCTCTACACAAACGCTGGTGAGCAAGGTCTAAGTGTTCGTCAATCACGTCTAATCCCCCCTGTAAGAGTAACGACATTACTGTTATTTCTATATATATTATATCCGTCCCCATATTGGGGACAATTAGCACTATACCTTGTCCCCAATTCGGGGACAAGGGGTGTGCGTTAGATAATGCACGAATGATCAAACACATAAACCATCCAAAATATGAGCGCTTGATAGCGTGGTTGAAGCGAGCCAGAGAAGAACGAGGCCTCACTGTACGTGAGCTTGGTGGAATGCTTGGAGAGACACATCAGTTTGTGAATAAGGTCGAAACCATGCAGCGCAGGCTGAATGTGTTCGAATTTGTTCAGTACTGTGAAGTTCTTGGGGTGGAGCCCAATGACGGGCTCGCGCTTTTAAGGCAGACTTCGAAGGGGGAAGTTTAAGTCTTTCGGTATACTGACGTTAGATATACTAACCCATATACGTTTAGACGTAGTTGAAAGTGAAGAGTAACCTCACCTAATTATCAGCTCGCTAACGACTTAGCGTATTTATGGACGTAAACATTTAAGGCTGGTAGCTGAATGACACAATGGATTGGCTAAAAAGTCCAACCAAACACGCTGAGTTGTATTTTTTTGTATGTTGAGAGTTGAGAAAACCGGAAGAAAAAAGCCCCTGAGACCACTAGAATCAGTGGATAGTCTCTTTTTTTAGTTCCATAAAAATATGGGCATTGACGATTTTGTGATACGCCTTGCCGGGCTTGTTACCGGTGATTTGTGCCATTAGCGCCAAGAAGGTAAACACTTGAATCTGATTAAAATTAAGACCCAGCGGCACGTCACATGAGCGCTGATAACTGGTCAGGTACAAGGTATCGCCTAGCAGAGAAAAGGTATGGGTGTGCATACACGGGCGCAAACAACCCAAGTCGAATTCACCGGGATTATAGAAGGTTAATATCTCGCCGCGATCATCTTTTTTATTGGTAAGGTTGTCGACAATTTTGGCCAGTTGATCAATGTGAGTACCATCTGGCTTTTGCCAGCTGCGGCCCTGAACACCGTAAACCCGCCCCATATCATCCACGCCTTTTCGGGCCGGATTGTTGAGCCATGCTTGGTTTTCATTGGCATTGGCATCCCACGTTTTGGTGCCTAGCTGGCGAAAGTCCGCAGCATTATCAAAGCCACGGATATAGCCCAAAAACTCAGCAATAGCGGCCTTCCAAAAGCTCTTGCGAGTAGTGATCAGCGGAAACTGGTTGTTGGCAACATCGTATTCCAAATCGGCATTAATCAGAGTCAGGCAGCGTTTTCCAGTCCGTTCATTTTCGACCCATTGGCCCTCATCAATAATGCGCTGACACAGTGATAGATATTGCTTCATGCTTTTTTTCCTCGACTAACTGCTACTTCGGCGTGGCGATAACCGTGTATCAACAGGCCTGCGCCACCAATGATCATTGGCAAACACAGCCATTGCCCCATGCTCATACCCAGTTGTAGTAAACCTAAGTGGGCATCTGGCTCGCGAGCAAACTCAACCGAGAAACGGAACGCACCGTACCCCAGTAAAAACAAGCCGGCTATGGTCCCCGCTGGTCTCGGTTTACGGCCAAACCACCACAGCATGGCGAATAATACGACGCCTTCAAGCGCAAATTCGTAAAGTTGCGAAGGGTGACGCGGCAAGCCCAACGGATCGGTTGGAAACACCATGCCCCAAGGCAAATCAGTTTGTCGGCCCCACAATTCACCATTGATAAAGTTACCAATGCGCCCAGCGCCCAGACCAATGGGTAATAGTGGGCAAATAAAATCACCGACGGCTAGATAAGATTTCTGATACTTACGAGCAAAAAACGCCATTCCAGCCATGACGCCTAACACGCCGCCGTGGAATGACATGCCCCCTTCCCAAATGCGGAACAAATAAAGCGGATCGGAGAGGAATTGTGAAAACTGGTAAAACAGCACATAGCCGCAACGGCCACCAAGGATCACGCCGAGAAAGCCGTAGAACAATAAATCGCTGACTTGTTGTTCAGTCCAGCCGCTGTTGGGCTTACGCGCCATTCGGTTGCCCAACCACATCGCTGCGACGAAGCCAATCAAGTACATTAAGCCATACCAGCGGATCTTCAGAGGCCCGAGTTCAAACAAGATGGGATCAATTTGCGGAAAGCTGATCAACGCAGTGAGCATTCGTGGTATTCCAATTGGGGTTATCGATTTGGGGCGCCATCATATCATGACGCCAAGACAAGAAAATGACTCGATTTGTAAATGGCCATGTCAGCGATTAACGACCGGTCACCAGACGCGCAATTACTGACCAGGGCGGATCAATGCGCCCAAGCCAAACGAATCCATATCCACATAAAGCTGGCGTCGGATGGTATCGGCACTCGACAGATTTAATGCTTTTTGCAGCATGTGCTGACACTGCGACATACTGACCTTGGCAAGCGCCCATTTCACTCGGCCAATATTGGCCGCATTCATACTTAACACTTTATAACCCATGGCAACTAACAGGATCGCGCCGAGAGGATCACTCGCCAATTCACCACAAATCGAGAAATTAAGTTGATATTGACGGCACTGTTGAGCAATCGAGTTGAGAGCGTTGAGCACGGCCGGATTCAGCTCATCATAGAGATTAGCAACCCGCGCGTTATTGCGATCAACCGCCAACAAATATTGGGTTAAATCGTTACTACCGACCGACACAAAATCCACTTGATCAGCCACCGCTCGCAGCTGGTATAGCATGGCAGGCACTTCGATCATGATGCCGAGCGGAGGCAGCGCAAAATGCTCACCCAACTCATCCTGTAACTCTGCATGAGCTTTGCGCAATAACTTCTTGGCTTGCTCCAGCTCCGCAATATTGGTGACCATGGGGAACATGATCCGCAGGTTACGGCATTTGTGATGCGCCTTGAGCATCGCTCTCATTTGAACCAGAAAAATCTCTGGATGATCGAGCGTCATGCGCAGCCCACGCCAGCCAAGAAACGGGTTTTCTTCACGGATAGGAAAATATGGCAGCGCTTTGTCGCCACCGACATCCAGC
This sequence comes from Neiella litorisoli, assembly GCF_014773395.1. Classification (GTDB taxonomy): domain Bacteria; phylum Pseudomonadota; class Gammaproteobacteria; order Enterobacterales; family Neiellaceae; genus Neiella; species Neiella litorisoli. Next base: position 133,233 of record NZ_JACXAF010000005.1, on the reverse strand, counting down.
GTTCGCATGGTCACTGGCTGTCCTGGGAAGCGATTGAGAATATTGCAGTAGGTTTGAAACTGAAATTCTTCGGACGGGAATTTGTCCTGAATCATAAAAGGGATTTCAGTTCGAAATAGGCCGACACCATCGGCGCCCCCGCCGTAATGCTCGGTATCCGCCGCCAATCCGGCATTAATCATCACACTCAAACGGCGGCCATCAGCCGTCGCCGCAGGCAGTTCGCGATTCTTCTCAAACTCAATTTGCAGTTCAGATTCTTGTCGTAATAGTCGCGCGTATTCTTCTTTCACCGCCGCTGAGGGCGACAAATAGAGTCGGCCACTATAACCATCGAGAATCACATCTCGACCCGCGCATTTTTTCAGTGGTAGGTCGGCAATCCCCAGCACCGCGGGGATACCAAGCGCTCGGGCTAAAATCGCTGCATGGGAATTGCTAGAGCCTCGGACCGAGACAATGCCCAGCAATTTATCGCGGGGAATTGATGCCAACATGGAGGCAGTGACTTCTTCGGCCACCAGCACCAGCGGCTGCTCATGTTCGGTCAGCTCATGGGCGCGCTGCTGAAGGAAATACAGCAGACGTTGGGCCAAATCACGAATATCCGTTGCCCGCTCGCGCAAGTAGGCATCCTTCATCGCCGCGAACTGACCAATGTAGTCCTTCGCCACCCGCACCAGCGCCGTTTCAGCACTAGCATTGGCTCGAATATGCTGCTCAACAGCGCCGCTGATCGAGTTGTCGTTGAGAATGTTTTGGTACACATCGAAAATCGCCAGCACATCCCGATCAAGCGATTCGCCCAAACGCAAGCTCAACCGCTCGATGTATTCTCGTGTTTGCAACACGGCATTTTGCCAGCGCTCTAATTCTGCATCGAGATCTTGGTGTTGACCTTCAACGACATCTTCGAGCTCAACGGCAACCCGTTCGACCCAAGCTTGCGCCACAGCGATGCCCGGCGAACCAGCTACACCTTGTAGCACCACCATACTGCGCTGGTGACTCGACGCTGCGGTCAATTGCCCTCTGGCTTTCGCCGCCGCTAACACTCCGGCAAGTTGGGCCGACAAAGTGACCAACAAGGATTCTTCTTGTTCGGAAAATTGGCGCGCATCGGCTTGCTGAATAGTCAACACGCCCAATACTCGGCCTTGATGAATAATCGGCGTGCCTAAAAAGGCATTTAATTGTTCTTCTTCGACTTGTGGAATGAATTTGAATCGTGGATGTTGATGAGCATTGGCGAGGTTGATCGGCTCTTCGCGCTCGCCAACCAAGCCAATCAAACCTTCATGGAAACCAATGACAGCGTTTCCGACTGAAGATTGTGCCAAGCCGTCAGTCGCCATCAAGGTAAAATGGCCAGCCTCAACGTTGGCAAGATAAACCGAACAACACTGGGTCTCTAGCGCCTGTTTGGTCTGGGTAACAAGAAACTGAAGCGCATCATCGAGCGCTTCGGACTGGTTAACACCCTGCACAATCTGGCGCAGGGTATGAAGCATATTAATTGGCATTCGGTTGTGGTCGTCGTCGGCGTCGACGTTTATCCTTTGATGGACGACCATCTCTGATAGTTTGCTGAAGTGGCGTGATAAATTCTTTCATCGCGCGTCGGTACACTTCGCGCTTAAAAGAAACCACCTGACGCACCGGATACCAATAGGTTACCCATCGCCACTCATCAAATTCAGGATGACCGCTGGCCTCCAAATTTACTGCGTCTTCGTTACTGGTTAATTGCAATAAAAACCAGCGCTGTTTTTGTCCAATACAGACGGGATTAGAACCTTCACGAATCAAGCGTTTTGGCAGTTTGTAACGCAGCCATGAGCGGCTGACCGCGATAATTTTTACATGTTCGCGCTTGAGCCCTACTTCTTCGTATAGCTCTCGATACATTGCTTGCTCTGGTGTCTCACCTTCATTGACGCCCCCTTGCGGAAACTGCCAAGAATGTTGGCCGATTCGGCGAGCCCAAAGCACTTGCCCAGCTTGATTGGAGATGATAATCCCGACATTCGAACGATAACCGTCGGAATCAATCACTCTCATTATCCTGAGTGAATCTTGAATGACCTGATTGTTCCACAAAGGTTACATTGCGGCAATCCCATTATGCTGCGGTTTGACACAACTCTCACAACTGTTTCACGGCGTCATCTGTGCATAAAAATGGACATATAAAAAACTTATCCACACAAAATATATCTCTAAGTCGATCGCAGCCGATCAGTTAGTCACATCAACGGTGGATAACCTTGTGCATAAGTGGATTAAACAGTTGAATATATGGCCTTAGAATTTGCCAAAGCCATTTCACAAAGGCCAAATAAAGACAACAAACCACTGATTATAAATAGATTTAATTAATAATAAATATTTCATGGATATTGCATCACGGCACCAACAACTTAGAGCGAACAAGATCTATCCAATAGCAAAGTTACTCACAGAAAGCGGTCAAACTGCGACCAATGTCAACTAATCCAGATCAATTTTGCCGATAAAAACTGGTTTCAGAGCCAACAGATCCGGTGATAGATCCAGTTATCCAACACTCCTGTGGCTTGTTCTGTGAATAACTGGCAGAAAAGTTGCCCAAAACCCCATCCTAACTATATTTATTTAATTATTATCAATTAGTTAAAATCAAAAACTGCCGCTTCATTTTTGTTGTGCAGTTTCTATGCAAGATGACTTTCGGGCTGCCCTTGCGTACCATTGGCTCACCGTTCGCTTTGCTCTTGTCCCATGCCAAAACCAACCTCAATTACCCAACTTGCTGACGCAGCTCGTGATTTAGCGGGTTTAAGCTTTGCTGATCTCGCTCAGCAATTGCAGCAACCTGTGCCTGCCGACTTCAGTCGTCATAAAGGCTGGGGCGGCATGTTGATCGAGTTGGCACTTGGCGCTTCAGCAGGCTCGAAACCCGAGCCGGACTTCCCAGATTTGGGCGTCGAGTTAAAGACTCTGCCGATATCTGCGACTGGCCAGCCTTTGGAAACAACCTTCGTTTGTGTTGCTCCGATGACCGATGCGTGCCAACAAACTTGGCAAACCAGCGCCTTGCGCAAAAAATTAGCGCATGTTCTTTGGGTTCCGGTTTTGGCCGACAAAGGCTTATCTCCAGCCCAACGCCAAATTGGTAGTCCCTTTTTGTGGCGACCTTCAGCAGCACAGGAGCAAGCATTGCAGCAAGATTGGCAAGAGCTCACAGACTTGTTAGCACTGGGTAAGATTCAGCAAGTGAATGCTCATCTTGGCGAGTACCTGCAACTTCGCCCTAAAGCAGCCAATGGCAAAATACGCACTCAAGCGATTGGCGAAAACGGTCAACAGGTCTGGGCACAGCCCAAAGGTTTTTACTTACGCACCTGTTTCACCAGTTGGATATTAAGGGAACAATTTGCACCAAATTAGACAGGGAACAAGATCATTGTCTATTTTTAGTGCGATATAATGTTCATCAACGAGTCATAAACGCGCTTTACACTTCGGCGCGGGCTTTGCATAGACATTTGCATAACCACACCACTTTGCTTGCTATTTTTCGTTCACGGAGGGCTGAGACATGGCCACAAAAAAACAATTCCTGAAAACTAAACCCGTTGTAAAGGTGACTTTTGAAGTATCAGCCGAGGCTGCCCAAGGCGCATCTGAAGTCTATGTGCTTTGCGAAGCACTCGACTGGGAAAAGCAACCGCTGAAAAAATTCAAAGCAGGCCACTTTAAGGCCACACTGAATTTACCAACTGACGACAAAGACGATTATGAATATCGCTATTGTTTAGTCATGGAAGACGGCTCAGAAAAATACGACAACGATTGGGAAGCAGAAAGCTACCGGCCAAACGGCAGTGGCGAAGACAACTCAGTTGTTAGCGTTGTTGCCGCTTAATCTAGCCAAACGCTAAAGCACTCAGTAAAACGCCGTCTTTCGACGGCGTTTTACTGTGCGTGTTAAAACAAGGATTCCTGTTGGTTGATGTCGATAAATGCGCCATCAATTAAGTCATCAATGGTGAGCTGAAACGCTGGCATTAAGCGCTGCATAAAATAATCGACTTCCGGTAACTCTTGGCGGTATCTGGCCAATGCCTTTTCCAGCTTATTTTTCGAACCGATGAACTCGGTGTTATTGGCCCGCAGCTCTGACAAAGACTTGGCGTAAGCCGATAGCAAATCCGCCGCTTTGACGAATTGATGAAGCACTTGGTCGTGCTGATGAATCAACCCATCAAAATGAGGCTTTAGTTCATCAGGCAGGGAGTTCATCAACATATCGCTGGCCATACTTTCCATCTCTCGGCACAGCTCAAGCATTTTCGGATCACTGTATTTAATCAGGCTATTGACGTCTTCGGTCAGCACTTCTGGTGCGTCGTGATACAGCGCCATGGTGGCTAGTTTATTCTCATCAACCGCCGGTTTATCAGTAAAGACATGATTTCGCAGCAAACCGAGACAATGGGCAAACATAGCAACCTGCAAACTGTGTTCAGCGACATTCTCTGAACGGGTCGCATTGGACTTACTCCAACGTTGAATGTTCTGCATCCGCGACAATAGCGCAAAAAACACATTCTTATGAGGCATCAACTCCCCTTCTATTGATTACGTCCGAATCTGAATTCATCATACGACAAATTAGAGCCTGTTGATCTTTGCTGTGTGTTTTTGCAGCAATTTATTGGTGATTTAGGCAAGGAAGCGGTTATGAAGTTGACCGGCCGTCAATGAATAATCGCTGACGCTGAATAAATTGCCAATAAACGCTGCCCGAAGGGTTCGTCAAAATGCTCATTTCGCTACGTCGCTCGCTATTTGTATAGATTGCTATACGGCATAGCTCGCTGCTTGCTCAAAAGAGCATTTTGAACGAACAACAGTTTGTTTGGAACAAACTATCGCGATAGCCGCACAGCGGTAAAGCTCATGGACGAGCTTTACAAAATTCATACACCAAAGTTCAACAGGCTCTAATGGAATTGAAATGACAACAATTGGAGTGCGTATGGCATTCAACCGTTTCAAAGTCGCTTTCGCCGTTTTGCTTATGCTGTTGACTGGATGCGCGTCGTTACCGCCAACCGATCCGCCACAAGTCAATTTGGTTGGGATCACACCTGTGGTCAACGACAGCTCACCGAGTTTTATTTTGTCGGTGCGCGTGGTTAACCCTAATGATCGTCCACTAGAGCTTGTCGGTGCCGCTTACAGCCTGGCACTCAATGGTTATGATTTGGTAGCCGGTGCGACAAATGATTTACCGGCAGTGCCGGCCTATGGCGAAGCTGAGTTCAAACTACCGGCGCAATTGAGTTTATTTGATGGCATTCGGTTAGCCACGTCACTGTTAAAGTCCAAACCGAAACAAATCGACTACGAAGTGAATATTAAGCTAGATGCCGGCGGACTATGGCCTGCCATTCGTTTTTCTGAAGCAGGCCAAATCAGCGGTGAAGATTTGCTTGGCTCTAAATTGAACGATCAATCACTTTAATCAGGTGATAGCCAAACTGGGTTTTAACCGGCCCCAGAATTTTGAATAGCTCGCCGGAGAAAACCGCCTGATCAAACGGTTTGACCATGTCGCCTTTGCGGAACTCGCCGAGATCGCCGCCATGCTTCTTCGATGGACAGCTCGAGAAGCGTCGTGCCATATCCGCAAAGTCGGCGCCTTTGGCTATTTTGTCTTGGATTTCTTTGGCTTTTTTCTCTGATGAAACAAGGATGTGGTAAGCATGGGCTCGCGCTCTGGCCATGTGGCGTAACTCCGTCAATTAGCAATCGTCAATCGCCATACTATACCAGCGGATAGCCGCTTTAGCCTCTCGGATCGCCGTGCTGGTCAGAGTAACTCACATCGGTGCCGAGCTGATTGCTATTACGGCAACTGCCCATTTCCTTCAGTCCGCGCCATACGCTGAGTAAAATTAAGCCGAGCATCGCTACGCCAGACACAAGTGCGACCAGCAGGCCAGTTACGACAACGACATGTAACAAGTGACCAGAATCCATGTAGCTAACCTTTATCCGGTACGGCGGCGGATCAGTGCTTGTCCTTGTTTCTTCGACAGCACCGAAAAGGTATCGATATGACTGATGATGTAACGTGGTACTTTTCGCTTGCCGCTCAAGTATTCGCTCAACTTGCTCTGCGAAACAGCTAACACTAGTGCGGCATCTTTACTGCGCAGTTGCCAGTCTTTCATCCATCTCGACAACAACTCCTGCTTAAACTTCTCATCCATTCTAAACAACACAAAACTTCCCCATGGGAAGTCATTAAAACAAATATAGTTCCCGATGGGAAGTTTGTGGAGTTTTTAAAGGAAAAAGGTGTGATCGAATTGGATTAAAAAGGGATTTTGCTACCGTCCCAATGCAACAGCGCACCGGAATCTTGATTCGTTAAACGTTCAGCCAAAGTCGCCAATCGCGCAGCGGTTACGGTCGCCGAAGCTAATTGTTGTGTCGGCACATTGTGTTGAAAAGGCTGAGATAATTTTGATTCAGTGGTGCCAGGATGAACCGCAGCAAGCACCACTTGAGGGAACCGCCGACGCCACTCAATCGACACCGTTTTGATCGCCATATTCAACGCAGCCTTGCTCATTCGATAGCTGTGCCAGCCGCCAAGATAATTGTCTTCAATCGATCCCACTTTGGCCGACAACACCGCAATAATGCATTGGCTGTAGCGGTTTAAAAAGGGCTCCAGTGCTTGCAGTAAGCTGACCGCGGCAATGCAGTTGGCCTGCATGTTGTCTTGCAACTGAGCTGCCGAGAACTGTTTTAACGCCTTCTCCGGCATTTTGCCGTTGGCGTGAAGTATGCCACTACAGTGGAACACACGATCAGGTAGGCGCGATTGCAGAATAGGGGAAAGGCGGCCAACGTAATCTTCAGGTGGACATTGCCACAACCAATGGCAATTACCATTGATAGTGTCAGCAATATGTTGGTGTTTTTGAGTGGAGACGGCGATGACCTCATCGCCTCGGTCTAGATAATGAGCGACCAGTGCTCTACCAATACCTCCGGTCGCTCCTGTAACAACGACCCGCACTAGCTCGCTGCAGCCAAGCATAACACGACAGAAGCAACCACTGTCAGGCGGCTGCGCGCTTTGCTATACCATTTCACCGCAGAGTCAGAGCTCAACCCGTACATTTCGTGCAGCCGTAAACTGACCAACAGGCAGGCAAGCAGCACAAAACCAAGCTGCGGCGGCAGCATAATCGTCATCCAGCTCAGCAGGGAAATGAGCACCGCGAACAATTGACCATTACCGCGATGGTTCCGCTCCATGTTATCAATCGCCCTGCCCCACAATGAACCGGCGAGGAAGTTCACGACGATCAAGCTGTAGGTCATCAACGCAGAGACCCATTGCTCTTGGTTGCCAGGTAGCATGTCGGCAGGCAAGTACAGCAACCCTGCAAGCGCAATAAATGGAATAGCCCCAGCATAAGCGAGTCGCTCACTGATGTGGCGATGCTCCGCCTGATGTTGCTGTTGGCGTTCCGCTTTAGATTGATAGTGGCGTGTCATAGTTTGTCCTCTGTTGTGTTTTTAGAGTACGAACAATGATGGCAGTTAGTTCAATTTTTACCAGCCAATGATATAGCGACTGCGGGTCTTAAAGATCGCTTTAAAGACCTTGGCAACGACCACACTCAACACAATCAGCAACGCACAAACCGCTAGCGTGTAGAGCAAATTACCGCTGGTTGGCCAGGTATCTGGAGTTGGGTGATACATCCTCCACCAAGTGGTAAACCACGGATGTATAAAGTAAATTGCGAAACTAACATTGGCCAAGGTATTGAGCCAATGCCACTCTTTGTCCTCAAAACGATGAAGGAAAATCATCAGAGCAAAACACAGCAAGACTTTCTGATAAAGGCTGTAATCAATGCCGCCCCACTGCAGCGCTGGTTTGTGAGAATTGCCAACTTGATCAGTATAAAGTGCCTGAATTGCTGCCAACGCAATCGCCACGAGTAGCAACCAAATCTCGCGGTTGGCCAACTTTTGGTACAGCCAGTCCTTGTGCGCAGAAGCCCAGCCGCCAATTAAAAATACCGGAAAGAAATAAGCCAACGATTGAAAGGCTTGTAAATTACCCTCCGGCCGATGAATGAAACTGGCAACGACCAACATCGGCAGCCCCAGCCACAGCAACAAATTTTTCTTGGTCAGCCAAACAACCAGCGGCGAGATTAAAAACAGCACCATCACCATTGGAATATACCAATAAGCCGTCAACTGCCGCCCCGTCCACAAATACCAAATTGCTGTTTGCCAATCGCCATGGCCGCTATAGAGCGATTCGTGCGGTGCGTCGATGGGCGCCCAGAATAACCAAAACAGAATGGGCAATACCGACAGACACAAATAGGGCATCAGCACAAACTTGGCTTTTTTCACCATGAATTTTTTGTATTGATAGCGCGGGACAAAGACATGATGAAATAGAAAGCCAGAGATAAAGACAAAAAACACCGTACCATTCATCATCAGGCTGAATTGGAAGCGATCAAACACTGACTCGCCGGGCTGCCAGCCTGCAGGTATATAGCTGTGCGCCAACACCACGAAGATAATGGCGATCCCACGGAAATAATTGAATGAATGGAGAAACACAGTCGAATCCTTGGCCCAGAGAAACTGCTATCCAGTCTAGGGGAGTAGCTAGTCGAAGCGCAAGCCGGCCAATAGATCTAGTCCGCCTTGCTCGATAAAGAAAACAGCGGCCAGTAGTAAATCCCATGGCCGCTGCTGAATGATTAAATAATGCGGTTTTCCTGAATTAGCTTTTCCCGCTTCGCCGCTTTCGCTTCGCGTGCTTTGCGTTTTTTGCAAGGCTCAGGGCAGTCACAGACCTTGTCTAAGCCTAGCGACGCAATGCCACCACAGCTGCCGCTGATGGTTTTACGTTGCACTAAGTAGCCAATCGACATGGCAGCAACAATCAGTAGCAGAACAGCAAATGTGATTACAAATGTCAGCATAATTACTCCCGCGGTGTTACCGCATTGCTGAATAAGTCCAAATAAATAAGCGCCCTATTGCACCAGATATTGCGCCATTGACTGGGTGTATTTCGCCGCAAAACCATCATCTGTTTTGATGATCATATAGACCGGAAGTTCAATACTTTCAGCCCATGCTAGACCTTGCTCATCGCCCATGACCATCAACGCAGTCGCAATGCCATCGGCAGTCATACTCGACGGATGCAGCACCGTCACAGACACCAATTTATGGGCAATCGGTTTTGCGCTGGCCGGATCGATGGTGTGTGAAAAGCGCTGACCATCTTGCTCGAAGTAGTTGCGATAATCACCGGAGGTCGCCATGCCCAAATTGCTGACTTCAACAATTTGCTGAACCGCACGTTCAGTGGTCACTGGCTTTTCAATCGCCACGCGCCATGACTTGCGGTTGCGATTGTGGCCCTTGACGCGAAGCTCACCGCCAATATCAACCATGCTGTTGTCAAAACCAAGACGGGTGACTAAGTCCGAGATCTCATCCACGCCGTAGCCTTTGGCAATGGCGGACAAATCGACATAGACATCATCATTAAACTTACGTAGGCCGCCGCCGGAAAGCTCGATTTTATCCAGCCCAATTCGGCGCCGAGCGTCGCTGATTTGCTCAGCAGATGGCACTTGTTCAGGCCGGCCTTCGGGGCCAAAGCCCCACAAATTGACCAGCGGCCCAACCGTCACGTCCAGCGCACCATCGGTTAACTCGCCGAGACGAATCGCTTCATCAAGGACAAATGCTAACTGATTAGAAATGACCACGGCGTCAGTGCTGCTCTGCTGATTAAAGCGTGACAATTCTGACTCTGGATCATAGGTTGACATGCTGCGGTTCAAGTCAATTAAACGCTCATCGATCTTTAGCTTGATGGCGTCTGCATCGATCTCGTCAGCATTAGTAACAACCAGCTTGACCACGTAATAAGTGCCCATGGTCTGACCTTGAATTTCAACTTGTTCAAGGCTTGCCGGTAAGCGCCACCAGAAAAGAAAAATGGCCAGCCCGATCAGGGCCAGCCATAGTAGTTTTTGCGGTTTTGTCATTGGTAAAAATTAACCACCAAAGTCGTCCAACAAGATGTTTTCGTCTTCCACGCCCAAATCTTTGAGCATGTTAATCACTGCCGCGTTCATCACCGGTGGACCACACATGTAGTATTCGCAATCTTCCGGCGCTTCATGATCACGCAGGTAGTTTTCATACAACACGTTATGAATAAAACCAGTGTAGCCATCCCAGTTGTCCTCTGGTTGAGGATCAGACAATGCCACGTGCCATTGGAAGTTTTCATTTTCTTCCTGCAGCATATCAAAGTCTTCAACGTAGAACATTTCACGCTTAGAACGAGCACCATACCAGAAGCTGATCTTACGATCCGAATTCAGACGACGCAGTTGGTCAAAGATATGAGAGCGCATTGGCGCCATACCTGCACCACCGCCGATGAACACCATTTCGTTGTCAGTATCTTTGGCGAAGAACTCACCAAATGGACCCGAAATGGTCACCTTATCCCCTGCTTTCAGGTTAAAGATGAACGACGACATTTGTCCCGGAGGCAAGCTCATATCATTTGGCGGCGGCGTAGCGATACGCACGTTCAACATGATAATGCCTTCTTCTTCTGGGTAGTTGGCCATTGAATAAGCTCGAATGATTGGCTCATTCACGGTCGACTCAAGCTTAAACAAACCAAAGCGTTCCCAGTCTCCACGATACTCTTCTTCGATGTCATAATCAGAGTACTTCACATGGTGCTCTGGCGCTTCAATCTGAATATAACCACCGGCACGGAACGGCACTGATTCGCCGTCTGGGATCTTCAGCTTCAATTCTTTGATGAAAGTCGCCTTGTTATCGTTTGAGATAACTTCACATTCCCATTGCTTGACGCCGAAGATCTCTTCTTCCAACTCAATCTTCATGTCACTTTTAACGGCAACCTGACAAGCCAGGCGACAGCCTTCACGGGCTTCACGTTTAGTGATGTGGTCAAGTTCGGTTGGCAAAATATCACCACCGCCCTCTTTGATGTGAACGCGGCACTGGCCACATGAACCACCACCACCACAAGCAGACGACACAAAAATGCCTGAACCAGCTAGCGCCCCCAGCAGTTTGTCACCGGCTTGGGTTTTAATCGCTTTTTCTGGATCTTCGTTAATATCAATGGTGATCTCACCACTGCTCACGAGCTTGGACTTCGCAAACAGGATGATCAGCACCAGCGCAAGTACAATCAAGGTGAAAAATACAACACCGAGTACAATTTCTTGCATGGTTTTAAATTCCTCTCGCTAATGCTTTCTTACAGCTGTACGCCGGAGAAAGACATGAAGCCCAAGGCCATCAGGCCCACCGTAATAAATGTAATGCCCAGACCACGTAAGCCATCTGGCACATCGGCATACTTCATTTTCTCGCGTAGACCAGCCAAAGCGACGATAGCCAGCATCCAGCCAACACCACTACCAAAGCCGTAAACCACACTCTCAGTGAAGTTGTAGTCACGCTCTACCATGAAGCTTACGCCACCAAAGATGGCACAGTTCACTGTGATCAGCGGTAGGAAAATGCCCAGCGCGTTATAGAGTGGTGGAAAGTACTTATCGAGGGTCATTTCTAAGATTTGGACCAAAGCAGCAATTACCCCAATGTAGGTAATGAAGCCAAGGAAACTCAAATCGACCGACGCCGGCAGACCTAACCAAGTCAAAGCGCCTTCGCGCAGTACGTTGTTGTAGATCAGGTTGTTGACCGGAACCGAAATGGTCAAGACCACGATCACCGCAACACCAAGGCCGAAAGAAGTTTTCACTTTTTTCGATACCGCCAGGAAGGTACACATCCCGAGGAAGAACGCCAACGCCATATTCTCAACGAAAATAGAGCGGACGAATAAGCTAATGTAATGTTCCATTAGTCTTTAGCCTCCACTTGTTCAGGCTTGTAGGTGCGAATTGCCCAGATAATGCCGCCAATAATGAAGAAGGCGCTAGGAGGCAACAGCAGCAGACCATTTGCTTGATACCAACCACCGTTGGTGATCAGTGGCAAAATCTCAACACCGAACAAGGTGCCGGAGCCGAGTAATTCACGGAAGAACCCAACTACCAGCAGCAATGCTGAGTAACCAAGACCGTTACCAATACCATCTAAGAAGCTCATCATTGGTGGCGACTTCATGGCATATGCTTCGGCGCGGCCCATCACAATACAGTTGGTGATGATCAGGCCAACGAACACCGAGAGCTGCTTGGCAATGTCATAGGCATAGGCTTTAAGGATTTGGTCGACCACAATTACCAGCGAGGCAATGATTGCCATCTGTACGATGATTCGCACGCTATTTGGAATATGGTTACGGATCAAAGAAACAAACAGGTTTGAAAACGCACATACGGCGGTTAACGCCAGCGACATTACAAACGCAGTTTCCATTTTTGAGGTCACCGCCAAGGCCGAACAAATACCAAGCATCTGCAGGGCAATGGGGTTGTTGTCCAGCACAGGGCCGAACGTCACTTGCTTCATTTCTTTTGCATTAGCCATTGTTCACGCCCTCGCTACGAACCTTCGCCAAGTAAGGTCCAAACGCATCATCGCTGAGCCAAAAGTCAAAGGTGTTTTGCACGCCGTTTGCTGTCAGGGTTGCACCCGCCAGACCATCGACGCCGTGGATATCGCCAGGAGTAGCACCGCCTTTGACAACACGAATCGCTAGATTCCAGTCATCATCGAACAGCTTCTTACCAACCCACAGGTTTTTCCACGATGGGTTTTCAACTTCACCGCCCAAGCCTGGAGTCTCCAGTTGATCGTAGTAGACCAGCGCTTGCACCGTATTGGTGTCTGGCTTAATTGCTAAGAACGCGTACATGGTTGACCACAGGCCATAACCATGAACGGGCAGAATGATACTGGTCACTTCACCAGCATCGTCTTTGGCTAAGTAAACATTGGCCTGTTGGGCAATGCGCTTGATACCAGCAACATCTTGATCAGCCGACAATACAATATTCTCGCCAGCTGTTTTCGACATCTTACGTTGGTCGTAGGCAGCCGCTTCTTCCGAGGTCATGTCAACATAAGTACCGGTGGCTAAGTCAACGACTTTGGCCTCAATGTACTTATTGAAGGTACCGGAAATATCTTCGCCCGCTTGATCCAACAAACCTGCAGCTTCAAGGATGTTGCGTTGTTTATCCAACGCTTTGTTGTATTGCTGAGTCGGTTTGAGGCCGACTGCAGCGACTGACACAATTAGCGAGCATACTAAGCACAAGCCAATAACAACGGTCAGCGTTTTTGAAATAGTATCGTTATTACTAGACATTCCGTGCCAGCCTCCGCTTGATATTGGACTGAACCACAAAGTGGTCAAACAATGGTGCAAACAAGTTCGCAAACAAGATGGCCAGCATCATGCCTTCTGGGAAAGCGGGGTTGACGACTCGAATCAAAACGACCATGACGCCAATGAGGATACCGTAGGCCCAGCGTCCAGAATCAGTAAAGGATGCCGACACCGGATCAGTGGCCATAAAGATCATACCGAAGGCGAATCCACCCAGTACCAAATGCCAGTGCCAAGGCATGCTGAACATTGGGTTGCTGTCACTACCAATGGCATTGAACAGCATGCTGGTCAGGATCGCACCGATCATGACACCAGCGACAATACGCCAGCTCGCAACACCGGTGTACATAATAAGTAAACCACCGAGCAGGATTGCTAGGGTTGAGACTTCACCAATCGAACCTTGCATGTGGCCAAGGAATGCATTGGTCCACGTCAGGCCTGATGCAGCGACTTCATCGAGACCACCGGCAGCCCATTGCGATAACGCAGTGGCACCAGAGAAGCCGTCGACCGCAGTCCACACAGAGTCACCTGAAATTTGCGCAGGGTATGCAAAGAACAAGAATGCACGGCCAGCCAATGCTGGGTTAAGGAAGTTACGGCCAGTACCGCCAAAGAACTCCTTGGCAACAACAACACCGAAGCTAATACCCAAAGCGGCTTGCCACAATGGCAGGCTTGCCGGCACGATCAAGGCGAAAAGAATCGAAGTAACAAAGAAGCCTTCGTTCACTTCGTGGCCGCGGACCATGGCGAACAGCACTTCCCAGAAGCCACCAACAATAAACACAGTGGCGTAAATCGGCAGGAAGAAACAAGCGCCGTACCACATTTTGGTGAGCACACCCGCTTCTGCACCTAGCTCCGCACCAAAGATTTGAAACAAGCCTACCTGCCAAGTATCAGGAAGCGAGTAACCAGCAGCCAACGCCGCTGCGGCTTGATCGCCGACATTAAACATGCCGAAGAACATGGCTGGGAATACCGCCATCCAAACCGTAATCATGATGCGCTTCAAGTCGATATTATCGCGCACATGAATGTTTTTCTTGGTCACCAGACCAGGGGTGTAGAACAGGGTATATGCCGCTTCATACAGGGCATACCACTTTTCGTACTTGCCACCTTTCTCAAAAAGGTGCTCTGAGTTTTCAAAAAGACTTTTCAAGCTCATTAGCCTTCCCTCTCAATCGTGGTGAGGCAATTACGCAGAATCGACCCAAATTCGTACTTGCCAGGGCAGACAAATGTACACAAGGCCAAATCTTCCTCATCAAGTTCAAGACAGCCCAAAGACTGCGCGCTTTCCAGATCACCGGCAATCAGATCCCGCAACAACAAGGTTGGCAAGATATCCAGTGGCATCACTTTTTCGTAGTTACCGATTGGCACCATGGCCCGATCACTACCACCAGTACTTGTGGTGATATCAAACAACTTAGCCGGCAATAAGTGAGACAAGAAACTGCGAGTCACAGAGAACTTATCTGCGCCTGGTGCAACCCAGCCGAGGAATTCTTTCTCTGTTCCTTCAAGCAAAACAGACACCTGCAGGTGATAACGGCCCAAGTAAGCGTGGCCGCCAGAAGCTTTTCTGCCCGCCAAAACCGAACCAGATATGACCCGAATGTCTTTGTCATTGACGTTGCCAGCAATCAACTCTTCGGTAGACGCACCAATTTGAGTACGCACAATCACCGGTTGCTTCACTTCAGGACCGCCGATTGACACCACTCGGGAAACATCAAGATCACCGGATGTAAACGACTTACCGAACGCAATCACATCTTGGTAGTTAATCGACCAAACAGCGACATTGGCACTGGCCGGACGAAGATGATGAATATGAGTGCCAGTCAAACCAGCAGGGTGAGGGCCAGCAAATTCATGCATTTCAGCGACATCAGAGGCTGGAATATCAGCGCCAGCCGCTTTACACACGTAAACGGTGCCTTGAGACAAGGCGGCCAGTACCTTCAGACCATTTTTAAAATCATCAACACGTTCGTTGATCACAATGGCTGGGTCGACTGCCAACGGATTGGTATCCATTGCGTTGACGAAGATAGCTGCGGCAGTTGCATCAACAGCGGGTACTCGACTGAATGGGCGAGTACGCAGCGCAGTCCACAACCCGGAAGCAATCAGCTGTTCACGTGCTTGCTGCTCGGTCAATTGGTCAAGTTGAGCGGTATCATAGGCAGTTAGCGGCTCGGCTTCATTACCGTCAATTTCAATGACGACAGATTGCAAAACTCGCTTAGCTCCACGATTCACTGCTACCACGGTCCCGGCGGCGGGCGCGGTGTAGACAACACCTGGCGATTTTTTGTCCTCAAATAGGACTTGAGCTTTCTTGACACGGTCCCCCACACGCACGCGCATGGTGGGACGCATACCATGGTACTCTTCGCCGAGTATGGCTACTCGAGTGATCGCTGGACCTTCTTGGATCGCCTGAGCGGGAGCCCCAGAAATGGGGATATCCAGTCCTTTCTTTATTGTGATCATAATCGTAAGTACTTGGTTAGTTATAAATTTGTTTTAAACCGAATTCGTTCATCTGTTGATGTGAACGAAATTCTGGCCCCTTGAGATCTTAGCTCATTCTGGCTACAAGCTTGGGGGACCAGCGGAAATCTTTCTATCAAACAACTAAGTTCGAAAAATTGGGCGCACTTTCCGGCGCGGCATTCTAGCATTAATCGTGCTATCGATACCATGACTAGAAACCATTAAATAGGAAGTTTAATTTCAGAGGGGCGGGATTTGAACAATCAACTGACATTGCTCAATTACTTGATGATAGTAGCTTGTTTGAGGCGGTTTGGGTCGCGAGGTTCAATTTTTAAGAGCTAGGCAACAAAAAAGGCGCTAACTGCGCCTTTTTCTATCAAATGTCGAGACAAAATAGATTATTGGCCGTCTCGTAAATTCAAGTATGCCCGTTCAGTTAAGTCATGATACTTGGCAACACCTTGCTTAAACGACTTAAACGACTGATAAACTTTGTCGACCTGTGGATCTGCCGCCGCTTGTTCAGCGAGCAATTGCTCACTAGCCTGGCGCAGCGCTGCCAACACAGGTTCAGGGAATCGTTTAATGGTAATGCCGTCCATTGCCTGTATTTGCTCAAGCGCAGCGATATTGCGATAGGTGTATTCATCAATCATCTCTTGCGCGGCTGCTTTTGCTGCAGTGCGAACAATGGCTTGCAGATCAGCTGGCAATGCCGCCATCGCATCTTTGTTAACGATAAATTCCATGGTTGAACCCGGCTCATGCCAACCAGGGTAGTAATAGTATTTAGCGGCTTCATGGAGACCAAAAGCGAGGTCATTATAGGGTCCAACCCACTCCGTCGCATCAATGGCGCCCGTTTGCAGCGAGGTGAAAATCTCTCCCCCCGGCAACGACACGGGGACGCCGCCCAAACGGCTAAGCACTTCGCCACCCAAACCCGGCAGGCGCATTTTTAAGCCTTTCAGATCATCGACTGAATTGATTTCAGTATTGAACCAACCGCCCATTTGCACGCCAGTACTACCACCAGCGAGAGGCTCAAGATTAAACGGCGCGTAGACTTCTCGCCACAGCTCCATACCACCACCGTAATGCAACCAGCTGCTCATCTCTTGTGCCGTCATACCGAATGGTACTGCACAGAAAAATTGCGCCGCCGGAGCTTTGCCTTTCCAGTAATAGGCGCCGCTATGGCCCATCTCAACGGTGCCGCTGGAAACCGAATCAAAGACTTGCATCGCCGGCACCAATTGGTTGGCTCCGTAGACTTTGATTTCTAAACGGCCGCCACTCATTGCATTGACTTGCTCGGCGAAACGCTCTGGCGAGGTGCCTAACCCGGGGAAGTTTTTAGGCCAAGAGGTCACTAATTTCCACTTAACGGTTTGCTGGGGATGCTGACCGGCGGTTGATGTTGCCTGCTCTTGGCCACAAGCGGTAACGAGCAAAGACAGGACGGCAGCAAAAATGGCGATTCTCATGTTGTTTCCTTAACCGTAGATCTGAGATGGCAGCCAGGTTGCCAACTGCGGCCAAATAGCCATAGCAACCAGTAACAATAGTTGGAGAACAATAAACGGCGCAACTCCCTTATAGATATCTGAGGTTGCTACCGATTCTGGCACCACGCCGCGCAGGTAAAACAAGGCAAAGCCAAACGGCGGGGTTAGAAAAGAGGTTTGCAGATTGACCGCGATCATGATGCCAAGCCAGATTGGATCTAACCCCATCATTAACAAAGCAGGCGCAACAATCGGTACCACCACAAAGGTGATTTCAATAAAGTCGAGAATAAAGCCCAACAAAAAGATCAGCACCATCACCAGCAACGTGGCACCAATGACGCCGCCGGGCAGTTGGCCAAGCGCATGTTTAACCATTTCTTCGCCACCCAAACCGTAAAAAACCGCGGAGAACAGCGAGGCGCCAAACAAAATCAGAAACACCATACTGGTCACCAGCAGCGTTTCCATGGCACAGGCTTGCCACTTTGATAGCGTCATATTGCCACGCCACATCGCGAGTATGGCGGCCCCAAAGGCGCCAACGCCAGCAGCTTCCGTCGGTGTTGCCAGCCCAGACAAAATTGAGCCCAAAACCACCACCATCAGCAGCAGCGGCGGCGCTAGGGCCAAGATAATGCTGGGCAATGACAAACTAGTCGCGGCGACAGGCTCGTCGCAGGCCGGCTCCTCGGTCTGACCTTTACCACGAAGGAGGATATAACCGAGATACGCCACCACCAGCAACAAACCTGGGATGATGGCACCAGCAAACAGGTCGCCGACAGAAACGGTTTTCGGTGAAAAATTACCAAGATCGAGCTGCACTTGCTGATAGGTTGACGACAGCACATCGCCCAGCAGCACCAGCGCAATCGATGGCGGAATGATCTGGCCTAAGGTTCCCGTGGCAGCAATGGTGCCGGTTGCCAGCTTCATGTCGTAATTCTGTTTGCGCATACTCGGTAGCGCGAGCAAGCCCAAGGTCACCACGGTCGCGCCGACAATCCCAGTACTGGCAGCCAATAGCATGCCCACCAGCACCACAGAAATCGCCATTCCCGCCCGAAAGCGACCAAACACGGATGCCAGCGCACTGAGCAACGATTCCGCTAAACGCGACTTTTCCAGTAACACGCCCATCAACACAAACAGCGGAACCGCCATTAACGTTGGGTTCACCATAATGCCGTAGAGCCGATTCGGCAGCAGCATGATGAAGCTCATGTCCATCACGCCAAACCAAGAGCCAAGAGCTGCAAAAATAAGGGCGACACCGGCTAGGACAAACGCCACCGGTAAGCCGCTCATCAATACCGCAATCACACAGACAAATAAGGCAATGGGCCAGAGTTCAGTCATGCTTCAACTCCACCACGACGAATGTGCTGAATCGCTTTGATAATTTCAGCAATGGTCTGCAGTGCCATTAAGCCGCACAATAACCAGAGATAACTTTTTAGAATGAAAAACCCCGGCATGCCGCCGGCTTCAGGAGAAGATTCCTGCATTTGCCACGACATCATGATGAAAGGCTCGCTACTGACAGCAATAAAACCAATCACAGGGAGAATCAGAAATAACGCGCCAAGGAGGTTGACCCAAGCCTGAGTTTTGCGCTCAAAGTGGCGATAGAACACATCAACTCGAACATGCTTATCGCGTTGTAACGTGTATCCTGCGCCGCCCATAAAAATCAACGCATGAACAAACAAGGTACTGTCTTGGAGCGCGATCCAACCAATGTTAAAGCCGTATCGTAGCAACACGATGGCGACCATCAGCAACATCAAAATCACACTAGCCCAGGCGAGCTTTTTTGCCAGCGCCTCAATGCTACGATCTAAAACTGTGCGAAGAGCGTCCATGGCCGCCACAACTTCTCCACTACCTAGCCAAACTCAGAATTTGGTTATGAAAATGTTAATTATTCGCGATGATACATTAAATCGACGCAAATTCTGCATTTTCATTCAAA
Source organism: Neiella litorisoli (assembly GCF_014773395.1). GTDB lineage: Bacteria > Pseudomonadota > Gammaproteobacteria > Enterobacterales > Neiellaceae > Neiella > Neiella litorisoli. The sequence continues at coordinate 113,798 of NZ_JACXAF010000005.1, read as the reverse complement.
GGTAGGAGCAGAGAATAACCGGACAAGACTGCTAACTAGCTGTAATAACGTGCAAGTTAGCAGCTATTAACAAACATATTTTTGTGCAAAGTAAGTGGATAACTATGCACAACAAGGATTACTTGCCACCACCCATACACTGTGGGCTGGCCGGCGCTTGCTGTTTGGCTGCCCATTCCTCTGGCGTGTAGGTATGCATTGCCAACGCGTGCAAACCTGCGTCAAATTCGGTGGCAAGTAAGCTATTGATGGCTCGGTGGCGCTGCAACAGGCGCATTCCGGCAAAGTTGGCGCTAACCACCACCACTTTGAAATGGGTTTCACTATTTGCTGGCACGTTGTGCTGATGGCTTTCGTTTTCAACAGTTAAATGGCTGGGATCGAACTGTTGATGCAAAGCCGCAGTGATCCGTTGTTGCATCGACATAAGGCATTTCTCCGTGAAGGCAAAAGAGGGACATGCTCGATTAAGTTTATCCAGCAAGATTTCGGAACGTGAGATTAATCCGAGGTTGCTGAATGCGCAATCTTTTCGGCAACGCATGTTGCCACTCGTGCTGACATCGACCCGCCATCACCAGCAAGCTGCCGTCACTCAAACTGAGCCGGATCCGTTGTTTGCTGTGACGATGGCGCAAATCAAAATCGCGCGCCGCCCCCAGCGATAAAGATGCGATCACCGGATTGGCACCCAGCTCGGGCTCATCATCACTATGCCATCCCATATGGTCTCGGCCGTCGCGATAATAGTTTACCAACACAGAATCGAAGCGGGCTTGGGCTCGCTCCATTGCTTGCGCCATCAGCAGTTCAAGCACCGGCGGTAATGCTTGCGGCGGCAGCGTTTCGCCACTGTAGCGATAGGGTTTAGGGCCGAACCAAGCCTGTAGACGAGGAATGCGATGGCGTTTTCCAAAGACTGTAATGATGCCGGTTTGCAGTGTCACTTGAGCCATCAGTTGCTGCCACAGTTGGCAGCTCTGTTCGGCAACAAAATCAGGCCACCAACCAAACTGACTGTCTCCTAAAGTTTGCCAGCCGGTCATTATCTGATGGTTCGACTGTTGCGCCGCACCGTTCGCCATGACTAATCGCTCTCCCGAATGACTTGTGCTAATTGTGATACGGCTTTTGTTTATCACAAGGTCATTATTTATCTCAAGGTGATAGCCATGCCAAACCACCTGAGTTGCGATAGGATAGGCCCGTTAAGACGATTAACCATGGATTAAAACAGGTGACGGAACCAAGTAAAGGCCATATTTTGGTGGTCGATGATGACGCTGAAATTCGTGATTTACTGACGACTATTTTATGCCGTGCGGGCTATCAGGTAAGCGGTGCCGAAGATGGTATTGAAATGTTTCAGTGCTTTAATCAAAGCGCCGTTGATTTGATCATTCTTGATATCAATTTACCCGGCGATGATGGCTTTACCCTGTGTCAAAAATTGCGGCAACAGTCGGATGTGCCAGTGATCATGCTGACGGCTAGTTCCGATGACATGGATCAGGTTATCGGTCTTGAAATCGGTGCCGACGACTACATTGCCAAGCCATTTAACCCGCGCCAGTTACAAGCCCGCATCAAAGCCCTGCTTCGCCGCGTGCAATTAAGCTCTGTCGAATCCAAACCGGCCCGCTATATCGAATTCTCCGATTGGCGCTTTGATACGCTCAATCGCACCATTGAGCACCCCGAATTTGGCCTGCAAGAGCTTTCTGGCGCCGATTACAGCCTGTTGAAACTGTTTATCGACAACATTAACCAAGTATTGGATCGCGACGCCATCTCTGATGCCATTCGTGGCCGCGAAGCCTCACCCTTGGATCGCAGTCTGGATGTGCAGGTCAGCCGGCTCCGACAACGCCTGCAAGACAACGGCAAGCATCCTAAGTTAATTAAAACCGTGCGTGGTCAGGGCTATGTCTTTACCGCCGAAATCCAATTTATCCATGATTGATCTGCTGCAACGCTGGTCACCCAAATCACTGCCAGCGCGAGTGGTTCTGCTGGTCTTGTTTGCGGTGATCTGCTCGCAGCTGCTGATCAGTACATTGTGGTATGCCCAGCAACAACGGCAGGAAAACGAAGGCCTAAGCGCAGCGAGTCAGTGGATGGCAGAGCAAATTGCCATCACCATCAACAACTTTGCCAATATGCCTGCGCTCGAACGAGAGCGGGTGTTACAAGCGCTCACCAATACTGGCAACAGTCGCTTTTTTTTGATGTTGAGCGATCATTATCAAGCCATTCCGGCAGCACCTGAAACGCCGCAACGAACCATCGTCAAACAAACTCTGGCCGAATACTTTATTGCGGCACTGCATCCGGGCCGACCAGCGCAAATCAGCATTAACAGCAACCAGCAATTACAAACCCAAGACAGCAATATTCATATGTCCGCGCAAGCGTTTACTTGGGCCAAACGAAGCTTGCTACTGCCCATTGAAAATGCCCCGATTATCACGGTGCAAGTACCCATGCCCGACCAACAGTGGTTGCTGTTGGCGACGCTCATGCCAGAGCCATATATTCAGCTGCAGCCACTGCAATTTGCCGTCCCTCAGTGGGGCTTTATGCTGCTCTCCACCGTGGTATTAGTCATCATCGTCATGATCACCACTCGGCGCTTAATCCGACCATTGAATCAATTAGCCCAAGCCGCCGACTTGCTGGGCCGAGATATTGATAGTCCGCCGATTTCCGAATCGGGCAGTATCGAAGTGACCATGGCGGCTCGCGCTTTTAACGCCATGCAAGGCCGCTTGCAGCGATTTATCAAAGACCGTGAAGATTTGTTTTCGGCCATCTCCCATGACTTGAAAACACCAATTACCCGGATGCGGCTGCGGGCCGAATTACTCGAAGATGATGAGCATCGGGAGCGCTTTATCGCCAATTTGGATGAGCTGGATTTAATGGTCAAAGGCGCGCTGCAGTCGGTAAAAGATAGCGATATTCACGAAAACCCAGAGCCGGTCGACATCGACCACTTGTTACAGACCATCAAATTGGATTTGGCCAAAGATTCCTGGCGCATGAAAATTAGCGGCACGACCAAGTATCCTTTTGTCGGCAAGCCCTTGGCGCTCAAGCGGGTATTGTCCAACCTGACCGATAATGCCATTAAATATGGCGACAGCGTGCACGTCATCGTGCGCGACCGAGAAGACAACCTTTATCTGTATTTTCATGACCAAGGGCCGGGCGTCCCCACTTTAGATCGAGAGCGCGTGTTTGAGCCCTACGTCCGGTTGGATACATCAGCCAATCGCGAAGGCGGTAGCGGTTTAGGTCTAGGTATTGTCCGCAACATCGTCCATGGTCATGGCGGCCAAATTGCGCTCAACAATCACCCCCACGGAGGTTTGGTTGTCCGAGTTCTGTTACCAAGACAACTCGCCTTTAAAGAAAACAATTAATCGGGCTTGCGAAACCTTGGCGCACTCCTAGAATAGACTGCAATTCCTACAGTTATAGCCGTATAGATGTACAGCCCTTTGAATCTAGCAACTCCAACCTTGGAGCTTGCCCGTTTTCCGTTGGATAAACGCGAAACCCTGCTGCCGTTTGATGCCGCCGATGAGTTGATCATGGAATGGTGGCACCGTCATCCGCAACGCTGGCAGAATCTTTGGATCTTAAATGACAGCTTCGGCGCACTGAGTTGCTTCTTTAGTCAGCAAAGCAGTAACCACATTCAACACATCTCTGATTCGTTTCTAGCCCAGCAGGCTCTATTGAATAACGTCAAACATAATCAGCTTGACGCCAGCCGAATCCATTTGCTCGATTGTCTTCAGCCTTGGCCTGACGCGCCAGACCAAGTGATCATCAAGGTGCCGAAAAATCTGACGTTGTTGAAGCATCAATTGGCTCGGATCAGCCAGTTGCCAACAGACACGCCAGTCGTCATTGGTGCTCGCTTAAAAGATTTACCGGCCAAAGCCATTAAATTGCTCAAACAAGCCTTTGGTAATGTGGTGCCCGAGCTAGCCAAACGCAAAGCGCGCATCATGCATGCAACAGTAGCCGAAACCACCATGGCTGAACCGGCCGCCAGCAAATGGGAGATCGCTGAACACCAGTTGCAAATGAGCAATCATGCCAATGTGTTCTCGCGCGCCAGCCTCGATATTGGCGCAGCGTTCATGCTGCAGCATCTGCCACAATTGACGAAGCCCAGCCGAGTGGTCGATTTAGGCTGTGGCAACGGCGTCTTAGCATTAGCAATGGCGAAACAAAATCCGAGCCATGAGTACATTTTGGTGGATGAATCGCATATGGCGGTGGCATCAGCCAAAGCCAATGCTCAAGCTAACTTCGCCAATCTTGATGAGCTGAAATTCAATTTTCTGTGTCAGCACAGCCTTACTGGTTTCGCTGATCACAGTGTCGACTTTGTGATCTGCAACCCACCTTTTCATCAACAACAAGCCATTACCGATGAAATCGCTTGGCAAATGTTCAGCCAAGCCCACAAGGCGTTGCGCAGCGGCGGCAAATTACGCATAGTTGGCAACCGACATTTGGGTTACCACATTAAACTAAAACGTATTTTCGGCGGTGTCAGTCGCATTGCTGCAAATGCCAAATTTGTAATTTTGGAGTCAGAAAAACGTGATTAGTCTCGCGACCAATTATTTCCGCCTTGCCGTTGCTTGCGGCTTGTTGGTGCTATCAACCATGGTGCAAGCAAAAAGCACTGACGACGTCGATGCCAAGCTACTGCAACCCGACAACCTGTTTCCAGTGGTCAAAATGGAAACCAATATGGGGGTTATTTTAGTCGAGCTTGACCGTCCGAAAGCGCCAGTCACTGTTGATAACTTCTTGAAATACGTGGTCACTGGCGGTTACGACAACACAGCATTCCACCGCATTATTGAAGGCTTTGTGGTTCAAGGCGGCGGGATGGATGAGAAATACAATTCGCTTGATGACACCTTTGGCACCATCACCAATGAAGCCGGCAACGGCCTGTTGAACGATCAATATTCCATCGCCATGGCTCGTCAAGCACACCCGCACAGCGCTGGGCGCCAGTTCTATTTCAATGTTGATGATAATAAAAGCCTCGATCCTGGCCCGCGCAGCTGGGGTTACACCGTGTTCGGTCGGATCATTGAAGGTGAAGATGTGGTCGAAAAAATGGCTGAAGTGGCCACTGAATTTAACGCCGACCTATCAATGCAAGACGTTCCTGTGAACACCGTCATATTAAGAAAGGCAACTTTACTGCCACCAGAGGCATAACGGCGAAATTCTTCTATACTCGAAGATATGCAAACGAAATACTCAGCCAGCTCAAGTCGGGTGCGCCAGTTCGTCACCGACAAATCGACCGCCACCAGCTTCTACGTTGAAGGTATGCTGGCTGGGTCCTTGCCCTTCGAAGAACTGCAAATATTTATCTGGGACACCCTAGAAGAGTGGCATCAACTCGACATTGATAGCCACTACATCTGTGAAAAAGAAAAGGTCATGTGGCACTTGTTCCACTTACTCGAACGTTGGCCTGAAAATACCCTGCGAGGCAATGTCTTTTTGCGCAAGCAACTCGAAGACGGCTGCCTCTTTCTCAAGCAGCAAGGGCCAATGCTACATCAGTGCTTAGGCGTGCGACCTTAATCGGCAGCGACATCCGTTGCTGCTTGCTCTGTCGGCTTATCTTTTCTGCCCCACGGTGCCACCCATATCAGCATCAACATGCCCGGAATCGCACACAGGGTACAAAAATAGAAAAACTGCTCCCAGCCAATCGCCTCAACAATAAAGCCGGTGGATGCATTGGCCGCGCTCCTGGGTAGCGCCGCGATGGCGGTAAATAACGCCAACTGAGTGGCGGTGTAACGGACATCGGTCATCTTCGCCATATAAGCCACCAGCGCTGCCGTTCCCAACCCCACACCGAAGTATTCAAAGGCAATCACCGCCGCTAGCAATGATGGATCATGGCCAACATGGGCCAGCAGGGCAAAACCAAGAATTGAAACCAATTGAACAACACCAAACAGCCACAGCGAACGGTTGATACCGGTTCGGATCATGATGATGCCGCCCATCAAACTACCAATAATCATGGCTGGAATAGCGGCACTTTTTGAAATCAAACCAATTTCAGTTTTGCTAAAGCCCATGTCGAGATAAAACGGCGTAGACAGCGCGGTGGCAAGGTTATCACCGAGCTTATAGAGAAAAATAAACGCCAATACGGCCAAGGCTTGGCGCATCCCTTTGCGATTAATAAATTCCGCGAATGGCTCAACCACCGCCGCAGTAAAGCTATGCGGGTGATAACTTTTTTGTGGTTCGCGAATCGATAAGGTAAGCACAATCCCGACCAACATAAATGCTGCGGTAATGATAAAGACCTGCAGCCAATCCATGTGATCCGCCAACACTAAAGCCAGCGAGCCTGGCACTAACGCAGCGATTCGATAAGCGTTGACATGCACCGAGTTGCCCCAGCCCAACTCTTCATCCGGCAGGATTTCTCGGCGATAAGCATCCAGTACGATGTCTTGAGTGGCGCTGAAAAATGCCACCGCCGTCGCCAGCGCGGCAATTCCCCAAATTTGCTCATGGACATCGAATATTGGCAAGCAAGCGACACTTATCAATAATGCAATTTGGGTGACCAGCATCCAGCCCCGCCGCAATCCAAGCAGCGGCAGCTCAATCCGATCAACCAAAGGCGCCCACAAAAACTTCCAAGCAAACGGCATCATCACCAATGACAGCAGACCAATTTCTTCTAAACTGACATTGAGATCGCGCAGCCAAGCTGGCACCAAGTTCACCAAAATAAACAGCGGCAGACCCGAAGCAAATCCGGTGAAGATACAAATAACCGTGCGCCGGTTCAGTAATGCGTTAACGAATTGACTTTGTTGAAGGCGAGTTAGCCAGTCTGGGCTCATGAGTAAAACAGTTTTGTCAGGGTCTGAACCGAAGCATCTTTGGTTTGTCTCAGATTTGCAAGCGATTCGGGTAAATTGCTCGGCCGGATAACAGCGGATTGTTGCCCCACTTCAAGCTTCAGCAAGGTTTACAGTGATCCAATGTCATATTCCTGAGCAAAACATTGCAAGTAGTACGAATATCACCTATTTGTCTGATCTGGATTGAGTTGTTTTTTATCGTCAACTGCACAATCGGCACCAGTAAAAGCAACGAAACCCAGTCGTCATATGAACCTATTACCACCTTTGGACCGCAGTAAGATGGAATTTGCAGAAACGATTGATCAAACCACCGCCGAGCAAACTCAAATCGAGTATGTCGATGTCATTGATATCGAAGCGTCTGGCTTTGGCCGTGGCAGCTATCCGGTCGAAATCGGCGTCTGTCGCAGCAATGGCGAATGCCGTTGTTATCTCATCAAACCGCAACCTGATTGGACTCACTGGACCGAAGAAGCCGAGCACACTCACGGAATCAGTCGCCAATTGCTCGAGCAAAATGGCCGCGATGTCCGCGACGTGGCGCTTGAGTTGAATGAATTTTTGCACGGCTGCACCGTCTACACGGACGCTTGGGGCCAAGATCAGTCATGGTTAATGCGCCTGTATGATGCCGCAGATTGCTGGCCCAGCTTTAAACTTGAAACCATTCGCAACCTGATGACCGAACCGCAAAGCGAGCACTATCACGACAGCTATCAGGAGGCTGCCGAGCAACTCAACCTCAAACGCCACCGAGCCAGTACCGACGCCAAGGTGATTCAGCATGCGCTGGCAATTGTGCAAACCAAGACTGACTAACTTGAGCAGATCAGCCCAGCGATTTTGGTTACACTAGCGAGCCAATTAATTACTCGGTCGTTGTATGCTGTCTTCATTACTTAATCACCGCCGTTTATTTCAGAGCATGTTCATACTGGCCATTATTGCGGTCAGTTGGACCTGCTTGATGCCACTTGAACAACCTCCGATCGATATCAATCATGGCGATAAACTGTTGCACATGCTCGCCTATTTGGCACTTGGCCTATTACTCGAGCGAGCCGCTCCAGAGAGATTTGTGCCTTGGGGAGCGTTGGCGCTGCTGGCCTACAGCGGCGTTATTGAGCTTGTGCAGCAACAAACCGGCTACCGCACCGGCAGTTGGGCAGACATGTTAGCCAATGGCAGCGGTATTCTGCTGGCACTAGTGCTGCGACCACTGGTGTTGCGAATGGCGTCGCCACTAAGCCAGCGACAGCACACTTCATGAATATTCTGATTAGCGGCGCTGGAGCAATTGGCCAGCTGTACGGCGCTCTTTTCGCCGCTGCTGGCCATCAAGTCAGCTTCTATGGTGCCAACGGCCCGATAGCAGCAGCTGAATACCAACTGCAGCAGCGCGACGGCACTTTGCTGAGCTGGCACAGTTCAGATGTCCAGCAGCCGCAAATCGTGATCATTTGCACCAAAGCTTATCAGGCAGAATCTGCGGTCATCACGCTATTAGCGCAGCAGCAGCTGTCACCCCAGACTCCGGTTATTTTGTTACACAACGGATTAGGGCCCCATGAGGCAATTGCCGCGCGCTTAGCCGCTAAAACACCCTTGATCCTGGCCAGCTCGCGCCAAGGTGCGCTAAGAATGGCTTCGAAACAGGTAAAACATACTGGCTTAGGAGCCACCGACCTAGGTTTGTTGCAAGGTTCATCAGCAATGAACGAGTCGATTCTGGCGCTGTTTCAGCAGAGTATTGGGGACTGCCACTGGCACCAGCAGGTACTGCAACCCTTATGGCATAAGTTGCTGATCAACTCGGTGATCAACCCGCTCACAGCTCGCGATCGCGTGACCAATGGCGAGCTGTGCGGCCACCAGTATCAAACCGAGTTAAAACAACTCTGTGCAGAAGCCTGCCAAATCGCCCAAGCTTGTCATATTGACATTCAGCCCGAGACGCTTTTTCAACAAGTGCTGAACGTGGCCGCGGCAACCGCTTCCAACCGCTCATCCATGCTGCAAGATGTCACCGCAGGCCGAATGACCGAAATCGACTACATTAATGGCTATCTGATCAAACAAGCGCAACGGCTCGGTTTGGCTTGCCCTGCGCATCAAGCACTGGTCGCGCAACTGACAGATTCATAACAAGGTGAACATTCATGACTAACAAAATATTACTTCCGGTTGCTAATGGCAGCGAGGACATGGAAGTGGTGATCATTGCCGATGTGCTGCGTCGTGCAGGTTTAGAAGTGGTCGTAACCAGCGTTTCAGGTTCGCTACAACTGACCTTAGCGCGTGGCATTCAAATTACCGCCGATGCCTTGCTCGACGATGTCATCAACGACGATTTTGCGTTGATTGCCCTGCCCGGCGGCATCCCTGGCTCCGAAGCATTGCGCGACTGCAGCGCACTGGCTGATCGCCTGCGCCAGCAAAAACAGCAAGGTAAATGGATCGGCGCTATTTGTGCTGCGCCTGCGGTCGTGTTGCAGCACCATGAGCTGATCCGCGACGCGTACGTGACCTGCCACCCTAACTTTCAACATCTGCTAAGTCCTGAGTTGTGCATGACTGAAGAAGCGGTGGTCGTTGATGAGCACCACCAACTGGTCACCAGCCAAGGGCCTGGCACGGCAATGCGTTTCGCTCTGACACTGGTTGACGTGATACTCGGAGAAGAAGCTGCCATCGAGGTGGAACAACCACTGTGCATGCTATTGGAGCAGTTAGAAGACGAAGAGCTTGACGGCGAAGACCTGAACGACGAAGCGCTAGACTCTGACCCCAGTTCATGTTGTAGTCATCACCACTAACAAAAAAACATCAAGGAGTTGTTGTGACAAAATTAATGAGTGTATTGGCAACCGTGTTGTTGCTTGCTGCGTGCGCCCCAGAAGTAGGTAGCGAAGCTTGGTGCAAAGACATGAAAGAAAAACCAAAGGGTGATTGGACTGCGAATGAAACAGCTGATTTCACCAAACACTGCGTGTTCTAAGCTAAGCTCATAGCCAACACGATCAAAAAAGCGAATCTTCCGATTCGCTTTTTTGTTTTCTTTAATGCCCGGTATGGCGCTTTTTGAGCTCTTTTTTTGTCGAGCTATGGCCGATAAACCTTGGCATTGCTGTAACCGGCCTCGGTAAGATGGATCGCCTGCAGTCGACTCATGACGCCACGATCGCAATACAAGTAATAGTCAACATTGGCATCAAGATTTGCGAATGCCGTCGCCAGCTTGAAGAACGGAATGTGTTCGACAAAGGCGTTACTTAATTCCAGAGGATCGCGCTCAACCTCTTCATCGGAGCGAACATCAATGACATGAGCATGAAGCGGCAGGCTCGCAACAATATCAACATCTTGCTGCGGCTTCGGCTTGTTCATGATGTCACGAATATCTTCTGCTTTGGCGCGATACACCGCTTCATTCAACAAGCCCATGTTGAGCTTGCTCTCTTCTTCACGAACTCGGTTTAAGTCAGCTTTAATCGTCGGGCTGTTGGAAATAACTCCGCAGTACTCTGGCATACTTGCTGACAACTGCTGGGTACCAATGGCTCGCGCCTGATCAATGATATCTTGCTTGTCGGTGACAATCAGCGGGCGCAGAATGACATGCTCAGTCACTTCATCAATCACCGACAAGTTAGTGATGGTCTGACTAGAAACCTGGCCCACCGCCTCGCCTGTGACCAGCGCTTTGATGCCAACCTTGTCAGCCACTTGCGCTGCGGCTCGCATCATCATGCGCTTGAGGATCACGCCCATGTGGCCATTGTCGACATTCTCTAAAATATCGCCGACCACTTCATCAAAGGGTACCGCGATAAATTTCACTCGGTGAGATGCGCCATACTGGCTCCACAACAAGTGGGCCATTTCACGGACGCCCGCTTCATGGGCATCACCACCCAAATTGAAAAAGCAATAATGAACCCGGCAACCGCGCTTAATGAACTGAAACGATGACACGGCCGAGTCGAAGCCGCCGGAAATTAGGCTCAACACACTTTCTTGGGTCGCGATCGGAAAACCACCTAAGCCCTTTAGCTGGCGCGTGATCATCGACACACTATCACCGGCGATCTCCAAGCGGATCTCCAGATCAGGATTTTTCAGCTGCACGCCCTTGGCATCAGAATTTTGATTGAGGCCGCCGCCGACATAACGCTCGACGTCAAGCGACGAAAAGTCCTGTTTGCCGGTGCGCTTGACTCGAACACAAAAGGTTTTACCGGCCAGCATCGGGCCATAAATCACCAACGCGCGCTGATATATGTCATCAATGGTCTGGTAATCGTATCGCTCGACTTGTTGCACCGCGTCAATGCCGGGCGTTTTGCACATGACTTCGACTAAACGCTCAACGGTTTCAGGAGCGAGGTCATCAGGACAATTGACGTCGATCTTATCCCAGGTTTGCTTGACGCGAACACCGTCATCGACGCGCTTCAATACGTTGCGTAAATTGCCTTCCAGCAACTTGATAAAACGCTTACGTACCGACTTACTCTTGACGACGATTTCGGGAAACAGCTTGATCACAAACTTCATAGCAAACAGGGCTCTCAGCAAACTGGTGATAAAATAGGCGCGGCAGTATACATCTTAGAAGGGTTCACGGGTAGTGCTTGAGGCAATGTCGCTTTTGACAGGCTGATCAAATATTGCTTTGTTGATCAGCCCCCAAAAGCCATTATTGAGTGACTTGAATCTCGCGAGAGTTCTTCGCTTTACCTTGCATGATTGAGATTTCAACGCGACGATTCTTCCGGCGGTTTTCATCCGAATCATTGGGCACTAGCGGCATTGACGCCGCTCGCCCCATGACCACCATGCGATCATCGTCAAAGCCATCCACCGCGGTCATTTCATGGGCTACCGCAACGGCGCGCTGGCTTGATAAATCCCAGTTGGAACGATACAGCTCCGAGCTAATTTTGGCATCATCTGTATGGCCAGAGATGGTCACTTCGCCCGGAATGTCCTTCAGCAGCGCTGCCACTTCTCGAACGATCGGTTTGAACTTAGGTTGTAAGAACGCCGAGCCAGATGGAAACGCGCCGCGCTCACGAATACGGATGATGATTTGTTGCCCCAGCGCTTCGATTTCGATGGCGCCATCAACGATTTCATCTTCCAGCTGCGCCGCCATTCGTTTCGCCGTTTCAGCGGTTTCTTTTTGCATTTCCTGTTGCTGCTCTTGTGCCACTGAGTCGCTTTCGGCATCCGTCACTTCAAACGACGGATTAGACTTTTGCTGAGCATCGGACTGACTTTGGCCGCCGGAGGTGGTGTCGCGTCCTTCTTGGAATTCCAGCGATGGCTTGGTGATGTCCATGGTGTGCTGAGTAATTTGATCAATCGGAGTTGGATCGGGTCGGCCAGGGCGGAATTCCTGAGCAATCACGCTGGTGCCTTTTGGAATGTCTTTCACCTCGATCTGGTTTTGCACACCAAAGGCATACTTCATTGAACCAGCGATCTGTTTAAATTTCAGAACATCCATTTCCGAGAAGGCGAGGAGTAGCACGAAGAAGCACATCAGCAACGACATCAAGTCGGCAAATGTTGCCATCCAGGCGGGGATCCCGGCGGGGCATTTGCACTCTTCTTCTTCCATCTCCCTACTCCTCGGTGGTGTCGATCTTGCGCTTGCCTTCGGCTAAGTAGTTTTTCAACATGCCATCGAGCACACGAGGGTTTTGGCCATCTTGAATGCCGAGAATGGCATCCATGATCAGGCGACGGTTGAGCATTTCTTCTTCTTTGCGGAGCGCTAGTTTATCAGCAATAGGAATCGCCACCATATTAGCCAACATGGCGCCATAGAGAGTGGTTAACAAAGCAACCGCCATCGCTGGGCCAATCGCTTTCGGGTCATCCATATTCGACAACATCGCCACCAAGCCAATCAGGGTACCGATCATCCCCATCGCTGGCGCCACGTCGCCTAATTTAGTGAAGATTGAGATCCCCATTTCATGGCGGTCGTTAGTCAATTTGATGTCTTTCGAAAGGGCGCCGCGAACGACATCGGCATCGTGACCGTCGACCAGCAAATCGACGCCTTTTTGCATGAAATTGTTGTCAATTTCGGCTTCTTCCAACGCAAGAAAGCCGCCTTTGCGGGCGGCATCAGCCATTTCAACGGCTTTTTCAATGAGGTCGTCAGGCTTGTCGTTTTTAAACATGAACGCCTTGCCGGCAATTTTTGCGGCACCGAGAAATTGGCCCATGTTGAACTTCATTAACACCACGAACAGTGAACCGCAGAGCACGATAAGAACCGATGGCACATCGACAAACATTCCGATGCTACCGCCAGATACCATGGCCATGATGACGAATGCGAATGCACCGATAAGACCAATGAGCGTTGCTAAATCCACCTAACTACTCCTTTACCGACGTGATTTTTGTTTGCATTCAGTTGGTTCTTGCTCTCATTGTGGCAGATTACGGTTATAAATGCATACTCCCACTGACGCAAGTTATGGCCCTAATTTTGGCACAATATTGTGCATTCAGATTGATTCAGCGGCACTGCTGCGATACCTTTGCGCGATATTGTGAAGGAGTAAGCAATGGCTGTGAAAAAACCGGAAAATCTGAGCTTTGACGAAGCCATGTCTGAACTAGAGCAAGTGGTGGTCGAACTGGAGTCTGGTGACATCCCGTTAGAGCAAGCGCTAAAGCGCTTTGAGCGGGGCATTGCATTGGCTCGCACGACCCGCGACAAACTTGATCAAGCCGAGCAGCAAGTCAAAATTTTACTAAGCCAGGACGATCAAGCTCCGCTGAGCCCATTTGAAGAGCAAGGTTCGTGATAGCAGATTTTGCTGATTTGGCCGAGATTCAACGCCACTACCAACAGCGCATTAACCAATACCTGAGCCAAGTGATTGACCAGCTGCCTGCTCAAGACACCAAGCTAAAGGCAGCGATGGGGCATGGTTTGCTGCTTGGCGGCAAACGCGCTAGACCATTTCTGGTTTATGCCACCGCCCATATGCTCAATGTGCCACTCGACCACGTTGATCCAGTCGCTGCCGCCATTGAATGTGTTCATGCTTATTCGTTAATTCATGATGATTTACCCGCCATGGACGACGATGAGTTGCGTCGCGGCCAGCCGACCTGCCATGTCGCCTTTGATGAGGCAACCGCAGTATTAGCTGGCGATGCCTTGCAAACCCTTGCCTTTGAGTTACTGAGTCGCGCTGATTCACCATTAACCGCTGCTATCCAGATCCGGCTAATCCAAAGTTTATCGCGTGCCAGTGGTTACCTCGGTATGTGCGGTGGCCAGGGCATGGATTTAGCGGCAACCGATCAACCAGTCACGCTGGAACGGCTTGAACAAATTCACACCGCCAAAACTGGCGCGTTACTGAGATGTGCGGTTGAAATGGCCGCGATTGTCGGCCAATTGCCTCAGCAACAAACCGAACTCTTGCTGCAATTCGCCAGCGATATTGGCCTCGCGTTTCAGGTCCAAGACGACATTCTCGACGTCACCTCGGACACCGAAACCTTGGGCAAACCCCAAGGTTCAGACCAAGCGGCCAATAAATCGACCTACCCAGCATTGCTCGGATTATCTGGCGCGCGCCAAAAAGCTGACAGCTTGTTACAATCGGCGCTACACGCCTTGCAAACTTTGCCATACAATAGTGCTCAACTTGAAGCATTTGCTCGTTACATCGTCTCTCGCGACCATTAACGGCAAACCAATTATTACAACAACAAAGCTACGTAACTGCCCATGACCATACAACCTGCTGACTACCCCCTGTTGATGAAAATTAACAGCCCTGACGATTTACGGCTGTTATCTCAGGATCAATTGCCCCAAGTGTGTCGGGAGTTGCGTCAGTATCTGCTGGCATCAGTTAGTCGCAGCAGTGGTCATCTGGCTTCTGGTCTGGGAACGGTGGAATTAACCGTTGCGCTGCATTACGTCTACAACACGCCGGATGATCGGTTGCTGTGGGACGTTGGTCATCAAGCCTATCCACACAAAATTTTAACTGGTCGCCGCGACCGCTTGCACACCATTAAGCAAAAAGACGGCTTGCATCCGTTTCCTTGGCGCCAAGAAAGCCCCTATGATCACTTTAATGTTGGCCATTCCAGCACCACCATTAGTGCCGCCTTGGGCATGGCGATGGCGTTTAAACATCAGGGTAGCGAACAACAAGTGGTATCGATCATCGGTGACGGTGCGATGACCGCTGGCATGGCGTTTGAAGCGTTAAATCACGCCGGCGATGTTCACCCCAACATGCTGGTGATCCTCAACGACAATGAAATGTCGATTAGCGAAAACGTCGGCGCCTTGAATAACCACTTTGCTCGATTACTTTCGGGCAGTTTCTATTCCAGCATTCGCGAAGGCGGTAAAAAAGTCTTGTCCGGCTTGCCACCAATTAAAGAATTGGCTCGCCGCACCGAAGAACACCTCAAAGGTATGGTGGTTCCGGGCACTTTCTTTGAAGAGCTGGGCTTCAACTACATTGGCCCCATTGACGGCCACGATATTGAAACCTTGGTTGAAACGCTGCACAACATGCGTCACCTGAAAGGGCCTCAATTGCTGCACATCAAAACCGTTAAGGGTAAAGGCTACGAGCCTGCCGAGAAAGACCCAATTGGCTATCACGCGGTGCCGAAATTTGATCCCAGCACGACTGCGTTACCAAGCAGCAAACCTGGCGTGCCAACCTACTCACAGGTATTTGGCGACTGGCTCTGTGAAGTCGCCACTCAAGATCCAAACCTGATGGCCATTACCCCAGCCATGCGTGAAGGCTCCGGCATGGTGAAATTTTCCAAGCAGTTCCCGCAACAATACATTGATGTAGCCATTGCGGAGCAGCACGCGGTGACCCTAGCCGCCGGTCTGGCCTGTGAAGGCAGCAAAGTGGTGGTAGCAATCTATTCGACCTTCCTCCAGCGTGGCTATGATCAAGTCATTCACGATGTCGCGATCCAAGATTTACCGGTATTGTTTGCCATTGACCGCGCTGGCGTAGTCGGTTCTGATGGCCCTACCCACCAAGGTGCGTTCGATATCAGCTTCCTCCGTTGCATTCCAACCATGGTAATCATGGTGCCATCGGATGAAGCCGAATGCCGAAACATGCTCTACACCGGTTATCAACTCGATAAACCCGCTGCCGTTCGTTACCCCCGCGGCAAAGGCACTGGCGTATCACTCGCCGAACCGATGCAGGCCATTGCTATTGGCCAGTCCAAAACGGTTCGTCAAAGCAGCGCCTCCAAAGTCGCGATTCTGGCCTTTGGGCCATTACTTCACGAGTGTAAAGCTGCCGCAGACAGCCTTGATGCCACCCTTATCGACATGCGCTTTGCCAAGCCGTTGGATGAGCAGCGCATTATTGAATTAGGCCAAAGTCACGATGTGTTAGTCACGGTTGAAGACCAAGCCATTATGGGCGGCGCAGGCTCGGCAGTCGTCGAACTATTGATGGCCAACAAAGTTGCCAAGCCGGTGCTACAACTGGGCTTACCTGATCAGTTTATTAAGCACGGCAGCCAGGAAGAAATTCTGGCAGAGCTGGGACTTGATGCAGCCGGTATCGAGCAAAGGATTCGCCGTTATTGCCAAAGCTAAGCTTCTTGGCAACCAGCAATTGCAAAATCCAAAAAAGCAGCGCCCAAGCGCTGCTTTTGGCTGAAATGACTGGCTCTAATTAGTGCACATAACCTTGCAATAACATCAAGCCAAGCCACGCCATGGCGCCGGCCAATAGATCGTCAACCATAATGCCGAAACCGCCGTGAACGTGGCGGTCAAGCCAGCGAATAGGCCATGGCTTGATGATGTCGAAAAAGCGGAACAGGACAAAACCAAGCAATAGATTCTGCCAGCTCAATGGAATAGCAATAAAAGTCACCATCATGCCGGCAAACTCATCCCAGACAATGGCAGGATGGTCGTGGTAACCGAAATCATCGGCGGTACGGCCACACAGGTAATTACCAATCACACAAGCCAGCACTGTCACTGCGAGATAACCCCATAGTGGCAGTTGCATCATCAACATCACCAGTGGAATTGCCGCCAGTGAGCCAAAGGTCCCTGGCGCCTTAGGAGCGAGTCCACTGCCAAAACCAACAGCAGCCCAGTGGGTTAAATTGCGCGGTTGTAACTTAGGTTTTGCTGAATTGTTTGCTGAGTCAGTCATGAGAAATGCAAGTATCCTTGTGCCCGCCAATCAACGTGTTGCTGTTGATACTGAATCGTTAGTTTACCCGTCTGATTAATCTCGCCAATCACGGTGACTGGGGTATTGCTTTGCTCGGCAGCCGCCAATACCTGCTGCAACAAGTCTGGCGAGACGGTAAAGCAAAGCTCGTAATCATCACCGCCTTTGAGTGCATTTAACGCCGCTTGCTTTGCACCGAGAGCAAGCATGGCGGCGGCAGAAACGGGCAATTGATCGGTATTAATGGTAGCCCCCAGCGCATGACCAGAAGCGCGACTTGAGCGCGCCAGAATATGCCCCAGATCAGCCGACAAACCATCCGAAATATCAACACAGGAGGTTGCGAACTGACGAATCGCCAACCCCAATTCGATTCGAGGTATGGGGCGAAACAAGCGCCGCTCCAACGCGGCAATATCAGCCACAGGCAAGGACGCTATCTTCTCTTGCTGAAGCGCCAATGCAGCATCGCCCAACGAGCCAGAGACAAGTATCAAGTCACCCGCTTTGGCGCCACAACGGGTCATCGCCGAACCGGCCGGTAACTGCCCTTGAGCAGTCAAGCTCAAGGTTAACGGACCACGAGTGGTATCACCGCCGATCAGGCTAACACCATAATGCTGCAAGCGATTGGCCAGCATAGTAGCAAACTCCGCTAGCCAGTTTGTATCACTGCTTGGCAAGGTTAGCGCGAGGCTCACCCAGCAAGGTTCGGCGCCCATGGCGGCTAAGTCAGACAGGTTTACCGCGACCAGCTTGTGAGCTAAATCGGCAGCATTAAGGCGATCATCGAAATGAACACCATCAACCATAGTGTCGGTGGTAATGGCAATTTGATAGCCGGACTTGGGTTGCAGTAACGCACAATCATCGCCAATGCCGAGGACGACATCAGCGCGTTTAGAATGGGCTTTAGAAAAGAACTGCTGAATGAGGTCAAACTCGTTCACAGCAGTTCCCTTAGCAGAAGAGAGTGCACACTCGATTAAGCGCGAGGCGCCATTTGATCGAGCACACCATTGACGAACTTGTGGCTATCGTCGCTGGCAAACACCTTAGCCAGTTCAATGGCTTCGTTAATCACGACCTTGTATGGTGTCTGGCGAGCCGACAATTCATAGGCCGCCAATCGCAAAATCGCTTTGTCGATTTGATCAACCTCATCGAGTGGTCGAGACGTTAACGCCGATAAACGTGCATCCAAGCTTTTTACTTGACTGGCAACACCACTGAGTAATTCGCGGAAATACTCAATGTCAGCGCCATCCATGTCTTGATCCGTCATAAAGTGGACTTCCACTTCAGCCATTGGATCGCCGCTCAACTGCCAGCTATAGATGGCTTGAACGGCTAATTCACGTGCCTTACGGCGAGCTTTGGGATTCAAGTCGAGCTCCTAATTAGCCAATTTCAGCGAGTACGTTAACCATTTCCAGCGCGCCCATTGCGGCTTCACCGCCTTTGTTACCGGCTTTAGTGCCCGCACGCTCAATGGCTTGCTCGATGGTATCAGTGGTCAAGACGCCAAACGCGACCGGAATATCGTATTGCAGCGACACTTGCGCCAGACCTTTGTTACTCTCGCCAGCGACGAAATCAAAGTGCGGAGTGCCGCCACGGATCACCGCACCCAATGCGATAATGGCATCGGTACCGCCTTTTTTCGCCACCCGCTGCGCCGCAACCGGTAATTCATAAGCGCCCGGGACGCGAACAATGGTGATGTTGTCATCACTGACCTGACCGACACGCTTTAGCGTGTCGAGTGCGCCTTCAACTAGGCTCTCAACAATAAAGCTGTTAAAACGGCTTACCACAATGGTGATGTGTGCATTTGGGGCGACCAAACCGCCTTCAATTACCTTCATGTATGTGCTCACTTACGTTAATTCTTGCATGATCAGCGCATCGGCTAAAATTCTGGCCGAATCATAGCACAGCCGAACGACCGGCTATACCTTTCTTAATTGCTATATCGCATGTTAAATGTGTGTACCCAAAGTAGTTGGAGGTGCTTGTAGGCGGCGAGCCAGTTAGACCCCATGAACATCGACAGACGACGAGATTAGGGCGAAAGCGCGCGGCCAACAACCAAGCAGCCCCTCGTACCGAGGGAACCAATTAATCCGAAATATATTCAACCACTTCAAGACCGAAGCCAGACAGCGCGTGGTAGCGCTTGGGCGAACTGAGCAAGCGCATTTTCTTGACGCCCAGCTCCGCGAGAATCTGGCTGCCGACGCCAACGCGGCGAGATGTCCCTTGCCATTTGGCGGCCGGCGGACGTTCACCATTATCTTCAAGCTCGAAGTTTTTCAGTTTGGCGAGAATTTCTTCATTACTTTCTTCGCGCCCCAGCACCACCAGCACGCCACCTTCAGCGGCGATCCGTCCGAGTGCCCGCGGCAGATCCCAACTGCGATCCGAAGCCCGATCCGTATGTAGCACATCATTTAGCAAATTCTGCAAATGAACTCGAACCATGGTTGGTGAATCTTCGCTGATCTCGCCCATTTGCATGGCGTAATGCAGTTGGTTATCAATGGTGTCACGGAAGGTGTGCAATTCAAACTCACCAAACTCCGTTGGCAATTTGCACTGAGCAACTTTTTCAATGGTGGTCTCATTCAAGTTGCGATATTCAATCAGCTCTGCAATGGTGCCGATTTTGACGCCATGCTTAGCGGAGAACTTAAGCAGATCGTCGCGTCGAGCCATGCTGCCATCATCATTGAGGATCTCCACAATCACCGCTGCCGCTTCAAAGCCGGCGATACGAGCTAAGTCGCAGCCCGCTTCGGTGTGACCTGCACGGGTCAGCACGCCGCCATCTTGTGCCATTAGCGGAAATATATGGCCAGGCTGAACCAAATCAGCAGCTTTGGCATCTTTTGCCACCGCCGCCTGCACAGTGCGCGCACGATCGGCCGCGGATATGCCTGTGGTTACCCCTTCGGCCGCTTCAATCGACACGGTAAAGTTGGTGGAAAATTGCGCGGTATTGGAATCCACCATCAGTGGCAAATTCAGCTGGATGCAGCGTTCTTTTGTCAGCGTCAGACAGATCAGGCCACGGCCATAGGTGGCCATAAAGTTAATCGCCTCAGGTGTGACGGCCTCGGCAGCAATAATTAAATCGCCTTCGTTTTCACGATCTTCATCGTCAACCAAAATCACCATGCGCTTTTGTCGAATTTCTTCGATGATTTCAGCAGCCGGAGAAAATTTCATGTTAGTACCTCTGAACTATCAGATGTGTTGCCAGTTTAGTCGCTTAGGTTGCGGCCGTTACTTATTTCATAAAACCAGATTTAGCCAGCAGAGCCATTGTCACCCCGTCGTGCGGCGACTGTTCGCTCGATGCCGTCATCAAACGTTCTAAATAACGCGCAATTAGATCCACTTCCAAATTAACCAGATCACCTGCGGTTCGTTCAATCAAAGTGGTTTCGGCACGAGTATGGGGAATAATGGTCAGGCGAAACTTAGCGCCATCAACCTCGTTAATGGTCAGGCTAATGCCATCAATGGTCACCGAACCTTTTTCGGCAATGTACTTGGCCAGTTCGGCAGGGGCTTGAAACCAATATTGCCAAGCCGAACCTTGCTGCTCGGCAGACAACAGTCGCGCGGTGCCGTCAACGTGGCCACTGACTAAGTGACCGCCAAGGCGGGTTGTGGGTGTCACCGCTTTTTCAAGATTGACTGACCAGCCGATTTGCAAACCAGCAAGCGCCGTGCGACTAAGCGATTCAACCGAAACATCAGCGCTGAAGCTGCCGCTATCAAATTGCGTGACGGTCAAACAAACGCCATTGACCGCAATGCTATCGCCCAGCTGGACATCGCTCATGTCGAGTTTGCCAACGGCAATGGTCAGGACCATATCAGAGCCGGATTTTAGTAACCCTTTGACATGGCCAACAGATTCAATAATTCCTGTAAACACAACAACCTTTACTTAGAAAATTTGGCAATAAGCCGTAGATCAGGACCGATGGTATCAATGGACTGCCACTCAAGCTCAAGCACATCATCCATGGTGGTCATCATTGGCAAGCCGAGCATACCGCGGCTATGGTGGCCCATCAGTTTAGGTGCCATGTACACCACCATTCGATCGACCAGTTTTTCAGACACAAATGCGCCGGCTAATGCCGCGCCAGTTTCAACCCAGACATCATTGTATTCACACTGACCCAAAGCGGCCAGCAATGACGGTAAATCAAAGCCAGTGACGCCGTAATCTAAATGCAACGTGCGAACGCCAGCCACAGGAGGCTTCGCTTTGGGTGGCAATACTAACACCAGACTTTCGGGATCATTAAAAATTGGTTCTTCGCCGGTCAAGCGGCAGCGACCATCTAAGATCACACGGTCTGGTTGGCGCATGCCATCGCTGGCTTCTGGGCTGCCAAAATCAGCTGCCGTCATGCCAAATTGTTCGGGCCGGACATTCATTTGTGCTTTATCGACGATCACTGATTCTGCCGATGACAAAACTGCGCAGCTCTCCGCTCGGAACCGATGGACATCGGCGCGCGCAACATCCGAGGTGATCCACTGACTAACGCCGTTGGCTAAGGCGGTTCGACCATCAAGCGAAGCGGCCATTTTTAGCGTAATGCGCGGCGTTCCGGTTGACATTCGTTTGATAAAGCCAGGATTGAGCATCTCACATTCGGCTTTGGCGACATCGGCCTCAACCTCAATACCGGCGGCTTTCAGCATAGCAATACCGCGGCCAGAAACTTGCGGATTGGGATCGGTCATGCCGATCACCACGCGCTTGATACCTGCGTCAATCAACGCTTGTGCGCAAGGCCCAGTGCGGCCCGTGTGGGAGCATGGCTCTAAGGTGACATAGGCAGTGGCACCTTGGGCTTGTTCGCCTGCAGCTTGCAAGGCATAAATCTCGGCATGCGGTTGTCCGGCTTTAAGGTGGGCACCTTCCCCAACAATCACGCCATCTTTGACAATCACGCAGCCGACTCTCGGGTTTGGCGTGGTGGTGTACCAACCTTGCTCGGCCAGCACGATAGCGTGAGTAATCCATCCTTGATCAGTAGCAGGCATATTCATGTTTAACGTTCCAGTTTGGCAATGGCCTGAGCGAAGTCATCCAAGTCTTCAAAAGAAAAGTACACCGAAGCAAAGCGGATATAGGCCACTTTATCAACGTTTTTTAACGCTTCCATGACTTGCTGACCAACCATTTCACTGGGCACTTCTCGCTCACCGGTAGCGCGCAAATTTGACATGATATCGCTGAGGATTTGCTCGGTTTGCTCGGTGCTAACCGGCCGCTTTTCCAATGCCCGCTGAATCCCCGAGCGCAGCTTATCTTCATTAAATGGTTCGCGTGAACCATCGCGTTTAACCAGCCTCGGCATCACCAGCTCAGCGCCTTCAAAGGTAGTAAAACGTTCATGACAAGCTGTGCATTCGCGCCGGCGGCGAACTTGATAACCGTTGGACACCAAACGTGAATCAATCACCTTGGTATCGGTCTGATTACAGAATGGGCAATGCATATTGTGGGTCCTTTACAAAACAAAAGGGCCAGCAAGTGCCAGCCCTTTATTCCGTTTACTCATTTAAGCCGAATTAGGCGTAAACAGGGAATTTACGACACAGTTCAACGACTTTATCACGAGTTGCAGCAATTACCGCCTCGTCTTCGAGATTATCGATCACATCGCACATCCAGCCGGCTAATAAACGTGCTTCATCGGCACGGAAACCGCGGCGAGTGATTGCTGGCGTACCAACGCGTAGACCACTGGTCACGAATGGTGAGCGAGGATCGTTTGGTACCGAGTTTTTATTCACGGTGATGTTGGCGCGGCCCAAAGCAGCATCGGCATCTTTACCAGTGATGTCTTTCTCAATCAGGTCAACCAAGAACAAGTGGTTGTCAGTACCACCAGAAACAATGTTGAAGCCGCGCTCGATGAACACAGCAGCCATTGCTTTGGCGTTTTCCAATACTTGTGCTTGATAAGTTTTGAACTCAGGCTGCAGCGCTTCTTTGAAAGCAACGGCTTTGGCAGCAATCACGTGACACAGAGGACCACCCTGACCGCCAGGGAAAACCGCGCTGTTCAGTTTCTTGTAGATGTCGTCATCGCCACAAGCAGACAAGATCAAACCGCCGCGAGGACCAGCCAGCGTTTTGTGAGTTGTGGTAGTTACAACGTGGGCATGTGGCAGTGGGTTTGGATACAAACCTGCAGCAATTAAGCCAGCAACGTGTGCCATATCAACGAACAGGTACGCGCCAACTTTGTCTGCGATTTCGCGGAACTTAGCCCAGTCGAGAATACCTGAGTAGGCAGAGAAGCCGCCGATGATCATTTTTGGCTTGTGCTCAACGGCCAAACGCTCGATTTCTTCGTAATCGATGACGCCATTTTCATCAATGCCGTATTGCACCGCTTCGTACAACTTACCAGAGAAGTTAACGTGTGAACCGTGCGTTAAGTGACCACCGTGGGCCAAGCTCATGCCCAGTACTTTATCGCCACCTTTCAGCAATGCTTGGAACACTGCCGCATTGGCTTGTGAGCCAGAGTGTGGCTGGACATTGGCATAATCAGCACCAAACAGCTGCTTAGCACGGTCGATAGCCAGTTGCTCAGAAACATCAACGTACTCACAACCGCCGTAGTAGCGCTTGCCTGGGTAACCTTCAGCATATTTGTTGGTCAGCTGAGAGCCTTGCGCTTCTAGTACACGAGGGCTGCAGTAGTTCTCAGAAGCGATCAACTCGATGTGATCTTCCTGACGTTTCACTTCCTGCTGCATGGACTCCCACAATTCTGGGTCGAAATCAGCAATGTTCATATTGCGTTCTAACATGGTCACTCCCACTGACAAAGGCGTGAGCAAAGGGCTCACACAAAGCATAAAAAGCAAAAATTTAGGGCGCGTATTCTACCTGCAATCGCTGAATATGCCTACCTTTTGTTCGACTGTTTGGATCAGTTTATTTGCAGAGCCCAATCAAACCGCGGCGCCACCTTGTTGCGGCGAGACGGTTTCGTTGTTTGGGCAGCGCCTTCGGCAACCATGATTCACTGCAATTGTTGAGCGAGATACCTACAAAGGCAGTTTGCTATGGGCTACAATCTGCGCCAATTTCCATCTCAAAAAAGATTCGAAGATCCCATGGCTCAATACGTCTATACCATGAACCGGGTGAGCAAAATCGTGCCACCCAAGCGTGAAATCCTGAAAAACATTTCTTTGAGTTTCTTCCCCGGCGCCAAAATTGGCGTTCTCGGTTTAAACGGTGCCGGTAAATCGACCCTGCTGCGCATTATGGCCGGTATTGATACCGACATTGACGGTGAAGCGCGGCCGATGCCTGACATCAAAGTCGGTTACCTGCCGCAGGAGCCGAAACTGGACGAAGAGCAAACCGTCCGCGAAGCAGTCGAAGAAGCGGTTTCTGACGTAAAAGACGCCATGGCCAAATTGGATCAGGTTTACGCCGCCTACGCCGAGCCCGATGCCGATTTCGATGCGCTCGCTAAAGAGCAAGGCAAGCTCGAAGCCATTATCAATTCTCACGATGGCCACAATCTCGAGAATCAATTGGAACGTGCCGCAGATGCCCTGCGCTTGCCCGAGTGGGATGCCCAGATTAAACACCTTTCTGGTGGTGAACGTCGCCGTGTGGCGATCTGCCGTTTGCTGCTGGAAAAACCAGACATGCTGCTGCTCGACGAGCCAACCAACCACCTCGACGCCGAATCTGTTGCTTGGCTAGAGCGCTTCTTAGTTGATTACAACGGCACCGTTGTTGCAATTACCCACGACCGTTATTTCCTTGATAACGCAGCCGGTTGGATCCTCGAACTTGACCGCGGCCACGGTATTCCGTGGGAAGGCAACTACTCCAGCTGGCTGGAGCAAAAAGATGCCCGTTTGAAAGAAGAAGCAGCGCAAGAAAAAGCACGTCAGAAAACCATCGAAAAAGAATTGGAGTGGGTTCGCTCAAATCCAAAAGGCCGCCAAGCGAAAAGCAAGGCGCGGATGGCTCGTTTTGAAGAACTACAAAGCTCGGATCACCAAAAACGCAACGAAACTAATGAGCTGTTCATTCCACCTGGACCACGCTTGGGTGACAAAGTGGTTGAAGTGGAAAACCTCACCAAGAGCTTTGGCGAGCGCGTTCTTATCGACAATTTGTCCTTTTCGGTACCCAAAGGTGCGATCGTCGGCATTATCGGCCCTAACGGTGCGGGTAAATCGACTCTGTTCAAGATGATTAGCGGTACCGAGCAGCCTGATTCTGGTTCTGTCACCTTAGGCGAAACCGTGAGTTTGGCCTCGGTAGACCAGTTCCGCGACAGCATGGACGATAAAAACACGGTGTATCAGGAAATCTCCGAAGGTGAAGAAATCCTCACCATTGGTAACTTTGAGATCAACGCTCGGGCCTATGTATCGCGCTTTAACTTTAAGGGCAGCGATCAGCAAAAACGTATTGGTGAACTCTCCGGTGGTGAACGCAACCGAGTACACCTAGCAAAACTGCTTAAAGCTGGCGGCAACTTGTTGTTGCTCGATGAGCCAACCAATGATCTGGACGTTGAAACCTTGCGTGCACTGGAAGAAGCACTGCTGGAATTCCCAGGCTGCGCCATGGTGATCTCGCACGACCGTTGGTTCCTCGACCGCGTAGCGACCCATATCCTTGATTATCGCGATGAAGGCCAAGTCAACTTCTATGAGGGCAACTATACTGATTACGAAGCTTGGTTAAGTGATACGCTAGGTCAAAGTGCCACTGAGCCACACCGCTTAAAATACAAGCGTATTCACAAATAAATCGGTCGCGGCCGTTTGCTGAGCATTGAACCGGAGTCACGGTTCGGGCTCTAAATGGTAGGCGGCCCATCCATCCGGATTTATATTTAGATTTGCAGATTTGAACTAAGGCTTTGAAATGACAACTCAAGATGAACGTCGCAAGTTTTTTCGTATTGTCCTTGATTGGCCGGTAGAGGTGGTCGTCGGTGAAGTCAGAACACCCGCGGTGTTGATTGATTTATCGTTCAAAGGCCTTTTATTGCATAGCGACACCATGCAGCTTCCGGTTGATGAAAAGGTTGATGTTGAAATACACAACCCTGAATCTGACAGCCCGATGAACTTCAAAGCACACGTTGTGAGAGCCTCGGCGGGTAACTTCGCAATGCAAATCGACACTGTCGATATTGATACCATGAGTGAATTGCGCCGCACCATCGAACTCAATATCGGCAACGATGCCCTACTCCAACGGGACTTAGAGCAACTTCTGCAAGTGAGTTAATGGATTAAAATTATGGTCTGCAAACGTCGGCTTGGTCCGGCGTTTTTTTATGCCTAACAAAAGACGACGGGCAAAAATTGAAATTCGTGCTAGCTTAAAACTGAACCCTCATCCTCTCATATCAAAAGGAATTGACATGACTGAAGCTATCATCAAGGAAGATCTACCCCAGCGTTCCAAGAACGAACTCCTGAAAATCGCCGTTTGGCTCATTGCGTTGTTATTTGTCCCCGGCATCATCGCCGGCATGGCAGTTGGCATCTACGCTGGCTTTCAAACAGGCATGACCACGGATATGGAGCCAGCCGCGTTTGACCAACTCATTAACAGCCCGCCACTGAGCTTAATCATGATGCTCGGTGCATCATTGCTGACTTTACCCTTATTAAAGAGCGCCACGGCAGGCAGCAGTTGGCAAGATGCGCTGCGCTATTATCGTGTTGGTCATGTGGCGCGTTTGCCAATGATAAAAGCCATTGGCGCCATGCTGCTGCTATTTGTGAGCTTTTCAGTGTTGAGCCAACTCTTTGCACTGCCACCAGAGCCATTTATGGAAACATTGCAAGCTGGATTGAGTTCTCCGGCCAACATTGTCCTGCTCATGGTGACGATTTGCTTGGTGGTACCGGTTGTTGAAGAATTTGTATTTCGCGGTTGGCTTTTCGGTCGCTTGCTGGATGCCCGAGTCGGCGGCCAACATGGGCCGCTGCTTATCACCACAATACTGTTTACCTTGATCCACGCCCAATATCAGTCTTGGTATACCTTCGCTTTCATTGCTGTAGTTGGCTTGCTGCTCGGCATGCTCCGACAGCGCTACAACAACATAAGCTATGCCATTGCTGCCCACATGGCGCTTAATTGCATGAGCACGCTGATGCTGTTCATCGACTCTACAAGTTAACTCTGAGTACTCACGGTTAATGCTCTATGAAAGATCTGAAATCTGAGATCTGTAAACATCTACTGACTTCTAGCGCCCTGCTATAGTTATCGAGTTAGTTGTACCAATAATGGACACACCAGCACTGCGCGAACTGGTTGTACGCTCAACACACCCGGTAAGGGAACCATCGGTGCGGGTCTGATATTTGACAGTAAAGAGGGAGTAGCGATGACCTCCAACCGTACCAAAGCAAAAACGCCAACGCCTCAAGTTGAAAACAAACCTGAGAAAGAGCCAACGGTCATTATTGCCGATGAAATGGTTCCTGCGCCTGCGCCAACAAATTACAACTTCTTCACTGAACGAGAACTGGAGAAGATCCTGTCCAACTTGGACACACTGCGTGATGATGTTTACCCACAGGTCGGCTCTGAACAAGAGCGAATCCCTGCCAACCATAGCTTTCCTTCGGTCTGCCTCATCGGCTTGGGACGCTGTGGTTCAAATATCGCATTGGAAGTGGCCACCCTAGTTTATCGAGCTCGCTCTTATTATTTGAATGAGTTCAAGAATATGGAGAAGCAGCGGTTGGAGAAAGACGGCCGACCACTGCGCTGGATCCGCCGCAGCTTGCACTTAAATGCCACCAATGCGCTAAAACCTATTTTTCTCATCGAGCCAATTGTGATGCTCGGCGATCTAGACAAAGACATCGCCGGCCGCATTCGCTATTCGTCACAAACCGAAGATGGCCGTTTTCTCGAAAATTACACCAAAATGAAAATCATGGATCTGTCCGAGGTCCATGCTGGCGGCGCCGGTAACGCGCCAATTCTTGGCCAGTACTTGGCCAAAATCATCCTCAATAAAGATACCGAAAAATTCAGCAACCCCGATTGGAAATTCATTCACTCATATTTGATTGATTCTTGCGGCATTAAAGCCAACCAAAGCCGTTTGTATTTCTACATATTCAGTGCTGGCGGCGGGACCGGCTCGGGCATGGCATCGGAATTTGGTCTGGCCCAGCAATACGCCTACATGCGCAAAACATTTGAAGTGCGCCCCAATGAAGCGCTTGATGACGATCGTCATCGCTCGTTTGTATTTGAACCAATTTTCACCAGCGGCATTTGTATTCTGCCAAACATCACCAATCAACAAGTGAGTGTCTCAGAAGCACTGCACATCAACGCTGGTCGCCTGCTCTGTAAATATTTATCGGAAGAATGGGACTTTTCCTACAACTACGATGACGAAGCAGAAAGCGAAGCGAGCGTGATGCAACGCATTCGGCCATGGAATGCGATGATGCTGATCTCCAATGACATCATGCGTTATGCCGAAGAAA
This sequence comes from Neiella litorisoli, assembly GCF_014773395.1. Classification (GTDB taxonomy): domain Bacteria; phylum Pseudomonadota; class Gammaproteobacteria; order Enterobacterales; family Neiellaceae; genus Neiella; species Neiella litorisoli. The sequence continues at coordinate 85,048 of NZ_JACXAF010000005.1, read as the reverse complement.
CTGACGACGCTAAGGCAGAAGAAATAGACGTCAACTCCATGGAGAAGTACGCCAACCAGTACATTTCGCAGCAGATCTTCAACATTCTAACTGCCCAAGCAGTTACCACGGATTACGATGAAAATTACTTCCGTCGCGCTGGTATTGATATTGGTGAGACCATCCGTTTAGATGCCAACGATTTGTTCATGAGTTTGGCTGGCCCTGTCGCAGTGGCGTATGCCGAAAGCGTGGTACCGCAATCGAAAGAAGCTCTGTTTGGTGACAAGCACAATGGCATTGATATCGACGATTTATTCTATCGTTCGATTGAATTGCCTCACTTTAACAAAGACACCCAAGCCATCGAAGGCATTAGCCTGTTACCCATTGAATCGGCTCGCTACCGAGATGCGCTGGCCAAGTATAAAAGCGGCAGTTACGACGCCAATGCGCTGAACAACCTACACTTTTTCAAAAACTGTTCGTCAGTGGTGTCAATCGTATCGCTACCAAAAGATTACAAACTGTCCTACGTGGCGCTGAACCGGCTGAAGAGCCACCTCAATGCCTTATTCCCGAACACCACATTGAAACGCTATGCGTTGGTCATTGGGACTTCGGCCAATCTATCGCTGACCACCCTAGTAGCGAAAAGCCCGTGCTTGAGTGATGACTTCATTACCCTGATTGTGTCTTACATCAAGCGCTGCTTCGCTAAGGACAAGTATCGCTACGACAGCACGTTAGATCAGGCAATTATCGAGCTCATCAAAGCCGAAACTTTTGATGAAGAAAAGATTGAATCGCTGGTCAATCAGTTTGAAAGTCCAGCCAAAATCCTCGATACCAACTGGTTTGCCATCAAACCCATGTACGAGAAGAAATATCGAGAGCTGATTCGAGACGACAATAAATTCCAGTCAATTAACGACATTCGGTTATCTTCAGAGAACATTAAGAAGACAATCCGTTACTTGCGTGAAATCTATCGTCACCGTATCAGTCGGACCAAAATACTGTCACTTAGTGATAACAAGCCAACAGAACTACTGTAGACACCATATCTAGACACTATGATCAGTAGCAAAAAAGCAGCCAATTCACTTGGCTGCTTTTTTATTGATTGGGCTCTTCATCGGCGCAACATTCATTCTGAAGAAAGCTCACCATGGCATTAAAACGCTCATCATCGGCGACACAAAATAGTGTTCGGCCCTCGCGTCGCTGACTGATCAACCCCACTGACAGCAAGCCCGACAAATGATGAGATAAAGTAGAGCCCGGCACATTGAGTTTTTGCTGCAAGCTACCGACTGCAACGCCCTGACGACCAGCTCGAACCACCGCATGGTAAACAGCCAAGCGAGTTGGGTGCCCCAATTCTTTCAACGTCTTTGCGACCAATTCCAATTTCATGGCTATGCCTACCTCAACAGGTTTTAATACCACGCCAGCACCGATAATATTTCGATGTTACCAGAAATATATTAGAGTCAGTTGGATTGGCCGATAATTCACTTAAACCACACCAAATCGCATTGCTCAACAAACAGTCATTAATTGATTTCAGTCAACGTAACGATAATTACTCTCATTTGTATTTACTTTAACTTGTGTGACATATATCATTCGCTCCGTATTTGCCCCCGGTGGCGCTGGGGGACTTTCTGGGAGAAGAAGTATGAATAAAAGCACACTTGCAACAGCTGTTTTGCTGGCATTGGTATCGGCATCACATGCTGTGGCCGAGGAAAATCAATCAACTGATCAAGCCGAGCGCATTGAAGTTCGTGGCAGTTATATCAAAGGCTACAATGCCCACTCTGCGAGTGGCGCTTCTAAACTTGAACTACCAATCGTCGAAATCCCGCAGTCAGTTACGGTGATCACTGCTCAGCAAATTGAAGATTTCCGACTAACAGACATCAACGATGTACTCCATGCCGCGACCGGTATTCATGTTGAAAGCATCGAAACCGATCGGACCTACTACACTGCTCGAGGTTTTGATGTCACCAATTTCCAAATTGACGGTGTTGGTTTGCCATTGGCTTATGGCAACAACCAAGCTGGCGATGACACAGTCATTTATGATCGCATTGAAGTGATCTCAGGTGCCAATGGTTTGATGACTGGCGTTGGTAACCCATCGGCCACCGTCAACTATATTCGCAAACGTCCAGGCCAGGACTCCAACCTTGCGATGGCTGGCACCTATGGCAGCTGGGGCAGCACTCGAGTTGAAGTCGATGGTTACACCCAAATCAACGATACCTTTGCTGTTCGCGCCGTTGCCGCCGCCGACAATGCCGAATCCTACTTGGATCGTTACTCCACCGATAAGTACATTGGCTATGTGTTCTTGCAAGCCAATATCAGCGAAAACACCGAGCTATCGATCAGCCACGCCTACACGCGCAACGATGCCGAAGGCAACCTCTGGGGCGCTCTGCCGCTCTACTACACTGATGGCAGTGCAACCAACTATGCTCGCGAAACCAGCACTTCGGCTAACTGGTCAAACTGGGAAGTCACCCGAAACAATACTGTGGTTGAACTCGCTCACCAGTTCAATAATCAATGGAACTTGCGCGCCACTTACTCACACCGTGACCATGATGAAGACAGCGAATTGTTCTACGTTTACGGCACACCCGACAGCGAGACCGAATTGGGCTTATTTGGCTATGCCAGTGAGTACGTGAATGATGAGTCTAGCGACTTGTTTGATATCTACGTCGCCGGTGATTTTGGTCTGTTTGGCCGCGATCATGAAGTCGTAATTGGGGCGACCTACGACACCATGGAGTGGCAGTCGCGCTCGTTGTATGACTACACCACAGGCAATGGTTTCCCTGTAATGCCGGATTTAAACACCTGGAACGGCGACACCCCAAAACCTGTATTTGCTGATGGCGAAACCGGCGCCGATGTTGAACAAACTCAAAAGGCGGTTTATGCCACTGCTCGCTTTGAGTTAGCTGATGGCCTGCACCTAACCACAGGTGGCCGTTATAACGATTGGGAAGTGGATGGGGTTTCTTATGATGTATCGCAAGATGCCAACGCCGATGAGTTCATTCCGTACCTTGGTTTAATCTACCGCGTGTTGCCTGATGTCGTTGCATATGCCAGCTACACCGAGACATTCGTGTCACAAACTGAGCTGGGTATTGATGACAAAACGCTGGATCCGATTACCGGTGAAAGCAAAGAAATCGGCGTCAAAGCGGAATTATTTGGCGGCCGCCTGTTGGCTAGCGCTGCCTACTTCGACATTGAGCAAACCAATGTCGCAGTGGTCCACCCCGATTACGAAGATGCACCACCAACGGAAGTTCGTTATCGCGGTGCCGATGGTATTAGCAGTGACGGGTTCGAATTTCACCTTGCCGGTGAAGTGGTCGAAGGGTTGAACATGAGTGTCGGCTACACCGATTTCAGCATTAGCGGTGATGACATGGTGGCCGACTACACCCCAGAAAAATTATTCAAATTGTCCGCCGTCTATGATGTGCCAATGATCGAAGGCTTTTCTTTCGGTGGCAACATGCGCTGGCAAGATGACATTTCTCGTGTCCAAGGTGTGGTCGGCGAAGGCTTTGCCAATGCCGGTGAAGAGATCGTCACCAAGCAAAGTAGTTATGCCATTGTTGACTTGATGGCTCGTTATCAGTTCAACGACAAAATCTCATTGGCCTTCAATGTCTACAACGTCACCGACGAAAAATACCTCAATAGCCTGTACTGGGCGCAAGGGTATTACGGTGCGCCGGCAAACTACAGCGCAACGTTAATGTGGAAGCTATAAGCAGTCAGCACTAACTCACTGTTAAATACAGGCCTGCTGCCAGTGACGATTCTCGTCGTTATTGGCAACGGGCCTTTTCCGTCACAGGCGGTTTCCTTTTTTGATAACAAATTAAGAACGACAGCATGAGAAAAAAGCTTTTCAAATGGCATTCATATGGCGCAATTATCGCCTTGCTGCCAATTTTCATTGTCTCCATCACCGGCTCAATTCTGGTATTCAAAGTGGAGCTGGACACCCTGCTCCGCCCCGAGCACATGAGTGTTGCCGCACAGCCAAACGCGCCAAGAATGCCGCTCGATCAAATGATGCAGCAAGTCGTCACCACGCATACTGATTTTGAGCTGGCAGGCTGGGAATTATTCGATGATAAGCGACGCTCTGATGCCGGCTACCTGATGATGCGCGGTACCGACGACTGGTACAAAATTTACCTCGATCAGTACCAAGGCAAGCTACTCTCCGAGCCACAACCGATGGGGCACTACCTGACCGATTGGCTACTCGATCTGCATTACACCTTTTTACTGCATACCCAAGGTGCCGTGGTTGGCTTTGTTGTCGCACTGGTGATGCTGTTCCTTGGCATCAGTGGAGTCGTGTTGTACCGCCGCTTTTGGGCAAAATTATTCACCTTGCGGCTCAGTGCCGCCAAACGCATCCTATACAGCGACTTCCACAAATTCACCGGCATTATCAGTTCGCCCGTGTTAATCATCATCGCCTTTACCGGCGCTTACTGGAATTTTGTGGTGCTGCAGCACGAAGCCGAGCATGCCCTCGAAGGGCACCATTACATTGAAGCGCCCTACCACAGCCCCGAGATCTCATTCGAAGCGCTACGACTGCAGGCAGAACAAGAGCTGGCGACCTTCAAAGCTGGCTACCTGAGCATTCCTCACGAGCCGGACGAGCAAATTACCTTCTGGGGCGAAGTGGCCACCGGTAACCCTCTGACCAGCGAATACGCCAGCACGGTGACCTTTGATAAATCAACCGGCGAATTGATTGCCACATTTGATATTCGAGAAGCCAGCAATACGGCGGTCGTATTAGACAGTTTTCGCAAGCTCCATTTTGGTTATTTTGCCGGTTTGCCGAGTCGGATCATCTGGTGTGTGCTGGGCTTGATGCCGGTATTACTGGGCATTACTGGGTTGGTCATGTATTTGATCCGCAAGCGGAAAATAAACGCAGGATAAACTTAATAGGAGATCGCTTTGGTACAGTAAACTCTGTCTAAAGTTGCTGTGCCAAAGCAGCTCAAATCATCCTTCAAGATGGCATTAGGCAGTTCCAGACCATGTTTGCCGTCAACCAATAGACGCTGCTCTGAAGCCCCCCGATAAAGGCTCACGCTGCTACCATCGACTAACTGCCAATCCGATGAATATTCATTGGCATTGGCGCAAATTCGGATCTGGCACGACAACCAACGCTCTCCGAGCTCGCTGATCACTAAGCATTGTTCAGTGCCTTCGCCACATCCTGCTAAGCAGGCATTCGACCAGCCGACAGCCAGTCCTGCAACGAATCCTTTAATAATCTTCGCCATTGACCGCTCCATCACGATTCCCTTTAACACCAAGTTTTACTTCATTGTCATTTATCTGCCACACCATTGTCATCTGCTGTTCATGCCATCGTCACATCGATTTCAAACAATGCGCAGTGACTCACCCAAACAAGAATACAGAGATTAGGGATAGAACAATGCAATTCAAAAAGAATCTGATTTTACTAGGGGTACTATCTGCGCTGGCGCTAACTGGCTGTGACGGAGACGATGGCAAAGATGGCGTCAACGGTACCAATGGTGCTGACGGCGCGCCGGGCATGGACGGTACAAATGGCCAAGATGGCGCCGACGGTAGCGATGGCCAAGACGCCAGTATGGGCGTCGACTTGACCGCAGTTGGTCGTATCGTGTTAAACCAAGGTGCCGCTGATGCTGGTGATTTGGCAGCCGCTGAAATCGTTCAATACCACGCCGCCACGCAAACTATATATGCGGTGAACAGCTCGGAAGACTCAGTGGCGATGATCGACATTTCAGATCTGACCTCAACCGCTTTGAGCGCACCGCTAACAGACAACACCTTGTCTGCAACGTCAATGGATTTGCCAGCTGAAGCTGGCGGAGTGGCACTCGGTGGCGCTAACAGTATTGCTGTTCATGGCGACTTAATGGCGGTCGCCGTTGAAGCTGATTCGCAAGCTGATAACGGTTTTATTGTGTTTTACAACGGCCTGAATGCTGGCGTACCGGCATTTGTTAGCGCTGTTGAAGTTGGCAATCTGCCAGATATGGTGACCTTCACTCCAGACGGCAGCAAAGTAATCGTTGCCAACGAAGGTGAGCCAAGTGACGACTACACCAACGACCCAGAAGGTTCGATTGCGATTATTGCAATCACTGACGGTGCCCCAGCCGCGACTGCCACCATCCTTGATTTCAAAGCCTACAACGGTATGCAGGCGGACCTAGAAGCGATGGGAATGCACTTTCCAAATCCAACCGGCCGCACCATTAATGGCGTCACGATTAATACCACAGTGGCACAAGATTTAGAGCCTGAATACATCACCACATCAGACACCATGGCCTATGTCACGTTGCAAGAAAACAATGGCTTGGCAATTGTCGATTTAACGGACAACAGTGTTGAAATTCGCGGCTTGGGCTTCAAAGACTGGAGTGATTTGTACATTGACGGTACCGAAGATGGCGAAGTGAGCTTCGGCAAATACCCGGGTCTGTATGGCGTTTACATGCCTGACACCATTTCCTCATTCAGCTGGAATGGCGCCATGTTCCTCGTCACAGCTAATGAAGGTGATGCTCGCGAGTACATCTTTGGTGCTGATGACGAAGCAAGTTGTTTAGCTGCTGGCGGCATGGAGTTTGATGACGGTGATTGCCTTGCTTTCACTGAAGAAAGCAAAGTGAAAAAGCTCGATGCCGAACCGGGCAGTGAGCTTGAAACACTGCAAGCAATGGGCGTGATCGAAGATCTGAAAGTGACCAATGCTTTAGGTGATGCCGATGGCGATGGTGAATACGATGCTGCCTACACCTATGGCGCTCGCTCATTCACCATCTGGGATCAAAATGGCATGGTGGTGTTTGATTCAGGCGATGACATGGAGCGTATTACCGCAGCGGTTCATGGCGCAGCGTTTAACAACACCGACGATGAAAACGCCAATGACGATCGCTCAGAAAACAAAGGCCCAGAGCCAGAAGCGCTGACCGTCGGCACCTTAAACAATCGCACCTATGCTTTCGTTGGCTTGGAGCGCACCGGTGGGGTAATGGTTTACGATATCACCAACCCGTACAACGCGTTCTTCGTCAACTACGTCAATAACCGTGACTTCACCGAAGGCTTCAATATTGACGACAACGCCGAGCAAATGGGTGACCTGGCACCGGAGAGTTTAGTCTTCGTTGAGCAAGCAGATAGCCCAACAGGCAACGCATTACTGCTTGTGGGTAACGAAGTCAGTGGCTCGCTGACCGTTTGGCAAGTGACGCCAAACTAAGTTATTGCCCTCAACAAATATGCAAAAGGCCTCCAATTGGAGGCCTTTTTGTTAGCAGAACTTGTCGTTACAGTGTTGTCACCACATCGTCTAAATCAAGACGCGCCTTTGGCAAGCCGTGGTTATAGTCTTCCGACTCCAAGTGATAGCCCATTGCCAATGCCACTTCACACACATGGCCATCGAGCTCTTGGTTAAATTCCTTACCGATTAACTCTGGGTCAACGCCTTCCATCGGCGTTGAGTCAATACCCAAGCGCGCGAGCACGTGCAGCAAGTTACCTAAGGCAATGTAGACCTGAGCTTTGGTCCAACTGCCATTAAAACCTGTTTCATCGGTATTGGCTTCAGCGAACGCATAAGCGCCCATCATTTGGTCATACATTTCTTTTGGTAAATGACCAGAGGCAACTTCGGCATCGACACGTTTGGCGTATTTTTCCTTGGTGAACTTGGGATCATAAGCGAACAAGATGGTATGCGATGCCGCTTTAGCATGGGGCTGATTAAACTGGTGCATGTTGGCAAAGGTATCGTGAAAACGCTGTTTTGCCGCATCAGACTCAATCACGATGAATTTCCACGGCTGCGAGTTAATCGACGAAGCCGACATCCGTAATGCTTCTTTGATCACCTTAATATCTTCTTCCGAGATACGCTTACTTGGATCGTACTTCTTGGCGGTATAGCGGGCGTTCAAATCTCGGATAATTGGGTGAGTCATGATAATTCCTCAAGTTGTCAGGCAGACGGAGCGATGAATGCAGGTAAATTTAGTCCTGAATGAGCGCGACAACAACTGAGCAACCAACAGAAATACTTTCAACAAAAAATTGATAATTTCGATAAGAATAGATTTTTAGGCATCAATTTATTGAATAACCAATACTGCGCTAGGGCAGTTTGAGTTCCCACCAAGCTGACGGAGCACAAACGCCGCCAGCTTAGAAACAACAAGGGTTAAAACTCAATCAGCTGAGTTAATGGCGCCGCGGCGCCGAGTTTAGCACTGCGCTCAGACGGCAGCGCATTGGCAACAAACAACTGATACTTGCCCTGCAATGGCACTGATTTGCCGTTGTCATCGACTCGCGTCAGTGCTGATTTGGCAATCACAAACTCATGCTGAACCCGTTGCCCAGCAGCAACATCGAGGCGCTTAAAGGCTTTCAATTCAAACAAGGCTTCCTGCGCTTTCGGCTCAACTGGCGCTAAGTACAGCTGAGCAACATCACTACCATCTCGCTGACTACTATTTCGCAACTCGAAACTTACTCGGTAAGCACTATCATCTTGTTCAATGGCCAAATTGCGGTATTCAAACGCGGAATACGACAAACCAAAGCCAAATGGGAACAGCGGCTCCTTGGTCATGAATTTGTAGGTGCGGCCTTGCATCCGGTAATCATCGTATGGAGGCAACTGAGCCACCGACTTCGGAAATGTCAGCGGCAGATGTCCCGACGGATTAGCATCACCAAACAACACATCCGCCACCGCATTACCACCTTGCTCGCCGGGATACCAAACTTGGACAATGGCATCGGCTAAATCGTACAGCTCGCCCAACGCGACAGGGCTGCCACTGGCCACCACCAGCACCAACGGCCCCTTTTTGTTTTCAGCCAGCTGCTTGACGTAGTTGATTTGGTTTTGCGGTAACTGCAAATCAATCCGATCACCTTTGTGGGCAGAAGCAATGGCATCGACTTCTTCACCTTCCATATCGGCAGAGATGCCAACGACAGCAATGACTGCATCGGCGGTTTTGGCCACGAAAGGCGCCCAGTTTTTCGGGTTCTTATTGTCATTAAACGGCAGAGCTCCCATCCGATAGTTCAATGCAGAGCCCATGGACACCTTGTTGGCGATGCCTTCTAAAATAGTCACCATGTTGCCGGAGATACCGTAGTAATTGGCCATCAACACATCGCTGGAGGCCGCAAATGGACCCGTGACATAAGGCACCTTGATATCTTTGGCGAGCGGTAAAACATGATTGTTGTTTTTCAGCAACACGATGGACTTAGCCGCCACTTCTTTAGCCAAAGCCACGTGTTCCGGCGAGTTAATCACATCAGCTGGGATTTGGTTATACGGGTTTGATTCTGCCGTATCGAACAAGCCCAGCTTAAATCGCAGGCGATACAGCTCCTGCAACCGCTCGTCAATGGTGTTTTCTGATACCAAGCCTTGCTCAACAGCTTGTTTTAGCGCGGCGTTGTATGTGAAACCACAGTTCAAACTGACACCACCATTGAGTGCAGCAGCAGCGGCCTGCTCAGGGGTTTTAACCGCTTTGTGACCATGATGGATGTCATACAGCGCACCACAATCAGACACCAAATAACCATCAAACTGCCACTGCTGTTTGAGTAGCTCGTTGAGTAATAGATCAGAGCTACAAGCAGGCTCGCCATAGACAGCGTTATAAGCGCACATGACTCCTGCCACCTTAGATTTAGTGACCAAATGAGCAAAGGCTGGCAAGTAGGTTTCGTGCAAATCTTTTGCCGTCGGCTTGGCATCAAAAGAGTGACGCAACGCCTCTGGGCCAGAATGAACACCAAAGTGTTTAGCGGCGGCAGTCGCTTTCAGATACTTTGGGTCATCTCCTTGAATCCCGCGGACAAACGCATCGGCCATCAGTGACGTCAATAAAGGCGACTCGCCAAAGGTCTCCTGCCCTCTTCCCCAACGCGGATCACGAAAGATGTTCACGTTGGGACTCCAGAAGGTCAGTCCGGTGTATTTTTCCCGGTTCCCCATAGCCTGAGAGATGTTGAACTTGGCCCGCGCTTCGGTGGAGATGGCATCGGCCATCCGAAACGACAGCTCAGGATCAAAGGTTGCAGCCAAGCCTATGATCTGCGGAAACACCGTAGCTTTGCCGTTTCTCGCAACACCATGTAAGGCTTCATTCCACCAGTTGTACTTAACGATTCCAAGACGCTCAATGGCAGGGCTCTCGTCCGATAACTGGCTGATCTTTTCATCCAGTGTCATGGCATCAATTAACGCCGCGCTGCGCTGTTCGAAGCTTAATGATTGGTCACGCCAAGCATCTTCTTGAGCGACTACGGGATTAGCGAGAGCCATCAGCGTTAAACATGCAAGAGCCATCAGCGCAGAACATGCAACAGCCACCAGCTTAAAACTTGAAACAAAATTCATCGGTTACAACTCCCTCTAGCTCAGCTTATTCGCGCCAGTATTTTCTTGCTGATGAATAGTCACCGGCCAGCCATCGAACTGATTGCTGGCTTTACCATCAGTGGCATCAACCATGAACTTATAGGCTTCGAGGGTGTAGGTTTTAGCGTCAGTATCAATCGACACAAAACCAAAACCACTGCTGCGTTCGTGGGCTCGAACATAACGATTGCGCGCTTCGCTCACCACAGGGTTACCCACGGCATAGACGTAGTTTTTGTTGCCAAAACTGTCGAGGTACTCACCGGTGTTGGCTAAACCATGTTGCGGCCGATTTCGATTGTTGAGGCCAACACTATCGGGCAACCACCAACGCTGCCACCCCACGGCAATAGCCGGTGTACAGAACGCCCAATTACTATCGCGCTGCTGGTTGACGCCATACTGCGACAGACTCGGCAAGTGGGTATCGCCACATAAATGCAGTGCTTTTGATGCTTTGATCGCTTCAATGGCCCGATTGCGCGCCGATGCTGGCCAGCCATTACTATCGAAATCGTACTTGAGGTAGTAATCGGCTTTCCATTGGTGCGTTGCTAGGCTGGCAAAGATGGTTTGGCTAAGTAGCACTTTCATCTTATGGCCGCGCCAATCCTCGCTCCACTGCTGTAAAAACTGCTCTTGGCGTTCGCCAAGTAACGACAGCGACGGATCGTCAAATGCCGGGTTAAAGTGGTTTGGCTCTTCATCGTTGCCCGAAGTACCGACGATAATATCCAGATGCTCCGGACCGCTTTTCCATTGTCGATCGGCAACAATGGCAAAGCTGACATCGCCGTAAATCATTTCACCATAGTAAACGCTCATGCCACGTTTAGCTGGCGTCGGATCATGCGGCTGCATGTGGTGCGCAGTATGGGTTCGATGCACCGCATTCACCATACGCACCGGCTCAATGTAACCGCCGGTTTTATCCACCGTATCCTCGGCAATGGCACGTTCAGGCATTGGCGAGCCGCCCTCGCCCCACAAGTTGCCTTGCAAGACATCGTGATCATCTGGCAAACATACAGTTGGCTGGTTGCGCATGGCGTCGCCAAAGGCCCAGCCAAACTGATAGAACTTACGCAAGTAGTTAAGAATGGCAGGGGCAGCTGGAGCCCGAACCACACCAAAGCCGCCATGGGATTCATAGAGTTGGTCGCCAGAGAAGAACACCAGATCTGGGTCCATCTTGACGACGTTGTTAGCGACTGGCTCATATGGAAAAGCGTAGTCATTTTGGCAAGTCAGACCGGCCATTCTGAGGGGGCGACCGACAGGATTAGCCTTGATCACGCCTTCATAAATATCGGGTAACTCAGAGCCATCAACAAGCTGCTCGCGATAAATCACTCGGTATGGCGTTTGTTGCTTTTCATTCCAATTATTGATGCGGAACGTCGCGGTCCAAGCATCTGGATCGAGCGTTGCAGTGCCAACCGATTGCCACTTTCCATCCTGTTGAACTTGCAATTCAACTTGGTGATTGTCTTGTTCACCCATCGGACCGGTCAAGGCGCTAAGGCTCATGACAAAGCCCTGCTCTGAGCGCGAGTCGCTCAGGGTATACATGGTCCAGAGAATTGGACCAAATTTTTGCTCTGGTTTGTTATTGAATGCCGCACCAGACAAATGCCAATCACTAAAGCGATAGCGCCCTTCTGAGGTCTTGGCATCATCTCCATACTCAACCACAGGAATGGTGAAATTGCTCACCACCGCAACATTACCCACAATATCTTCCGCGGCCAGTAAATGTTCTAACTCGCCAATCAACTCATTGCTGCTAACTAAACGAACTTGCAACTTAAGCGCTGAGCTACCAACCTGTGGCGTGCCAGTTAGGGTTAACTCAATGGCTTGATCGGCGATCGCTTGGTTGAGCTTGCCGCGCTTATTGCCGATCACTAATTCGTCGCCCACTACACCAGCATCAACACCATTTTGAGCAAAGACGTTGCTGCGGTATTCGTTGAGTTCGCTACGGACACCGATGCGGATGCTAGCGCCACCGTCATTACTACCAACATCAAGCTGCTGCAGACGAGTGGTAATGGTGAAGCGCTGTTTTGGATCAACCAGCTGGTGAGTCAACAAATGAACTGAGCGGTTGCCACCGTTGTCGATGCACTCCGCACCGCCGTCAATCAAGCGCCAATCTTCCATTGGATTGGCCCAGTACTCGCCCCCCAACCACACTCGATTATGGCGCTGACGCCAACCATCGACCACGGTTCGAGTCAGTGGCGCACGATCCGTTGTGTCTTTGCTAACGGCGCCCTTGTTAAAGGCATTGTTGTTAAGGGCTCCGCTGCGACTGATACAGCCAGCGGTTGTTGTCGCCACCCCAGCGGCCAGAATTTTCAATGCGTCTCGACGGGAAAATTGCTTTGTCATGGGAATCCTTATTTTTTCAATTGCGCGGGGCGGTTATTGCGGCGGTGATAGCGGCGCTGATACATATCGCCGTGAAGTGCTTTGGCAGCTTTGATCATGGCTTCATAGGGCACATCAGCAACGGTGACAAAACCGACGTTGTAGTTTTCACCATCGTACGCACGGCCGGTCAGCGGCGAGTCCATGTATTGGAACCAATGAGCGCCAACAAAGTAGTCGTTGTCGAATACCGAGTTCATATAGTCTTGGTACATGCGTGCTCGGTCAGTTTGATTCGCGGCGTAAACAAGGCCTGGGTGGTAGTAACCAGAATCTACTGCGCCAAAGTGGAACTCTCCGATCATGATGGGTTTGTCGAGCGCTGGTAAAAATGACCATTTGCCCTCAGTCACACCTTGCTTGTAGTTGTTAAAACTCACCACATCAGAATATTTAGCTGACGCTGCAACCACTTCTTTTGGCATGCCCCAATCAGCAAAACGAACACCAAAGTACATGTGATTAGGCAGGTGCTGTTTCAGCGCAGCGCGAACAATGCGGAAATACTGCTCGGCATAAGTGGTCAGCAACAAACTGTAATCTGCTTCGCGTTCAGCAGACAATTGGCTGTCAAAATCGCCTTGGTCAAACGCTTGCCATGAATCAAAGTCGGTTGCCCAAACGGCGTTGAGTTTATCGATATCTGCGTATTTGGCTTTCATGACCCGAGTAAACTCAGCTTTGGTTGGCACCTCAGCACCAGATCGAGTCAAGGTGTTGATCACGATCCCTAGCTCGGTCTGACGTGAGTTCGCCCGCCCCCAACTTTTTTCGTTATCAATGAAGACGCCGACACACCAAGGCGAACCTTGAGTTTCATCGGCAATGGTCTTTAGGGTAACATCGGCTCGGCGGGCAAATTCTGGGTCAAATACATCAGGCAGCGGACGCCAAAAATCAGAGCCGCTGGACACGGTTTTAAAGTCGCCGATAATCCAGCCATTGGCAAAGTACGGCACTTTAGTGGTGTCATAAAACATCGGATCGGTCCAGTTGCCGAGTGAGGTAAAGCCCCAGTTCAGCATCCGATCAATGGTGACTTGTTTCCAATCCTGCAGGAATGAGTTCGGTGAGCTTTCGCCGTACTTACGCTCTAGGTTGGCACTATAGAAGCTATAAACTTCGCCGCTTTTGATGGGCCCGGAATGGACATCCTTGCGATAGCCGAAGTGATTGCCAAGCGGCTCATCGTAACTCGCAGGCAGCCATTCAAACATGTTGGCGCGAGTTGGCGACATTAGAGTACGGGTTTTCTGCGCCGCTTGATTAACCGGGTTCAGCCCTTGCGAATCTTCTGGCGTGACATCTTCGCTATCGCGGCTTTGCAGCGTCTTCTCATCGAAACCGTAACCTGTCATGGTGGTGGAATTGGCCAAACGAATAATGTCAACGCCGGTCGCCAAATAGAGGTAACCTTCAGGGTCAACCAACCACCATTTACCATCGACTTTTTCAGTCCGGAAATACCCTGTTGCCTGCAACTTCGGGCCGGCTTTCCAACCGCTGAATTTGGAGCGTTCAGCCATCAGAGCGCCATTATTTAGGGCTAGAAGTTCAGCATCCTTTTTGGCTATTAACTCAGCTTCCGAATGCACTTTCTCGGCAAACTCAGCGTTGGGGTTTTGACCAAACTTATCGACAATGCCAACTAGGAAATCAGTATCCATCGGAGGGTTCGCTTCTAAGCGAATGTTATCGAGGGTGATTTCTGTATCGTGGAGGTTGTATTCGGTGCGCAGTACAATGCGGCGAATGCCCGCTAAATCGAGATTCTTGGTGCCCCACATCCATACCATTTGAGTATCGTCGCTTTGCCAAGTCTCAGGGTTGGAGCGCAGGCCAGAGCTTAAATTGAGTTCAATGGATTGATCTTCGTTGTTACTGGCAGAACCAATATCGTGACCATCCATTTTGCTGTAATACGACTGGCTGCCGCCAACCGGAATATTGATGGCGCGGGTATACGACTGGCCCTGACTATCTTCAATGCTGACAAACAAAAAGGTTGAATAATCACCCTGGTTGGCGATATCAAACACCAGACTGAAATCCTGATATTCACTCCAGTCAAATGGCTGCTCTGGCACGATGGCAACTGCATTATGCTCATCAGTTTTCGACGAGAACTGCACCCGAAGACCATACTCGCCCGAGGTCACCATACCCTCGTTGGATACAAAACTGGTTGTCGCATTGTGGAGTTGAAAGGATTCGGGGATCACCTGTTGCTCAAAATCAAACAAACGCGCTAGCACTTGCGAGCCTTGCTTTTCAGTGATTTTTTGCCTCTCTGAGGCGCTTTCAGGGAGGCTGCCCGAATGGTCGACAGGTGCCGACTCGTCTGCTTTTTGACAGCTCAGTAAAACTAGCGATGAACACAGCAATAGCACATGGCTACCGGCTCTCATGAGTTGCATAAGACGATCTCACTAACGGTTGTATGGGTTCGTAAAAACAAAGCGTTAGCGCCGAGTGTAGCGGTAACATTTTTGTTAACAGGTGAAGTTCTGGGCCTACGCTACCCACTCGTTATGTTAATTGTCAACAATCGCCAATTGATAATGATAACTGACCGTCATTTTTGATCCGAGCCTAACGACTTTGGGATGGGTTCGATTGAGGTTGGCGCTGGCGGTATTTTCGGAGAATTTGTTGGTAAATCGCTTTGCTTTCGGGTTTAGCCAATAACCTGTCCAGCACTTGTTGCCGTTGCGCAGAGGCAACTACCGCAGGACTAAACGCGGTGTAAAACGGGTTGGCCGACAGGCAGCCTGCCTGCGCCATTGAATCTTGTGCCGCTGAGGTCAGATTAAATGCCACCACATTAGGATCTTCGATTAGCAAGTCGATGCGCTTAAGCCGCAACATTTCGGCCAGCGACGACAGTGAGTTTTCGTGAGCAACAGAAACCACCGATGCGCTGTTTTTATGATCTGCAATATAGCTATCGAGCGGCTCGCCATAACCATAATCCTGAATCACGCCAAGCCGAAGGTCACTTAAATCTTCAATCTGAATGTAACGTGCTGAATCGCCTTTGCGGCGATAAAAACACATCTGATAATCACCCGACTGCTGGCCGGTAAAAATAAATGTCGGGGCTTCTTCTGGCACCGCGGTTAACAAGCCATCGAAGCGGCCTTTCTCGGTCATGCGAATGGCTCGGGTCCAAGGCAGGATAGTGACGGTTAGCTGGATCTGTTCAGTGCCCAGCAACGTGCGGATGTATTCAACCGCGATCCCTGGGTATTCATCATCACCACAAATGTAAGGGCACCAGTGAGCTGCCGCCATGTGCCAAGATTGTTGCTGGACGCTGCCATGGGGCTCGGCTTGCGACTGAGACACCGCAGTGCTTATCCCCCACAACAAGAGTAAATTGGCAACGACTTTAATCAATGAATAACCCTATCACTATTGGCCTAATCAGGCATCGACTACTGCTATTGGACCCAGCGTTGGGACAATAATTCCCCCAGCGGACCACACTACCACTATAGAGCTGAATCGAAGCTGACAACTGCGAAGGTCTCAAATCGACGCTAAAGCTGCCATGATTGGTGCCCTAAGCGCTCGACAAACCAAGCCAGAGCTTTGCCAGCTTGTTGCTTTCGCCATGCCATTAACAGGGGTTGTGCAGGGCGATGAAACGCACAGGGTTTACGCACTAACTGGCCAGCCGAGATCAGTGGGGCGGCCAGATGTCTGGGCACAAAACCAACACCAAGGCCAAGCCGCTGGGCTTCTATTTTCGATTCCATGGAATTGACCTTGAGCACCTGCCTTGCTTTAAATAAGCCACTGTCTCTGACAGGCAGGCGTTGGGAGGTATCAGCCACCACAACCGCAGGAAACTGGCGAAGCTGCTCAACATCAATGACACCCGCATTGGCGGCGAGTGGATGCTCTGGCGCCACCACAAAATCAAACTCGAGCAAGCCAATCGCTTTGGTGTGAAACAAACCTTTGGGCAACTCGCCCGACGCCCCGATCACGATGTCCGCGCGTTGACTATGCAAAGCATCCCAACCGCCACCGAGTACTTCAACGCCCAGACTGATATCGACGGGGGGCTGATTTTGCAGGAATTCGTTGACCACAGCAAACAACGGAGCCGGAGGGATCACGGTATCGCGAGCAATGCGCAACTCACTTTCCCAGCCCGATTCCAATTGCTTCACCGAGTCCACCATGCGCTGGGTTGCCAACAAAATATCGCGGCCCTGCTCTAACACCAATTTGCCAGCAGGTGTCAGCTGCGCACGCTGGCCTGTACGGTCAAATAATTGGCTACCGATGTCTTGTTCAAGTTTTCTGATGGTGTAAGTCAACGCGGAGGGAACTTTGTACAAAGCGGCAGCAGCGGCGGCAAAACTGCCATGCTGATCAATCGCATCCAGCGCTTTTAGCGCCTCAATTGAAATACCAGAAAACATCGGCGGCCACCAAATTCAAATAATTTGAAGACTCACTTCAACATGTTCCGATTTTTTATTCAAGAAGGCTCTTCTAACATGCCTGATATCGTTTGAGACAAAGCCTCAAACACATTCACAAATCATGAAAAAATTTGAGGACAGCACCATGAAAACACTCATTCAAAAAGTATCAGCTTCAAACGCCGGTATTGCACCCATCGCCCTGCGCATTCCGGTTGGGATTATTTTCGCCGCACATGGTGGGCAAAAACTATTTGGCTGGTTTGGCGGTTATGGGCTGGATGGCACCGGTCAGTGGATGGATTCAATTGGCCTAAGTCCGGGATATCTGATGGCTTTACTTGCCGGTAGTGCAGAGTTCTTCGCAGGACTTTTGATTGTAATGGGCTTGCTGACCCGCCCAGCAGCAGTGGCGCTAGCATTGACCATGGTAGTGGCCATTTTCTCGGTTCATATCGGCAATGGCCTGTTTATGGCCAACAATGGTTATGAATTTGGCTTGGCGCTGCTCGCAGCGAGCGTCTCATTGGCACTATCAGGCTCTGGTCGATTCGCCATTGATCAAACCATCGCCAAGCGTTTGGCGTAATATCAACAACAAGACTTGGAGGCAACCATGGGATTACTCGTCGATGGGGTCTGGCACGATCAGTGGTATGACACCAAATCAACCAGCGGCCAATTCAAACGCGAAGCGGCTCAATTACGCAACTGGATCACCGCCGACGGCTCTGCCGGAGCGACCGGCGATGGCGGCTTTAAAGCCGAATCAGGCCGCTACCATCTTTATGTATCCTTGGCTTGTCCATGGGCTCATCGCACCCTGATCTTCCGAGCCATCAAAGGCCTAGCTCCTCACATCAGCGTGTCTGTGGTCAGTCCCGATATGTTGTCCGATGGCTGGACTTTTGACACCAGCAACCACAGCACTGGTGATAGCTTGTTTGCTGCGCAATACCTGCATCAGATATACACCCGTAACAATCCACAATACAGTGGTCGGGTGACGGTACCTGTACTTTGGGATAAGCAGCAAAATCGTATCGTCAGCAATGAATCATCGGAGATCATTCGGATGCTCAATAGTGCGTTTGATGACATCACCGGCGATCAGCAAGACTTCTACCCAGCAGCGCTTCGCGCCGAAATCGACAAGCTCAATGAATTTGTTTACGACAAGATTAACAACGGCGTCTACAAAGCAGGCTTTGCCACCTCACAACAAGCCTACGCCGATGCTTATCAGCAATTGTTTGCTGCCCTTGATGACATTGAGCAGCGCTTGGGTCAATCGCGCTTTTTAACTGGCGACACCATCACCGAAGCGGACTGGCGCTTGTTTACCACACTGATCCGATTCGATGCTGTTTATGTTGGCCACTTTAAATGCAACAAACAAACCATTGAGCAATACGATAATTTGTCTGGTTATTTGCGCGAGTTGTATCAGTATCCTGGCGTTGCCGAGACGGTCGATTTTTACCACATCAAACGCCATTACTACTTCAGCCATACCATGATTAATCCAACGCAAGTGATACCCGAAGGCCCGCAAGTCGACTACTTCAGTGAACACCGCCGTGCTCAGCAATTTAGAGAAGCGGAGTGAAATCTAGCAGTATCCATTCAAGTCGTGAAAAGAATGCTAACAAAGTGGTCGTTGAAGCGCGCATTTCGGCCAATGTAGACTCGAGTTTGAATTCAGTCATGAAAAATATAACTTTGATGAAACACATTGCCGTCGTCATGATCCTATCGCTGGTTGCGATAACCGCTTGTAGCAACACAGATTGGCGTACCGCCAGCCGCGAACCGGCCGGCATTGCGCCAGATCCTGTGATTGAAAAAAGCGCCGTCATTGAAGTCTATGCGGCCGATGCGTTTAGCTGGCGGGGCTGGTTTGCGGTGCATACTTGGGTGGCCACCAAAGGCATTGATGATGACGAATACACCGTTTACGAAGTGGTTGGCTGGCGCCTCAACCGTGGATTGCCTGCACTATATTCATATCAGACCGCGACTCCGGATCGTTATTGGTTTGGCGCCAAACCCAAAAAACTACTGTCGATCCGCGGTGACAAAGCCGCTCGCCTGATCCCGCAAATTGAGCAGTCGGTAGCGCGCTATCCTTGGCGTGATCAATACACCGTATTCCCAGGCCCCAATAGCAATACTTTCCCAGCTTGGCTTGCCATCCAAGTACCTGAATTAGAACTTGAATTACCATTCAGTGCGATTGGCAGTGGCTATGCCAGCGAAGATACAACAGCCACTGTACCCTATCAATAATTGGATCAACTGGATCTAATCGACCATAATTAGCGGGCTTTGGTATCGATTAGTTTAATGTTCTAGACGCTCTCCTTAATACCTTTGACGTATCGCTGTTTGTATTGTTCCAGCGCCTAATTAATTGGCAGTTCTACACCACAGCAAATAGCCGACAAATTAATATTCGTGACGCTTCAAAATGAACTTATTTGCTGTTCTCAGCATTGTTCTTTTGCATCACAAGGAGAACCACATGGAACAGAGTGATCTCATTTTTTATTACCACTTTTTGGTCATGGCCATCATTGCTGCCACGGCCATCGTCGCCCTCGGCGGTATTCTACAAATTGGTATATTTAAAGCGGTATCAGACTCTTACAAAAAGATATTAGTGGGTGCTTTATTAGTTGAATTGACTGCCGCTTTTATTGGCGTCTATCAAACACTGCCCAAGCTTGAGTTTAAAAAGGCCGAGAAATACGCCATGGAAATCAAATATTCTGATTTGATTACCGGCTATGTCGACCGTATTCAAGGTTATCAGCGCAGCTGCTTCGACTCCTTTCATGAACCCAACCGACTTGCCTCATTTTTCAGATGCGAGGGGTACGTAAACACTTACACCGTGTTATCTGATCTGACCCAACAAAATGGTTTTCAGGACGCAGTGACGGTTTGGCTGGACACCCTGAATGATGAAAAGCGCTCCTGCATCTCCAGTTACGATTCCATTCAAGCGGTATTCAGCGAATGTAAATCGGTACTCGGTCGCTACCATCGAAATAAATCTGCTTCCAATGGCATTGGTAAAGGTGAACTTTATGTATCAGTGGATAAAAATCATTATGAAGGGGTCGCCAGTTATTATTTTCCGAAAGAAACACGGCCAGTCATTTTGCAAATCAGCGGCAGAATGATTGACGACCAACATATTTCATTCCGCTTTGATCAAAGCGCATCGGCGATTGAATTTAATTCTCGCTATATCCCCCGAGATCCAGCCTCTTTTGAAGTGTGTTTAAAGCAAAACGAATCCGGTTTATATGAAGGAAAAATGATTATCGGCGAAGGTTTTCAATGTGGCGAATCTAACATCGATGAATATAAATCCATCGCCACCGTTTCGGTGCGAGAAATTCTCTAAATGACAGCAACCATTATTTGCTTTGAGCCCGCTAAAGAGAAATCGTTATTACTGGCTTATCAACAAGCTAAATACCAAGTGTTCTATCAGGAATATGGCTGGCACGCGCTCGCTGTTGACCAAGCCCAAGGTATCGCCTTACTGGATGACTATGATGGATTCAGCCGATTCTTTGCCGCCGTCATTGACGATAAGGTCGTCGGTTTTCTGCGCGGTACAGACACCGCAATCGCTTTTCCCCATGCTTCGTTATTCCAACGTCAGCAATCGCTACTGAACGGATGTCGCTCGGTTAGTCTCAACGCCCTATGTGTCCGAAAACCCTAT
Source organism: Neiella litorisoli (assembly GCF_014773395.1). Classification (GTDB taxonomy): domain Bacteria; phylum Pseudomonadota; class Gammaproteobacteria; order Enterobacterales; family Neiellaceae; genus Neiella; species Neiella litorisoli. Next base: position 63,897 of record NZ_JACXAF010000005.1, on the reverse strand, counting down.
CGAGGCCAACAATACGCCATTGGCCCTAAACCCCAAAAACTCGGCAGCGCCTTGCTGCACTATGCCAGCAATTACTACCGAGCTGAGCAATTTGATTGGCTGTTGTCGTCAACCAACCCTGATCTGGTTAACAAGGTATTTTTGCCTGCCGGTTTCATCGTCCTTGAGCAGGGCATCTCGCTGTCCGGTTCGCCAACCCAAATCAGTAACCTGTGCTTACCGCTGTCAGTCAAAGCCAAACAAGCAATCGCTACTCGGGGTTAGCCCAAAAAAAATTTAAGGATGGCCTTGAATTCCCGATTTGCTGCCCGATATCTATTTTAGCGGAGGCCTCTAAGAGGGTCCGCACCGCCGCCAAACGCTTGCGGCACAACTGATATCGCTGGGCGTAATGCCAGCACCCTTTTATTGCTTGATTGAGGATAAGCAACCATGACTAACATTGATTTTTCACCGCTATACCGTTCTTTCATTGGTTTTGACCACCTTGCATCGCTGATGGATGCGGCAGCTAAAAACGGTAAACAAACCTCTTTTCCTCCTTACAACATTGAATTACTCAGCGAGGACAACTACCGCATCTCGATGGCAGTTGCAGGGTTTGTCGAAGAAGAATTGGATATTGAATTTGCCAACAATCACTTAATCGTGACCGGTAAGAAAGCAGAGAAAGCGGAAGAAGCCAAATTCCTCTACCGCGGCATTGCTGAACGCAACTTCCAGCGCAAATTCCAACTCGGTGATCATGTCAAAGTCATTGGTGCCAACCTTGAACACGGCATGCTGAATATCGAGCTGCAGCGGGAGATCCCCGAAGCACTCAAACCAAGGAAAATTGCCATTGGCAACAGCGCCCTGTTGGAAAACACCAGCGCCAATTAATGCCAATTGCGCCCTTCTTCCCCCCGCTGGGCGCAACCATTCCTTGAATTCTCCCTTTTCTGATTTGGCGAGCGGTTAGCTCGCCCTTTTTGCTTTATTCCGCCGGTTTACCCCCCCAGAAAATCGTGATCTTGGTCACTGCGTTCAGATAACGGACTATAGCTCACAAATTTTTATACATATGATGTTTGCACACATTCTTTGTTGTAATATCCTGCTAAACGTTTGATAACAACTCAGACACCCACATTCGGTAAACTAGGCTCACTCTGTTGTCATACAGATCTGCCTTCACAATGAGAGAAGACAATGAAACGCCACCTTTTAGGAGCAGCACTCACTCCTTTAGTTTTGCTGGCAACTGCCTGCTCAGAACAAGATAGCCCCGCGACCAAAACCGTTGCCGTGAACGAACAAGCGGCAGCGCCAATTGCCGCAGTCGCGGTCAGTCCGCTCGAGCAGGAAGCTCGTGCCAAGATGGATAAGCTCGCAGGAATGATGGATGACGCACGCTCAAAAGGTATTGATGTTGCCCGTGAAGAAACCATCATGTGGTTTTCCGAGCAGTTTCTGAAGTTTGCCAATTGGGATGAAGCCAACCCCAAAGCTATTGAAATGGCCTTTGGCTATGAGCGCTATTATGCCGATGACAAAGAGCGTTTAGCTGCCGAATTACCCGATTTTGAGCGCACCAAAGTCATCGAGATCCTTGATAAAGGTATTGTTGAACTAGGCAAAGAATTGGCCGGTGAGATCAAACGTCGCCCAGTTAATAAGGTTGATTGGCAAAACACCAAAGCCGCTGACAACATGTTTATCAGCAACGGTAAGCCAATTTTCCCGTATGACTACTTCTCTAAAACAGTTGGCCAACCGCTGACCAATAAAGATATTTACAACGACCACTTGGGTGCCCTCTACCATGGCGGTGAGCACTTGTACGAAGTGGATCATGACCGCGCTATCAACTCCTTCCTGATCAAAGAAGACGGCACTTGGGATGAAGATTTACTCAAAAACTTAACTGATATTCCGGACACCAACATTGGTTTCTTGGTGTATTGGATCATGGGTATTCCAGAGTGGGTTGAGGCGCTAGAGCCAGAAGTGCGCAAAGGCCGCTCCTTGTTTACTGGCTTCGACGTCGATAACCCAACGGCTCGCGACCTGTGGAGCCGCATCATTCGTCACACCGGCGAACTGACCAAAGGCAAAAAAGTGACCGAACTTGGTTTTGTTCTGGCCAACGAACCGCACTGGTATTCAGAAAAAGGCCACTGGACCTATAACTTTAAGGAAATGAATGAAATTTCCTCATACACCTTGGCTAAATTCCAAACTTGGTTGGACAACAAATACCAAGGCGATCTGGCTACCTTGAATGCCAACTGGGGTACCTCGTTCGCCAGCTTCGATAAGGTTGAAGTTGAGATCCCAATGAACACCGCGTTGCAGGGCAAGCCAATTTGGTATGACTGGATGCGCTACAACATGGACCGTGGTACTGATTGGTTCACCTTCATGCAAAACGAGCTGCACGCAGTGAACCCAGATGCCGATACCCACATCAAAGTCATGCCGCGGATGTTTATGTATAACTCTCGCTCCGGCGGTATTGATGTTGAGGCATTGGCCGAGCTAACCACCATGGTTGGTCACGATGCTAAAGCCTTCGGCAGCGCGAACATCCGCCCAGGTAAGTCCAATGAGTGGCTGAAAAAGTACGCTTATAAGTGGGATGGCGTTGGCATGTTCCATGATTTCATGGAGTCGGTCGCACCAGAGAAAATCAACATCAACTCGGAATCTCACTTTCTATCATCAGGCCAATGGCGCGATCTCGATACTCGCACCAGCTATATCCGTAACGTTTACTGGTTAGCAACGCTACAAGGTATGGATGCCAACATGGGCTGGTTCTGGGCTCGCGATCCAGATGGCTCACCAGAAGATCGTTTAGAAGGTGAACTCGACTTCTTCGATCCAGGCTTAGGCGGGGCGTATGCTGGCTCTAACAACATGCAGCCACACGTCACTAATGAAGTGACTCAGGTGATGTATGACCTCAACAGCTTCTCAGAAGAAATTATTGCCCTGCGTGAACAACAACGACCACTGCGTTTGTTCTACTCAGAGACAACGGCAATCAACACCAAAGATTACATGACCAAAGGTTTTGAGTTTTACGAGCAGTTCTTCTTTGAAGGCTTTCCAATGGGCTTTGTCACTCAGAACATCATTGAGAAACAAGACAACAGCAAATGGGACACTGTGGTGGTTTACAACAACCCCTATGTTAAAGATAGCGAATTTGCTGCCCTGCAAAGCTTCTTGAATCAAGGCGGCACGGTGATTGTCGATTCAGAATACAGCTTGTCGATGAATGAGTACGGTCAGCCGCGCACCGACAAACTGGCAGCTAGCAAAGGTAAGTTGATTGTGATGCCAGAAGGTTCTGATATCGCCGCAATCAAAGATGTGGCAATGGCAGAAATTGCTGACAGCATGCCTGCGGTGACCATTGCCGAAGACAATGGCAAGCCGTTCAAAACCACACACTGGCGCTCGGTGAAGCAAGCCGATGGCAGCTACTTGGTCAACATCTTCAACCTTGGCCATGACACGGCGAAGTTGGACTTGTCTCTGATTGATGGCGACATTGCGTCGATGACCGATCTAATGACCAGCAACCCAGTGCAGACTTCGTTTGAACTGGAATCTGAGGGCGTCCTGTTATTGCAAGTCGTACCTAAGTAATCTCTCCCCCGTTGGTGGTGCCGGATTTCGTTTCGGTGCCACCATCACTTCATAAAAAACGTACCATTTCCACCGAATGATAAGCCGACTTGCCAATGCTGCCTTTTAGCTCCTTTGTCACTGGCTGATTATCCGCGTCAACAAAAAAGTATTCACCACCGAATTGTTGGTCCTGAAAGTGGGCCAAAAAGAACGCCAACAACAGATCTCGATTCGCCCGTTGTGCTGGCAGTAAGCTCAACGCGATAATTGCTTCGCAGTGCTGCCACCAGGCCTTCCTTGAATCCACAACCTCATTACTCAGTGGCTCGAAAGACCGAGCAAAACCACCAGCAATGCCATTTTGGCCGTAGATAGGCTTGGCTAGCGTTGCCGTAATAATCCGATCGCCTCGGCTTCGCAATTGCAGCTGTTGTGAGGCGCCGATGAATGGCCAATCAGATGCTCGGAGCAACAATGCCGCGAGCTGAAAATTGTGTCCGGGACTGACTGCACTGCAAACAGCCTCCTCGGTGCTTTCACACGGCTGCCACTGATCGTCAAACTCCACATTGACCCACTGCTGTTGCTGATTCCAGCCGATCTGAGCCAGCAGCTCAATGTGCTGTTGCAAAATCGCTTGGTAAGATGCTCGATTGGCTGCATCGGCCAGCCACAAATTGGCTAAATAGGCGGTCACCGGATACATCAAGGATTGCAGTGATTTAGAGCCTTTCTCAGGTCCGTCAATCAGCTCATAAGCGCCCCAAAAACCACCGTATTGCTGATCTTGAAAACGGCTGACGAGTGCTTCGTGTAAGCGATGAATGGTTTGCAGTAATTGTTGATCGCCAGTTTGCCGATACAACTCAACTAAGCCACACAAACCATAGGATTGCTGCCAGATATCTAGCCGCGTACTGTTGTCTTGCCCTGATTCACTCACCCATGACAAAAAATACTGGCCGTGACGATCCTCGCCAAGCATGTGTTGCAATTGGAACGACGCCGCCGCTTTGGCTTTAGCGAGATTGGCCGGATTATCTGCTGATTGATAGGCAAGGCCGTAAATCAACCGGCTTAATGCCACGGTATAGACTTTATCGGAAATGGGTTTACCTTGATTATCCAACTCGGAGAAGTAAGCAACCGCTTGCGGATGTTGTTGCCAGTTAACTGGGTGAGCAGTATGAAATGCTAACAGCTGATCAACGTGGGCCGATGCTTGCTGCTCCAACGGAGCCGATTGCACCGAGCCCGACCATAGCAACATGCTCACCAGCAATAGTGATTGCCAAACCATTTCCCTTTCCTTACGACCACGCCAAATTGCCTTAGCTTATCGGCCCTATGGACTCGGAAAAACAGCGAGTAACAAAAACACCATTCGGTATAGCGAATCAAGGGCTCCTGTTGCCATCACTAATGAGCCTGCTGCTTACTGAGAACCACCAACAAGATACCGCCAAGCACTACTGCTGAGGCGATCAGCAATCGCAGCGAAATCTGCTCATCGACAAATAACACCCCGCCGAGAGCTGCCAGCACCGGCACCAGTAATTGCAAGACTGCAGCTTGAGTCGCCGTTAACTGACTCAATGCTTGATACCAGATGGCGTATCCCAAGCCAGATGCCAAAGCTCCCGATGCAACCGCTAACCAGATCCCTGCATTAGACCATGCCGCCGCCGGCAAAGCGGCAATCGCCAGCAACATCACCAACGGCAGCGAACGGATGAAATTCCAAGCGGTATCGCTCAGCGGTTTCTCAGATTGCCGGCCGGTAAGGGTGTACAGGCCCCAAGCAATGCCGGCTGCCGCCATGAGCAAGAAGCCGGTCAATGATGGCAGCTCCAGATTCGGCCATAACAGATAGACAAATCCAGTAAACGCGCAAATCACGCCAATCCATTCTGCTGCGGTAAGCTTATTGCCATCGACCAGCGTCACTAAAATCATGGTGACTTGCACGGCACCGAATAAGATGAGTGCACCGCTGCCGGTATCTAACGTTAAATAGCCATAAGAAAATGCAGCCGCATAAACAAATAGATAGATCGCTGCTCGCCAGCTTCCCGCAGGGTGAAAACGTTCAGAGGAGCACTCTCTGCGACTTGCTCGCCAACTGAGCAACAAGGCCAACACGACGGCACCAGAGAACAGCCGGATAGCGGTAAAACTACTCGCATCGATAATGCCGGAGCCAAGCGCCAAGCGGCACAACACCGAATTCGCAGCAAAGGCGATCAGTGCAACCAGAGTCAAAAATAACAAACGCATTGGCGCTCCTTTGCGTTGCCAATTGGCACCTGCACAGGCTAGAGAAAGTTGCCGCGAGTGGCAATGCATTCGTTCGCGCCTAGTCCAATCTCGCGCCGTTTTCGTAATGAGTGGTTAAGTCACAACCATAGAGTGAATCAAGGTGAAGCAAGACATCCAGATCGTTTGGTTCAAGCGGGATTTGAGGCTGGCTGATAATCCGGTGCTACACACCGCACAACAGCACCAATTACCCACCCTGCTGGTTTATATTTTCGAACCGGAACTACTCGATGATCCCCATTACAGCAGCCGCCATTGGCGTTTTGTCTGGCAGTCTCTAATGGACTTAAACCGCCAGTTGCGCAAACTCGAGTCACGCATTCATTGCGCCTTGGGCGAAGTCACCGACATCTTTCACCAGCTCAGCCAACACTACAACATCAAACAAATTATCAGCCATCAAGAAGTCGGCTTAGATGTCACTTATCAGCGGGACAAAGCGGTTAAAACTTGGTGCAAACACCATGGCGTAACTTGGCTTGAACCAGCTAATGGCGCAGTGATCCGAGGAGCCTGTAACCGCAAACAATGGCAAAAAAACTGGTACCAACAAATGAAAGCGCCAACGCTGCCCACGCCGGTTGACCTGCAACTAATAAATACCACGGTGCTGTCATTGATGAGTCCACCAGCCAATTGGATTGTCGCCGATGAGCAACAACAACTCGGCGGGGAACAGCAAGCTTGGGCCACCATGGCAGACTTTCTTGCTAGTCGAGGACAAAAATATCACCTCGGAATATCGGCCCCAGCGATGGCACAACAAACATGCTCTAGGCTCTCGCCCTACCTTGCTTGGGGAAATATCTCAATACGACAAGTCTATCAGCGGGTATTGGCCGACTGGAATCGAAAAGGCTGGCGCAAAGCGTTATCGGCGCTGACATCGCGCTTGCACTGGCACTGCCACTTTATTCAAAAATTCGAATCAGAATCGGCGATTGAGCATCGCCACTTTAATCGCGCGTATCTCACCTACCCCTATCGCTCTTTGCAAGACGACGCCACCCAATCTTTGCTAGATGCTTGGCAACAAGGCCAAACTGGCTATCCATTGGTGGATGCTAGCATGCGCTGCTTGCACGCTACCGGTTATGTCAATTTTCGCATGCGTGCCATGTTAGTGAGCTTCTTGTGTCACCACCTGAATATTGATTGGCGACTCGGCGTGACTCACTTGGCGAGACTGTTTCTCGACTTCGAGCCAGGCATTCACTATCCGCAATTTCAAATGCAAGCGGGCGTCACAGGTATTCACACCATTCGAATTTACAACCCCACTCGACAGGCGAGCGAGAAAGATCCGCGCGGTGATTTTATTTATCAATGGTTACCTGAATTGCGCGAGGTGCCGGTGCCTCTGTTGTTTGAGCCATGGACATTATCGGCCATGGAACAACAGCTGTACGGTATTGAATTGGGGAGAGATTATCCGTTACCTGTGGTCGATCTGCAGCAAACCGGCAAGGTAGCCCGGCAACGCCTGTGGTCTTGGCGCAACCGGGTTGATGTCAAACAGGAGGCTGAGCGTATTATCAGCCGACACGTTGTTCCTAAATGACGGTACCGAAATAAAGGTCCGACTATTGACTGACAGCAGGCAACACCTGCTTGCTGAACCAAGTGTTAATCAGCTCTTTGTCGTAAGCGAGTCGGTCATGGTCAAAGCGCATTGAACCGCGGCCGTTGAGGAAATTGCGGTTTCTTAACTGCTCCGAGCCATCCAATACCACTTTGCCGTCAGCATCTAATACCGCGAACTTGAAACTAATTGCCGGCGCAAAGCCTTGGTCAAAGACACGAACACCTAACACGCCAGCCTGAGTCTTGGCGCTGGCATCACCCGCTAAATCTAAGTCGACAACTAACAGCTGTAAGATATAACCTTGCGGCAGCTTTTCCGCATTCTCTGCGATGTTATCGCCTAGGCTCTTAAATACTCGCTGGCGAAACGACGGCGGAGTTTCATCATAGTTTTCTCGAATATCAACGTACTCATGCCAATCCTGCCACTGCAGCTGCATTTTATCGGTCACTTGCGTCACCACGTTTTGCTGATCGCTGGCCAGTGCTGAGCCCGAGCAAAAAGCGCCAGCAACAAGAATGAGTACGCCAAGTTTAGATTTCATATTGTCAAAAACTGTCATGGATAGAGCCCTCTTCGTTTCGATTTAAAAATTTGATTGGTTATGAAGATGAGTTAATGATAGTTGACAAAATCTGATCGAAATATATTCGTTGTTGGTATGAACTGTTCTGAATAATGAGACAAACAGGAGAGTCCGTTTAGCTATTCAGGGAAAATCATCAACCACCGCATAAATGCGGTGGTTGAATTGCTTATGATGCGCAGAGGTTCCACACTAATCCAGCGTGAACTGGTCGATATTCGGACCGCTTTCTCCCATGGTTCGGAATTCGATGTTGTTGGCACCTTTCACTAAAGTGAACTTAACCTTAGTCGCGCCCCACTTGCTATCCCAGCTACCGGTCGACTCAAACTCCACGGTATTGGCCAACTCGTTGTTGATGTAAATCGCCAGTGGTCGTTTCGATTTTGGATCATTGTGGGTATAACGGATCTCGGCAGTATAGACGCCTTCATCGCCATCGTTTTCGTGGTACCAGTACAGCTTTCCTTCTTGGTTATTGAAGGTTGAATAACCGCCACCATGAACACCATGGGCATTGGTAACCGCTTCGCCACCAGTAAATTCAGCCGCTTCACCTTGAATCGAAATGCCGCGACCAATCCACATATTGGCGGAGTTTTCATCGCCCCAGAACAGGCCTGCGCCATCACCAAAGTTCTGCTGCATGGTCAATACCACCTTGCCTTCAACCACAACTCGGGCATAAACGGTATCGCCATTTTTCACCGTAAATGGCTTGCTGTAGCGTTGCATCTTGGTGCTGTAAGCATCATTGATGGCGTAGAACACATCGACTTTTTGTTTTTGATACAGCGCACGGTCGGTCAACGGCACTACTTGCACATCAATGCTAGCCTGATCGGAGAGCCGTAGCGCTTCGTCGCCAACAATCGCTCCGACAAAGGCATACTCTGCCGCTTGCGGGTATTTCACCTCGACAAAGGCGCGAGTTTTGCCCATGAACAACGGGCGGTAGCCTGCATGAACACGATTGGCGTGTTCGACTGGCGAACCGTTTTCTAGGGCTTTGACTTTAACGCCATCGGTGAAGTGGTAATAGACGTTATGACTCGCATATGGGTAGAACTCGTTACTCTGATCAACCGCTTCAGAGGTGATTACCTTAGCGCGATCAAAGCCCGCTTCCGCTTCAAAGGTTTCGACCTGATGCTTCAGCGCTACCGGCGCACCGGCGGTATTTAGCGTTTGCTCCAGAACCTTTTCACCGTTCTTGTAGCCAATCGCAGTGAGGGTGCCCGGTTGCCATGGCACTAACCATTCGCACTGCATTTCTTCGGCTTTCAGGCCAGGTTTATCACGACCCAGAGATTTGCCATTGAGGAACAGTTCAACTTCATCCAAGTTGGAGTAAACCCACACTGGAATTTCGGTACCTTTTGCCATGGTTGGGTGAGTCCAGCTTGGCAAAATGTGTAACGAAGGCTCCGTCAACCATTGACTACGGTAGAAGTGGAACAAGTCCTTCTTAAAGCCTGCTAAGTCTAGTGCGCCGCCCATAAAGGCAATAAATGGCCAGCCACCGTGGGCCAAGCCCGCTTCACCATGGTAGTCAAAACCAGTCCAGCGGAAGTGGCCGGAGTGATGCGGCAAGTCACGGGCCATTTCCCAGTTTTTGCGGGCACTAATACGCACTGTGGCATTGTCATAAGATGAGTTGAGGTGTTGCTTTTGATTCAGCCAATCTTTTGGATCTTGCCACTCATAGAAGAAGATTTCGTTGTCGGTCAGGCTAGGCAGTTCAAAGGTGTCCTTGCGCGGACCATCACGCCACCAAGTTTGCGTGCGGTAGTAACCACGAGTCTGCCAAGTATGCGGCGCCTCAGTAGAGATAAATGGTCGGTCGAAACGGCGCTCAAAGAAGCTGACATTTTCAGAACCGCCATTGATGCCAATGACATCCATGCCTTCTTTGTTGGTTGAACCTGAAGTGACCAAGCGGGTTGGATCAAACTCCTTCACGGCTTTCACCAACTCAGGCGCAATGTCGCCATGGGTTTCATTACCCACACTGTAAATAATAATGGATGGGTGATTGCGGTTTCGAGTAACCCATTCTTCTAAATCGGTTTTCCACCATTCATCAAAGTGATAAGCACCGTAATCATGACGTGCTTTTTGGGTCCAGCCATCAAACACTTCATCCATCACCATCAAACCTAACTCATCACACAGATCGTAAAACATCGGTGGATAAGGGTTATGACCAACACGGATGGCATTGACGCCCATGTCTTTGAGCAATTGCAATTTCCAGCGCAATAGTGGCTTGGTCCAAGCGCCGCCCACAGGGCCGCCCTCGTAATGCTCTGCGACCCCTTGGATCTTGACATTGTTGCCATTAATCCAAAAACCAGTGTCGGTTTTCCAGGCAATTTCTCGAACACCAAAGTTACTGTTATCGGCGTCGATAACCTTGCCTTTGTGAAGCAGTTCAACGCTCAAGTTGTACAAGTAGGCGTCATGCGGATTCCAGCGAGTGGGATTGAGCAGCTCAACGTTGAATCCGTATTTACCATCTTGGTTAAGCTGGGCTAGCGTTGAACGGCCTGCGGCAACCTCGGCACCTTGCTGATCGGTCACCTTGTAGCGCACATCATATTGCTCAGCTTGCTTGACCGCTTGGCTCAGCTCAAACGAGGTTTGCACTTGAGTTTTGGCGCCAACTACTGGGGTATGAATAAATAGCGAATTTTGTTTGATATGGACAGGGTCGACCACAACCAGTTTCACCGGCGCATAAATACCACCCGGGTGATACCAGCGAGCTGACGGTTGCAAGGCGTTATCGACACGCAAGCTAATGACGTTGTTGTCACTATTTAAGTGCTTGGTGATGTCGTATTGAAAGCCAATATAACCATAGGGCCGCTTTCCTAAATATTGGCCGTTTAACCACACCTCACTGTTCATGTAGACGCCGTCAAACACCAAGAAAACTTGTTTGCCTTGCCACTTGTTATCAAAAGCAAAATGCTTGCGATACCAAGCTAAACCGCCGCCGTGATAGCCGCCAAACTGCTTTTGGGCGCCGTTTTCACTGACACCTTCTTCATAAATGTAGTCATGGGGTACATCCAGTACCGTCCAGCCGCTGTCGTTGTGCTGTTTAGTTTGATAGGCGGCATCATCGCCCAACTTAAACTTCCAGTCGTGATTGAAATTGATTTGTTGCCTCACATCACTGGCGGGTGATGCTTGGGCTTCGGTGGTAACCCATAAACAGGCCATGAATACCATTAGCAAAGCGGCTAATGGATAGAACAATCGAGTTGTTTGCGCTGACTTCATTTTGTGTGTCTTTTTGTTGCGGTGCGTTAAATCTGGCCCCAAAGCGAGGAGGCCTACGGCTTTTATTATTAATATACAAGGCAAAAAAAGATTGTAAATGACATTAAATGACCATTATTTCGACTTATTGCACAATAATGACTTTATTTTCACCAATCAAAACCGAGCCGCGTATCGTTTCTCAGCAGGGCAAATCGATTGTGATTTGCCGTCCCCCGCAAAAAAATGCCGGTAGGGGTATCAATTCCGCAGCTTGCCACCTTTTCTTACTAACAAGATTAAAATCACGACCTCAGGAGTAGACGTGGGAATTTTCACAAAGGGTTGTTCGAGTAGCAGTAAAACCATGGTTGCAGCGCTTGCGCTGGCCCTCGTCAGTGGCTTAGCAGCGGCTGAACCCACCCTAAAAGTTGATGAATCATTTGAAGGTGGCGGCTGGAACGCGCAAAGCCCGAGAGGCTTTACCCCAGGCTTAATTGAAAGCCTTGAGAAACAGTTCATGTTCAACCAACTGCAAGGCAACCACGCTTTTGCGCTGGAAGATAAAGTCGTTCGCGATGGTCAGTATGCAGCGAAACTGGTATGGAAACATGACAACCCAGCAGCATTCAATGGCGATAAAAACAAGCTGGATAACGTTGATCGCAAAGCCATGTTCCACGGCTATAAAACCAAAAAAGTCATGGGCGCAGAAGCTTGGTTTGGTTTCAGCTTCTACTTTCCAAGCGATGGCACGGCAGACGAGTTAAACAACTGGCTGTTCTTCCAAATCCACGGCAGTGCCGACAAACGGCTGAAAGAAAAATCGCGCAACCCGCCGTTTAGCTTGACGCTCACTCCTGAGGGTATGCGCGGCAACTGGAAGTGGGATCCGGACCAACTTAGCACCACCCGCAAAGGCAAAGGCACCGAACATTTCGTTATTCCGGGTGCCAAGAGCGACTACCTCGACCGCTGGGTTGATTTTGTTCTACACGTCAAAGTGGACTATACCGAAGCGAAAACCGGCTTTCTGGAATTATGGATAGACGGCAACAAAGTGTTAGATCAGCACAACATTCAGTTTGGCTACAACGACGATAAAGGCATCTACCCGTCTTGGGGCATGTACTTTAATGGCAATCTCGACGTCATGAAAAATGACCACTACTTGTACCTTGATGCCATCAAAATGAGCGATCACCCCAAGGCAACCTACCAAACGGTTGCTCCTCAAGGTAAGCCGCCAATGTAACTAAGCAAGATGTTGCCGGTGTTCCCCAAAAGCCCGGCAACAACTTCGTTGATTTTCCCGTAACGCCAAAGCTGTCAGAGTAAGATTGAACAAGGCCCCTCATGCAAAATTACCTCAAACGACTCACCTTGCTTGCTACTATGCTGCTGATCCAGTCATGCAGTCTATTCTCCGCTGGGGAATCGGCCACTGGCGCCACGCCAGCGCCACAAGCACTGACCATCAACCAAGGGTTCGTTAATCCAATCGGGTTCTACGATGCGGCGCCAAACTTCTCTTGGCAACTACCGACATCAACCACCGTCAAAGCCCAAAGCAAGTATCAAATCGTCGTCGCGAGCAAACCGTCACTACTGCCCTTACAGGCTGATTTGTGGGACAGCAACATCGTGAGTAGCTCCCAAACTACCTTTGTCACTTATCAAGGACAGCCGCTCAACTCGCGACAGCAGGTTTATTGGCAGGTTCGCTACTGGGATCAGCAAGGCAAGGCCTCCGATTGGAGTGAAATTGGCCAATTTGAATTGGGCTTGCTCAGCAATCAGGACTGGCAGGCCAAGTGGATTGAAATTGACAGCCAACAGCCAATTGAACTCAATCGCTATAAAACACCGATTCATATTCCCCAGTATTTACGGACGGAATTTTCAAGCGCGAAAGAGATTGCACAAGCCCGTTTGTATATCACCGCCAAGGGCGTGTTTGAGGCTTACATTAATGGCAAACGAGTCGGTGATGACGTTCTGACACCGGGTTACACGCCATACAAAAAACGAATTGAAACCCTGACATACGATGTCACCGATACCCTCGAAACGGGACAAAATGCGATCGGCATTAGTCTGGCCGAAGGCTGGTATGCCGGTCGCTTTGGCCCTAAACGCCATTGGCATAAAAAGCTCGAACTGACGCCCAAAGTGCTGGCTCAGCTGGAAATTGAATATACCGATGGTAGCCAGCAAATCGTGCTGAGCGACGAACAATGGCAAGCCAGCCAAAATGGTCCTATTCGCACCTCGGGTTTGTACGATGGCGAGCGCTATGACGCCAACTACGAGTTAACTGACAGCAGCGGCGCTTGGCATCAAGCCGGCTACCAAGCCACTGATTGGTTACCAGTGAAAACCTCGCCACTGGATGCCGATATATTGCTGCAACCCAAACGCCACTTCACCTCCAAAAACAAACAGCAGCTGCCGGCGATTTCGGTCCATCAGGTTGCCGGTAAAACCGTGTTTGATCTGGGCCAGAACATGGTTGGCGTGCCGCTTATTAAAGTACCCATGCGCAAAGGCGAGACATTAAATTTGCGCTTTGCTGAGGGGATTAATCCTGATGGCTCGCTTTATACCAAGAACTTAGGTAGCGCCAAGCAGCTTGATTTCTACACCGCCAAACAAGATGGCATCATTGAATGGCAGCCTACCTTTACCTTCCATGGTTTTCGTTATGTTGAACTCAGTGGTTTCGATGCCAGCCAAACGCCGGATACGTCTTGGGTTACCGGCATGGTGCAATACACCGACTTTGAGCTAACCGGCACATTCAACACATCAAACCAGCAATTAAACCAATTGCAGTCCAACATTGAATGGGGCCTTAAAGGTAACTTTTTAGATATCCCAACCGACTGCCCACAACGCTCCGAGCGCTTGGGCTGGACTGGCGATGCCCTCGCCTTTGCCAATACTTCACTCTACATCGCCGACAGTCATGCGTTCTGGGCGGCCTGGTTGCAATCACTTCGGGAAGAACAATTCGACAATCATGGCGTCCCAGTGGTGGTCCCCAATGAAGTGGGTGAAATCGTCCAAGCTGGTTGGTCTGATGCGGCAGTGACCATTCCGTGGGATGTTTATTGGCGCACCGGCGACCGACAAATTCTGGCGGAAAACTACGACATGATGCGCCGCTGGATTGTGTATCACCAAAGTCAGCTGAAAGACGGCATTAGCCAAATGTGGACCGTCGGTGATTGGCTGCAACCATACTCCAAGCGCAAAGATAGTCGTCGTGGCGAAACCGATCACAACCTGATCTCAACGGCCTTTTATGCCCGCTCTCTTGATTTACTGGCGCGCAGCGCCAAGGTGCTCGGTAAAGAGCAAGATTGGCAAAAATACCAACAACTCTTTCTCGAAGCGAAACAAACATTTCAGCAGCACTTTTTCAGCCCGCAAGGCCGCCTCAAAGTGGGGGAGCAAACCCAAACAGCCTACTTGCTGGCTATCGGCTTTGATTTGCTGGACGAGGCTACCACCACCAAAGCAGTTCCTCATTTGTTAGCCCAGTTCGATGCTGCTGGCGGTCACCTGCGCACCGGCTTTTTAGGGACACCGCTTATCGCGCCTGTGCTAGATAAAGTCGACCGAGTCGACCTGGCTTATGAACTGGTCTTTAAGCAAAGCTACCCGTCTTGGTTGTACTCGGTATCGCAAGGTGCCACCACCATGTGGGAGCGCTGGGATGGTTACACCCACGATAACGGTTATGCCAAAAAAGCCGGTTCGCTGAATCACTACGCCTATGGCGCCATTGGCCAATGGTTGTATGACCGCATGGTCGGCATTAGCCCGTTAACCGCAGGCTATCAGTCGATCCGCATTGCTCCGCAAATCACCGAACACCTCGACTTTGCTGAGGGCTCTTATCAATCGAAACACGGCCTGATTGGTTCCAAATGGCAGCGCAACGACACCGGTTTAATCATGGAAATTGTCATTCCGCCCAATACCAGTGCCGTGGTTGAGATCCCCAAACTGATGTTGGCTCAGCTAGCCGACTCAGCGCAGCGCAAGCAAATTTCACTCGGCGAGCAGATTGAAGTCAATGGACTCTCATTAGCCGATGCGCTCAAACGTGATGATATGTCGCTGCTCAACACCACCGCCGCAACGACCTCGATTCAAGTTGGGCCGGGCCAATACCGGATTCAAGTGAAGTGATAAGTAGCGCAACGAAAAAAGGGAAACTAAACATAGTTTCCCTTTTTGTCAGATCAGCAGGATAAACCAAGCATTATTGCTTTTTGCCAACAAAGTCCGCTCGATATGGGTTGAAGGTGTCGAGCAACATACTGTCTTGCTCCAGCGCAACAACACCATGTGGCGAGCCTTTCAGTGCGAGGAAAGCATCGCCTTGTTTGATGATGGTTTTCACACCGTTGAGGTCAATTTCAAATGACCCCTTCAAGCAGATTGCCAGTTGATCATGAATGTCATGGGTATGAACGGCGCCGACGGCACCTTTATCAAACTTGACTTGAACCCCCATAATGCCTTCAGTGTAAGGCAGAATTTTGCGGGTGATGCCATCGCCAACCGATTCCCACTCGTTTTTGCTATCGAAAAAGAATGCGCTAACAGGCTTGGCCGCCTTTCCAGTCGCTTTTTGCTCTACGCCTGAGCCAACAAAGCTAGCCCGATGCGGATTAAAGGTATCAAAGATTTGGCTATCTTCTTCTAATGCCACGACACCGTGCGGCACGCCTTTCCCGGCTAAGAACGAATCGCCTTGCTTGACCACGTGCTTGACGCCACCCACATCAACTTCAAATGATCCTTTGATGATCGTCGCCAATTGATCGTGAACATCATGAGTATGTACCTCGCCAACAGCGCCTTTTTCAAAGCTCACCACAACGCCCATCAGACCATCGCTATAAGGCAAAATCTTACGTTTAATGCCTGAGCCAACATCTTCCCATTCGACATTATCAGCAATAAAGTAAGCCGAACTGCTAGCAAAAGCCTGTTGTTGGCCGGCTGCGGCAGAACCCGAGGAATAGCCTTTCGCCGCCAAATTGCCATGCCCATGGGCAACACCAACCACCATCGAAGCTGAGAGAATAGCCGCTAGATAGGTACGTTTGTTCATCATGTTTCCTACATTAATTAGTGTCAGAGCTGCAATCGCCAACCAAGGGTGCGACCTTGTGACGCCATCAGCGCGATTTCAAAAATGGGCCCAGCTCAACAGCCAAATGTTGCAATGTGCCAAGAGAATGAGCCAAAAATTGGTATGACCCATTATTGTTTCACATGACTCCACCATGCAACATTATGACTACATTTTACTTAATTTGATTTATTTAATGAGATCCCCATCAATACCACTGGCCTCAAAATCAAACCTGCAACCCTCTTAAACCCGCAAATTAAACAGGGGATTTACTAACTAAACGAGTAGCGAAAAAGGTTATCGTCGACACATCCTCACCAACAAGACATCAATCAGAACTAGTCAAAAATAACAACTTCAACACAGCGCGTTAAAGCGGGCGATTGGAGTGGTCTAAACTAGGGAGCAAGGTGACTATGCCGCACTGATGAACTATGGCGTTTTGCCCGATGCGCTTGATCGCACATAACCCGCTCAATCATTACCGAGGTTGTTTTGATGTATTGCTGGCCAACTCGGCTGTTATGGACAATGTTATTGACTGCCTGTGTGGCCTCGTCGAGCGTAGCGAGAACCATCACCATCCGCGCTGACGAATGGTATCCGCTGAATGGGCAGCCTAATGCGCAACACCCAGGCGTCATGATCGAGTTGGCAAAAGCCGTTTTCGAGCCCAATGGCTACGCGGTGGATTACGATTTACTCCCCTGGAAGCGGGCAGTTTCTGCGGTTGAGGCTGGCGAGTTCGACTGTGTTGTTGGCGCTTACCCCGAAGATGTACCGGGATTCTTATTGCCAAATCACCATTGGGGGTCGGTCGGCACAGGCCTTTATGGCCTGTCTAATCGCACCACCACAATCAATCAATTAGACCAACTGTTGCAGTATCAGGTGGGTGTGATTAAAGGCTACGCCTACAGTGACGATGCGCTTAACCAGATGATTGCAACGCACCCATCAACATTCGTCGCGGTCCACGGCAGCACGCCGTTGGAATCCAATATCCACAAACTGCTTCATCAGCGCATCAATATCATCATTGAGAGCCCGCCAGTGATGAAAAACAAACTGGCAAAGCTAGGGCTTGAACAGCAAATCTCGCTCATCCGGGAAGTCGGCACCGCAAAACCCGTCTATTTAGCTTGTTCACCGAACATCGCTGACATGCCTGATATTATTGAGCTTGTCGATCAACAAACCATGCACCTCAAGCGAACGGGTGATTACCAGAACATACTTAGGAAATATGGTTTCTCGGTCGGTGATTAGTTGTTTTGGTTATTGGAAGGCGCATTCAACGGCATGTGAAAGTTCTTGGAAATGCTGACTTCAATTTGTCTGAGCTGACCGCATGCAGCGCTATTTGCGAGTAAATCTTGCGACAGGAGCTGTTGCAAGTTTCTTATCACAAAAGGGGTTACAGAAAGGTCTTCGGCATTCTCAATCAAAAACAAAATAGCTTCTTTGTGGTTTAAGCTCATGACTGTTTCTTCATCGAACTTACCATCAGCAGCTAGGTCTTGGTTGAAACGCCTAGCTCCCCCCTTAGTTTCAACGCCATATCTTCTGAGATGTATCGTGTTTGATTAGGGACATAGTTTTCAACTAAGGACAACCAACAACCACTAAGGACACTATTAAGGACATCTTGTATGGTTAACCAGAAAGCGTTAAAAATTCAGTGTCAGCCTCGAAGGGCTAAACGTCTTAGATGCCATCTGGCGTGCAAAGCCAGAAAGTGCCCGCTATCGCAGGCACCAATCACTGGGTTCGGGTTCATTAATCAACTCCTTAACAGCCTTACCTAAATCAGCCTTTTGATTAGGTTTCAGCTTCTTGACCGCTTTTTTAAACGTCGGCGTTTGTAGGACTTGTTGGATTTTACTCTCCAAAACTGTAGGCCTCTAACTCACCCACTTCTTTCTCTGCTTTCGCAATCAAAGCATCCTGAACAAACTGATATGAAAGATTAGGATTGTCTTCCATCATGCGACCAATTTTCGCCCAATGCTCGATCTGCTTTGCAGCCGAACGGGATTGAGCCTGTCCAATCACTTTTGCTTTTCCAACCAAACCATCATCTAGCCGTATGATCGCTGTTGCCATAAATCACCTCACGCTACTTTTCAGCAAGATTGTAGCGAATTGCTGCAAATGTGTAGTAAGCAAACGCTGAGGCAAGCCAGCTACATTAGTGGAAACAGATACATGTAGGATGTATCGCGCTCAAAGCGTCTTCATTAAATCGTTAACCAACTTAATTAATGAGCCCCAATCAGACCTAAGCTCGCCATGACGAGCTTAGGTTTGGCTAGATCAAAAAAGCGAGTGCCACTTTCGCAGCACTCGCTTTTTATCTTTCATGGGCTAGACTAACAAAGCCCGAAAACAATTATAACCAACTGATTTTTAATCACATATAATCAGAAATCGGCGCACATGAGCAAACTAAATTGCGGTCACCATGGACGTCATCAATGCGGTTTACCGTAGGCCAGAACTTGTTGTTGGCAACTTCTGGTAGTGGGAATACCGCAGTCTCTCGGCTGTAACTGTGAGTCCATTCGCCCATCACGTTTTGCTGGGTGTGCGGGGCGTGAACCAGTGGGTTGTCTTCCAGTGACCAGTCGCCAGCTTCCACTTTGTGGATCTCATTGCGAATAGCGATCATGGCATCAGCAAAGCGATCCAACTCAGGCTTGGCTTCTGATTCCGTTGGTTCAACCATCAGAGTGCCTGCTACTGGGAAGCTCATGGTAGGCGCATGGAAGCCATAGTCCATCAAACGCTTGGCGATATCCATTTCGGTGATGCCAGAGGCTTCTTTTAGCGGGCGAATATCCAAAATACATTCGTGGGCGACACGACCATTGCGACCGGTGTAAAGCACTGGGAAGTGGTCTTTCAAACGGTTTGCTAAATAGTTGGCATTCAAAATGGCAATTTCAGTGGCTTGTTTGAGGCCAGTGCTGCCCATCATGGCGATGTAAGCCCAGCTGATAGGCAAGATGCTGGCAGAACCGTAAGGTGCAGCAGAAACCGCGCCATTGTCTTTGTGCTCACCATCCATTTTGATGACCGCGTGACCAGCGACAAACGGCGCTAAGTGCTGCTTAACACCAATTGGTCCCATGCCTGGGCCGCCGCCGCCGTGTGGAATACAGAAGGTTTTGTGCAAGTTTAGGTGCGACACGTCAGCGCCAATAAAGCCCGGCGAGGTTAACCCAACTTG
The DNA here is from genome assembly GCF_014773395.1 of Neiella litorisoli. Taxonomy (GTDB): domain Bacteria; phylum Pseudomonadota; class Gammaproteobacteria; order Enterobacterales; family Neiellaceae; genus Neiella; species Neiella litorisoli. Next base: position 44,129 of record NZ_JACXAF010000005.1, on the reverse strand, counting down.
CGCATTCATGTTGGCTCCGTCGAGGTAAACCTGACCACCATTGGCATGAACAATATCGCACACTTCACGAATGGTTTCTTCGTAAACGCCGTGAGTCGATGGGTAGGTCACCATCAAACAGCTTAACTGCTCGGCCATGGATTCGGCTTTTTCACGCAGATCGACCAAATCGATGTTACCGTCGCCATCGCAGGCAACCACGACCACTTTCATGCTGGCCATTTGCGCTGATGCTGGGTTGGTACCGTGCGCGGATTGCGGGATCAAGCAGATGTTGCGGTGACCATCGCCGCGGCTTTCGTGATACTTGCGGATCGCCAGCAAGCCAGCGTACTCGCCTTGCGCACCTGAATTAGGCTGCATCAGCAAAGCGTCGTAGCCGGTGATGTTAATCAACCAGTCGCTCAGCTCGGCCATCATGGCATCGTAGCCTTTAGCTTGTTCGCGCGGACAGAATGGGTGGAGCTGACCAAATTCCGGCCAAGTCACCGGGATCATCTCGGCGGTGGCGTTGAGCTTCATGGTGCATGAGCCCAGCGAGATCATCGAGTGGTTCAATGCCAAGTCTTTGTTTTCCAGACGCTTGATGTAGCGCAGCATCTCGGTTTCTGAGTGATAGCGGTTAAACACCGGCAAAGTCAGTACATCATCCTGACGCTGCAATGCTGCTGGGATGGCAGGCGCGCCATCAATCACTTGGCTATCGAGCACCTGAACCGATTTGTCATGATCGTCGCCCAGCAAGATGTCGAACAATTCGGCCACATCTGCGGCAGTCGTGGTTTCATCCAAGGTGATTCCAACATGACCTGCAATATCAAGGCGGAGGTTAATCTTTTTCGCTGTTGCTGCTTCGATGACTGCATCTTGATCGTCAACCGCCACCAGCAAGGTATCAAACCAAGTGCTATTGGCCAGCTTTAGACCACCTTGGGTTAAGCCTAGGGCCAAAATCGACGTTAATCGGTGGACGCGATTGGCAATGGTTTTGAGCCCTTCTGGGCCGTGATAAATGGCGTAAAACGCCGCCATATTGGCCAGCAACACCTGCGCGGTACAAATGTTTGAATTGGCTTTTTCACGGCGGATGTGTTGTTCGCGGGTTTGCATTGCCATGCGCAATGCCACGTTGCCAGAAGCATCTTTGGATACCCCGATGATGCGGCCCGGCAGAGAGCGCTTGTAAGCATCACGCGTGGCAAAGAAGGCCGCGTGAGGGCCACCATAGCCCATTGGCACGCCGAAACGCTGAGCAGAGCCAAGCACCACATCGGCGCCCAATTCGCCCGGTGATTTCAGCAGCATCAGCGCCAGAATATCAGCGGCAACTGCAACAATGCCTTTTTGCGCTTGCACCGCAGCGATAACGTCGGTCAGATCATTGACCGCACCGGTCGTACCTGGATATTGCAGCAAGGCACCAAACACATTGTGCTCGCCAGCTTGTTGCCAAGGACCAACCTCAATATCGAAACCAAAGGCTTCGGCACGGGTTTTCACCACGTCGATGGTTTGTGGGTGAACATCGTCGGCAATAAAGAAGGTATTACATTTTTTGTTTTTCGAAACGCGCTTGGCCAACGCCATGGCTTCGGCTGCAGCCGTTGATTCGTCGAGCAAGGATGCCGAGGCCAAATCAAGGCCAGTCAGATCCATGGTCATTTGCTGAAAGTTCAGCAGCATTTCCAAACGGCCTTGGGCAATTTCCGGTTGATAAGGCGTGTAAGCCGTGTACCAACCTGGGTTTTCCAGCACGTTGCGAAGAATGACATTTGGCGTGTGAGTATTGGTGTAACCCATACCGATGTGCGAGCGGAAAATTTGGTTCTGGCTCGCCATGGTTTTGAGGTAGTTCAGCGCTTCAACTTCGGTTTTTGGCTCGCCGATTTGCAGCGACGCAGGCAATCGAATGTCATTAGGCACCGTTTGATGAATTAATTCATCAACAGATTCAGCACCCAACTGTTGCAGCATGGCTTGCTGCTCATCTGCACCGGGGCCAATATGGCGGCGAATAAAATCTTGTTTCTGCTCTAGTGCAGAAAGTGAAGCGTTGGTCATGTAACTACCCGTTTAAAGAACCTGGGGCTTTGCCCCGTCAACAGCACTTGAATCGCCAGCTAGCACTAAATGCATACTCACGATTCAACAAAAAAATGCAAAAACCCCAACCAAACGGTTGGGGCTAAATGACTTTCAAAGAGTGTGGCGATTATTCTTCGTCAATCACTTCCTGATAGCCTTCGGCGTCGAGCAGATCGTCAAGCTCGGCGACATCAGATGGCATAATGCGGAACAACCAGCCGTCACCAAATGCATCTGAGTTCACCAACTCAGGTGAGTCTTCTAGATCTTCGTTGATAGCAACGATTTCACCGGTCAGTGGTGAGTACACGTCAGACGCTGCTTTTACTGATTCAGCTACTGCAACATCGTCGCTGGCATTCACTTCTTCACCGACTTCCGGCAATTCAACAAATACCATATCTCCGAGCAGTTCTTGGGCGTGTTCGGTAATACCAACGGTATAGCTACCGTCTTCTTCCTTGCGAACCCACTCGTGGGAGGACGTATATTTCAGCTCAGCTGGAATGCTACTCATGGTTGTTTTCCTTACTTAGCAATTGATGCTATGACAGCAATAATTAATCTGTGATTAGTCGATAACGGCTTTGCCGTTGCGGACAAAAACTGGCTTAACCCGTTTTACTGTAACCCACTTTTTGCGCATTTCCACTTGCACGGTGTCACCGGCATCTGCAGGTACCCGAGCCAATGCAATGGCATGCCCTAAAGTTGGCGAAAAGGTGCCGCTGGTGATCACACCGCAAGGTTCCTCACCTTCGGCTAAACGTACGTTTTGACCGGCGCGAAGGACGCCTTTTTCGGTCATGACCAAGCCAACTAACTTGTCGGTGCCTTCGATGCGTTGCTGCTCTAGGGCGGCTCGGCCAACAAAAGCGCGTTCAGTGTCATCCCAGCCAATGGTCCAGCCCATATTGGCTGCCAATGGCGAGATGGTTTCGTCCATATCCTGACCGTATAGATTCATCCCCGCCTCTAGGCGAAGGGTATCGCGAGCACCTAAACCCGCTGGTTTCACTTCAGCCTTGAGCAGTGCTTGCCATAGTTCGCCAGCTTTAGCGCTGGGTACCATAATCTCGTAACCGGCTTCACCGGTGTAACCCGTGGTGGCGATAAACAGCTCACCGGCGTGAACGCCGAAAAATGGCTTCATGCCAGCGACCGCTTGTTGTTGCTCGGGGCTCAATACCAATTGTGCTTTGGCAATGGCATTTGGGCCTTGCACCGCGATCATCGCCAGATCAGCTTGTTCGATTAGCTCAACGTCAAATGGTTCAGCGATTTGCTCCATCCAGTTGAGATCTTTTTCGCGAGTCGCCGAGTTCACCACTACCCGATAGTCATCGTCGGCAAAGAAGTAGACGATCAAGTCATCAATCACGCCGCCTTGCTCATTGAGCATACCGGAATACAGTGCTTTACCAGCGACCTTTAATTTGGCGACATCATTGGCCAATAGGGTTTGCAGGTAGGCTTTGGCTTGTGGGCCTTTGACATCGACGATGGTCATGTGCGAGACATCAAACATGCCGGCGTCATTGCGCACTTGATGGTGTTCATCGATTTGCGACTCGTAGCGAATAGGCATTTCCCAGCCGAAGAAGTCGACCATTTTGGCATTGCCATCGATGTGTTGCTGATACAGAGCAGTTTGTTGCGGCATGATGTTACTCGTCTGTAAATTTGGTCAAAAATTATATGAACGGCTAGTGTGGCAAGCAAATTGGAAGTTTTTATACTTACATAAAAATTGTTAATCTATCTCACCTACTGCATTAGAAATTATTATTTATAGCTTATGCGCCCACTGTCGTTAGATAACCTTCGCACCTTGGTCACCGTCATTGAACTCGGCGGCTATGCCAAAGCTGGCAATAAGCTGGGGCGCTCGCAGCCCGCGGTCAGTTTGCAAATCAAAAAGCTTGAAGATCAGCTCGGCAAGCCACTCTTTACTAAGGAAGGCCAGCGCCACGTGCCCAATCAAGACGGGCTATTTCTCTATAAAAAAGCGCGCGACATGCTGAGCATTAATGACGAACTGCTCAATCATTTTCGGGAAACGCCACTGCGGGGCCGATTAAGGTTAGGAATTCCAAGCGAATTTGCCACCACCTTACTGCCGGGGATTATCGGTGAGTTTAATCAGCTTTACCCTGATGTGGCGTTGGAGATCACTTCATCACTCAGTAAGGAGCTGCTCAACGAACCGAAGAGCGAGCAATTCGATTTAATCTTGGCGTTGATTAATCCTGAGCAGGCCACTGACGGCGAGTTAGTGCTGGAAGATGATTTAGTCTGGGTTGGCTCAGCGAGGCATTCGTTGCCCCATGCGCCGCTGCCGCTGGTATTGGCGCCCGATGGTTGTGTCTATCGCAGTCGCGCCTTGAAGCGCTTGCAAGAGCAACAAGTCAACTGGCGCATCGCCTACACCAATGCTGATTTATATGGCCTGACCGCCGCCATACAGCAGGGCCTTGGGGTCACCGCGTTAGCTAAAACCAGTGTGCCACTAGAGCTGGAATTGATTCATCACCCTAGCCTGCCGGCGCTGGGAAAGATCAAGATTTGCTTATTCAGCCAAAAAACCTCGCACCCGCAAGCGGCAGAAAAACTGGCGCAGTTTATTAAGCTGCGGCTGCAACGATAGATAAAACCTCTAAGCGCTAAAATGGCAAAGCGCCAATCACAGCCCTAATCAAAGCCCCATGGCGCGTTTAACCAAGGCATTTTTAATGGGGCTGGCTTTATTGAGCAGATTCATACCAACGCCAATCATGCCTTTGACCGGCATCGGTAAGTCCGAAAAAGTTTGTTTAATGGCTTCCATCGCCGTGATCATTTCAACCGCAGCGGTTTTACGCTTACGCTCGTAACCGCGCCAAAACTGTGGCTCGCCCAAATCAAGTTCATCGCCATGGTCTGCTTTGGCTTGTTCCAGCGCAGCGACAAAATCTATCACGTCAGCAACCCCCAGATTAACGCCCTGACCGGCTAACGGATGAATGGTGTGGGCGGCATCGCCCATCAATACCAAACGATGCTTCAGCCACTGTCGCGCATAACGCATGGTGAGCGGAATCGAAGCACGATCATCCGCCACAGCACACAAACCAAGTTGTGAATCAAAAGCTGCGGTTAGTTTACGATTAAAGGCTTCTGCCGGAAGCGCCATTAATTCATCGGCACGCTCGGGTGGTAGCGACCAAACGATGGAGCAAAGATTTGGTTCATGGAGTGGTAAAAACGCCAACGGGCCATCTTGCGTAAACACCTGACGAGCGCAGTGATCATGGGGTAAATCGGTTTTGACAGTGGCCACAATGGCGTGGTGGCCGTAGTCTCTGAAGGTCAGCGGCAAGTTCGCTTGCTTACGGCCCCACGAGTTAGCGCCATCGGCACAGATAATCAGTTGTGCCCCAAGCATGGTGCCATCTTCCAGCGCTAGCCAAGCCTCGCGCTCATTCAGGTGAAGTTTGCTGCAAGCTGCGCCATAGAACAGTTGTAGATTGTCTTGTTGTTGCGCTTGTTGAAACAAGGCCGACGTGATCACCTGATTCTCAATAATATGACCCAGCACCTGCTGACCCAGGTCATTGGCGGTCATGTCGAGCTGACCAAATTGATCCGCCTGCCATACCGACATAGTGCGATAAGGCGTCGCTCGCTGAGCCACAATGCCCGGCCAACAACCGAGTTTTTCCAGCCACTGCTGACTGGCGGCATTGATTGCTGAAACCCGATTGGCGATTTGCTCGGAAGCAGTTTGCGGTTCGGTTGCGCGGTCAACAACGGCAACCTGATAGCCCAATGAGGCGCAGCCCAACGCTGCACTCAAACCCACCATACCACCGCCAATGACTACAATATCAACACTTTGCATGATTAACCTTTTGCTTTTGACCAGTCTTCAACAACTCGCGACAAGGCACTTACACCCATGGCCTGGTCAACCAACAACTGCTGGGCGGCGGGCAAGTGCGACATAGCGACTAACCCCAGGTTTCTCGCCCACTTGAGCGGTTTATTGCTATTGGAAAATAGTAGCGCTAAAGCATGGGTAGCATTGGCGACGCCATGCTGATCGCCGTCGCGCTGCTGCTGATAAGCCTGCACTGACGACGGCGCGCCGATGTCAGCATCCGCCCCCTGTTGGTTGAGCTGCATCGCTAGTTCCATGACATCGCGCAGCGCCAAATTAAAACCTTGGCCAGCAATCGGATGCAAGGCATGGGCAGCATTGCCAACGACCACAGCGCGGGGCAAGGCGGCTTGGGTGACCAATCGACGTTTTAATGGGTAACTTTGACGGCTGCCAACCTGTTCAATTAAGCCATTGCGATACCCCATGGCTTGTTGCAGTTCAGCGCTGAACTCATCATCGCTCAACGCCATCACCTGTTCGGCTCGCTCTGGCGGCAGGGTCCAAACCAGTGACCTGCGATTATCAGTCATAGGTAACAACGCCAGCGGGCCGTTGCTGGTAAAGCGCTCAACCGCCAAACCTTGATGTTCTACATCGGTAGTAATATTGGCGATTACCGCAACATGGTGATAGTCGTGTACCTCGGCTTGCACGCCAAGAAGCTTGGAGGTCGTGGAATCGCTGCCATCAGCGACCACCAGTAGCTTGGTATTGAGCGTAGCGCCCGATTTAAGGGTCAATTGGCGATATGCGGAATGCACTTGAGTGGCGACAATTTCATCGGGCCGATACCAATCAACATCCAGCTCCGCGGCCTTGTCAGCCAGTACTTGACCGAGAATACGCGCTGCCATCACTTGTCCAAAAGAAGCTGGTCCCAAACGAGCTTGATCAAGACTTGCCTCGGCAGCCACGCCTTGCTGGTCTGCATCGAGTCGGACCTTGCCATAGTTGCCTTCATCGGAAACATGGATCTTGCGGATGGGATAACCTTGTTCCGCAAGCGCTGGCCAAATATCCAGAGCTTTTAAGATCCGCACTGTCATGGCCGACAATGCCAATACTCGCTCATCGTAGTGCTCGGAAGTATCGGCCGTTTGCGATGACGGTTTTTCCGGCTGCGACTCCACCAGCGCGATGCGCCATGGCAATACCTGACGCAAGGCGTAAGCCAACGACAAGCCTGCCAAGCCAGCCCCAGCAATCACCAAATCGTATTCGGTGGTTTCACTGCTGGCAGCTTGGTGAGCGGTTTTCGACATATCCGTGGTCATCAATTTCGCTGTTTACTTTCTTGTTTATTTGGTTGTTGCCATGAGCTGTTCAATGTCAGCCAATTCTTTCGGGACACCGCCGGTCAGCAGTTCATAACCGTCGCGGGTGATCACGACATTGTCTTCAATGCGAATACCAATGTTATGCCACTTCAAATCAATATCATGGCTGTCATCAATGTAGATGCCTGGTTCAATGGTGAGCACCATGCCTTTGACAAAGGCTCGAAGCTGCTTGCCATCGGTGCGCTGATAATCGCCAACATCATGAACATCAAGCCCCAACCAATGACCAATGCCGTGCATGAGAAACGGTTTATGGGCGCCCTCTTCGAGCAGTTGTTCTAACTCGCCTTGCAGAATACCGAGCTTGAGTAGTCCCTCAGTGACCACTGCCACGGCCGCTTGGTTGGCTTGATAGAAGTTGCTACCGGGCTTAATGGTTGCCAGCGCAGCATATTGGGCATCGAGGACAATTTGATACAAGGCTTTTTGCTCATCACTAAAGCGGCCATTGACCGGAAACGTCCGAGTGATATCAGCGGCATAACCAGCCAATTCACAGCCCGCATCGATCAACACTAAGTCGCCATCAGCAATGGCATCCTGATTCTCGGTGTAATGCAAAATACAGGCATTGGCACCGCCGCCAACGATGCTGTTATAAGCTGGAAAGCGAGCACCATTGCGGGCAAATTCGTGGTGAATTTCTGCCTCGAGCTGGTATTCGTAAATACCCGGATAGGATTTTTCCATCGCTCGGCAATGGGCGTTGGCAGAGATCTCGCCAGCCCGGCGCATGATTGCCAGTTCATCTTCGTCTTTGATCAAGCGCATTTCGTCGAGCAAGCCCCGCACATCGCGTCTGAGTGACGGCGCTAACCAACCGCGCTTAGGTCCATGGCGCAGGGTGTTAATCAGATTCTGAACGTAATCATCCCAATCTGGGTAGAGCCCATCTGGGTACCATAATTGCGAGCAACCGTTGACCAGATCTTGCAACTGTTCATCTAACTCTGACAATTCAAATGCCGCATCAAGTTGCAAGGTATCGACCGCAGCATCAGCACCTAAACGACGGCCTTGCCAAATTTCAGCCAACTTATCTTTAGCGCGGCAAAATAGCGTGACTGGTTGCTCGCCATCGGGCTTGAGCACCAGTAAACCGTCGGGCTCGTTAAAGCCGGTCAGGTAATAGAAATAGCTGTCCTGTCGGAACATGAACTCGGTATCGGCCGAGCGGGTCAGTTCTTTGGCGGCAGGAATTAACACAATGCTGTTGGCTGGCAATTGCGCCATCAGTGCTTTGCGCCGCTCAACATAACGGCTCAGAGGGATTTGAACTGCTGACATAAACACTCTCTTTAATGAAGCGCTGGTTGTTGCTCGGTTTGCTTCGGTGGCAAGCCAAATTCGGCAAAGGCCATCATTGCCGCAATGCGGATGTATTCCTGCAATTCGGTCAGAGCAATATCGTTTTCGTCATCGGCTTCTTCGGGTACTTCTAGTAAGGCAATTTCACCAAGATCACGGAGGCATTCGTTCAGCTCATCGCTGGCCCCTTCCATATTCGGGCTGGCCGTGGCAAAACCGGCGAGAAATCCTTGCACCCACTGACTGGTCGCTTCAGCCTGTTGCACGAATGGCGCGTCATCCTCGGGTAGCAATAAACGAAAGCCAAGCTCTTCGTCGAGTAGCGTTTTACTGGTGACTTTACGCAAATCATCCACCAGCTGCTGCACTTGCTCTGGCAGGGATTCGCCGTTATTGGTTAAGTCGCACAAGTTATTGAGCCACTCGGGGCCGTCTTGGGTAAGACCTCCGCTCAGTTGACCAACCAAAATACCGTGTATTTCAGCGGCATCGGTGAGCATAGATTTCGCTTCGATGGCTTCGGATAAAGCCTCGTACAAACTGGGCGTCTGGTACATAATCAGAGATCCGTAAAGAGAAAACGCTTCATGCTAACACTGCACTCGAAGCGCTCCAACTTTGATCGAACCTTTGCCTTGATGTCGATGGTTCAGTATGGTCATCATCATTCGCATAAATAAGGCTAGAGGGAGCATTAGCCGATGTCGGATCAGGAAATTGAAGTCAAACTACTAGGCAAGACCTACACCTTGCGCTGCCCATCAGATGAGCTCGATGATTTAAAGCTGGCTGCTGATTTATTGGAGCAAAAAGTGGCTCAGCTACAAGGTAACAAGGCTTCACAAAGTACCGAACAAGTGGCGCTCATGGCGGCGTTAAACCTTTGCCATGAGTTACTTATTGAGCAACGCCGGTCGGAGCAATACGCCAAATCCATGGATAGCCGGATGCGCATGCTGCAAGCCACTGTTGAACGCGCGCTTAATGAAGGCAACAAGCGTGTTGACAAGGCCCCTCAAGATCCGAACAATTAGAGGTGTCTGCAGCGAGTATTCTGCTTATCTTCGTTAAGATACAGACGCGAGTTGCGACACGTTTCCCTGGGGTGTTTGCCAGCGGGCTAAGTCCCTGAGCCGATAATCACCTTTTCAGGAATAGCATCGGGTGCTATTGAGCAAGCTCAGATAAACTGAGAAGCCTACGGCAAACGCTTGTTGTTCCGCCTTGAACCGAATGGTTCAAGGGCAGACGCCAATGCAGCGGCACTCTGGGGTACTCCACTTTCCAATGCAGTATTGGCATGAATAACTTAATGGCTGAACGCGCAACTCTGCGCAAGCTGCTGCGCCAGAAGCGCCAAGCATTAACCTCTTCTGAACAACAACAAGCCAGCATTAATCTTGATTCGCGATTGCAGCAGGAACCGCTGTTGGCAAAAGCCAAAACGATTGCTGTTTATCTGGCGAATGACGGCGAAATCGATCTCACCCGTTTCTGTCACTGGTGTTGGCATCATGACAAACAACTTTGCTTGCCGGTACTGCATCCATTTAGCAAAGGCCATTTGTTGTTTCTGAAATACCAGCCAACAACACCAATGAAGCGCAACCGTTTTGGTATTTTTGAGCCCGAACTTAATGCCACTCAAGTGGTGCCTTTGGGCCAATTAGACGCCATTTTACTGCCTTTAGTCGGCTTTGATAGCGATGCCAATCGACTCGGCATGGGCGGCGGCTTTTACGATCGCACTCTGTCTCAATGGCATCAACAACGGCACCCCGCGACAACGCTGCTGGGTGTAGCCCACCAATGTCAGCAAGTTCCCGAACTACCGATTGCCAGTTGGGATGTACCATTGAATGCGGTGCTGACTCCGGCTCAAAGTTATGTTCGACCACAGCCTTCCGCTTGCAGCTAGGTCGTGCCCTTATAGCCAAAGCGTTGTTGCTTATAGAGCAAAAAGATAGCGCGAGTAGAAAAAGACGTCTAAACGGCTATTCTCAGATGGCCCTATCTTTGAGTATAATTCGCGCTCTCTTCCTAGGGGAACTCCTCAAGGAAACTTCAAGGACTAGCGCTAAGGTGACTTCCATGACACAGGATGAATTGAAAAAAGCAGTCGGCTGGGCTGCGCTGGAATACGTTCCAGAAGATACCATCGTCGGTGTTGGCACCGGCTCTACTGCGGCCCATTTCATTGACGCCTTGGCCACCATCAAACACAAAATCGAAGGCGCGGTGTCAAGCTCTGAAGCCTCTACCGAAAAGCTTAAAGGCTATGGTATTCCAGTGTTTGAACTGAACTCGGTCGACAGCATTGAAGTCTACGTTGATGGCGCCGATGAAATCACCAAACACATGCACATGATCAAAGGCGGCGGAGCCGCATTGACCCGCGAAAAAATCATTTCAGCAGTGGCCAAAACATTCGTTTGTGTTGCTGATGGCAGCAAAAAGGTGGATGTGCTGGGCAACTTCCCGCTGCCCGTTGAAGTGATCCCAATGGCGCGCAGTTATGTTGCCCGCGAGCTGGTTAAGCTTGGCGGCGATCCGGTGTGGCGCGAGGGCGTGATCACCGATAATGGCAACGTCATCCTTGATGTACATAACATGAAAATTGTCGATCCTAAGCAGTTAGAGCACGACATCAATATGATTACAGGTGTTGTCACCAACGGCTTGTTTGCTCACCGAGGCGCAGATATCTGCCTACTCGGTACCGAACAAGGCGTGGTTACGATGAAACCATAATAAAACTATCCCCACTCGCAAGCTCAAAGAGAACCCACTGATGCAAAAGTTTTCGCTCGATAAAGACAAAATTCGCATTCTGCTGTTAGAAGGGTTGCACCCTAGTTCAGAGCAGACATTTCGCGATGCTGGCTACACCAACATCGAATCACTGGCCACGTCCCTGCCTGAAGACGAACTGATCGAAAAGATCAAAGATGCCCACTTTATTGGTATTCGTTCGCGTACCAACCTGACTGAAGATGTGTTGTCCCACGCGAAAAAGCTCATTGCCATAGGTTGCTTCTGTATCGGCACCAACCAAGTGGATCTTCAAGCGGCGAAAAAACGCGGCATCGTGGTATTCAACGCGCCATTCTCAAACACCCGCAGTGTTGCCGAGTTGGTGCTTGGTCAAGCCATCATGTTGCTACGTGGCGTACCTGAGCGCAGTGCCAAAGCCCATCGCGGTGAATGGTTGAAAAGCGCCGTCGGCAGCTATGAAGCGCGTGGCAAAACCTTAGGTATTGTTGGCTATGGCCACATTGGTACTCAGCTCGGCATTTTGGCTGAAACCATTGGTATGCGCGTCAAGTTTTACGATGTGGAAACCAAGCTGCCACTGGGTAATGCCAGCCAAGTGAGCAACCTCAATGACTTGCTAGCGCAAGCCGATGTGGTGTCGTTGCATGTACCTGAAACGGCGCAAACTAAAGACATGATCGGCAAAGCCCAGTTTGACGCCATGAAGCAAGGCGCCATCTTCATTAACGCGGCGCGTGGTACCGTGGTGGTGATTGACGCTCTGGTCGAAGCGCTGAACAGCGGTAAGTTAGCTGGCGCTGCGGTCGACGTATTCCCGCTTGAGCCCAAGTCCAACAACGAAGAATTTGTCTCGCCACTGCGTGGCATCGACAATGTGATTCTAACCCCGCACGTGGGTGGCTCGACACAAGAAGCGCAAGAAAACATCGGTATTGAAGTAGCCGGTAAACTGGCCAAATACTCAGATAACGGCTCAACCCTGTCGGCGGTTAACTTCCCTGAAGTATCGCTGCCAGAGCACACTGACTGCAGCCGCTTGTTACACATTCACGAAAACAAACCAGGCATCCTGACTCAAATCAACCTGACCTTTGCCGAAAAGGGCGTCAACATCGCTGCCCAGTTCTTGCAAACTGATGATGCCTTGGGTTACGTGGTGATTGATGTTCACACCGAAGATGCGCAAACCGCGCTGGAACATCTGAAAACCATTGATGGCACCATTAAGACTCGGATTTTGCATTAAGCAACATCGCCGATAAATGCCAAAGCCAGCATGAAAATGCTGGCTTTTTTTATGGGTTGAAGACGAGCAACCTAGATCACAGGAGCGACATTTTAATCGCTCTGCGACTGGTCTAACCAGATAAAATGACGTACAACAACAGCGACCAAGGATCGTTGGAGGCGGTTTTGTGATCACTCAATCTTCACAGTTTTTGCCCTACAGTTATGGCGAATTACACCTTCGTGTAATTAAACCAGAAACGGCGCCAAGCCACCTGCCGGTGCTTATGCTGCATGGATCAATGAGCAATGGTCGGGTGTTTTATACCGAATCAGGTAAAGGGTTAGCCTGCCATTTGGCGCGGCAAGGGCATCCGGTTTATGTCATGGATGTGTTTGGCAACGGCAACAGCAAACCTCGTCTCAAGGGTGGCGAGAAGTTTGGTCAATCTGAAGTGATTAATCGGCAAATCCCACTCGCTCATGAATGGATCATGCAACAACACCAGCAGCAAGTGCACTGGCTAGGCCATTCGTGGGGCACCATTTTAATGGCGAGCCATTTAGCCAAATATCCAAAGCGATTAGCGGAAGTGAAAACCCTAGCGGGCTTTGCCAGCAAGAAGACCATTTACTCGCGCCACTTAAAAAAGAAGTTCATGGTTAACTTAATTTGGAATCGAGTGTGTCCTTGGTTAACCAGACGCTACGGCTACCTGCCGGCCAAAAAATTCAAGCTGGGGATGGATAATGAGTCGTCCGTGTCATTGGCAGATAATGTTCGCTGGGTGAACTCAAGCCAATGGCAAGACAGCGATGGCTTTTGTTTTCACACCGCGGCACAAAACATCAACTGGCCGCCAACTTGGTTCTTTGCCGGTCAGGGTGATTCGGTATTGGGTAATCCCAACGATGTTCAAGCTTTCTTGCGCGACAGCAAAAACACGGGCGCCAAATACACCTTACTGAGCAAAGCCAACGGCAACCTCAGAGACTATGATCACACCAGTCTATTGGTCCACCCAGATGCATTTAACGACCACATTCCACTGTTTAGTGCTTGGTTGAAGCAGCAAGAAATCTGAGCGGCTGCATACGGCAATAATTGTTATAGACACCTCGACTAAAATCGATTATTCAGTAGCGATGAGTCTGCCTTGTCTTGGCAAGGCAGACAGCAATTGATTCCTTGCGAAAGGTTGGCATATGTTCGATCAGTTCATTTCAATATTAGAAACAACCCTATTCACCTTTAACGATCAGCCAATTACTGTTTGGGCCATTATCACGGTCCCGACTTGGGTTTTGATCAGCTTGTGGGTGTCGCGCATCGTTATCAAAGCGGTGTCAGCGCGTATGCTGGCCAAAGACAAAGATCCGAACATCGTGCAATTGATTGAACGGATTCTGATTGTGCTGTCGATAGCAGTGATCTTCCTAACCACTTTGTCGATGCTTAACGTGCCGATTACTGCCTTTGCATTTTTATCCGGTGCCATTGCCATTGGTTTTGGTTTCGGTGCCCAAAACATCATTAACAACTTTATTAGCGGTTGGATTTTAATTGGCGAAAAACCGATTCGACTCGGTGACTTTCTTGAAGTGGAAGGCGCCAAAGGTACGGTTGAGCAAATTAACACCCGCTCCACTCGCATTCGTCGGGTTGACGGCGTTCATATGCTCGTGCCAAACAGCAAGCTGCTTGAGAACACCGTCATCAACTGGACCTTACGTGACAAACTGGTCCGCGGCACTGTGGCGGTAGGGGTTGCCTATGGTAGCGACGTGCGCCTCGTGGCGAAGCTAATGACCGAGGTCACCGCCCGCCAACCGCAAGTGATTGATTCGCCGAAACCTGAAGTGTTCTTTCAAGACTTTGGTGATAACGCGTTGGTGTTCGAATCTTACTTCTGGATCAATTCAAGAGTGGAAGGCGGGATCCGAGCCGTTGCCAGCAATATTCGTTTTGAGATTGAAGAAGCATTTCAGCAACACGACATTGTTATCGCCTTCCCACAACGGGATGTTCACCTCGACGGCCAGATCAAGCTGGTCCGTCAGTAGGTTATCGAACTCGAGTAAATTACGACGAAGACACCGCAGGAGCTTCCGCTTTAGCAGACATTGCTGGGCGGACGCTGCCAATCCCTTTCATTAAGCGGCCCAAGATGTCGGCACCGGTGATCACTCGCTTGTGCTCTTCTGACCACACTAAGATCACGTCACGGTCTAACACTTCATCGCTATTCACCGCAACTTCTTGAGCATGCTTCAACTCCTGCATGGCCGCACCAAGCGTCACGGTGGGATCCTCGATGACCACCGGCCGATGGCAATATTTATAAATATCAGTCGCCACATCATCCAATAAGGCAGAGCGAATAAAGCCATCGGCATCAAGTACTAAGCGCGGTTCATTCTGATCGGTGATCACCACCCATTTATGGCCAGACTGATGTATTTGTTTGATCAGCCCCTGATATTCAGGATCATTAGCCTCTGGAAAAATCGGTAGATCAAGCTTGCAAGGGCGCGCCAGCAAACTGGCCGGATCAAGCGGTTCACCTTCCTGAGTCACCGGCACTTCATCAACCGACAAAAAGTTAAGTGCTCCCACCCCTTCGACATGAACCACTTCGGCTTCCTCTGCTTCAACATGGGCAAGGATCATGGCTTTCAACTCTTTCTCACGAAAGTAGGTGATCCCTTCTCTACCCAGCCAACCATCAAGGATTAACGAGGTAAATTTCGCAACTGGGAACAGCAGCACTTGATACATGCGAATAATGGGCGTTAGAAAAGATGCCACTTTCAACGCATTACGAGAAAAATAAGCCTGCGGGAAAATCTCACCGAGGAAAGTAATCGCAATAGTCGAAAACAAAAACGCATAGATACCGGCCAGCACCGAATCGGACAATAAGGTCAACAATACATTAATCGACACATTGCCCCACAAAATCGTCGCCAGCAGGAAATTAGAATCTTCGCGCATGGCCAAAATCTTCACGGCATGCTTGTTATTGCGCTTTGCTTCTACTTCCAGCTGCAGACGGCTGAGGCTGAAATATGCCAAATTCAAACCAGAAAAAACCGCAGATTGGGTAATACAAAAAGCAATCCCTATCCACATAAATAGTTCCGTTGACATCGTTTTACTCTCTTTAAATTAATGACATTAATGTGCCGTTAGCGGCACTCATTTAGATCAGCGCACTTATCAACACGGTTCCCAATCCGAGAAACACAAAGAAGCCAACGACATCTGTTACTGTGGTCAAAATGACCGAGCCAGCAACCGCAGGATCTATTCGTAATTTCTTGAGAACAAACGGGATAATGGTTCCTGATGCACCAGCCGCGAGGCTGTTTAGAACAATGGCTACAAATAGAATCGAGCCAAGAATGGCCGAATTGAACCAATAGCCAACAATCGCCGCCACCAGTACTCCGAGCGCCACGCCATTGACTGCTGCAATTTTAATTTCCTTATGTAACAGTAGTTTCAAGTTACTGCTTTTTAAGTGATTCATGGCGATACCGCGCAGTGCCACAGCTAAAGTTTGGCTACCGGCAATGCCGCCCATGCTGGCTACCACTGGCATCAAAATAGCCAGTGCGACCACCTGCTCGACGGTCGCTTCGAATAGGCCAATCACCGCGGAGGCCAGAAAGGCGGTCATCAGGTTCGTCACCAACCAAATAGCCCGCATCCGCGCCGCAACAGGGATCGGGGTAAATAGATCTTCCTCATCATTGGTCGCTTCAGTGGTGAATACTTCCAGCGAGCGTTCTTTAAGGCGCCCCATCAACAATGACACGGCAACCGCACCAATAATCTTGTTGTTTTTCTGGACCGGCACCCAGGCAAAGCCATCAACAGGATTGAGCCGCTGCGCCGCCTCGGTCATGTCTTCGCTATCGCTAATCAACTCCATCGCGACCAGAATATCCTGCAAGCGAGTTTCCGGCGGTGCCGCTAAAATTTGGCCAAGGTTACAACCGCCCCGAAACACGCCATCTGAATCAACGACATAAATACCCACCACATTTTTCGGCTTGAGCTTATTAATCCGCTCGATGGTCCGTTGCACCGTCGCCGATGGTCGCGCCCGTAGGATCGACAAATTAAGGTAGCGGCCGACACTTTCATCTGGATAACTCAGCGCGTTTTGTAGTAACTCGCTGGCAGAAGCTTCCTGCTGATCGAGAAAATCTTCGACGAAATCATCAGGAAAAATTTCGGCAAAGGTAACGATGTCACGCTCAACAGCCTTTTTCTGCAGCCCGTTGAGTTGCTCCGCCGTAAGCTTTTTGACTAAGTGTCGCGCAGTTTCATAGTTAAGCAGATGGAGTACAGACCAAGCTCGATCCGCACTAATTTGCTGCCAGATAGCGACCCTATACTGATCAGAAACCGATTCGATAAGGTGAGCAATATCTGCATCGGTGTGCTCGCTGATAAACGCCAGTTGCAGCTCTGAGCCGGGCTGAGCCTCATGATGAGCAAAGGCTTTAAGTACCAGCGCAATTAGGTCAACGTGCTGCTCTGTTTGTTGTTCATTGGTATTCATCGCAACCTCCTATTTCGATCTACGGCAGATCAGGCGGTGTTAAACCGCCCTATGATCTGCCTGAGCAAAGTCAGCAACGACTGGCATTGCTATACTCGGTCGAACTCGCCCTTAGTGGCGTTAGCCTTGACCTTTGGTCCGATTGGCATTCGGCTTGGCGTTTTTCTCAATGAACTCGTAGATAAGCCCAGCGACATCTTTGTTAGTGGCAACCTCAATTCCTTCCAAGCCTGGCGAGGAATTCACTTCCATCACAACCGGCCCACGATTTGATTGCAGAATATCGACACCACACAGGTTTAAGCCCATGGCTTTGGCGGCATTAACCGCGGTCGCTCGCTCTTCTTTGGTCAACCGAACCAATTGCGCATTACCACCACGATGCAGATTGGAGCGAAACTCGCCCTCCGCCGCTTGGCGCTTCATTGCTGCCACCACACGGCCGCCAACGACAAAGCAACGAATGTCGGCACCGCCCGCTTCCTTAATGAATTCCTGCACCAGAATGTTGGCCTTGAGGCCCATAAAGGCTTCCATCACGCTTTCGGCCGCTTTCGCGGTTTCAGCTAAAACCACGCCGATGCCCTGAGTGCCCTCAAGTAACTTGATGACCAGCGGCGCGCCACCAACATTCTTAATCACATCCTGAATTTTGTCTGGTTTACTAGCGAACCCAGTTCGTGGCAGACCAATACCTTTGCGCGACAGCAACTGTAGCGAACGCAATTTATCGCGCGAGCGACTAATGGCAACGGATTCGTTGACACAAAACGTGCCCATCATTTCAAACTGGCGCACCACCGCTGTTCCGTAAAAGGTAATCGATGAGCCAATCCGAGGAATAACCGCGTCATATTTGGGTAACGTTTGGCCGTTGTAACGCACCGTCGGCTTGCTACTGGTGATGTCCATGTAGCAATGCAAGGTATCAATGATATCGACTTCATGACCACGGAGCTCACCGGCCTCTTTCAAACGGCGAGTGGAATATAAGTTTTCGTTTCTGGATAAGATTGCGATTTTCATTGTCAGGCCCTCTGCTAACGCCAGCAATTGAGCTGGCTAATCTGTTGGCGTGAAAGATAGAAGAAAAACAATGAAACAAAAAACTAAATAAATTAGGATGTTTATAAAATTATTTTTATCAAAACTATGCGTACTGACTTACTCGTTACCTTTCTTGATGTCAGCCGAACTCTTCACATTCGGATTTCGGCCGAGAATCTGTTTGTTACCCAAGCAGCAGTCAGCTCTCGGATTAAATTACTTGAGCAAGAGTTGGGTGTACTGCTTTTTGATCGCTCAAATAAGCGCCTAAAGCTGACTCCAGAAGGCTATAAGTTAGTTAAGTATGCCAATGACATACTGACCACTTGGCAGAAAGCCAAGCAAGATGTGGGCACGGCAGATGCTGATTCGTTGCAGCTCTTTATTGGCGGAGTGAGTTCAATTTGGGACATGGTGCTGCATGACTGGTTGCAAAAGGTTCATCGAAATTTTGAAGATGCTCATTTGCAAACCCATATCCATTCACCAGTTGAGTTGAGAAAACAAGTACTTACCAGACTGGTTGATATTGGCTTTGTGTTTGAACCCACCTACCTTGAGGACTTAGCCACGCAGAAAGTAGCGGTGGTGCCATTACAATTAGTCAGTAGCCAGCCGGTTCGCTCTGTTGAAGAAATTGAAAACTTTGTCATGGTGGATTATGGCGAGTCGATTAACTTTAAGTTTAATAATGACTTAGGTGAATTAATTACGGCCAAGCATCATATGAATCAACCGCGAATTGCGATGAGTTTCATCGTCGAAGCAGGCGGCGCGGCTTACTTACCAAGGCAGATGAGTTTTCATGAAATACGTAAAGGAAACCTACATTTAGTACCGGGAACGCCGACCTACCAGCGCGAGATTTATGCCATCTATCTGAACAAAAGCCATAAGGCTGATGTGATCAGAGATAGTCTGCATTTCTTCCCCTACATTAATGAATAATTTTTTATCAAAAGCCCATTATCAAAAAAAATTATTTATCAATACTTGTAGAGCAAGGTGACACCAGAGATGGTGTCGAGCTTTTCTTTCGAGACGCCATTATTATCAACTTCTGGCTTGGTCTGATGAGTCATCGATATACTCACCTTCAATGCCAGTTGGCCAACAATACTGGTCGTTAGTGAGGTTTCAGCACGACTAATCATGTTGCTTTCACCGCTTTCAAAGGTGACGGTTTGTCGAAAAGAGCTGTTGTCACTGATGGTCCAGTCAAACTGCGTCGCGCCGCGCAGAATTGCCTCACTGTCTTTTGAATCAGGTGAGTTATTCCAACGGTAACCCGGCCCAGCTTCGGTGTATAACTCCATCGAGTCAGCCGGAAAGAATCGATGACCCCAGCCACCGACCAAAGTAAAGAGGTCTTCCAAGCCATTGAAGCGGTCGTTTTCATAGGTCACCAGACCAAAGGTGTAGTCGACATCGGTCCAGTCACGGTCAGCTTTGTAAGAGCCACGGTAACGTTCAGCACTATTTTTACCGTTGCGTTTAGTCGAGTTGGCTTCAGCTTTTAAGAAGTGGCGCCAGTCGGCCCAGAAATAGTCAAACTCACCGCGAAAGCGCATGGACGATTGATCAGTATTACCGGTCGAATAGCTAAGACCACCTTCAACTTGTGCAGACCACCCCTGCTTTTTCAGATCTTCATCTGAAATACTAAGGCCGTATACACCGAAACTAAGCAAAGCCGTCGTTAGCGCAACGAGTCGGCATTGGCGCAATGCGAACATGATCAATCTCTGGATATTAGAATAATTTTCTGACGTTAAGTTAACAATTAACCTGCAAATTCTATATAACATCCTTCCCAAGACTCAAGGCAAATAGCCTCAATAAGAATTTGTCTGTCAGCCACAAAAAAGCCCGCTTAATGCGGGCTTTTCATTCTGTCAAAGATTGACGAGAAATTACAGTACGTTTACTGCGTTCAGATCAGCGAATGCTTGCTCTAAGCGAACAACCATTGACTCTTGACCTTTGCGCAACCAAACGCGTGGGTCGTAGTATTTCTTGTTAGGCGCATCTTCACCTTCTGGGTTACCGATTTGGCCTTGCAGGTAGTCGTGCTTGTCGGCTTCATAAACACGGATACCATCCCAAGTTGCCCACTGAGTATCAGTATCGATGTTCATTTTGATCACACCGTAGCTGATTGACTCTTGGATTTCTTCTTGTGAAGAACCAGAACCACCGTGGAACACGAAGTTCAGCGTGTTGTGAGGCAGGTTGTGCTTCTCAGAAACGTAAGCTTGAGAATCACGCAAAATGGTTGGAGTCAGCTTCACGTTACCTGGCTTGTAGACGCCGTGAACGTTACCGAAAGAAGCAGCAATGGTGAAATTCGGGCTGATTGCATTCAGTTTTTCGTAAGCGTAGTTCACTTCAGAAGGCTGAGTGTAAAGCAGTGACTGATCCATATCAGTGTTATCAACACCGTCTTCTTCACCACCAGTACAACCCAATTCGATCTCCAGAGTCATGCCGATTTTGCTCATGCGCTCAAGGTACTTGGCACAAGTTTCGATGTTTTCTTCCAGCGACTCTTCTGACAGGTCAATCATGTGAGAGCTGAACAGCGGCTTGCCAGTTTCTGCGAAGTGCTTCTCGCTCGCTTCCAACAGGCCGTCAATCCAAGGCAGTAATTTTTTCGCAGCGTGGTCAGTGTGCAAGATCACTGGTACACCGTAAGCTTCCGCCATGGTGTGAACGTGTTTTGCACCAGCAATGGCACCCAGAATAGCGGCTTCTTGGCCTTCCAGTTTCAAACCTTTACCAGCAAAGAACACCGCGCCACCGTTAGAGAATTGGATAACAGCAGGAGCCTTTACTTTCGCTGCAGCTTCAAGCACTGCGTTAACAGAATCAGTACCGACGCAGTTAACAGCAGGCAGAGCAAAGCCTTTCTCTTTAGCGATGGTAAAAACTTTGGCTACGTCGTCACCAGTTACTACGCCTGGTTTAACAACATCAAGAATATTCTGAGACATGATTATTTGTCCTGTGGGTTGATACAAATTGAGTTGAATAAGTCTAGATTATTTACGACAAAATTCATACGAATTCAGTTTCGAATAAAGTGTCGAATAAATAGTAACGGGAGCCTAAGGCTCCCGTTATATATTTTGGCTGGCTTAGCCGTTGGTACGCTCTTCGAGCATAGCAACTGCTGGTAGCTTTTTGCCTTCCACGAATTCAAGGAACGCGCCGCCACCAGTTGAAATGTAAGACACCTGATCTTTGATACCGAACTTGTCGATAGCAGCTAGGGTGTCACCGCCACCAGCAACTGAGAAACCTTCTGACTCAGCAATTGCTTTCGCAACGATTTCAGTACCCTTAGCGAATTCATCAAATTCGAATACGCCAACAGGGCCATTCCACAGAATGGTTTTCGCTTCTTTGATGATTTTTGCTAATTCTTCTGCTGAGTCTGGGCCCAAGTCGAAGATCATATCGTCGTCTTCTACATCGGCTGCAGATTTAACAACGGCTTTTTCATCTTCTGAGAAGTTTTTACCAACAGCAACGTCAGTCGCAACGGGAATGGCACACTCTTTCATCAGTTTTTGCGCGGTTGGAATCAAGTCTGATTCGCACAGTGACTTACCAACGTTGTTGCCAGTTGCTGCAACGAAAGTGTTGGCGATACCACCGCCAACCACTAACTGGTCAGCAACTTTTGACAACGACTCAAGGACAGTCAGTTTGGTTGATACTTTAGAGCCTCCAACGATTGCAATCATTGGACGCGCAGGGTTATCCATCGCCGCGCCAAGTGCTTCAAGTTCAGCAGCCAACAACGGACCAGCACAAGCAACTGGCGCGTTCATGCCAACGCCGTGAGTTGATGCTTGGGCACGGTGCGCGGTACCAAATGCGTCCATGACGAAAATGTCACACAAAGCAGCGTATTGTTTCGACAGCGCTTCGTCGTTTTTCTTTTCGCCTTTGTTGAAACGAACGTTTTCCAGTACAACAACTTCGTTTTCAGCCAGCTCAACGCCGTCTAAGTAGTCTTTAACCAGGCGAACCGGCACATCAAGCGCTTCGTTAAGGTAATCAACAACTGGTTGTAAAGAGAACTCGTCCGCATACTCACCTTCAGTCGGACGACCTAAGTGAGAGGTCACCATTACCTTGGCACCGGCTTTCAGCGCGTGCTCAATGGTAGGAATTGATGCCAGAATACGAGCATCAGAAGTGACTTTGCCATCCTTTACTGGCACGTTCAGATCTGCACGGATAAACAGGCGCTTGCCAGCTAAATCCAGATCTTTCATTTTCAATACGGACATGATCATTCCTCTAGAATTGCTTTGTGTATTTGGGTGAGTTGAGGCCTTTTGCCTCAGCTCGAATTCGAACTCAACGCAGTATAGTGCGTTGTTATTCACTGTGCTGTACTTCGTTCATCAACACCGAACGGGCGGCTCACAGCGCAGGGCTAGTTATCCTTAGAGCCATAAGGCCTTGGCGTCAAAGCAGGCGCATTATGTTACAACCGGAAGAAATCGTAATTGATTTACATCAGAGTGAACACAAGTCACACTTTTTGGCCAAAATTTTTTCTGTGTTCCGGTCAATTTGTGGTTTTACAACGAAAAATCAACCGCACCGCCCTTTTTATTTTAATTAATTTTCCATTCAAAGTAATTAAATAACAATCCTGATTGGCAACATTGACGTACGCATCGAGCCGTATCCCCCGTGATTCGGGGACTTCACTCAATGATTAGCGTCTGAGCACGAATTGTGATTCGGGCTAGCATTAAAACGAACAATTAAACTAGAATAGACGTCTAGACGTAAATCCGTATAAACATCTTTAATTTCGAGAAAGGCAACATGGCAAAACATTTGTTTACCTCTGAATCGGTTTCTGAAGGCCACCCAGATAAAATTGCAGACCAGATTTCGGATGCAGTTCTTGATGCAATTTTGAAGCAAGACCCAAGTGCTCGCGTGGCCTGCGAAACTTACGTAAAAACCGGCATGGTGATGGTTGGTGGTGAAATCACCACCGAAGCTTGGGTCGATATCGAAGAATTAGCCCGCAGTACCGTGCGTGAAATTGGCTATGTTCACTCCGATATGGGGTTTGATGCCGACTCTTGTGCCGTGCTCAATGCCATTGGTAAGCAGTCGCCTGATATTGCCCAGGGTGTTGATCGTGCCGATCCAAAAGAGCAAGGCGCTGGTGATCAGGGCCTGATGTTCGGTTATGCCTCGGATGAGACTGAAGAACTGATGCCGGCGCCAATCACTTACGCTCACAAACTAGTGAAGCGCCAAGCTGAAGTGCGCAAAGACGGCACCCTACCTTGGTTGCGGCCTGATGCCAAAAGCCAAGTGACGTTTGCTTATGAAAACGGCCAGCCGGTTGGTATTGATGCGGTTGTTTTATCAACCCAGCACTGCGATACCATTTCTCAAAGCGATTTGATTGAAGCTGTTCAGGAAGAAATCATCAAACCGGTATTGCCAGCACAATGGCTGACTGAGCAAACCAAATACTTCATTAACCCAACAGGGCGTTTTGTCATTGGCGGCCCAATGGGCGATTGTGGCTTAACCGGCCGTAAGATTATCGTTGATACCTATGGCGGCATGGCTCGCCATGGTGGTGGCGCTTTCTCTGGTAAAGACCCATCGAAAGTGGATCGCAGTGCTGCCTACGCCGCCCGTTATGTTGCCAAGAACCTAGTGGCTGCCGGTTTGGCCAAACGTTGTGAGCTGCAAGTGTCATATGCCATTGGCGTTGCCGAACCGACTTCGATCAGCATCGAAACCTTTGGCACCAGCCAGTTTGATGAAGCCACTTTGGTTGCTTGGGTGCGTCAGCACTTTGATTTGCGCCCTTATGGCCTGACTGAGATGCTCAATCTTGCGCAGCCTATTTATCAACAAACGGCAGCTTACGGTCACTTCGGCCGCGAACAGTTCCCATGGGAAGCCACCGATAAAGTTGAGGCTCTGCGAGCTAGCGCTGGGTTGTAATCAGTCTTGAATTCCTCTCCATAAAAACCGCTTAGCTAAAACTAGGCGGTTTTTTTTCGTTCTAAGGCATGCTTGGGTTGTCTGTCAGCATTATTTACAGAGTATTTATTCTAACCCACCAAAGAAACACTAAAAGTAATTATTTCAAACAGTTAAAACATTGGTTTGTTTTTTGCCTGGGTAGCCACTCAAATGCGGACTGAGTGAATTGAACAGCCGCCAACAGACAAACATATTCACCCGCTTATTAAAATTCGGGGATCAGTAGTTAGGTAGCAAAAGATGTTCAAACATGCCGTTCGCCGCGCAGTAGCGATTGTTTCCTTGTTTCTGTGTAACACCTCATGGGCCTTGCCCATTACCGACTATAACTTTGTTGTTTTAAACGATTTTACCGGCTCAGTTCATGTTCAAGGTTCGACCTTCATTGGTGGTAACTTGAACATCACCAGCGCCTCTGACTTTGGCTATGATGCCAACTTAGCTGGTTCCGCGGCATTGAGCGTGGTCGATGACATTTTTGGTAACGGTGTCAAAGTGCTCAATGGTGACGTCGTCTACGGTGGTGATTTAACCAACCCTGCGAACATCGCCACCAATAACGGCACCGTATACCAAGACAAAAACTTGGCGGTATCACAATTAACAGCGCAGCTGGAAGCCGCTTCGGTAAGCTATGACAATTTGACGGCCAATGGCTCTATTACCGGTGATATGAATGGCCGCACGTTCAGCTATTCAGGTAGTGAGCAGGTAGCGGTATTCGATATCAATGCCAGCTTATTTCAGCAATCCAACGGCATGCAATTCGATTTGGGTCTGGCTGAAAAGGCGGTTATCAACGTTTCGGGCAGCTCGGCTAATATTCACAGCGCATTGAACTTTCGTGCTATCAATAACAGCATATATTACAAAATCTTGTGGAATTTCATCGACACCACGGAAATCAACTTCAACAACAAATTTATCGGCTCGGTACTAGCGACCAAGGCCGATATTTTTAACGGTGGCTTTGATATGGACGGCGCTGTGATTGCCCGTAATTACTCAAACCAAAGCTTAAATGAAATTCATAATTACATTTATCAAGGCGTTGACCCGATCATTGAAGTGCCATCATCGTCTGTCGAAGTGCCAGAGCCACAAACGCCTGCTCTCATTTTGTTTGGCGCACTACTTTTAACCCTGATGAAAGTACAAAAACGCAGGTTCTAATTAGTCAAAAATAGTTGTAGCAACAAACTCAACAGAGCTTTGCAGCAATTAGTAACAATCTCAAACTGGCCTGTCAGGCCAATATGGACTATTTTTAAACCGTACGTTTTACATCCAACAATCGAATTGGCCCGCGCTTCTTGCCCGGGCTTTTTTTTATGCCCAATTTTATGCAAAAGAAGGGCGCAGAATGACGTTCAAGAGCAGCTCAAGAGCTTGAAAAGCGCCAAGAATCACTCTAATTCCAGACTAAAACTAGCACGTATTTCGTTTTCTTATTGTCACTTAACTTTCCTTGGGCTGTTATCATAAGCGCTCTTTTTCGGCAGCTGAATTGACTTGGCTAATCGAGAGAGAAGTTTTTAGTGAAAGGTGATTGTTTCAATCATGGGGGCAAGCTTGTGGTAAAAAACTCATTATTCGTTGTCAGCTCGATTGTGTTAATTGCAGTAATTATCGTTCAGCACTTCGAGATAGAGCGCTACAAATCAACGACTAACAATCAGCATACGCCGTTGTCATGTCACTCCGATAGCTATAATCCCCTCAATAAAAACGATAATCACCAAGCACTAAGTCAGAGCGAAATCGGAAACGTTAGCAACGCTCCCAGTGAACTGGAAATATCGATTTCTCCTACTTGTAACCAAGTAACAGCTGCACGGTTAGATGAGCGGGTCAGCGAACAATTTAACCAAAAATATCGAGCCCTTTTGCAAAAGTTATCGCAAGAGTTAACTGAAAATGCCTTGTCGAAAGTAAAACAATTATTAGCAATTGAAATAGTCAACGAGATTGTTAGCAGTGAGCCTGCTGCAGACCAACCTTTCAATCCAGAATTACATGCGCTGCTGGGCGATGAAAACTATGAGCTTCTAAAGGGATTTCAAAAATTCGGCGATGAATCATATTCATTTCTCGATACCTTTATCAATCGGTTAGATCAGAGAGGTACGACTGGCCTGGAAGCTTATCAGCGAGACGAGTTGACCTTGCTTTTAGTCAGCGCCAAATCCAATGGTTTAGCAGATATTTACGGGAGCATTGACCAGACGATCGCTGATGAAGCGTTAATTAGAGGACAAGACCTCGATGATTTTTTAAGTACTGAAGCTTCGTTGGTGGCTCGACAAGAACTTCTTGTGAATAGAATTATGGAGCAGGCCAGAGACATTCTGTCAGAGGAACAGTTTGCGAGATTTACTGCACAGCCGGAGTGGGATCTGTTAGGAGAAAACGCGTTAATTTTCTGATGATAGATGCTGTCGTAGCAGGGAAAGTTGGAGCTTTTATAAAGCCATCCTTGGCTCAGAATGATAGAGGGCTAGTTAACACTAGTCTCTTTGGAGGGCTTAATCATAATTAGATGGATCAACATCATTAAATGATCTGCCGACGCGCATTTCGTCAAAAAAGACGTTGACGTCATAACCACAAGAATTGAGGTTATAAACTCCCCATTTGGGGTACATATTTTCGGTTTTAGAATCTTGTGGCCCAACATCGCCATCACTTGTTCTCAAGTACGCTCTTTTGTAGTCGCCATTTTTAAACGTTACTCTGAAATCACCGGTTGGGCTGCCGTTGGATAATGTTTGCTGAACGCCGTTGTAGTAGAACTCTACATAGCCTTCATTCGGGTCGTCATCTTTAAAAATTTTTAAGACAAGCTCGCCCCAACCAAACTCCGGCAAAGGCACTGATTTTAGTGTGACTTTCCTTTGAGATGGGTAATTACTGCACAGGGGAGGGGTGCTCGCCACGTTGCTGTCTGTACAAGGGCCAAAAGCTTCCAACTTCAGCGTGCCATGCTCGTATTCCATGTTAATGGGGTAGTTCTGTGTACCACTTGTGCCATTACTATCGATCGCCGTTTTCCATTGAAACACGGTCACTTTATCCACAGCATCAGGATTGGAATTAATTCGAAAGCGCCACCCGTAAAATCGCCCCCTGCCCTCTGGATGAATGAAGCCTTCTGTTCTTGCATATTCTCCTCTTCGGGCACCAACAGGTTTGTCGATTTTCCACATCTTGCCATAAGGAGATACAGTTGGGTTTGACGATGTTGCAGTCTGATCAGCACAGGTTGTTGAGCTACCTGCGTTTTGATCTAGACGGCGAAAGGAGTCTGTCAGGGGCTTATTAGGATCAGCGTACCAATCAACTTGGGCAGTAGCGCAAAGTGGCGCAATAAGCACCGCGCTTAGAAACAGTTTTCTCATAATTCAGCTCTTTATTTTTTGCAGTCGTATGTTAAGTACCACTCCGATGTTACCGGTAAAATTTTGTAACTGTCATGTTACATCAAGCTTAAAATTAAGCTGCTCACAGTCTCTGTCATTGCATAAAAAAACCATTGACATATCAGCTTGCTAAATAGAAGTTAGTCTGTTGGCCGCGGCAAGCTCAAAGATCACTACCGAGCGAGCAGCAGAAAGCAGATGTACGGAATTATTTGAGTTTTTTGCCCTTAACCTGCAATCCGGAAAAATCTGCAACAACTTGAAATTTTACCGCCTGCCCCCATTTCTTTGTTTAAGATCAACGAGCAAAGAAACTGATTTGTGACCACTCGTATTTTTCACCCAGAACCTTTGCACTCTCAGTCTCAGGTGCAGTTATCTGATAGTGCTGCAGGCCATGTCGCCAGAGTGCTTCGAATGAGAGTCGGCGACACCATTGAGCTGTTTGATGGATCAGGACTCGCCTACCCTGCGATTCTCGCTGCGGTTGAAAAGCGCAACGTTGTGGCAGATGTTGGCGAGGCGCTAGAACATTCCGTCGAGTCCCCCTTAAAAGTGCACATCGGACAAGGTGTCAGCCGCGGCGACAAAATGGATTTCACGATTCAAAAAGCTGTCGAATTGGGTGTCGATGCCATTACGCCATTAATTACCGAGCGCTGTGGTGTTAAGTTACAAGCAGAACGTTGGCAAAAGAAAGTTCAACATTGGCAGCAAGTGGCGATTAGTGCTTGCGAACAATGTGGCCGCAACCTAGTGCCCCAAATCAATTCGCCGGTCAGTTTGGCTGAATGGTTAGTTGAGCAAACCGAACAGCTTAAGCTCAATCTGCACCCAAGTGCCCAACACGGCATCAATGGTATTGATTCTGTGCCTGCGGCTGGCGTGCGTCTGCTGATTGGTCCAGAAGGTGGACTCAGTGAACAAGAAATTGCGGCCGCTGGCGAACACGGTTATCAGAGCATTTTGCTTGGCCCCCGAGTGTTACGCACCGAAACCGCTGCACTCACGGCGCTAACTGCGCTGCAAACACGCTTTGGCGATTTAGGATAAGGATAAAAAATGACGGTACAACTGGGCATCGTGATGGACCCGATTGCGGGCATCAACATTAAAAAAGACTCCAGCTTTGCCATGTTGCTGGCAGCCCAAGCTCGCGGCTGGCAACTCTGGTACATGGAAATGAATGACCTCTACCTCCGCCAAGGCAACGCATTTGCCACCATGCGCAAACTGTTCGTTCAAGAAGACGCGGATGATTGGTTTACCCTAGGTGAGCCGGTTGAAGCGCCACTGACCGAACTTGATACCATTCTAATGCGCAAGGATCCGCCGTTCGATACCGAATTTATTTATGCCACTTACATGTTGGAGCGCGCCGAGGAACAAGGAGTGCTGGTCGTCAACAAGCCTGCCAGCCTACGCGATTGCAACGAAAAATTGTTCACCGCGTGGTTCGCCGAGCATACCCCAGACACATTAGTGACCCGTCAGGCGAAACAAATTCGAGCGTTTTTAGCAGAACATGGCGATGTCATTCTCAAGCCGCTTGATGGCATGGGTGGCGCGTCGATTTTTCGGGTTCGACAAGATGACCCCAATGTTGGCGTGATCATTGAAACACTAACCGAGCACGGCCAACGCTATGCCATGATTCAAAACTATTTGCCTGCAATCAAAGATGGCGACAAACGCATCCTAATGATCGATGGCGAAGCGGTGCCTTACTGCCTCGCACGGATCCCAGCAGGCGGTGAAACTCGCGGTAATTTAGCGGCAGGCGGTCGCGGCGAAGCGCGGCCATTGTCCGACGCCGACTGGGCGATTGCCAACGCCGTTGGACCTGAGCTGAAAAAACGCGGGTTACTGTTTGTCGGTTTAGATGTGATTGGTGATCGCCTGACCGAGGTTAATGTCACCAGCCCGACCTGTATTCGCGAAATTGAGGCCGCTTTTGACGTTCGTATTGCCGACCGTCTGATGGACGCAATTGCCGACAAACTGGCTCAGCAAGCCGGTTAAGAACGTATTGCGGCGAGCAAATGTCTACATCGATTGGTATTACTGCCATAATGAACATATGAGAGAACCAGAGTCGAGTCGTATGGAAAGTCTCCAAGGTAAGCTGTTAGTTGCCATGCCCTCGCTGGAAGATCCTTACTTCCAGCGCTCGGTCACTTATATCTGTGAGCACAATGATCAAGGTGCCATGGGACTGATCATCAATCATCCAATCAAAAATTTAAGCCTGTCTGAGCTGTTGTCTAAGGTGCAAGATCTGCATCGTGATGACTTGTCTTCGGACAATCTTGAACAACCGATTTTCGCCGGAGGGCCAGTTGCCCAAGAGCGCGGCTTTGTCTTGCACACGGCGCAACCTGGCTGGTCATCGAGCCTCAGCTTAGATGACGATCTGATGGTCACCACCTCGAAAGACATTTTGCAGATCCTTGGAACCGACTTAGAGCCCAGTAAGTTTCTGGTGACCTTAGGATACGCAGGCTGGGATGCTGGCCAGTTAGAGCAAGAAATTGCTGACAATTCTTGGCTCGTGATCCCTGCCGACCAAAGCATTATTTTCGATGTCGATGCGTCCATGCGCTGGCAAGCATCTGGCCACAAGCTCGGTATTGATATTGCCAGCATCAGCCCGCAGGCAGGTCACGCTTAGTGAAAGCAGTTGGCGAGCGAACCATTCTCGGTTTTGACTATGGCACCAAAAGCATCGGCGTGGCTGTTGGTCAGGAGATCACGGGGACTGCATCTCCTGATGCGGCGCTCAAGGCCAATGACGGAGTGCCGAACTGGCAACAGGTAGAATCGCTACTAACACAGTGGCAGCCGGACTTATTGGTGGTTGGCCTGCCGTTAAACATGGATGGCAGCGAGCAAGAGCTGACTCAGCGCGCTCGTAAATTCGCCAACCGCCTACACGGCCGCTTTGGCTACCAAGTCGAATTGCAAGATGAACGGCTGACCACGGTCGATGCCCGCGCTCGGCTATTCGAACTTGGCGGTTTCAAAGCGCTGAGTAAAGACAAAGTCGACAGCGTATCAGCCGTGCTCATTGTCGAAAGCTATTTTGAAAACCTGTGGAACTAGCTACAGCCGACTTTCTAAGTTGATGTGGTGGAATAATTCGATGAGTTCTTCGACCGGCTCAAACTGCAACCCTAAATGCATGTGCTCTTGGCTTTTTCGAGTCGCCCGGCGCACTTGAGCTGGCACAAATAACGGATCATCAGGGCGAGATGGAAAGGTCATTTTCAACAAACCATGGCTAATTGGCACTGCGCCCGCCTGAATAGTCCAAGGCAACTGAAACAAGCAACCACCCACGGATAAATCCATTACCGTGCCTTCAAGTAAATGATATTGCCCTTTGGCGCTTTGGCCGTTTTCCTTGTCCATAAAAGTGGCCGGAATGCGAGTACCGACGCGTAACTCTTTGCGTAAACGGAAGTTCTCCACTTGCTGCGGCCAACTTACAAATAACAAAGGGCGAGGCGTTTTTTGCAGCATCATCACTTTACTTTGAAAGGCAATGCAATGGCCTAAATCACCGCCTATCACGGCTCGGACGACACAACCGTGGCCAGCGTTTAGTTCTTCTGCATGAGCTTTGTAGCTCGATGATGGCACACTAAAAATAAAGAAGTTGCCGATATCGAAACCAACCAGCTTGAACTTCATTCTCAGCGGAACAGCGGAATTCAACTGAAAATCGATGAGGTTGCCAGTTCTCAGGTGGCTGACTAATCCTTGGATCTGTTCCGGCTCACCAATATAGCGCTCATCAAAAATAGACACGAAAAAGCCTTTCAATGATCAATTCAATGTCTTAGCTATAGCTGACAAGCCTAAACATCGCCAGTTCAATAGCTGTAACTACAGCTTTTTCCACAAGTTATATTTATTGCAGTAACGAATTGAAAAGGGGATTTCAAGAGCGGTGTAACTTAACAAGGTGAACCAAAACCAATTGGCCTCAAACAATAAGGCATTGAAGTGGATGTCTTTGCCAATAAACAAACCAGCGGCAACGATCAAGGCAACAACAAAGGCCGCGACATCGTTGATCATCAATTTACGCATGTTGTCTTTGACATACCTAGGGTAGAGCCAACCATAGGAAATGGTCAGCAATACCCCATTGAGCGCCAGAATAATCAGCTCTGGAGTCCACCCCATTGGTTAGTCATCCATGTCAATCGAGACCCCATCGAGCATGCCTTTCGATGCCGAATCTCCGTCATCCAGTTTGATCATCAAACGCAAATCATTCGGAGAGTCAGCGGCATGAAGGGCATCGGCATAATTAATGTCGCCCTTCTTGTACAAATCAAATAAGGCCTGATCGAAGGTCTGCATGCCCTGCTCTCTTGATTTAGCCATCGATTCCTTAATGCGATGAACCTCGCCGCGGCGGATCAGATCCGACACATGAGGGGTGTTAATCAGGATCTCAATCGCCGCGCGTCGGCCTTGACCATCTTTGGTCGGCACCAATTGCTGCGCCACAATCGCCCGCAAATTGAGCGCCAAATCAAACAGCAGCTGGTCCTGCATTTCCTTTGGTACTAAGTGCAACATCCGATCCAGTGCTTGGTTGGCGTTGTTGGCGTGCAAGGTGGCAATACACAAGTGGCCCGTTTCCGAAAAGCTCAGGGCATATTCCATCGTTTCTGAGGTTCGGATCTCACCGAGCATGATCACATCCGGCGCCTGACGCAGACTGTTTTTCAGCGCAGAATCAAAGCTTGGCGTGTCAATGCCGACCTCGCGCTGGGTGACAATGCAGCCACGGTGCTCATGGACAAATTCAATGGGATCTTCAATGGTCAGAATATGACCCGAGGTCTTGATGTTGCGATAGCCCAACAAGGCGGCCATCGAGGTCGATTTACCGGTGCCGGTACCGCCAACAAACAAGAACAAACCGCGCTTGGACAAAATAATATCTTTCAGGATTGGCGGTAGCATTAAGTCATCGGCATCCGGAATGGTGGTTTCAATCCGGCGGATCACCATGCCCACGTGCTCTCGCTGACAAAAGGCATTAACCCGAAAACGGCCAACATCATTGACCGCAATGGCAAAGTTACACTCGCTGGTGTCGTTAAACTCAGCAAGCTGGGATTGGTTCATGGTGTCTTCAACAATGCGGCGAGCAGCGTCTGCGTCGAGTTTGTTGTCATCAAGCGGTTCGACTCGGCCATGGACCTTAATGCTGACCGGCACGCCAACCGTAATAAACAGGTCGGAACCTTTTTGCGCCACCATCTTTGCTAGATAAGGAGTCAGTAATTCCATCTTATACGTTCCTTTGGCCGTTACAGGGCTTGTTTGCCGCCAGCTTTTTTCATGGCTTCTTCACGAGACACCATGCCGCGGTTAACCAGATCTTGCAGTGACTGATCCAAGGTTTGCATGCCTAGAGCCATCCCCGTTTGAATCACCGAGTACATCTGGGCGATTTTATCTTCGCGAATCAAGTTTCGAATTGCTGGCGTCGCCACCATGATTTCATGGGCCGCCACCCGACCGCCGCCATTGCGTTTGAGCAGCGTTTGCGAGATGACCGCTTGCAACGATTCCGATAGCATCGATCGAACCATGGATTTTTCTTCTGCAGGGAACACATCGATGATCCGGTCAATGGTTTTTGGCGCCGAAGTGGTGTGCAAGGTGCCGAACACTAAGTGACCCGTTTCAGCAGCAGTCATTGCCAAGCGAATGGTTTCCAGATCCCGCATCTCACCAACCAAGATGACATCTGGATCTTCCCGCAATGCTGAGCGCAGCGCGTTGTTAAAGCTATGGGTATCGCGATGGACTTCGCGCTGATTGACCAGCGACTTTTTATTGTCGTGAACAAATTCGATCGGGTCTTCAATGGTAAGAATATGGTCGAAACGATTGGAGTTAATGTAATCAATCATTGCCGCTAACGTCGTCGACTTACCCGAACCGGTTGGGCCGGTGACTAATACCAGCCCTCTTGGTTTTTCGCTCAGTTGGCGGAAAATATCGGGCGCGCCCAACTCTTCTAACGTCAGAACTTTGGATGGAATGGTCCGGAATACGGCGGCAGCACCACGGTTCTGAACAAAGGCATTGACACGAAAGCGCGCCAAACCAGGCACTTCGAAAGAAAAATCACTCTCTAACTGCTCTTCATAGTCACGACGCTGTTTGTCATTCATGATGTCGTAAATCAGCGCGTGAACCTGTTTGTGTTCTAACGGGGCAATATTGAGCTTGCGAACTTCGCCGTCCACCCGAATAAGCGGCGGCATATCAGCACTTAAATGTAAATCTGAGGCTTTATGTTTAACACTGAATTCCAAAAGTTCGGTAATATCCATGGCCTGAAACTCCAGATTGAGCCGTGACAAAATTATGCCAACCCTAGCAGAGCGTTACGCCGCTGCCTACGACCAAGTTCAAGTTGCCACGCAAAAAGCCAACCGCGCTGCAGGCAGCGTCAAATTGCTGGCAGTGTCAAAAACCAAACCTGTCAGTGACATTGAAGCAGTAGCGGCTTTAGGGCAGATCGATTTTGGCGAAAACTACGCCCAAGAAGCAGTTGAAAAAGCCCAAAAATTAAGCCACTTGGGGTTGCAATGGCACTTTATCGGCCCCATTCAATCGAATAAGACGCGGCCGTTGGCCGAGCACATGGATTGGATCCATACTGTCGAGCGCGACAAGATCGCCCGTCGTTTGAATGATCAGCGGCCAGCAAACCTGAAACCACTGAATGTCTGTATTCAGGTTAATGCCAGCGCCGAGCCACAAAAGTCAGGCGTCAGCGTGGCCGAGATAGGTCCATTAGCGGCGCTTATCGATGAGCTGCCGCAGCTGCAATTAAGAGGCCTGATGGCAATCGTCGAAAACACCGCCGATCAAGCTCGATTAGCACAACAATTTACCCTAATGGCAGAACAGCTCGAATTGCTGCAACGCAACTACCCATCGGTCGATACCCTATCGATGGGAATGACTCAGGATTTGCAGCCGGCGATTCACCATGGCAGCACCATGGTTCGAATTGGCACAGCCATTTTCGGCGCACGCCAACCAAAAGCGGCGCCAGAACAGTAATGGAAACAGGAACAAGCATGTCTCAACAGATTGCATTTATTGGTGCCGGCAACATGGCCAGCGCGATTCTAAAAGGGCTGATTAAACAAGGTAAACCAGCCGCTCAGGTTCATGTCAGCGATCCCGACAGCGATAAGCTAGCAGCCCTGGCTGACGAGTTTCCCGGATTGAACACCTACACCAACAATGCTCAATGTGTCGCCAGTGCCGATGCCGTCGTGCTGGCAGTGAAGCCACAATTAATGGCAACGGTATGTGAACCGTTACTCTCAGAGCAGCCTGAATTGGCAAACAAACTGATTGTTTCTGTTGCTGCTGGTATTAAAGTCGCGCGATTAAGAGCACTGCTCGGTAATGCCAAACGGGTGGTTCGGACCATGCCCAATACCCCATGCCTGATTGGTCAGGGGATGACAGGCTTGTATGCCGATGAGCAGGTCAGCGACGCCGATCGCGACACAGCCGCCGCACTCATGCAAGCCGTGGGCAAAACCGCATGGGTTGGCAGCGAAGCAGGCTTAAATCTGGTGATTGCCGCCAGCGGCAGCGCGCCAGCCTATTTCTTCATGTTCATGGAAGCAATGCAAAAGAGCGTTGAAGCCATGGGCCTAGATGCCGATACCGCACGCCAATTTGTCCAACAAGCAGCAATTGGCTCAAGTCACCTAGCGGCATCGGAAATGTCAAAGTCATTCACTGAATTGACCGCTCAAGTGACGTCAAAAGGTGGCACCACAGCCGAAGCCGTGGCAACCTTTAAAGAGCAAGACTTGGCTGGCTTGGTTGACCAAGCCATGCGCGCTTGCGTCGCGCGGGCCGAAGAAATGGAACAACTTTTTTAACTGCAGCTGGAAAGGACCTGATTATGGCAACCCAATCCGCTTTTGGATTTTTGATTGAGACCATTTTTAACCTGTATCTAATGGTGATCTTACTGCGCATCTGGATGCAGTTGGTGAAAGCTGATTTTTATAATCCACTGAGCCAATTCGTCGTGAAAGCGACTCACCCTGTGATTGGCCCGTTGCGACGAGTGATCCCATCGCTAGGCAGTTTGGATACCGCCTCGGTGCTGTTTGCCTTTGCCGTGGCTTGTTTGAAAATCACCATTTTATTGTTGATGGCAGGCAGCCAATTATCGCCGCAAGCAATCATTATTATCGGCGGTTTAACGGTTATCAAAGAAGCCTTCAACATTGTGTTCTGGGTGTTGGTGATCCGCGCCATTTTGAGCTGGGTTAGCCAAGGCTACAATCCGGTTGAAGCGGCTCTGCATCAACTTACCGAGCCAATGCTGGCTCCGATCCGCCGGATCATCCCTTCGTTAGGCGGCTTAGATCTTTCGGTGCTGGTGCTGTTGATTGCCCTGCAGTTCTTTCAGGTACTGTTGTTTCAACAAATCCTCTGATCATCTTCATGAAATGGCGCAGTGAAATCTTTTGCTGCGCCAACCTTTCCTATAATTAACGAACCTCAATTGCAGGAGTGCGGTATGAAACACTTCAATTTCGCTCTGATCCTGTTAATCAGCTGTCTCAGTTGGTTTCCAGCCGCCCACGCTGAAGTGCACAACGCTGGCCCTTATCAAATTCACTTTTCGGCCTTCCAAAGCACGTTTTTAACGGCTGAAGTCGCCAAGGCTTACCGCCTTGAGCGCAGCAAATATATTGGTGTTATCAACATCTCAGTGCTCGATACCCGCACTGGCAACTTGCCAACGGCGGTTACCATTACTGGCCAAGCTAAGAATCTTATCGGCCACAACGTGCCGCTGGATTTTACCGAAGTTAAAGAAGGTAAAGCGGTCTACTACCTTGACCAGATCAAATACAGCAACGAAGAAACCTTTCGCTTTCAGTTGCAAATAACCACACCTGAGGGCACCTATCCGGTCGAGTTTATGAAGAAATTCTACGTCAACTAATGCACTCGATTTGGCCGGCATCTGATATGATTCGCGGCCATTAAAAAGACATCATCGAGGAATAGCAATGAAGTGGGTATTAGCCACTGGTAATCCGGGCAAAGTATCGGAGCTCGCTGCAATGTTGGCACCATTATCGATCGACTTGGTTGCTCAGAGTGAATATCAAGTTTCAGAAGTCGCCGAGACGGGCACCACCTTTGTCGAAAATGCCATCATCAAGGCTCGCCATGCCGCCGCATTAACCGGCTTACCAGCCGTTGCCGATGATTCGGGATTAGAAGTCGATGCCCTGCATGGTGCCCCTGGCGTTTATTCCTCACGCTATGCCGGCGAGCATGCCAGCGATCATGACAACGTGGTCAAATTGCTCGCTGAACTTGATGGTGTGGCCACCGAACAACGCACTGCTCGTTTTCGCTGTGTACTGGTCTTCATGCGTCACGCTAACGACCCAACGCCATTGATTTGCCAAGGAAGCTGGCGGGGCAAAATAGCATTGAGCGCCGATGGTGATGGTGGCTTTGGTTATGATCCGGTGTTTATCGCCGAAGGCCTTGACGTCAGCGCTGCGCAACTGAGCAAAGCAGACAAAAATGCCATCAGTCACCGGGGCCAAGCACTCAAGCAATTAGTGGCGCAATTGCCCGATTTTCTCGCCCATGGCTGATACACGTTTGGCTCAGTTGCTGTTACCGCCCCTATCGCTCTACATCCACGTGCCTTGGTGCGTGGAAAAGTGTCCCTATTGCGATTTCAATAGCCATGCGCTGCGAGGGCAAATCCCAGAGCTCGACTATGTGCAAGCGTTGCTAAATGATCTTCGCGCTGATCTGCACTGGGTACAGGGGCGAGAGATCCGCTCGATATTTATCGGTGGCGGTACGCCGAGTTTGTTGTCAGTAGCCGCTGTTGCCACTTTGATGCAAGGCATTAAAGACACTGTCGCTTTAAGTCACGACTGTGAAGTCACCATGGAAGCCAACCCTGGCACGGTCGAAGCTGACAAATTTGCTGGTTTTGTCGCCGCAGGTATTAACCGTTTGTCGATTGGTGTGCAAAGTTTGCAGAGCCAGCAGTTAAACCTGTTGGGCCGAATTCATAACCCAGAGCAAGCAATACGGGCTGCGCAACTGGCGCAACAATTACCTCTGAACAGCTTTAATCTGGATTTAATGCATGGCTTACCCGAGCAACAGTTAGCAACTGGGCTAGATGATTTGCAGCAGACAATCCAATTGGCGCCGCCGCATTTAAGTTGGTATCAACTGACACTAGAGCCAAATACACCGTTTTACCGCCAACCTCCTCAGCTTCCCAGCGAGGACATTCTCGAACAAATTAACCTGCAGGGTCATCAATTACTGAGTGATGCTGGCTATCAGCGCTATGAAATCTCAGCGTATGCCAAGCCCGGATTTGAGTGCCGCCATAATCTCAATTATTGGACCTTTGGCGATTACATCGGCATTGGTTGTGGTGCCCATGGCAAAATAACCCAGCCCGATCTGCAGCGCGTGATTCGGTCGGTGAAGATCACCGCACCTGCGCCTTATTTGGCGGCAGACAACTATCGTTTGCGAGTAGAGCCGGTGGCCACCGACGAGCTTCCATTCGAATACTTTATGAATCGGGCGCGGCTATGTCAGCCTGCGCCTTTAGAGGAATTTGAACAGCGCACTGGGCTGCCGCTGGCCACTATCGAAGCATTTCTCAGTAAACAGCAACAACAAGGCACCATGCGTGTCGACGACGTGAGCTGGCAAATGACTGAGTTGGGTTTGAACTTTTTTAACCAGGTCATTGCCCCACTCAGCGATTAATTCGCTCCAACACAACAATTCAACCGGCACATTACCGGCAAATCGCCAAATCTGTTCCATACTTGCAGAGCAACTGTCTGCATGGATTGGTATTAAAATCAATCAATAACTAGAACCTGTTAATCTTGGCGAACTTAACCGAAGCACAGCTGTCGGAGCCTAAACAACCTAGGAAATAGAGGTAATGATGAAGAAGATTGTTTTGCCAATGTTGGCCTGCTGCGGCGCTTTGCTAGTCTCGGCCTGCTCAAATACGCCAGCACCTGGCGATAAGGTGATCGCACCGGATGTATTGCAATCGGCCGTCACGACCAGCACATCAAAAATTATCGGTATCGATTACCCTTCTCGGACGGTTACGGTGGAGCAAGCGGGGCGTCAAGTGACACTAATCGCATCTGATGCGGTGACTAACTTTGAGCAATTGGCGGTTGGCGATTTGGTCGATACCGAATACACCGAGTCTGTTGCGGTTCATGTGCAAGTGAATGATGGCTCACCGCGGATCAACCGAGTTGAACAACTGGATCAAGCCAAACAAGGTGATGAGCCGAATATCTCAGCAGTGGATACCACCGAGATTATTGCCGATATCGTGGCTATTGATCGGGTTAATAAAACGGTGACACTGCGCGGCCCGAATCAAACCGTATCGACGCTCCCCGTTCGTCGCCATCCCGAGCATTTAGATAAAGTGAAAGTGGGCGATCAGGTTGTGGTGGTCCACACCAAAGCACTGGCCTTGTCGATTCGCAAGTCAACC
The DNA here is from genome assembly GCF_014773395.1 of Neiella litorisoli. Classification (GTDB taxonomy): domain Bacteria; phylum Pseudomonadota; class Gammaproteobacteria; order Enterobacterales; family Neiellaceae; genus Neiella; species Neiella litorisoli. The sequence continues at coordinate 4,770 of NZ_JACXAF010000005.1, read as the reverse complement.
AGTAATTAGGTCTAACATACGGCCACTTAGCGTTTCGCTTTGCTGGCGAAAATTGAAGTGACGTTATCACCGGTTGCTCCCGCGATATTGAGCAGTTTGATCAGCGGGGGCGAACTTAGCAGCTCAGAAATCGGAACCGGTCTAGCGTATAAGAAGCCTTGGTGCACCGAACAACCGTGACTGGACAAGAACTCAGCCTGATTATTGGTTTCAACACCTTCGGCAACTAGCTCAAGGCCCATGGTCTGGACCATCGCAATGATGGTTTTGACGATCACCTCGCCCTGCGGATCGCCCGGAATATCCTGAATAAAGGCGCGATCTATCTTAATCTCGTCAATGGGCAACTCTTTCAGACGGCCCAGTGACGAATGCCCAGTGCCAAAATCATCAATCGAAATGGACGCCCCAAGGCGACACAATTGGTTGAGGATCACCAGCGCATCATCAACATTTTCCATCACCGAGGTTTCGGTCATCTCAAAGCGAACATGGGGCAAATCATCAGCAAATCGGCTTGCCACTTCAAGTAACGCGTGCGCATCCGATGCCGTTTTGAATTGCATGGGTGAAATATTGATTGCCACTTTTGGAATTGCGGTGCCGAGCAGCCCAGCATCCTTAAGCTGCAAGATGGCTTTAGTCAGAACTATCTCATTGATTTGGTTGATCAAACCAACTTCCTCAGCCAAAGGAATGAATTCTGATGGCGGAATAGATACCTGCATCAGCTTCCATCGCAACAGCGCTTCAGCACCAAGTACCTTGTTGGTTTTGGTATCAATTTGCAGTTGGTAGTGGACATCAAACTCTCGTTTTTCAACCGCCTCATAGAGCGATTTAATCATGGTCACGCGGTTCTTTAAGCGTTCATTCATAAACGAGTGGTAGTAGCAGATTTGGCCATTGCCCTGCTTCTTAGCATGATCCATGGTGGCATCAAGATCAGATAACAATTGCTTAAATGAACTGGAGTCATCGGGGTGACAAACAACCCCAGCGGATGCACTAAAAGGGACGGTTTTACTGATAAAGGTGCGCGATTGGCGCAGCTTTACCGACAGCATACTGAGGGATGTGCGTAATTCGGAATAGTCCGACTGGCGATCAAAAATAACGAACTCATCGCCGCCGATGCGGGCAATTTTATCTGGCTCCGGCGCCCATTCGCGCAGCAACTGGCTCATATGGCGCAGCAACTGGCTCATATGGCGCAGCATATCGTCGCCCTTGGCATGGCCTTCAGAATCGTTAACCAGCTTGAAGTCATCAATGTTGATGGCAATTAAATAGAATCGGGCTCCGCTTTCAACCAGCGAGCGACCATATTCCATCGCCCATTCGCGATTTTTCAGGCCCGTTAACTGATCAACGGTGCTGAGTAATTGAATCCGATCAAGCGCTCGTTTCGCCCAAAAGAAAAATAACAGCGCAGTGAGCGAGACATAGAACCAGCCCTTGTAGGTCTGCATCTGTTCGTTGACCGCTTGATTGGTGACCAAGGCATTGAGGATGGCATCAGAAAACAAAATCCAAAGTAAGCCAAAAATCAGATAGTAGATGCTGATGCGCAGCGCGTAGCTGGTAGCGAGTTTTTTAAACATTGTTCCTCGGCAAATCCTAATGCCCTAGCCTTCATTCCAACTGAAGCTTAACCCGATGCCTGCCCAAACGCGAATCAGAAATTACGGCTTAGCCCACATAGATCTAAAAGAGCCTGTAAACATCGCTTGCTCACAGTAGCAATCGACGTCACAGGCTCTAACCTCGGACGAATTTAGTTCAGCGGGGTTGCGGCGAGATAAGCCGTGACCCAGACCAGCGGACTGTTCCAGTTAATCGCTACCTCTTTAGAACACCATGCCTCTGTTGCTGTGCCTGCTGGGCCGTAGCGTTTTGCTGGGGCGCCAGTTTCAGGTGTCGCGTTGTCACAACCTTGCCAGCCAGTCAGAGGACCGCCGGCAACCCAGCCAGGCGGGAATTCAATACCTTGATCGCGCAGCAAAGGAAAGGCAACACGATCGTGTAAGTCACGCTCATAATGTTCGCCATAGCCGGTGACAAATGACAAATCGAGTGGATTGTTGCCGAGCAAATAATCCATCCCCCGATACATGTTGCGCAGGTGTGCCACATCGCCGGTTAATCGGTGGGCATAACCGAGCAGCATCAAACGATTCAGCACAAACGAGTTAGAACCCCAAGGCCAAATCTGTTCTGGCGTTAATTCACTCGGGTTGTAAACCATTGGATAGCCGCTTGCATCCAGCTTGATTTGTGCTCGTTTCGCCGTTGCCAGAATGTTGGCTTGCAAGGTTTGTCGCTCAGCTTCGCTGAGGCCAACTTGGTCTCGATGCAACCAAAGTGACAACGAACCATTGCCCTCAACCGACTGCCATTGCTGCGCGCCGTTTTCATCAAACCCGAGGAAGTCTTCAGCGCTTCGCACCTGTTCGGCAAATCCAGCCGTTTTGGCGCGATCAAAAGCAACAGATGAAATCCACAGCTCAGCCGCCGCGGCGTAGCGATCATCAAGGATATTGGTGTCATCATAATCACCACCACCAGCAGAATCTTTCGTCGCGCTGGTGTAATAGACAACCGGATTTGTTTCGGCGCGCTGCCAAGCATCATTAGCCAGTAGCCACTGTTGCTGGGCATAGTCGGCATCATACTCGAGAAATACTCGAGCTAAATGCGCGGCATTTCGGGCAATTGCATATGTGGCTGCGGTCGAAGGTGGTTGCGCGTAGCGCTCCATGCTGTTTTCAAGATCAATATTGCCCTCAAAACCACTCCATTGTTGATTGTGAATTTTATGGCTGGCTAATTGATTGCCTGGTGGCAACATACCGCCCATAAAAGTGCTGCCGAAGCGCACTTCATCCAACAGATCGGGAATCCCATTACCACTTTCAGGCAGTGTTAACTGCTGATCGGAAAACTCCAGCGCAGCAAACTCATAGGCATTGAGCAAAGTCCAAGTGGAAATGGCCACGTTAACAGGATAAGCACCAAAGTCTCCGGCATCGTACCAAGTGTGCTTGACGTCTAAGGTCACCCCTTCGCCACACCAATTGTCGAAACAAGGTAGGGCATCATCGGTAGGATGAATCGCTTGGTGGCCATGCAGTGGGTTGTGCAGGAATGGCGACTCGATGGCTACTCCCATGCGATGAAAATAGTAGAACCGAGCGCTATCGACGAACAGATCGCCATACAACTCGTTAGCCACCAGCAACGGCCGGCTCTCAGCCCCTTCGACATTCAGTACATAGGATCCGGCTTCGGTCAGACCAGACAAATCGGCCCGATGTAATTTTTCGCCCGCCGCCTTATCGGCGCCAAGTACCAGCGTTTGCCCTTCAAGCACCACTTCACCATTACCGGCGGTAGTAATATTCCAACTTAATGGCACTGCCGCACCGGTGACCACAGTGGCAAATTTATCGCCGCCAACTGGGTAGCCATATTGATTTAATCGTATTTGGCTCAATAACTGTTCGGCCGGTCCGCTATCGGCGCCAGTATCCGCTCCAGTGTTACTCCCCCCACCGGAACTACCACAGCCAGCTAAGCCCAAAATTGAACAGGCTAATGCTGCGCCAACTATTTGTGTGATCTGCATTAAAATATCTCCGTCACTTAGAGCCTGTTGATTTTTGCTGTGTGTTTTTTCAGCAAAACTGAACAGGCTCTAATAAGCGATGTTTTTTATAGTTATTTTTTGTTGCGAATTGCCTGCCCACCAAGGCATAACGAATAAATGAAAGCGTTTTCGAAAATCATGTTACCGCAAACCCTGCAACAAATGAAAACGTTATCATTTTATTCGTGATCAGTCTCATGCAAATTAAACAGAGTCATTTGGTTAAACCACTCGACGCAAAGTGAGAGCAATGATTTATGATTAAGAGCAATCAATAGTTAGGATCTGCAGCATGAAAAGTCGCTCTGTTAATCTACTCACGGTATCAGTCGCATTGATAATCAGTGCCATCATCATTGGCTTAGCGCTACCCTCGGCGGTTAAACAGTACCGTAGCTATGATCGCACCGTCACGGTGAAAGGTTTATCTGAGCGCGAAGTGAATGCTGATATTGTGATTTGGCCAATCCGCTTTAATGTCGCGGGTAATGACCAAGCATCGGTTTATCAAGATCTGCAAAACAATGCCAAAAAGATCCGAGCGTTTCTGCTACTCAATGGCATTGACGAGACCGCTATCAGCTTATCATCGCCGGCCATGCAAGATCGCTGGGCAAATTCCTACGGCCGCGATCGGCCCGAATTCCGCTTCAGTGCGCAACAAACATTGACCGTCTACAGCGCAAAAGTCGACACCGTCAGAAACACCATGGCGCAATTGCTAGAGCTTGGGAAGCAAGGAATAACCTTGGAGGACAGCAGCTACCGCACTGACTACCTGTTTACCAAACTCAACGACATCAAGCCGGCAATGGTTGAAGAAGCAACCCAAAATGCTCGCAAAGTGGCAGAGAAATTTGCCGCCGACTCGCACAGTCAACTCGGCAAAATAAAGTCGGCTCGACAGGGTCAGTTTTCGATTAGCGCCAGAGATAAAAGCAGCCCACACATCAAAAAAGTCCGAGTGGTCTCAACCGTGGTGTATTACTTGGCTGACTAGGCCTAGAAACGAAAAAGGGGCTAATCAGCCTAATGCCAGTCAGTTAAGCTGACTGGCATTTTTCTTATTGGGATATTTTCGCGCCTTGTGCTTCACGCATCTAGGGTAAATTCTGTCTTCC
>NZ_JACXAF010000046.1 GCF_014773395.1 Neiella litorisoli | reverse complement strand
AGCACGAGCTTTTCCCAGCCCATGACCCGTGGTTTTGCGAGTATCGACAAACTCACCAACCACATAACATTTACATCAACAAAACAACACTGACTTAACAACATCGGCCCACCGATACAGCAAGTCACTATAGAACAAAAAAAGGATTCGTCATGAACCAGCAAGCGCACATTGAATTCGGCAACAACGTTAACATCCACGCTCTGTCAGCTAACCTTAGCGCCTTTGATGACGAGCAATTGGAACAACAATTTCAAAACAGCTTGCTGCGTGAGCGTCGCCAAGAGCTCGACACCGACCACCTTTACTACCAACAAATTGGCCAATACCCACTGCTTAGCGCCAGTGAAGAAATTGACTACGCTCAGCGCGTACAACAAGGCGATGCCAAAGCGCGCCAGCACATGATTGAGTGCAACCTGCGCTTAGTGGTCAAACTGGCAAAACGTTACATGAACCGCGGCCTGCCACTGCTCGACTTAATTGACGAAGGCAACATCGGCTTGATCCGCGCTGTTGAGAAGTTCGACCCAGAGCGCGGCTTCCGCTTCTCAACCTACGCCACTTGGTGGATCCGCGAGAACATCGAGCGGGCAATCATGAACCAAAGCCGCGCGGTGCGCCTGCCGGTTCACCTGATTAAAGAAATGAATGTTTACCTGCGTACTGCCAAAGAAATGAGCAAATCGCTGGGTGCCGAGCCAAGTGCTGAAGAGTTATCAGCCAAGATGGGTAAGCCGGTTGCAGACGTCCACCGCATGTTGCAACTCAATGGTAAAACCAGCTCACTGGATTTGCCTATCGGTGAGCGTCAAAGCGCCACCATGGCCGATTTGATTGAAGATGAAAATCACATCAGCACCGAAGATCGCATTCAAGAAAATGAGTTAAACGGCTCATTAGCTGCAGCAATTGAAACGCTGGAGCCAAGACAACGCGAAATTCTCGCCCGCCGCTTTGGTTTGTTTGGCTACGAGCCAACGACACTGAAAGAGATTGGCAAGGCAATGGGTGTGACGCGTGAAAGTATTCGTCAGGCGCAGGTGAAAGCCTTAAACAAGCTGCGCACCGTCTTTGAACAGCAAGGTATCTCGATGGATATGGTGCTTTCAGCAACTGCTTAATCTCTGGTTCAACTGGTTTTGTGAATTCTCCCCCTACGTTAACGCGTTTGGCCTCAGCTC
>NZ_JACXAF010000045.1 GCF_014773395.1 Neiella litorisoli | reverse complement strand
CACGGGCAATTAGTACAGGTTAGCTTAACGCCTCACAGCGCTTCCACACCCTGCCTATCAACGTCGTAGTCTTCGACGACCCTTCAGAGACCTTAAAGGTCTAGTGAGAACTCATCTCGAGGCTCGCTTCCCGCTTAGATGCTTTCAGCGGTTATCGATTCCGAACTTAGCTACCGGGCAATGCGACTGGCGTCACAACCCGAACACCAGAGGTTCGTCCACTCCGGTCCTCTCGTACTAGGAGCAGCCCCTCTCAATTCTCAAACGCCCACGGCAGATAGGGACCGAACTGTCTCACGACGTTCTAAACCCAGCTCGCGTACCACTTTAAATGGCGAACAGCCATACCCTTGGGACCGACTTCAGCCCCAGGATGTGATGAGCCGACATCGAGGTGCCAAACACCGCCGTCGATATGAACTCTTGGGCGGTATCAGCCTGTTATCCCCGGAGTACCTTTTATCCGTTGAGCGACGGCCCTTCCATACAGAGCCGCCGGATCACTATGACCTACTTTCGTACCTGCTCGATGTGTCTATCTCGCAGTTAAGCTGGCTTATGCCATTGCACTAACCGTACGATGTCCGACCGTACTTAGCCAACCTTCGTGCTCCTCCGTTACGCTTTGGGAGGAGACCGCCCCAGTCAAACTACCCACCAGGCAGTGTCCCAGCACCGGATAACGGTGCATGGTTAGAACATCAAACATACAAGGGTGGTATTTCAAGGATGGCTCCACAACATCTGGCGACGCTGCTTCAAAGCCTCCCACCTATCCTACACATGTAGGCTCAATGTTCACTGCCAAGCTATAGTAAAGGTTCACGGGGTCTTTCCGTCTAGCCGCGGGTACACTGCATCTTCACAGCGATTTCAATTTCACTGAGTCTCGGGTGGAGACAGCATGGCCATGGTTACACCATTCGTGCAGGTCGGAACTTACCCGACAAGGAATTTCGCTACCTTAGGACCGTTATAGTTACGGCCGCCGTTTACCGGGGCTTCGATCAAGAGCTTCGCAGACGCTAACCCCATCAATTAACCTTCCGGCACCGGGCAGGTGTCACACCGTATACGTCATCTTTCGATTTAGCACAGTGCTGTGTTTTTAATAAACAGTCCCAGCCATCTGGTCACTGCGACTGACAATAGCTTAGAGAGCAAGTCTCATCACCGTCATCAGCGTACCTTCTCCCGAAGTTACGGTACTATTTTGCCTAGTTCCTTCACCCGAGTTCTCTCAAGCGCCTTGGTATTCTCTACCCAACCACCTGTGTCGGTTTGGGGTACGGTT
>NZ_JACXAF010000044.1 GCF_014773395.1 Neiella litorisoli | reverse complement strand
GATCTTCCGCAGGCTATATAAAGGTCTTAACTTCTTCAGTTAGGACCTTTTTCTTTTGCAACTGACAACCGCGCTGGCAATGGCCAATGGCTATGCACCAAATACCGAAGAGCTCGGTAAACTCTCCGATATACTCTGCCCTAATTTTATCAATCAATGTCTCGAAACCAGTGGTGTTGCGACCGTCAGAAAACGCCGAATCCCTTTAGATATGGCAGTGTGGACCGTCATTGCGATGTCGCTATACCGGCAAGAGCCGGTTTGGAGCATTGTCAGCAAAGCGCAACTGATGTTGCCAGGAAAGAAGCCCTTGGTTGCTCCAAGTGCTGTGGTTCAAGCGCGTCAGCGGCTAGGGGCCGACGCAGTGAAAGAAGTCTTTCATCGCAGCCAGCAAATGTGGCATCAACAAGCCAATCACCCAACGTGGTCGGGCTTAAAACTCCTTGGGGTTGATGGCGTTGTTTGGCGCACACCAGATTCACCAGACAATCGAACACGATTTAAAGCGCCTTCCAATCAAAACGGCGATGGGTCTTTTCCACAAGTTCGGATGGTGTGTCAGATGGAATTAACCAGCCACATGATGGTTGCTAGTGCCTTTGACAGTTATAAGACCAATGAAATGACCTTGGCCGAACGTTTGATTGACACCACGCCAGACCACACTCTGACCCTATTCGACCGAGGCTTTTACTCGCTAGGCCTGCTGAATCGCTGGCATCAAGCGGGAGAACAACGTCACTGGCTGATGCCAATGAGAAAAGGTGCCCAATACACGGTGATTAGGAAGCTCGGACGAAACGATAAAATTGTCGCCTTGCAGGCCAGCCCACAAGCGCGGCGAAAATACTCCGACCTCCCTGATAGGGTAGAAGTCAGGTTGTTGACCAAAACTATCAAAGGAAAAGAGGTTAGTATTCTGACTTCAATGACTGACGCCATGCGGTTTCCTAGTGCTGATATCGTTGATTTATATCGTCATCGCTGGGAAATTGAAGTGGGCTATCGAGAGATGAAATCATCGCTGCTTAACAATGAATTTACGCTGCGAAGTAAATTGCCAGAAATGATTGAGCAGGAGCTGTGGGGGTTGCTGCTCGGTTACAACATCATTCGTTACCAGATGGTTAAAATGGCACAAACGGTGCCTGGCTTGTATCCCAATCAATTAAGTTTCACCACCAGTGCAGCAGCGATTATCCACTTAATATATGGCTTCTGGCTCGAAGCCGCTGGCACCATCCCGAAGCGAATTAACCACCTACTTGATGAAACGCCACATCACATTCTTCCGCCGAAACGGGAAGACAGAATTTACCCTAGATGCGTGAAGCACAAGGCGCGAAAATATCCCAATAAGAAAAATGCCAGTCAGCTTAACTGACTGGCATTA
>NZ_JACXAF010000043.1 GCF_014773395.1 Neiella litorisoli | reverse complement strand
CTAGACATCATGATTCCCTGAGCTGAAGTGTCGATCTCCTGCGCTTTATCGTGGGTTAGTCGAACCAGAGCCACACTGTTAATGGGCGTTACTCGTTAACAGAAAACAGGAGATCGACATGTCTAACCCTAGCACGATTTTCATCGGCCTGGATGTGCACAAAGAAACCACGGATGTCGCGTTTGTTTCTAATCAAGATGAAGCCGTTTTGTTTTACGGCACCATCCCCACCAACAGTCGTTCTGTCGGCCACCTTATCAAGAAATTCTCAAGCAAAGCCAGCAAGTTAGTGGTGATTTATGAAGCAGGGCCGTGCGGCTATTGGTTGTACCGAATGCTCGAGCGTAAAGGCATTGAATGCTGGGTGGTGGCACCATCGCTCATCCCCAAAGCGCCCGGCGACAAGGTCAAAACTGATCGGCGCGATGCGATGGCGTTAGCGCGGTTAGCCAAAGCGGGTTTGCTGTCGTCGATTCACATACCCAATGCCGATGATGAAGCCATTCGTGATTTAATACGTTGCCGAGAAGATTGCATGTTGGACTTGCGCCAAGCTCGCCAGCGATTGAAGTCGTTTCTGCTGCGTAACGGTCATTCGTATTCAGGAAGAGATAACTGGAGCGATGCCCATAAACGCCATTTGGCCGACATTCACTTCATTGAGCCTGCCAAGAAAATCACCTTTCAGCACTACATCGGCATTGTTGAACATCGCTACCAAAGCTTGCAGCACATCGAGCGGGAATTAGAGCATCTGGGCCAGCAATGGTGTTGGTATCCGTTGGTGCAATTTCTAACAGTCTTGCGCGGTATCCGTTTTTTAAGCGCTATTACCTTAGTGGCCGAGCTTGGCGATATGCGGCGCTTTGCCAATCCTCGCTCGCTAATGAATTTTGTTGGGTTAACCCCTTCTGAGCATTCCAGCGGCCAACGCCAAAAGATAGGTGGCATCACTAAATGTGGTAACACCCACGCCAGACGCATATTGATTGAAGCGGCATGGGCGTATCGCTTTTCACCCAAAGTCTCGCGCGAGTTGCAAATCAGGCAGCAAGAGCATTCTGTGAACTTACAAGAGCGCTCATGGCAAGCGCAACTTCGGTTGTGCAACAAATTCCGGCGGATGAAGGCCAAAGGCAAAGAGCAAAACAAAGTGGTGGTGGCTGTGGCCCGTGAGTTACTTGGGTTTATCTGGGACATCGCGCAACGATTTGAGCCCAACAGCAAGGCAGTAGGGTAATCCAAAATCAACAACACAATGAGCTAAAAAAAGAAGTCAGTTACAACCTGAATGAGCCCGACCGGCGGCAGCGGTGCGAGCAACCCTCGAGAGCGTTAGGCGATTTAAATTCGCGCTCCTAGACTGAGGCAAGGCTCCAACGGCGCAAACAAGTCATGCGGATAACCAAACCCGCGTATATCAGCAAGGTCAACCGCCGACACTTACTTGCCCAAGGTCACTCATTCAGGTTCTTCAATGCCGGAAAAGAATGTTCGGTAGGGAAACAGCTGCGCCTATTGACAGCGGGAATCATATCAACGCTT
>NZ_JACXAF010000042.1 GCF_014773395.1 Neiella litorisoli | reverse complement strand
TGACAAGCATTGTTCGCAGGGTGTCACTCCCCGCTGTTGCTGCGAGTGACACCCTTTCCCATCGAGCATTGCTTACCCACCTTGCACGACCGCCTTTGTTTGGCGGTAGCACTTCCGTGGATAAGCGTTTCACAACTCGCCCCTTTCCCTGCCAAACAGGGAGCGAAGCGACAGCGCCGCAGGCAACGGAACATTTGGTTTGCTCGAAAGCTCAAAGGCCGAAGGCAAAAAGCAGCTCCATGATTGCACCCGTTCAGCCCCCTAGCGCTTGCGCTAGGAAATGGGCTGGCATTCTTGGTCTATAGGGCTTAGCTTTTTGGGAGATGTTGGATAGCCGCCTCTGGCGGTGTTTAGGCCAATTTCATCATGCGGTCTTAATGCGTATTCAATATGGTAGGCAGAGTTTTTATCTAAGCCTCTGTGCAGTATTTCAAATCGGTATCTATTAAGCCCCTTAGACCGCATTTCACGGTACACCTTGTAGTAATCACTGCGCTTCCCTTTGGGTTTAGAAACTTTGTTTCTATGGCGCTTCCAGCGCCTCTTGGGGTCGTTCGTAACCCCTATGTACCCTTGGCTTTCTGGCTCGGTGTTCCCAACTTCTCTGATCCAATACACAACGTAATTTTTCAAGGCACGCCCCTTTCTTTTATTTCTTGATTTTAACTCCGAGTATGAGTTGACACACAACTACACAATCGCTTTCTGACAGGGTTTCCATTTCCACGGGTAAACCCATGAAAACCCCGTCAGGCTCATGTGCATTTGTGGACAACTCTTTCGGCATACTTTGTATAGAGTGAGAAGCAGCGCCTCCAGAGGCCGCATAAAACCTAGATCGTTACCGCAAGTCTTTGCACTTAAACCGCAGACACTTACACCTAGAACCGCAACTTTTGGCCTCATTTGTTGCGGTTTGCTTGAAATCACGTTACGCTGAAAGTGTAATATTCAGCATGGATTTCTGCGGTATGAGTGAAAAAAAGAGAACTAAGACCCCTACGTTAAGAGAGCTTAACAGGCAATTTAGCCCTGATTTCAATCCGTTAGTTGAACCTAAGACTGTCGAAACTAAAAGGCGCTATGTTCGAGCAGCGAAATCAAATGAACTGGTAGACCCAACGACAGGAGAAGTGCGAGCAGTAGCCTCTATCCACACCGTAGAGGAAAAGGACGACAAAGAGTTTGTGAAGATTTTCGCAGAGGGCGTAAAAGCCATGTATGGGCTTACCCGAACAGGCATGAGGGTATTTCAAGCGATATTGGATGAATATCAAGACACCAAGATGTCAGGGGGGTTTGCAGATGCGGTATTTATCCACTGGTTTGGTGATGGGCTACAAGGTAGGGACATAGGTATGTCCGAAAGGACTTTTCAAAATGGTCTCAAAGAGCTTTTATTGCTTGGTTTTATCTCCCCAAGAGCAGGGAATCTCTATTGGGTAAATCCTGCATTGTTTTTCAAAGGTGATCGGGTAGCGTTTATCAAAGAGTATCGCCGCAAGAAGCCCTGCCCCAATATTGAGCAGGAGTAGCACAGTTGAAAACTATCCCAGAATGGGACACTCACAACCCCAGCGCCTTATTCCAGCGCCCAGCGCTCGAAATCGTCCCAATCTTCTTCATCGTCCGGCATCGAGCTAGAGCGTTCATCCGGCACGACTTCCAGAGACGTTGCAATCTCCACCCAGCAAGGCGGTTGCTCTACGTCCGGCCTCAACTCAGGCGGCATTGATAGTCGCTCTTTGTAGGCCATATCAGACAGGAAAACGTCAGCCTTGGTTACGCTCATTTGCCACCTCGACACGAACCCCACCAAGCCCCGCCAAAGAGGATAACAACCGTTAGTGCTGCTGCAACCAACCCGATGATTTGAATGGTACTCATGCTTCCCCCTGCTTTGCTTTTGAGGGCAGTATATCAGCGGCCCAGGTAAACCGCAGTGACGCTCTCCCTACCGTGTCCCAGCTCGTTTGAAATCTGCATTCTGGCCTCAAAATCCAGCGTCTTCGCTTCCCCTGAAAGCCCTTTGGTGGACTCGCCTCCTGCGGCTGGAGCTAATCGCCCAGTTAGTTCTAGGTAGCGCTGCTGCGCATAGGCGTGACGCAAGCCGTGTCCCTTGAAGCCTGCTCCTAGCTTGATTGCCTCCCGTTCGTAGAGCTTCATTTGTTGCTTGTATGTACGCTCGGAAGGAATTAGTGAGCCGCTACGCGCCAGCGCTTTAGCTTCGTCCAGCAGTTTCCGCTGTACCTCGGTACGGATCGCAACATCCCTTGGTCGAGCGCCTTTGGTCTTGTGAAGGTGCAGGTGCGTTCCCTTATCGGCCTGCATGGGCTGAATCTTCATCGCCTCTTCACGGCGAAGACCAAAAGCTTCCTGCAATCGAAAAGACATTCTCAGGTGCGGCTCAGATATGCGCTCTAAGGCTCCAAAATCGAGCTGTACGGCTTTTTGCTCGTTTGTGACGTACTGACGCTGCTCAATACCCATCGAAGCGTTTGAGGCCGCGCACAGGCCCGATTTACCGATTCGCTCAGATACCCATCGAATATGCGCCATCCGGTTTTTGATCGTACCGGCGCTCAAGCCTTGCTCTTTCCAGAGGCTCAGAACGCGCTCGATGTGCTTTGGTTTCAGATTTCGGAGCTGGAGCCGCTTCACGCCCGCTTCTCGAAGCTGCCTGTCTATCAGCGTCATTGTTTTTAAACGTGCGGCCTGAGTTGCTTGGGAGCCTACTCGATGCTGTCGCAGCAAGCCTTTTGCTTGATAGAGGAAATCTGAAGCCATAACACACCCATGAAATTTTAATCAGAGAAAAATGGGGTCTATTTCGACCCCGATCATCAATTTATTTCAGCGTTTTTGGGCTGGTTAGGCTCTGGTGACGAGCAAGGTAAATTCTGAGAACTGGTTAGTGTTAATGCTCATACGCGCTTCTCAAGCGTCGTATTCTGCACAGGCAGACAGGGAGCGTTTTTGCTTACTCAGCGTGTCGCATTGCAACCGAACGAGCCGTAGGCCGTGTGGATTTGCAGTTACCAGAGGGAGTCCCGTGGGGACGTGAAAGCCAAAAAATGCGCTGGTTATTCTGAAGTTTTTTGTCGATTTCTGTTCGGCAATGGCCGCATGTAAGTCCCGTTCATCGTACCCACAGAAAGCCTCTGAGCAACCCCTGTTGGCGCTTTATGCGTCTCGGCGTCACCCCATCGTAATTCTGTTTTTCTGCTCTCAGTTCCGTATGACAAGCATTGTTCGCAGGGTGTCACTCCCCGCTGTTGCTGCGAGTGACACCCTTTCCCATCGAGCATTGCTTACCCACCTTGCACGACCGCCTT
>NZ_JACXAF010000041.1 GCF_014773395.1 Neiella litorisoli | reverse complement strand
ACGAGTAACGCCCATTAACAGTGTGGCTCTGGTTCGACTAACCCACGATAAAGCGCAGGAGATCGACACTTCAGCTCAGGGAATCATGATGTCTAGGGTACAGAAGGGAGTATCGTGAGCTCATACAAGGTTGCATTACTTTTCATCTTCTTTGCTAGTAAGGTTGCAGCTGATTGCTCATTTGAAAAACAAAGAGATCTTTATCATCCAGCGCTAGCAGAACAGGATGCTTCTGAGAGCTTCCAAAAGAATGATGTTCACTTTATAGCTGTCGCAAATGGTTTTGCTCCAACTAGGCCTGGGTTTAAAAATATAAAGCCCACTCGTTGTCTTTTTCTTGAGAGTAACTGGACAATGCTGTGGGTCGGAGCTGATTCCAATAGGTGCAATGATCACTCAGAGCTCAATGAACAAGCATTAAACTATGCTGCGCGCTTTAACAAGAAAATGCTTGAGCTAGCATCGGAATCAGATAGTTACATATGTAAATCGGATTTGTTGGGCAATGTACCCTAACAAAGCGTTTAAGAGCGACTTCCGAAAATTGACCTTCTAGTTTTTCGTGCCGCAGCCCCAAATTTACTGCGTGATCTGTATATTGGTAACTGCATCATCGGGAACCAAATATTTTCTTCAGAGACTATCCACTTCTCCTAATCTTGCACATCTACCCTAAAAGGAAAGAAATGGCTGTACTTCCGAACTTCCTGAGAATTGGGTTGAATGCGCATTTCTCTGGGCATCCCGCTTTCCCAAACATCCAACTGTGCTTCTAGTTCCCTTGCTATATCTAAATTGTCTTCAATTGGAACCTCTAGCTCATACCCTGTGACAGAATAATCAAACAAAAATTGCCTGTTTCCCCCAACATCAAGATATTTATAGTGACCTTTTCTGATTGCTCTTTGACTCCAAAAACGCCAATAAAGGGGCCTTTCGTTTAAATAGCTACTATTTTGAGTTGCTGCAGGTATGAGATCCAAGCCATCTAATTGAGCCAAAGTGGAGTCGTCTGCTCCAGCTATTTGAAGCGCAGTATAAACAGCATCAAGTGATATAACGGGCTCTGATATTACCTTTGGCTGCTCGATAACTTTTGGCCAATGCATGATAAATGGCACGCGAATCCCGCCATCGGTTAGCATACCCTTTTCACCAATCAATGGCGTATTCATCGATCCATTCCAAGCTTCGTTACGATCTTCTATCGGCGCATCGTTCATATCTAAGCCTAGCGGTGCACCATTATCGCTGATGAAAAAGATTAACGTATTTTGCAAAATACCGTGCTCGCGTAACTTATCAACAACCATTCCGACACCATCATCAATAGCGGATATCATCGATAGAGCATATTTTCTTCGCTCTTTCATGTTTTGAGGAAAACGCGCCAGATATTTAGCTGTTGATTGCAATGGCACATGAGGTGCAAAGTGGGCCACATTTAAGTAGAAAGGTTCATTGACATGCCTTTCAATAAAAGCGATTGAAGCCTCATTGACGGCATCCAACCTGTACGTTGAGTCAGAAACGTATGATTCGGGTCTATCATTGCCCTTTTTGTCGTAAGTCGCCCAGAATTGTTCTAAGTAACCAAAGTAAGTATCTGAATACCCTCTATTGTTGGGAAAATATTTTTTTTTCTCGGAGAGCGGTATGTCCTTGGGGTTGAAATTGGCCACATCAGCCAGAGGATCATATTGTTTAAACCAATCTTTAGAATTCTTGTCGATTTCTAGGTGCCATTTGCCAACAAATCCCGTGGCATAACCGAGGGATTGCATCCGCTGTGCGATGGTTTCAACATCTAACGGCATAGGATTAAAGTTATTATCATCAACACCGAACCGTTGTTGATAAATCCCTGTCGCCATTGCTGCTCTCGATGGTACGCACTGTGGCGCCGTTACATAGCCACTAGTAAACTGCACTCCATTGAAAGCAAGAAGGTCGATGTTTGGGGTTTTTACATCTGACAATTGGTTCTGTACCCCCAAATCTGCAAACCCCATGTCATCAGTGAAGAAAATAACAATATTAGGAGCTCCTTCATTGCGCTCGGTGTCTTGCAGATTGTTGGAATTTTGATCTTGGCAAGCTAAGACAAGCACGTTGAGGAATAAGAGAATAATCGTTCTTTTCATTATGATCTCTATGGGGATTACACAAAGCCAAGAAATGGCTACCCTTTTAATGGATAGCCACTTGGTTTTTAATGAGTTTTATCGACTTAATTCGTCAGAATATTGCGGCTCTTCACTGGGTACCAATCGGCAAGTTTGGCTTTCAAACGCGCGACTAATTCTGGGTGTTGATCAGCCAAGTCATGTTGCTCATGTTCATCGTCAGCAAGGTTGTATAGCCGCGGCGCAACCAAGAAATCATTGTGGTATTTCTGGTAGCTGACGTTTTTGCCATCGTAGCTGACAATCAATTTCCAATCGCCTTCAATAACCCAGCGGTATAGCAAGGTCGACTCAGGATCATTCAAGTCATCCATGTCGTGAGCAAAACCTTCGCCATAAATGGTATCGCGCTCAATTGGCGTTTGCTGAACCATGTTTTGGTAGAGGTTTTCACCTGGCAAGCCCTGTGGTACGTCAACACCAGCAGCAGCCAGAATGGTCGGCACAATATCGATACTGCTGGTTAGCTCGGTACGCATTTGCGGCGCAAATTTGCTTGGTAGCGAATACATGATTGGTGTTCTGACACCGCTTTCGTTTGGACTTTGCTTCGACTTTGGCAAAAAGCGCTCGGCCATGGTTGGGTTGGTGACCCAGCCATTGTCAGAAACATAAACAATTAGGGTGTTGTCCTTGAGGCCCTTTTGCTCCAAGTAATCAAAAATCTGGCCGTTGGTTTCATCAAACCATTCAATCATGGCGTAATACTTGGCAATCGACTCAGGACGCGATGGGTCTTGATACTTCTTCAACAAGCGCTCAGGTGGCGTGTGCGGCGTATGCGGCATAAACGGCGCGTACCACACAAAGAAAGGCTTGTTTGCTGCAGTGGTACGGTCAATGAAGTCGGTGATCTCAGCAATGCCTTTACGGCCAATTTGTAGGCCATCATCACCATGGCGACCACCTTTTTCAGGGAAGCCGCGGGTCATGCCTTCATCAAAACCACCGCGTTGATAGCTACCTTCCCACCATTTACCCGTTTGCAAGCTGACGTAGCCTTTATCGCGCAGTAATTGCGGTAGAGTCTGCACGTGATCGATCTTGGCAATAATTTCACCGCGTTGTTTGTTGTATTCCGCGCCATTTTTGCCGCCCGGCAATTTGCGTGAAGGGTCATTACCAGTGATGCCATGTTGGTGGGCATAAAGTCCGGTGGCAATCGTGGCTAATGAAGGACGACACAAAGACGTTGGCACATAACCACGTTTGAAAGTCACCCCTTCGCTGGCGAGTTGGTCTAATGCCGGCGTTTTCACCACGTCGTGGCCCATAAAGCCATAATCATTCCAGGCATGATCATCAGATAGGATCAGGACGATATTGGGTGGCGTATCATCTTCAGCAGCGGTTTCGGTTGGCTGGCTTTGCTTCGTTGATACACAAGCGGTTAGCGACGCGGCTACGATTAACGCAAGCGCCCATTTAACCGGAGTTTTGGCGGCACTTGGCTTCGCCATCACTTCAGTTGATTGTGACATGATTTCCCCTCATTAATTTGCTTGTTGGCCCGACGCGACGTGTTTGTGCATCGGGTTTTATTTGAATTAGTTACCTTCGCCAGCGCCGGCTTCGAGTGTCTTTTGGGCAAAGTACTCGTTCCCTCGATACTGAGACTTAGGTGACCACACCGCATTCTCGGTTGGCAAATGATTGACCAGGGCCAGTTTGATATCGGCGTAGGCCGGATCAGCGGCAACATTGCGCCATTCATTGGCGTCGTTTTGATGGTCATAAAGTTCTTCTGAGCCATCTTCGTAGCGAATATAGCGGTAGCGCTCAGTTTTGACGGCGTGGTTATTGGCGCCATAAGTGGTCACCACGGCATGGTTCCAATTGCCGTCGGGATCGTGCAGCAACGGCGTTAAATCTCGACCTTCGTTATTGGGATTCGCCGGTAAACCACACATCTTCACCAGTGTTGGATACAAATCGAGCAGGCTGACGGGTTTGTTGGACACCTGACTGCCGTGCGATTTAGGCGGCTTAATGATCAGTGGTGTCCGAGTCGCTCGCTCCCAAAGAGTCATTTTGGCGAATTTATCTTTCTCACCAATGTGGTAGCCATGGTCTCCCCACAGCACCACTGCGGTGTTATCGGCATATTCACTGTTTTCCAGTGCATCAAGGACAATACCGACACATGAATCAACGAACGACACGCTGGCCGAATAGGCTTGCACAATGTTGCGGTATTCACCTTTATCAATGGCCCACTGCGTCGTTGGCATCATTGGGTGATCGGTGATCACGCGAGCAATCTCGGGAACGTCGCGCAGATCGTCAGCCAAGTAGGCTGGTACCTGAATCTCTTCGATAGGATGCATATCAAACCACTTTTGCGGCACATGCCATGGCACATGCGGGCGCAAGAAACCACAGGCCATAAAGAATGGTTTGTCATGTTTTTCCGCTAGCTTATCCGCCATCCAGTGCGCCGAATCATAATCTGGCATTTGATCATCACGCTCTGGGAACGGCCCCCAGTCAGTGCTGGTTTTAGGCTGATCCCATTTAAAGTTTTTCTCCGGATATGGGCCAAATAGCGGTACGCGACCACCAAAGTCGTCGAAACTACCTTCTGGCACATCCTCGTGAAAGACCTTACCCACTGCTGCGGTGTAGTAGCCATGCTTGCGAAAATACTCACTGAGAAATACCGAATGGGCAGTTTTGTCGCTGGCCTTGCGAATGTCATCGTCGTGAATATGGCCATAAATGCCGGTAGTCGACGGCGCTAGGCCGGTCATAATGCTGGCTCTGGATGGCCCGCACAGTGGCGCCGACGCATGAGCGTTGGTAAACAAAGTGCCTTGTTGCGCGAGTCGGTCGATATTCGGTGTCTTGGCATTTGGGTGGCCGTTCATGGCACCAACCCAATCATTTAGGTCATCAACAATCAGCATTAGTACGTTCGGATACTTTTGCTGTAGCGCCTTCAAAAAGTCCATTTGCGATAATGCACCGACCGCTGCTAAGCCGGCGGTTCCCATCAAAAATTGACGTCTGCTGACCATAATTTCTTTGAGCCTTAAACTGCTATCTATTGACGTCGATTACATCACAAATGTCGCATTTAACCAACAAGATCATTGCAATACAGGTCACATTATAACAATATCCAATCAATTTCAGTCATTGGAGCAAAAGAGAAAATTATGTCTTTTTCATTCTCGACATTACATTTGCCAACTGCGGTTAAAGTCGCTCTATCGGTCAGTTGCTTGTCGGCCACATTAGTTGCCTGTTCAAACACGGCGACACCAGTCAATGAGCAAGCAAAATCAGTTGAAGCGGCGCAGCCAAAAGTAATGGCTTACGGTCGTCACGTGCCAGAGCGGGTCGATGATTTCACATGGGAAAACGACAAAGTCGCGTTTCGTGTCTACGGCCCAGCAGCAAAGCCAACCGGCATCTCAAGCGGTGTCGATGCTTGGCTGAAGAAAGTTGATTATTCAATTATTGATAAATGGTATGCCGGTTACCTCAAAGGCGTGTCATACCATGAAGATCGTGGCGAAGGTTATGACCCTTACCACACAGGCCCCAGCCGTGGCGTTGGCGGCTCTGCCGTTTGGGTTGACGGCAAAGCCTACGCTGCAACGAACTGGCTGACCTATAAAGTTCATCAAAACAAAGGTGATGCGGTCAGTTTCACCCTCACCTACGAGGTCGAAACGCCACTAGGACAAGTTGCTGAGGATAAAACCATCACCCTGAAATTGGGTGAGCAGCTTTATCATGTCCAGTCCAAATTCACCCTTGATGGCAAGCCGGCAAAATTGCCAATCGCGATAGGTTTGGCGACTCACGATGAAAAAGCTGCCGTCTATTCGAACAAGAGCACCGGTCGTATTTCTACCTGGGAAGTCATTCATGAGCAAGGCTTGGCCACCGGCGTCATCATCAATCCAGCGTTAGTCGAGGACATTAAGCACCTACCAAGCCCGACCGTTGATGAAAGCCACATTTGGGTATTCACTAACACCAGTGATCAGGGCGATTTGGAATATCGCGCCGGATTCGGCTGGCAAGGCGCTGGCGAGTTTAACTCGATTGACAGCTGGAATCGTTACATCGACAAACAGTCGCAAACATTTTCATGGCAGTGATAGTTGGCGCGAGTTGCCGCGGCCAATAGCGCTGAGCAACGCCGCCAATTAACGAATAAGCCAACAAAAACCAGTAGCCCAGCTACTGGTTTTTTATAAATAGAAACGAATTTGCAGACCAATATATGGGGAAAGGAAATGATCACTAAGGTCATCAATAGCAAAACTACATCAAGGAAATTTATCGTCAGCTCATTGTCGCTTGCGCTGGCAGTGGCAATCGGCGGCTGTGCTAACACCAGCTCGCCCGCAGCAACCACGGTAGAGTCAAGTTACCAGCAAGCGCGCCTCGTCCAGTTATCGGCACATGACATTGGCCATCGTGCGAGTGAGTGGCAAATCAATCATCTCGATAATTTAGATTATCTGGCCGAGCGCTACTGGAATTCATCATCGAAGCCAACAGGCTGGATCCAGGCTGCATTCTATATTGGCCTCACCCGCTGGGTTGAAACCACCGAAGATAAAGCCATGCTCGAACACATTGAGCAAATGGCAAAAGCGCAGAACTATGGCCTGCGAGTCGACCGTTTCAAGCACGCCGATGATCATGCAATTGGCCAAACCTACTTGTGGCTCACTGAGCAAACCGGCAATACCGATGCTTATGGCCCAACTCAAGCCCTGTTCGATAAGATCCTGGCCAGCCCATCGGATGTCAGCCTAGAAATGGATGAGGACGCCGAGCCCAAGCGTTATGCCTTTGAAAGCCCATGTCAGGATCGCTGGTGCTGGTCAGATGCCTTATTTATGGCGCCACGAACTTGGCTCAAGTTGAGCAACGTCACCCAAGATCCAAAGTATTTTGAGTTTGCCGACAAGGAGTTTTGGGACACCGTTGATTACTTGTTCTCTGAGAAATACGGCTTGTTCTTCCGCGATAGCCGCTACTTTGAGATGAAAAGCGACAACGGTAAACCGGTGTTCTGGAGCCGCGGTAATGGTTGGGTGTTTGCTGCCCTGCCCTTGATCATTGACGACTTGCCTGCCGATCACCCATCGCGTGACAAATACATCGAACTGTATAAAAAGAACGCCGATGGACTGCAGCGCATTCAAAATTCGAATGGTTACTGGTCAGCCTCGTTACTCGATCCGAACAAGGTGAAAACCCCGGAAGTCAGCGGCACTGGTTTTATTACCTTTGGTTTGGCGTGGGGCGTAAACAACGGCATTCTCACCGAAGCAAAATACAAAACCGCGGTAGAAAAAGGCTGGCAAGCGATTGAACAAGCTGTTGAGCCAAGCGGTAAGGTGAACTGGGTGCAGCAGGTTGGCAAATCGCCGGATCCGGTACAACAACATGAAACGCAATTTTATGGCGTTGGCGCGGTACTGTTAGCTGCTGCGGAAATGACCAAATGGCAAGGCTAAGCTGGCGCTAGAAACACAAAAGCCGCCCGATTTATCGGGCTGTCTCTTGATCACATCTTAGAGTTCAAGAGACTTGGCTAATTCGTACCCTTCAAGGATGGCTTGTAATTTGAGCCATCCTTGCCACAGCACT
>NZ_JACXAF010000040.1 GCF_014773395.1 Neiella litorisoli | reverse complement strand
CAAATTTGAACACTCTTCAATAAGTTGATAATTTTTTATCTCAACTCACTGCGAGTGCCCACACAGATTGTCTTGCTAATTGTTAAAGAGCGATGCCAGGTACTTACCTGACTTGCTTGAAGCTTTTGCCCCGAAGCGGATGCGCATTTTAAGGATCTTCGGTTTGGAGTCAACCCCTGTTTTGAAACTTTTTCGATCTTTTCGATCCAAAAGTCATGATTCATCAATAAATAAATCGCAAAACATTGAATTAATTACATTTAAACTAACGAAGCAAATACGATATCGATCGCAATATTAAGATCGATTGATCAGACATCAGATCTCGGAGCATTGTTAAGGAGAAGTAAGTGATTAATAAACAGCGGATACAGCAAATTTTTATCATTGCTATATCGGTAATCGAAAAAGCACTACTGGTCTTTATTGCATTAGCGACGCTGATCGCCATTGCAATTGAGATTCGCCATATCATTGATTCTCAACATGTCCACTTGAGCGACATTTTGCTGCTGTTCATCTATTTAGAAGTGATGGCAATGTCGCGCTTATATGCTGAGCTCGGACGAGTGCCTGTGCGTTATCCAATCTATATCGCGATAATCGCCTTAGCGAGATACCTAACCTTAGCAACCAAAGAGATGGCTGCACTGAGCGTATTTTGGATTGCGATGGCGATGTTTGTCATGGTGCTCGCCACGATTGGGCTACGGCTGGGACACCGTTATTTTCCGTACGAAAAAGGCTGAATACAAAAAAGGCTCCCGAGGGAGCCTTTTTTCATTCAAGCATTAAGTCAGACTTAAGCTTTAGTAACCACTTCAACTAGTGTCCAATTTTTAGTCTTAGACAGTGGGCGGCATTCTTTGATGCTAACCACATCACCAGTTTGACATTGGTTTTCTTCATCATGTACGTGAAGCTTGGTAGTGCGTTTGATGTACTTACCGTAGATTGGGTGTTTCACCTTACGCTCGATAGCCACAGTGATGGACTTGTCCATCTTGTCGCTGATCACTTTACCTTGCAACGTACGAATCTTAGCTTCGCTCATTACGCACCAGCCTTCTCGTTCAGGAGGGTTTTAACGCGCGCAATGTTGCGGCGTACCTGTTTCAGCGTGTGAGTCTGAGCCAGCTGACCAGTGCTTGCTTGCATGCGCAGGTTGAATTGCTCACGCAACAGCTCTAGCAATTCAGCATTCAGCTCTTCCACGCTTTTTTCACGCAGTTCACTCGCTTTCATTACATTACCGTCCGAGTTACAAAGGTTGTCTTAATTGGAAGCTTGCGGCTTGCCAGATCAAAGGCTTCACGAGCCAATGCTTCTGGAACACCGTCCATCTCGTAAAGAACACGGCCTGGCTGAATCTGGCAAACCCAGTACTCAACGTTACCTTTACCTTTACCTTGACGAACTTCCAACGGCTTTTCGGTAATTGGCTTGTCTGGGAAGACACGAATCCAAATTTTACCTTGACGCTTCACGTGACGAGTCATCGCACGACGTGCCGCTTCGATTTGGCGCGCAGTAATACGACCGCGACCAACCGCTTTCAAACCGTAAGTGCCGAAGCTTACTTTGCTACCTGCAACCGCGACACCGCGGTTACGGCCTTTTTGCATCTTACGGAACTTAGTACGTTTCGGTTGTAGCATTGCTTACTCCTTACTTAGTACCTTTACGGCCGCGCTTGTTAGCTGGACGCGGTTGTTGCGCCTGCTTCTCGACCTGTTCCATACCACCGAGGATCTCACCTTTGAAGATCCACACCTTGATGCCGATGATGCCGTAAGTAGTCAACGCTTCTGAAGTTGCATAATCGATGTCTGCACGCAGAGTGTGCAGCGGTACACGACCTTCGCGGTACCATTCTGTACGAGCAATTTCTGCACCGCCCAAACGACCACTAACTTCTACCTTGATACCTTTGGCACCGAGGCGCATAGCGTTTTGAACCGCGCGCTTCATGGCACGACGGAACATGACACGGCGCTCAAGCTGGCTAGCGATGCTATCGCCGACCAATTTCGCGTCGAGTTCTGGCTTACGCACTTCGGAGATGTTGATTTGTGCAGGCGAACCAGCCAATTTGGCTACTTGCAGGCGCAATTTTTCAACGTCTTCACCTTTTTTACCAATCACAACACCTGGACGGGCAGTGTGAATGGTCACGCGAATGCTTTTCGCTGGACGTTCAATTTCAATGCGAGAAACTGAAGCGTTTTTCAGTTCTTTATTCAAGAACTGACGAACCAAATGGTCGCTGTGCAGGTTGGCCGAGTACTCTTTCTTACCTGCGTACCAGGTTGAGTTCCACGGCTTAACGATGCCTAGGCGAATTCCATTAGGATGTACTTTCTGACCCATTTACCTGTCTCCGTTAGCTATCGGACACAACCACAGTAATGTGGCTGGTACGCTTCAGGATGCGGTCGGCACGACCCTTTGCACGCGGCTTGATGCGCTTCATAGTTGGACCTTCGTCAACGAAGACTTTGGCAACTTTCAACTCATCAATGTCGGCGCCCTGGTTGTGCTCGGCGTTTGCAATTGCAGACTCCAGCACTTTTTTAACCAATACAGCAGACTTCTTCGGGCTGTAGTTCAGGATGTCCAGAGCTTTTGCTACTGGTACACCTCGGATTTGATCCGCGACCAAGCGAGCCTTTTGTGCTGCGGTGCGGGCAAACCGATGTTTAGCTAATGCTTCCATCATTTACTCCTTAACGCTTCTTGGCTTTCTTGTCCGCGATGTGACCGCGGTATGTACGAGTAGGTGCAAATTCACCCAGCTTATGGCCAACCATTTCGTCAGTCACGTAGACAGGAACATGTTGGCGACCATTATGGACAGCGATGGTCAATCCGATCATATCAGGAATGATGATTGAGCGACGGGACCAGGTTTTAACTGGTTTTTTATCCCCGCTTTCCACCGCTTTCTCTACCTTCTTCAGCAAGTGCAGGTCAATAAAAGGACCTTTCTTGAGAGAACGTGGCATGGCTTCTACCTCTATTACTTAGAACGACGGCGAACAATGTACTTATCAGTACTCTTGTTCTTACGCGTCTTGTAGCCCTTAGTCGGCACACCCCAAGGTGTAACTGGGTGACGACCACCAGACGTACGACCTTCACCACCACCATGTGGGTGATCAACCGGGTTCATGGCAACACCACGAACGGTTGGGCGAACGCCACGCCAGCGCGATGCACCAGCTTTACCAAACTGCTGCAGCATGTGCTCGGCATTACCTACTTCACCCAGAGTCGCGCGACATTCAGCGAATACTTTACGCATTTCACCAGAACGCAGACGCAGAGTGACGTAAGAGCCTTCACGGGCAACGATTTGTGCATAAGCACCGGCAGAACGAGCCAACTGAGCACCTTTACCCGGCTTCAGTTCAACACAGTGTACGGTTGAACCAACTGGGATGTTGCGCAGTGGCAGTGCGTTACCGGCTTTGATTGGCGCATCTTGTCCAGATTGAACTGCTGCACCAACTTCCAGACCTTTAGGCGCAATGATGTAGCGACGCTCACCATCTGCATAAAGAACTAGAGCAATGTTTGCACTACGATTCGGATCGTATTCCAGACGCTCAACTTTTGCTGGGATGCCGTCTTTGTTGCGTTTGAAGTCAACAATACGGTAATGCTGCTTGTGACCACCACCAATGTGACGCACGGTAATGCGACCATTGTTGTTGCGGCCACCAGACTTAGACTTTTTGTCCAGCAAAGGGGCGTATGGCTTGCCTTTGTACAGGTCGCTGTTAACAACCTTAACTACGTGGCGACGACCCGGAGATGTTGGCTTACATTTAACAATTGCCATGTTTCCTACTCCTCCAATTACTCACCGCCGCCAACGAAATCAATTTCGCTGCCGTCTTTAAGCGTTACATAGGCCTTTTTCCAGTCGCTGCGGCGGCCGAAACGGGCACCGTGACGCTTGGTTTTGCCTTTTACACTGACGGTACGAACGCCAGTAACTTCAACTTCAAACAGCTTCTCTACCGCCGCTTTGATCTCACGCTTATCAGCGTCAGTCACAACTTTGAAAACAACAGTGTTGTTGTTTTCAGCAGCCATGGTGCTCTTTTCAGAAACAACAGGGGCTAAGAGAACTTTCAGCAGACGCTCTTCAGTGATCATGCTAGGTTCTCCTCAAGTTGTTTCACTGCAGCAGCAGTGATCAAAACTTTATCAAAGGCGATCAAGCTAACTGGGTCGATGCCTGCTGCGTCGCGAACGTCAACTTTGTACAAGTTGCGTGCGGCCAGGAACAGGTTCTCATCAACTTCTTCAGTAACGATCAGAACATCGTTCGCATCGTACTGCTTCAGTTTGCTAGCAAGCTCTTTGGTTTTAGGTGCTTCAACACCAAATTTTTCAACAACGATCAGACGCTCTTGACGCACAAGCTCAGACAGAATGCTGCGCAGTGCACCGCGATACATCTTCTTGTTCACCTTTTGGCTGTGATCTTGTGGCTTAGCCGCAAAAGTCACGCCACCGCTGCGCCAGATTGGGCTGCGGATAGTACCAGCACGTGCGCGACCAGTACCTTTTTGTTTCCAAGGCTTCTTGCCGCCACCGCTCACTTCTGAGCGAGTTTTCTGGGCACGAGTACCTTGACGGGCACCTGCTGCATACGCAACAACTACCTGGTGAACTAACGCTTCATTAAAGTCACGCCCGAAGATCGTTGGATTGACTTCAAGCGCGCTTTGCGCGTCTTTCAATACTAATTCCATCACCAATCTCCAAGTTACGCTTTAACGGCAGGTTTAACGATGACGTCGCCGCCAGTAGCGCCTGGGACCGCACCCTTAACAAGGATGAGGTTACGTTCAGCGTCAACACGTACAACGTCCAAAGATTGAACAGTTACACGCTCATTACCCATTTGACCGGCCATTTTCTTGCCTTTGAAGACTTTACCTGGTGATTGGTTTTGACCAATTGAACCAGGTGCACGGTGGCTCAAAGAGTTACCGTGAGTCATGTCCTGAGTACTGAAGTTCCAACGCTTAACAACGCCTGCGAAACCTTTACCTTTAGAGGTGCCGGTTACGTCAACTTTCTTTGCTTCAGCTAGCACATCAACAGTGATTTCTTTGCCAGCTTCCAACTCTTCGCCTTCACCGTCTGCCAGACGGAATTCCCATACACCGCGGCCAGCTTCAACGCCAGCTTTAGCAAAATGGCCCGCTTCCGGCTTGGTCACACGGTTGGCTTTTTTGCCGCCAGTGGTCACTTGAACCGCACGGTATCCGTCGGTTTCCAGAGTTTTAATCTGTGTGACACGGTTGGCTTCGACTTCAATTACGGTTACAGGTACAGAAGCACCATCTTCAGTGAAGATGCGAGTCATACCTACTTTACGACCGACTAATCCGATAGCCATGGTTTACAAACCTCTTCTAGTCTGCTTGGGATTAACCCAAGCTGATCTGAACATCAACGCCCGCAGCAAGATCCAAACGCATCAAAGCGTCGACAGTTTTGTCGGTAGGTTCGACGATGTCGACCAAACGCTTGTGAGTACGGATCTCATATTGATCACGCGCGTCTTTATTGACGTGCGGTGAAATCAGAACGGTATAACGTTCTTTGCGGGTTGGCAGCGGAATCGGACCACGTACCTGAGCCCCGGTTCGCTTCGCCGTCTCAACGATCTCTGACGTAGACTGATCGATCAGACGATGGTCAAAAGCTTTTAGGCGGATACGGATTCTTTGGTTCTGCATCAGACCAACGCTCCAAAAATGTTTGACACAAAGACACACGCCCAAGCCAGTACCATTTTTGGTATGGTGGGTGTGTATCGATTCATTCAACCCCAAATCGGGGTTGCTGTACTTTGGTTTGATTCACTGCGACAAGTCGAGTTAAATCAAACCAGATAAACTCGTTCAATACCGAGTGGTCGCGTATTATACACAAGCATAACGACAAAACAAGCCCGATGTAGGTTTGATTTTGAAAACTTACACCATGACAGATTCGTCAGGCTTGTGTTTACTGAACTAACGAACTCACCAAGGGGATAATGGCGTTGTTGTTGTCGGTCATTTTCGTTGCCACACAAGTTCAAGCCATCGCTCTGAGCGCTGAAGATGAAACAGAAATGTGGTCTTACGCCAAGGACCACATGCGCCCGTGCGAATCCATTGCACAGGAAAATTACCCTTGGTATGACAAGGCGCATCTGCTGCTGTCTGATACCGTGTGCGACCAGGCCCTGTGGCTTGATAGTTTTTTTGGTCCGGATGAGGTGAGTTCTTCTGATATCCAAAGTGCTAGTAGCTTGATCCGTATCAGCACCGACTATGTGATCCGCCAACGTGAATCAGACAAGATTAAGCCACGAATCCAAGCGTCGATTCATTTGCCTCAAATCTCCAATAAACTACAGCTGCTGATCGATGGCAAGGACGACTCCGGTAACGGCGATAATTTGCTGAATCCAGCCGGTCGCCGCCAAGAAAAATCATCCGCAGCAGTGCGCTATACCATGTTTGACCGAGATAGCTGGGATTTGAGCTTTGACGTT
The DNA here is from genome assembly GCF_014773395.1 of Neiella litorisoli. Lineage (GTDB taxonomy): Bacteria > Pseudomonadota > Gammaproteobacteria > Enterobacterales > Neiellaceae > Neiella > Neiella litorisoli. Next base: position 4,955 of record NZ_JACXAF010000040.1, on the reverse strand, counting down.
GGCGCTCACTTTAGTGGCGGCCCGTTTACTCGAGTTCGCGCTCGCCATTACGACCCGTGGAGTGACAACACGGTATTTAAATTCACCCAAGATTTGACGCTAGAGTTTGAAGATAGCTGGTACGAAACATCTAGAGCCACCGTCGATCGCTACCTTGACGACGTTATCTATCGATATCAACTGCAAGGAAAGTATGGCGAGAAGACAGATGGCTACGAGTGGCGTGCCACTATCGCCCGTATCAAGCAGTTGTCTCAGCGCAGCGCGATCGTGTCATTTCTATCGGTAGAGGGAGCAACCGATGATCCTCGCGATGAAGACGAATCGGAAATCTATCGCCTCGGTTTTAATTATCGAAAAAGCGTTTGGCGACCTTGGTTTACTTACCATTTGGAGCCGCAAATTACCCTACCGCGGAAATTTGACTACAAGCCGACCTATTTATTCATTGCTGGCATAGAAATTCAATTCGGCAAAGGGCGGCGGCCTTCCCACGAAAAAATTAGTTATCAGTCAGCCTATGATGCCAAGCCTGGTAACAGTGGTTAAAGCGTGACCAAAAAAGCCGGAGTAACTCCGGCTCTTGGGCTTCGTGTTGACTGGCCGCTAACTAGGCTGACAAGGCGTCAAGCAGCTCTTTGGTCTTCGCTTCCATCAGGGCTTTGTCGCCCTTACTCTCAACGTTTAATCGCACAACCGGCTCGGTATTTGACTTACGCAAGTTAAAGCGCCAATCAGCAAACTCAACACTAATGCCATCTGTGCGGTCGACCACCTCAGCATCGGCCTCATATTGAGCCAGCACGGCAGCGATAGACGCATCTGGATCAGCGAGCTTTTGATTGATCTCTCCAGACGATGGGTAAGCAGCAATTCGCTCCTTGACTAGCTCAGACAGTGGCTGGCCTGTGGTGCTAAGTAGTTCAGCCACCAACAACCAAGGGATCATGCCGCTATCGCAGTAAGCAAAATCACGGAAGTAATGGTGGGCGCTCATTTCGCCGCCGTAAACCGCATCTTCGGAGCGCATAATGTCTTTGATAAAGGCATGACCGGTTTTACTCATGATGGCATGACCACCGGCTTGCTCGACCACGTCGATGGTGTTCCAGGTCAAACGCGGATCGTGAATGATCTTGGCGCTGGGTTGTTGATCAAGAAATGCTTTGGCCAGCAATCCAACGATGTAATAGCCTTCGATGAATTCGCCGTTTTCATCAAACAAGAAACAGCGGTCGAAATCACCATCCCAAGCAATCCCCATATCGGCATTATGTTGCTTGACGGCGTTTGCTGTCGCAGGGCGGTTTTCTGGCAAAAGCGGATTTGGAATACCGTTGGGGAATGTCGGATCGGGCTCGTTGTGAATTTTAATTAACTCAACCGGCACCTCTGCCTGTTTGAAGACCGACTCCAACGCGTCAACGACATGGCCGGCGGCGCCGTTACCTGCATTGACGACCAGCTTTAACGGTTTGAGCTTGGCGATATTAATGTAACCCAGCAAGTGGGCAATGTAATCGCCAAGCAAGTTGCGCTGCTCGTAGCTGCCTTTGGGACGTTCAGAGGTAAACTCGCCATGGCGCCATGGCGCTTCGCCGGCGATTCGCTTAATGTCAGCTAAGCCGTTGGCATTACCAATCGGTCGGCTGCCCTCACAAACCAGCTTCATGCCGTTGTAATCAATGGGGTTGTGGGACGCTGTCACCTCGACGCCACCACTCACGCCGAGATGAAAGGTGGCAAAGTAAATTTCTTCGGTGCCCGTCATACCCAAATCAATGATGTTGGTTCCGGCATCCATCAAGCCTTCAGCCAAAGCTTTTTTTAACGCGTCGCTGGTTTCACGGGCATCGCCGCCGACAACCACGGTTTCGGGTTGGAGAAATTCGCCATAAGCGCGGCCAATGTCATAGGCAATTTTCTCATTGAGTTCGCTACCGAGCTGACCACGAATGTCATATGCTTTGAAACAAGTTAATTCAGCCATAATTAACTCTCCACTCGACCATAACGGTCTTCGAAACGCACGATGTCATCTTCACCGAGGTAAGAGCCAGATTGCACTTCAATCAACTCCAATGGCACCTTACCGGGGTTTTCAAGCGCATGAACCACGCCAACAGGGATATACGTTGACTCGTTCTCGGTCACTAAAAATGTTTTGTCGCCGTTGGTCACTTTCGCCGTGCCACTGACCACAATCCAATGCTCGGCGCGATGATGGTGCATCTGAACCGACAGTTTGGCGCCGGGTTTGACCGTGATCCGCTTGACCTGATGGCGACTGCCGTTGTCGATGGAATCGTACTTACCCCAAGGCCGATAGACATAACGGTGATGTAAGTACTCGCTGCGATCTTGAGCTTTGAGCTCATTAACAATGCTTTTCACATCTTGAACCCGGTTTTGGTCTGCGACCAGCACCGCATCTTTGGTCTCCACCACAATGATGTTGTCGAGCCCAACGACTGCGACCAATTTTTCTTCGGCGTTGACGTAGGTATTATTGCTCTCATGGACCATGACATCACCGCGGGTGACGTTGCCATGTTGGTCTTTATCATTCACTTCCCATAGGGCCGACCAAGAGCCGACGTCATTCCAACCGGCGTCCAGCGGGATCACAACCGCGCGGTCGGTTTTTTCCATCACCGCATAATCGATGGAATCATCGGGGCATTTGAGGAACCGTTCTGAGTTGACTCGGACAAAATCAAGATCATGACTGACATCTGCCATCGACGCCTCACAAGCAGCAAGAATGTCGGGCTGATGTTTCTTTAATTCACTCAGGTACTGGCCGGCTGTGAGCATAAACATGCCGGAGTTCCAGTAATACTTACCGCTATCGACATAGGATTGCGCCGTTGCTAAATCTGGTTTTTCAACGAATTCACCAACCTTAAAGGCATCCCCCATAGCGTCGCCAGAACGAATATAGCCATAGCCAGTTTCAGGACCAGTCGGAACAATGCCAAAAGTCACCAGCTCTCCAGACTCGGCCAGCGGGATGGCTTGCTCAATAGCAGCATGGAAAGCGGTGTTATCTTGAATAACATGATCGGCGGCGAGCACCAGCATCACGGCATCTTCACCGGCAGTGTGCTTTAAGGTTAATGCAGCCAGTGCGACAGCAGGTGCAGTGTTGCGCCCATCCGGCTCAAGGATAATCGTCCCCAAATCACCCAACTGGTTCAGCTGCTCAGCGACAATAAAACGATGCTCTTCGTTAGAAATGACCACCGGGGAACTTGCCTGAACGCCACTGAGTCGAGTGATGGTTTCCTGCAACATGGTGCTGTCACCATGCAATGGTAAAAACTGTTTTGGGTAGAGTTTGCGAGACAAAGGCCAAAGACGGCTGCCGGAGCCACCGGCCATAATGACAGGGTAGATCATTGAGTATCCTTACCATGGGGGCAGTAACAAAGAGTAACGTAGCTGGCCGCTATACTCTCCATATGACCGAGTTAGTGTAACAAAGTTACATGGTAAGGGAATAGCTGCTATCGCAAGAATGAATAGCAAGGCCTCAAAACAAAACAGGCAGCCTATTGGCTAATGCCAGTCAGTTAAGCTGACTGGCATTTTTCTTATTGGGGTATTTTCGCGCCTTGTGCTTCACGCATCTAGGGTAAATTCTGTCTTCCCGTTTCGGCGGTAGAATGTGATGTGGCGTTTCATCAAGTAGGTGGTTAATTCGCTTCGGGATGGTGCCAGCCGCTTCGAGCCAGAAGCCATATATTAAGTGGATAATCGCTGCGGCACTGGTGGTGAAGCTTAATTGATTGGGATACAAACCGGGTACCGTTTGTGCCATCTTAACCATCTGGTAGCGAATGATGTTGTAACCGAGCAGCAGCCCCCACAGCTCCTGCTCAATCATTTCTGGCAGTTTACTTCGCAGCGTAAACTCATTGTTAAGCAGTGATGATTTCATCTCTCGATAGCCCACTTCAATTTCCCAGCGGTGACGATATAAATCAACAATATCTGCACTAGGAAACCGCATGGCGTCAGTCATTGAAGTCAGGATATTGACCTCTTTTCCTTTGATGGTTTTGGTCAATAACCTAACTTCTACGCTATCAGAGAGGTCGGAGTATTTTCGCCGCGCTTGTGGGCTGGCCTGCAAAGCAACGATTTTATCGTTTCGTCCGAGCTTCCTAATCACCGTGTATTGGGTGCCTTTTCTCATTGGCATCAGCCAGTGACGTTGTTCACCCGCTTGATACCAGCGATTCAGCAGGCCTAGCGAGTAAAAGCCTCGGTCGAATAGGGTCAGACTGTGGTCTGGCGTGGTGTCAATCAAACGTTCGGCCAAGGTCATTTCATTGGTCTTATAACTGTCAAAGGCACTGGCAACCATCATGTGGCTGGTTAATTCCATCTGACACACCATCCGAACTTGTGGAAAAGAGCCCTCGCCGTTTTGGTTGGAAGGTGCTTTAAATCGTGCTCGATTATCCGGCGTATCAGGCGTTCGCCAAACCACACCATCGACTCCAAGGAGTTTTAAACCCGACCACGTTGGGTGATTGGCTTGCTGATGCCACATTTGCTGGCTGCGATGAAAGACTTCTTTCACTGCGTCGGCCCCTAGCCGCTGACGTGCTTGAACCACTGCGCTCGGAGCAACCAAAGGTTTCTTTCCAGGCAACATCAGTTGCGCTTTGCTAACAATGCTCCAAACCGGCTCTTGCCGGTACAGCGACATCGCAATGACGGTCCACACTGCCATGTCTAGAGGAATTCGGCGTTTTCTGACGGTTGCAACACCACTGGTTTCGAGGCATTGATTGATGAAATCAGGGCAGAGTATATCGGAGAGTTTACCGAGCTCTTCGGTATTTGGAGCATAGCCATTGGCCATTGCCAGCGCGGTTGTCAGTTGCAAAAGAAAAAGGTCCTAACTGAAGAAGTTAAGACCTTTATATAGCCTGCGGAAGATC